>JACQZR010000032.1 GCA_016213775.1 Acidobacteriota bacterium
AACGCCCCACCCGCTTCATCTGGGTTGCAGAGCGCCTTCGACAAAATCGAGAAAGAAATCGACCTGCAAATCCGGGAGGCAAAGCTGGTGGCCTGAAACTTGACTTGTTTACATCAACTCTTGAAAGTCAAGACCCCTAGGGAAGGGTCGAGCTCGAGCGCTTTGCGCCAGTGGAGTTTCGCTTCCGGAAATCGCTTGAGACAGTGAAGGGCGTGGGCAAGATTCCAGCGGCATTCGGCCTGTTCTGGGTTGCGGCTGAGGGAATCCAGGTAGAGATTGACGGCCTCTTCCAGTTGACCGCTGCGATGGCGCAGGACACCAATACGAAACGAGATTGCGCCATGCGCGTCATGGATCCCGGAGCGCAAGTCCTCTGCCCGCGCGGCATCACCACGTTCGAGGGCGAGAAGGAGGAGTGAGAGTCGCGCCTGCTCGCGCGAAGGGTCGCGAAAGAGGGCTTCCTCGTAGGCTTCCTCCGCTTGATGGACATTGCCGCAGGCCCAATGCGCAGCGGCGAGTTCGCAGGCGGCACCAGCATCATCAGGATTGGCGGCGACGACATTCTCGAAAGCGCCGGCGGCCTCCTGATGGCGGCCGGCAAGGCGAAGACAGACACCGTAGTTGTACCAGTCAACCGGTGTGGAAGATTCGCCCTGGGCAAGTGCAGAACCAAGATCGGCGGCGGCGGCGAAATCACGGGCATCGACAGCGAGGACCAGTTGGGCCCACAGGCCATGCGTAGACATGCTGTTGCGTGCAAGGAGCACAGAATAGGCTTTGATGCGCGTCCTGTCGTTGAGCTGCCAGGCGGCGTAGAGGGCGTTTTCCAGCAGCTCGCGCTGTTTCTGGGCAACGTGGTCAGGCTGGGCGGAGAGCAACCGTTCGTAGATGTCGAGCGCTTCCTGGTGTTTGCCTTCCAGTTGGAGCGCGGCGGCCTGGCCGAACCATGCGGGAGCGTAATCAGACCTGACTTTGAGGCTGTGGGCGAAGGAAGACCGGGCTTCGGCGGCGCGGCGCTCGTTGAGCAGGCATACGCCGAGAACATACCAGGATTGCGCGCAATCGGGATCGAGCACCACGGCCCGCTGGAGGCATTCCACAGCCATGCGCCAGCGGCGTAGGCGGGCCAGGCAGATGCCGGCATTGAGGCTGGCAAAGAGGTGATCAGGCTTCAATTCGGCAAGGCGTTTGTAATGGCGGGCGGCGTCCTCCGTCTTACCGCTTTCGAAAGACAGTTGACCAGCGAGGAGCAGCGCATCGGGATTGCCCGCGACGATGGCGGGACGGAGGGCGGCGAGCGCGCCTTCGCAATCCCCTTGCAGATGGAAATGCAGAGCATCGGCAATGGCGGGATGGCTGGCGATTCGCTTGTTCCATTGCAGGTCGCCCGATTCCAAAGCGAGGGACGACTGCACCAATTCCTCATCGACGAACCATGCCCAGTTGATGGCGGGGGTGCTCATAGGTGGTCCTTGGCATCACCTGCGCGATCCGAGAGCGGCGCGAAGGCTTAGAATGGACACGACGCCAGCCTCTCTCTCGGAAGTGGTGGGCGCAACACTGGCCTCGGTAGTGGACAGCAGGAGGCGCGGGCGAAGAGGGAGCATCACTGCCTGCGGGACATGCAGGCCGAACTCGGAGCGGCGATCGCGAAGCTGGAATCTGGTGGCGAGCAGGGAATCGGCGATGTCACGAACGGAATCGAGGCTGGGAACGAAGTCCGTGGACAGGTCCCATGGTTCCCGGAGGCTTGGGATATGGCGGGGGGAAGCAGGCTTATGATTGACGGGGAAGACGTCGAAGCCGTGCAATCGTCCGACAGCGGCATCGAGAGCGGGCATCGGGATGGCGGTATACGAGGCCGAGGGGACGGACCCGGCCGCCGCGATGGCAGTGTTCGGAAGCACGGCGTCGAGTGCGGAGGAAACGTTTTGCGGAGGTGATCCGGCACGCACGTGGAGAGGCTGCGTGCAGGCCCAAGCGGCAGCTCCCATGACGGCGAATCCGCTAAGTGCCGGCTCGCCTTCAGCGACAGTGAAGACGGGGAAGCCTCGCAGCTTTCGATACACAGGGGCAGGCTGCTTGCTGATCTGCACCGGATGAGAACGGTAGAAGGTAGAAGAGCGAACGGGCTGGAGTTCCTGGTTGAGCCGCATCAGGCTCATGACGAGCGAGTAGCGGGACAGGCGGTCTTGACGGCCAGGCTGCGGAACCACGGGGACTGGCGCGAACCAGCATCCTGGAGCCACGCGCGGGCGGAGCGATGCGAGTCGAACACTGCGCGCAAGGCCTAATGGCGGCAGAGAGGACTGGCATTGAAACTCGATGGCGTACTTGCGAGAGACAGGCTGCGATTGCGGGGTACGAGGCCGCAAATGAATGCGGAGGGCGGGACAAGCCTCGGCGAGCAACGGAGCCATCAGAGTGGAATCGCCGTAGGCTTCCGGGGGCAACTCCCACTCGGCGCCGGGCTCCGGGATCTGGAGCAGGCGGACGCGCTCCTGAGTGAGCCGGAATTCAGAACGGTGTTGGGGACAGCAGAATCGAGATTCCCCCAGCAGGGCGACCTGCGGCGGGATCGGCAAACCACATTGCAGGCAGAGATCCACGAGAGGCACCTATGACGAAATAAGTTCGGTCTGTTTCCATGCTAAAGGAAGGAGAAGTCAAAACGATTAGGAAACTAATGCACTAGGACGATTTCCCCACAGTTCTAGTCCGGGAGAGGAGAGGTGTACTAGGGGATTCCCTTATCTGATCTTTGCCTGGACCACCGATGGAAGATCAGGAAAGAAGTGTCCAGAAACATGGAAGCATTCCGGAGAATGACGAGGGCTGTGCGGAACGCGGTGCCTGGACTTGGCGGACCGGGGAACGCGGCCATTGACTGTAGCGAGGGAGAGCGGCTGCTGGAACTCGGGCGATTCTCCGAGGCGGAGGAGTTTTTCCTCTGCCTGCTGGACCAGACGCGCGACCGTCCGCACCGGCGTTTCGTATATGCCAAAGCACTGAGCGCGCTCGCCGATGCGCGTTACCAGCAGAAGAAGCCGGCGCAGGCAAGAGAGACGGCGCTCGCCGCGCTCATTCATCTGGACGCGGAGAAGCAGAACGAGGAGCTGGCGGATACGGAGAATCTGCTGGCGAGTATTTGTCTGGATCTGGGCGAGCCGGTTCTGGCGGTGCCGCATTTGGAACGTGCGCTGGCGACGCAGCAGCGAAGCAGGCCGATCGACACCGGAGCCATTATCGAAAGGCACAGGCGACTGGCTGCTGTATTGGGGCAGATCGGGGAAACGGGGCGCGCGATTGAGGAGTTGACGAGCGCATCGAATCTGGCGCAGCGGGAGTGCGGTGCGGAGCATCAGCTTACGGGGAATATTGAGTCCGAACTGGGGCGTTTATTGAAAGAGGCGTCGGATTGGGAAGGCGCGATCTACCATTTCGAGAGAGCGCTGGCGGCGCACCTGACGTCGCCGGGGGAAGAATCGGAAGAAGTGGCGAGGGACTATCAGGCGCTGGCGGAGACCTACCAGGCGTCGGATAACCTGGAGCAGGCGGTGGCGCACTATGAGAAGGCGCTGCGGTTGCGGGAACGTCAGTTGGGCGGCGGGAATTCGGGCGATTATGCGGCGGTGTTGATGGGACTGGGTGGTACGCATTCCCTTCGCGGCAACTATGGCACGGCAGTGGAACTGATGCAGCAGGCGGTGGGGCGGTATGAAGGCGCGCGGGATGAGCGGCTGGCGCCGGCGCTGGAGAGCCTCGGTGTTGTGTATGTGGTTTCCGGCAGAACGAAAGAAGCGATCAGCACGCTACGCAAGGCGCGGCGATTGTGGGAAGCGGATCCTTCACAGTACGCGGCGCAATTGCAGTCCAATTCGCAGTTGTTTGAGACGGTGGCATCGTACTTGAATCCTGCGGCGGGTAGCGCATTAATGGCAAGTCTGCGGTCGGGCCATTTTGAGGAGCCGCCGGCGGAAATGAAGCCGGACGTAAAGATGCCCTCGATGCAGAAGCCGAAGCGGCCCGAGGAGATTCATTCGCTGCCGAGCGCCGAGGTGGAGTTGGAGAATTGGACCGGACTGATTGGCGAACTAAGTGAGGAGGTTGCTCCGGCGATGGCGCCCCCCGCGGAAGGAAAGCCGGAGGCGCGCATGCCGGTTGGGCAAGTGTCAATGCCGGGAATGAACCAGACGGGCCGTGTTGCGGGCATCGGCGGGGTAGGTGGGCTGGAGAGCTTCGTGGGCGGGCAATGGGCAGCAGGAGTGCCTGGCAGTATCGCGCCCCCTTATGGTTATGGGATTGCAAGCAGGTCAGACGCGCCGGCGTTCGCACCGGTGTTGGGGCCCCTATCAGGCGACGGCCGGCCCATCGTGGTAACTGGCGGAGGAGTGGAAGGCGGCATGTTCGTTCCTGCGTCGGCGTTCCCGGCACTTTGGGAGGACGCGGTAGAGACTGGTGGCGCGGAAGGTGGAGTTGCCGCGATGCTGGCGAACGCAACGCTTGCGGCAAGCCCAACATTGGCGACAAGCGCAAAACCGGGAAAGAGACAATCCCCGTTAGCAGGCTGGGAGGAACTGGCGTTCGACTATCTCAGTGTGACAACCACTCGATGAGGCCGGGATTACAGTGGTTTGATGCGGACATTGCGGAACTCGACGAGAGTACCGTGACCGAGGAATCCGACGTGGCCAGAGGCGCGGCGAATGCCGGGGTGGCGCTTGATGGTCTTCTCTTCGGTTACGTCGTTGAGGTCGCAATGAATGATAGTAACGCCGTTCACTTTGATGTGAATGTTGCTACCCTTGGCGGTAATCTCGTACTCGTTCCACTCGCCGGCAGGCTTCTGGAAACCGGTGCGCGCGGGGAAGACGTCATAGACTGAGCCGGAGTGCTGCTCGGATTTGATCCTGCCCTTGTAGCGTTCATGGGTATCGTCGAGGATCTGGATTTCCATTCCCTGATAAGCGACATCACCGGCGAGCGGTGCGCGAATGCCGACACCGTTGTTTCCACCGGGCGAGAGCTTGTATTCGAGGCGGAGGACGAAGTCACCGTATTCTTTCTCGGTGAAGAGATTGCCACCGCCGTCCGGCGGGCACACGATGATGCCGTCCTTCACTACGTAACCGGGACCTTTCCCGCCGACGAGGGTCCAGCCATCGAGGTTCTTTCCGTTGAAGAGCGCAGTGAAGCCGGGCTCCTGAGCGGACAGGGAGGCGGCGAGAATTGCCGTAAGAAGGAAGAGTCGCATTAGGACTATTCTATTGCGCCGGAGACGCCGCTGTGGAGACGGCCAGGGGAGCGAGCGCCGCGACAGCCCAGGACGTTGCGGCCGCGGAGATCCACTGATCGTGAGAGTAAGGGAAGCCGCTTTCGAAATAGGGCTGGAATTTGGGAGCGCGGCTGCGAACGTACCAGGAGCCGTCGGGGAATTGCGTGGAGAGAAGCAGTTTCGCGCCTCTTCGGTAGTCGGGGCTGTCCGGCTGGAGAGCGCCGGTTTCCCGCAGAGCCCAGAGCGCTTCGCCGGTGGCATAGGCATCCGAGGCGGACCATTGGTTTTGCGCCCAGCCGCCATCGGGGAGCTGGCGTTTGAGGAGTTGTTGCGCGGCGACGAAGGCGGCGCTGGATTTGGCCCACTTTAATCCAATGGCGCGCCAGATGTAATCGTCGTTGGTCACTGGCTTGGCCCGCTCGATATAGAACTTCGCCTTGGTGATGCGCGAGTCGAACTCGGACAGACGGGCAGGGATTGGGAACTGTTGCAGCACCCGGAGTCCAAGGGCGGCCCGCTGGATATTGCTCTCGTCGATGGGCGGCCGCGTGATGCCGTAGTTGGACCAGCCGCCGTCGGACTGCTGCAGGCTGGCGATGGTGGCGATAACGGTGTCGGTAATGAGGTCCGGTTTCTGGCCGTCGGCGGCGAGTCCAAAGAGGCCATAGAGGGGGATATCTATGGTCGGCAGATCCATGCGCTGGAGCATGATCTCAGTGAACTGCTGGAACTGCCCGTAGACCTCTCGGGACGTCTGCGCCGCGGCCTGTCTGTTGTGGTTGAGGCTTGCGTTGCGTGCCTGCTGGAACATCACCTGGGCGATCATCTGATGATGGCATCCGGCACAGCCACTGTTCTCGAAGTACTTGCTGTTGACGCGCTGAATGAGCGGAATGGAGCGATTGACGGCTTCCAGCGCAGTGGGAGTGGACGAGGAATCGCGCGACGGGGGTTGGTGGGGGTTTCCGGGCTTGGCCCCTGCTTTCTTCAGCATTGCGATGACGGCGGGGTTGCCAATGAGGTTGGCCCAATCGAGCGGAGTTTGCCCCATGAGATTCTTGGCGTTAAGATTGGCGCCGGCTTTGATGAGGAGTTGGATAGAGGCGGTGTTCTGCCGTTCTGTAGCGACCGCGGAGGCGAGCGGAGTCATACCACGGCCATCGGCGGCATTCACATTCGCACCGGCGGCAAGGAGGGGCTTCATCAGATCGGGTGAACCGAAGGGAGCGGCGAGGAGCAGCGGCGTGAGGTTCGTGAGTTGGATCTTGCCGTTCTTGACTGTACCTGAGTCGGTGTTGGCGGCGTTGACGTCGACGCCTTTGGCAAGGAGCATCTTGACGGCCGGCACATTGAGCCAGGTGGCGGCCGATTGAAGGGTCGTGATTCCGGTCTTGTCGCGGGATTTGGGATCGGCGCCGCGAGCCATTAGAGCCTCCACTATGGCGAAGTCGCCGTTACTGGCGGCCGCTGTGATGGGGGAGACTCCGTCGGGGCCTGCTGTGTTGGGATTGGCTCCTTTGTCGAGAAGGAGTTTGACGGTGGCGAGGTTGCCAGGACAGGATGCGGCGGCGATCAACGGATTGCGGCCCATCTTGGATACGGCGTTGACGTCAGCGCCGCGCTCGACAAGAAGCCTGGCTTTGGCATGGTCGCAAGCGGCCCACAGGAGGGCGGTGGATTCCGTGCCACTGCGCGCGTTCACATCGGCACCGGCATCGAGGAGGAGCTTTACGGCGTCGATGCTGCCGAAAGGGGCAGCGTGCATGAGCAGCGTGGCACCGCGGCGGTCGCGAGCGGCGAGTTCATCTTTGTTCGCCTTCCGAAGGGTGGCAAGGTCGTTGTTGCGGATAGCCTGGAAGAGGTCCGGCGATTGGGCCAGCAGGCTGAGCGAGCAGAGCAGGACAATGATCAGCATCCTCATGGTCATAGATTTTACAATGAAAAATTGGCACAACCATACGACGCGATCCTGTTTGACTTCGACGGCGTACTGATTGACAGCGAGCCGGTGCACTTCCGCTGCTGGCGCGAGGTGATGACGCCGTTCGGGGTTTCGCTCGATTGGGAGACGTACGACGCGACTCTACGCGGGCATTCGGGGGAGGTACTGCTCGATCTGCTCTGCGGGCTTCGGGACCCACCGTTGGATCGGGAATCAGTGTCGGCAATCTATCCTGTGAAGAACGATCTTTTCCACGAGGTATTTGCCAATACGGGCGAGATCGTGGCGGAGGAGACGCGGGCGTTGCTGGGGGATTTGCGCGGGTATAAGTTGGGAGTGGTGAGTTCGGCGCGCGGCCGGCATGTGTATCCTAACCTGGAACGGGCCGGCGTATTGGGGTACTTCCAGACGATCGTGTGCCGTGAGGACGTGACAATGCTGAAGCCAGACCCGGAGCCTTATCGGACTGCAGGGGCGCGGCTGGGTGCGAGGGCGGCGCTGGTGGTGGAGGATTCGGAGGCGGGGGCGGCAAGCGGGTCGGCCGCGGGGTGGGACGTGTTGCTGGTGCCCAATTGCGCGGCGATGCCGGGGTTGCTGCGAGAGAGGCTGGGAAGGCCTATAGGGACTTACGAATCTCGGCGATAGACCAATTCTATTCCGTCTTTCATGGGGAAGTAGAAGAGTAAGGTTTTCTCAAAGCCGTCAGACAACGGGAATCGTCGTATCCCGTGCAACTCGGGCCTGCGAACAAAGAAGCGATAACCCGCTTCTGCTTGCCCGGCCAGCATCGAAGCAGTCTCTTCGGCTGCCTTTATGAACCGATCGGCGGTTTCGATGTCAGCGTTCTCGGCATACCAGACCCGTTGCGCAATCAGGTCGCGCTTGGCTGCTTCGCGTTTACGGACCTTGGGCACTTTACGCCGACTTCCCGGCTTTGCGAGCTTCAAACCGCTTGAGTGCTTCCGATCGGATGTCACTCCAGTCTTGGCGCGTCATTTCCGTAGCCTCGCCACTTTGAATCCCTTCGACGAGCAGCGCTTCGAGCTTCTCTTGGACTTTGCGCTTTTCGTCGTCGCGGATGAGATCGCGCACATACTCGCTAACGCTGCTGTATCGGCCAGAGCCGACCTGGCTCTCAACGAACTCCTTGAGTTGGTCGGGGAGCGAAATGTTCATTGTTTGCATAAGAGAGCCCTCCACACTCGCCACACTATCACACATGGCCAGGCATGGCAATACATGGCAACTCTTGACATGCCTACTTGTATATTATGCGCTTCCTTTCGGCTCAGCGACAGTATGCGGTAAGACCTTTTTTCGCCTACACGATCACAGCTTTTCATGGGGCGGGAGTGCCGGCGGAGCGTAAAGCCTTGGCCTCCAGTTCTCCTTTCCTCGGTACGAGGCCGTCGGTAATGGCGATGGCGGGGATCCTTAAGGGGTTCTTGCGGGCGCGGGTGGCCCGTCTGACCCGTACCATCAGCTTAGCGGCGCAGAGTTGCGCCATCGGGCATAAGCAGTCGGAACAGGTTGGAATGTATCCTAAAAGTCGAGAGCTGGCACGGGAAGGAGCGGCGACACTGGAGTTTCTGCTGAACGGAAGGACTGTCATCGCAGAGACGGTTGAAGCGCATGAGACGCTGCTCGACTATCTGGTGCCGAATTGCGCGGCGATGCCGGGGTTGTTTCGGGGGAGGTTGGGGAGGCTCGCCCATGTTGCAGTTTGATGGGCGACCTGTTGGGCCTTATGCCGGAGTCTTCTTGCTCTCTGCCAACGCCCGTGAAATGTCGTCCGCGTAGAGGGCGGAGATCTGCGCAAGATCGGAAGAGATCATATCCTCGCCGGGGGGCTTGCCATAGTCTGTGCTGTTGGACGTGACAAATATGGCGGGACCGGTAAACCCTTCGGCACGCGTCTGGCGCACCAGGTCGAGGAACGATTCAAAGATGACGCAGTCTTGGACTTGCTGCTTTAGCCTTGCCGGCGGGAGTCTATTTCGCACCCGAACGACGGCTCTGAGCTTGCACTCATCGGATTCCCTGAGAACAGTGACCACAGAGATGAGTTGGTCCACGACAGTGAGCAGGCGGTCTTTTATCTCCTCTGGCGATGGCCACCCTGGATCAATCACTCGTCGATCTGGAAAGAAAATCTCTACGGCGCTGGAGACTCGCTTCATGCTCCTGCGCAACTTGGCCATTTCTGCGGCCAGCTCCTCATTGACGTTGGCTCGGTTGTTGTTGAATTCACCAAGTACGCTGTCAGTAACCACGACATGGAACTGCCTGGCAGAGGATTGTACGGATGTCACGAGATCGGCGGCTGATCGAGCGAGATTTGATTGGATATTGTCTCTGTAAACAGAGCGAAAAATGTCAAGAACGGAACAAGTGTCGAGAAAGAGTAGCGGGCAAGGCTGAGTTGTGATCTCTCGCACGAGTTCCCAGCACTCGAGAAGACGCGTCATGCGTGCTGCGACTCGTAGGCTTCGAGCAGTCCGCGGGCGTTCTCGAACTCAGTGACAATGTTGCTGGCACGATAGTCTGGCCAGTGTTCCTCTTCGACCAGCCATCTCATGAGCATGTCGGAGGAGATGTTTGTTTCCTCGCGGTGGGCTAAGATCAGAAACTCGTTCCAACGTCGCCTGTCGAACGGATGGAGAAGAGACCGATTTGCCAGCGCGGAGAATTCGCGGAGAGCGCTAGCAGCAGCAGGGGAGAGGAAATCGTCAATCTGGTAGTCAGGCTTCCCAAGCTCAACTACCGCACCACTGGAAGTGGCAGCGGGCAGGGCAAAGCGTGCATAGAAATCCTGGAGAATTGCGTTGTACTGGTCGTAGCTCAAAGGCTGGCGGTCTTCGGCGAGTATGTTACTGACGTAGAGATGGCCATCGGAGTGGGTTGACAGCCACAAACTGATCGCTCCTCGGTTCGCGCCTGCATCGCAGCGATAACAGCGCATCCGTAGCATGGAACTTCGCGTTTCTGCTTCACGCACGAGGTCTCTTCGCCAACCGCCGTCGAGGCGCTCCTCCATGGCAATGAGGAAAGCCTCCAGGGCCGTCCGGCCGCCGCGAACAGTGAGGTCTTGGAAGACTTTCATGTACACCATATTAGCCAAGCCCGCGTGGAATTTCGCGTAGCTGTGCGAGTTGGATCTGGTTGGAATGTATCCTAATGTTTAGAGCTGGCATGGGAAGGAGCGGCGACAGTGGAGTTTCTGGTGAACGGAAGGACCGTCATTGCAGAGAGGATTGCGGCGCACGAGACGCTGCTCGACTATCTGCGCGGGCAGGGCCTGACTGGGGCGAAGGAGGGCTGCGCCGAGGGGGAGTGTGGCGCGTGCACTGTGGCGATGGTGAAGCCTTGCGGTGAGGGCAGCGCCTTTGTGCCGGTGAACAGTTGTCTCATGCTGTTGGGGATGGCAGCGGGGCAGGAGATCTACACCGTGGAGGGGCTGGCGCGCGGGGGAAAGCTTGCACCGGTGCAGCAGGCGATGGTGGATCACGGCGGGTCGCAATGCGGGTATTGCACGCCGGGCTTTGTGATGAGCTTGTTTGCCGAGCATTACCGGCCCGGGAGGACAGGCCCATGTGATCCGCATGCGATGGGCGGCAATCTGTGCCGGTGTACGGGGTACCGTCCGATTCGGGACGCGGCGCTATCGTTAGGGGCTGCACCGGAGGATGAGTTTTCGGCGCGCTTGCGTAGGCCGGGGCCAGCGGTGGACGCGTTCGAACAGAATGGATTTGCGCGTCCCGCGACGATGGGTGCACTGTTCGATCTGATGGCGGAGCATCCGGAGGCGCGGTTCACTGCAGGCGGCACCGATCTGGTGGTGGAAAACAATCTTCGCGGAAAACGTTTTGAACGATTGATCAGCCTGGAGGCGCTGGCGGAGTTGCGCGTGTTTCGCGAAACGGATGACGCAGTGGAAATCGGTGCGGGGCTGACGCTCAGTGAGATCGAAGCAACGTGGGCAGGCTCGCCGGCGGTGATTGGAGAATGGCTGGCGTTGTTTGCGTCGCCGCTGATTCGCAACCGGGCGACACTGGGTGGGAACCTGGCGACTGCTTCTCCGATTGGCGACGCGGCGCCGCTGCTGCTGGCGATGGATGCGAGTATGCGGCTGGCGTCGCGTTCGGGAGAGCGGCTGGTCCCATTGGACGAGTTCTTCCTTGGTTATCGGAAAACGGTACTGGGTGCGGGCGAGGTTATTGTGTCGATTGTTGTGCCGAAGCCGTTCGCGGAGAGACTGCGGTTCTACAAGGTGGCTAAGCGGCGAATGGACGACATCAGCACGGTGGCAGCGGCGTTTGCTTTGCGGCTGGACGCTTCTGGTGTTGTGAAAGCGGCGCGGTTTGCCTTCGGCGGCGTCGCTGCCACTCCGGTTCGCGTGGCGAAGGCAGAAGCCGCGGTGACAGGGCGACGGTGGAACGACGATGCGGTGGTGGCCGCGCAAACGGCGATCATGGAGACTCTGCGGCCGTTGAGTGATCACCGCGGATCGGCGGCTTACCGGTTGGCGATGGCGCGAAATCTGGTGGAGAAGTTCGCATGAAAATCACAGGCAAAGCAATTCCTCACGAGAGCGCCGAAGGGCATGTCAGCGGGCGTGCGTTGTACACGGACGATCTGGTGGGGCGGTTTCCCGGGCTGTTGCACGCATGGCCGGTGATGGCCCCACATGCACATGCGCTGCTAATCCGGATGGACGTTGGGCCCGCGTTGGAGCAGCCCGGCGTGGTGACGGTTTTGACGGAGAGCGATGCTCCCGGGGAAGCGAACTCCGGCGCCAACCGGCACGATGAGCCGCTGTTTCCCACCGAAGTTTTGCATCACATGCAGCCAGTGGCGTGGGTGCTGGGCGAGACGTTGGAGGCGGCGCGGCTGGGTGCGGGGTGTGTGCTGGCGCAGTACGAAGCGCTGCCGGCAGTTTTGACGATTCCACAGGCGATCGAGACTAGGAGTTTTCATTCGGGTCCGTTTCGCATGGAGCGCGGCGATGCGGCGGCGGCGCTGGCATCGAGCGCGGTACGGATTGAGGGCGAGTTGTTCCTCGGCGGGCAGGAGCATTTCTATCTGGAGACGCAATGTGCGACCACCTGGTTGGATGAGACTGGCGGTGTGCACGCGGCTTCTTCCACGCAGCATCCCAGCGAGACGCAGGAGGTGATTGCTCGCGTGCTTGCGCTGCCGCGGCATCAGGTGACGGTGGAGTGTCTGCGAATGGGCGGGGCTTTCGGGGGCAAAGAGGTGCAGGCGAATCCATATGCGGCGATTGCGGCGATGGGCACGTGGGAGACGCGGCGGCCTGTGTGCGTGCGTTTGCCTCGCGTGTTGGACATGGCACTCACGGGCAAGCGGCATCCGTTTCTGGCGCGGTTTTCGGCAGGGTTCGATCGCGATGGAAGGATAGAGGCGTTGCGGCTGGAACTGTATTCCGATGGCGGTTGGAGTCTGGATTTGAGCGAGCCGATTATGTGGCGGGCGATGTTTCACTGCGACAACTGCTACTACCTGCCCAATGTGGAAGTAACGGGTTGGATCGCAAAGACGCACAAGACTTCGCAGACGGCATTTCGTGGATTCGGCGGTCCGCAGGGGATGGTCGTTATTGAGGATATTCTCGATCGCGCGGCGCGGACGTTGGGGCTGAAGCCCGAGGTGATTCGCGAACGGAATTTCTATCGCGAGGGGCAGACCACGCATTACGGTCAGCCGGTGAAGGATGCGGCGCGCATTCCCCGAATTTGGGAGGAGCTGCAGGTCTCGAGTGATTTCGCCATGCGGCGCGCGGAGGTTGCGCGGTTCAACGCGGAGCACCGGCATGCCAAGCGCGGCCTGGCGATCACGCCGGTGAAGTTTGGGATTTCGTTCACTGCCACGTTCTTCAATCAAGGTGGCGCCCTGGTGCTGGTGTATCGCGATGGGAGCGTGCAGGTGAATCATGGCGGCACGGAGATGGGGCAGGGCCTACACACCAAGATCGGTCAGATTGCGGCGGAAAGCCTGGGAGTCCCGCTGGAGTCGATTCGAGTGATGACCACGCGCACGGATAAGGTTCCGAACACCTCAGCGACAGCGGCTTCTTCGGGCACGGATTTGAATGGGGCTGCGGTAGTGGATGCCTGCCGGCAGATCCGCGAGCGGCTGGCCTTGGTGAAGGCGGACCTCGCGGAGGATGCTACGTTTCGCGAAGTAGTGGAGGCAGCATATCGCAAGCGGATTGCCCTCTTCGCGCAAGGCTACTACCGGACTCCGGAGATTCACTACGATCCGAAGACGGGGCAAGGCCGGCCCTTCTACTACTACGCATACGGCGCCGCGGTTACCGAGGTGGAGGTGGATGGGTTCACCGGCGATCATCGTGTGCTGCGAGTGGATATTTTGCAAGACGTGGGCGACTCGGTTTCGCCGATGATGGATCGCGGACAAGTGGAGGGCGGCTATGTACAAGGGCTCGGCTGGCTGACGTTGGAGGAGTTGTTGTGGGATGAGAAGGGCCGGCTGGCGACGAGCGGGGCTTCGACGTACAAGCTGCCATCATGGGCGGAGTTGCCGGAGGATTTTCGGGTAGCGTTTCTGGAGAGCGCCGGGGAACCAGGTGTGGTGATGGGAAGCAAGGCAGTGGGCGAGCCTCCGTTGATGCTGGCGATATCGGCGCGCGAGGCATTGCGCGACGCGGTGGCTGCGTTTGGGAATGGGGGTCTGGTGACGTTCGACAGTCCGGCCACTCCGGAGCGTGTGTATTGGGCGATCGAGCGATCGAGGGAAGGGGGCGCTCGTGACACCACAACTGCTGCGGGCCACGCTGTTTCACACACCGCGTGATCCTTTCCGCGAAGAACGCGCGCTGGAGGCTTATGCCGACGGGGCGCTGCTAATTGAAGACGGCGCGATCAACGGTTGCGGCGATTATGGGGCGATTCGGCGGATCTATCCGGATGTTCCGGTTCGCGATTTGCGGGGCGGGTATCTGCTGCCCGGGTTCGTGGATACGCACATTCACTTCCCGCAGGTGAGAGTGCTGGGCGGACTTGGGTATACGCTGCTCGACTGGCTGGAACACAACACTCTGCCGGAAGAGGCACGGTTGGCGGACTCGGACTATGCGGCGGCGATCGCGCGTGAGTTTGTGCCGGCACTGGCGGCGCACGGGACCACCACCGCGCTTGTGTTCGGATCGCATTTTTCACACGCCACCGCGTTGTTGTTTGAGGCGGCGGAGGCGGCGGGATTGCGTGTGGCGAGTGGATTGGTGCTGTCGGATCGAATGCTCCGCGAGGAGTTGCATCAAACACCGGAGCAGGCGTATCGCGAGAGTACGGAGTTGATCCGGCGGTTCCATGGGAAAGGGCGGCTGCTGTATGCGGTGACGCCACGGTTCGCTCTTTCGTCGTCGGAGGCGATGTTGGAAGTTTGCCAGACGCTACTGGCCGAGCACGAAGGGTTGCGCTTCACGACGCACTGGAATGAAAACGTGCGCGAGATTGTTGAGGTGATGCGTAGATTTCCATGGGCGGAGGATTATCTGTCGGTGTATGAACGGTATCACCTGACGGGCAGGAATGCTGTCTTGGCGCACAGTGTGCATTCGACGCCGGCGCAGTTGGAACGCTTGGCGGCAACAGGAGGAGCGGTGGCGCATTGCCCTTGCAGCAACGCGGCGCTGGGGAGCGGGTTCTTTCCAATGCAGCGCCACTTGCAGGCCGGGGTGCGGTTTGCGCTGGGAACGGATGTTGGCGGAGGGACGGGGTTCAGTTTGTTGAAGGAAGGATTGCAGGCGTATTTGCTGCAGAGACTGGCACCGGAGCCATATTTGTTGCGGCCGGACCAACTGCTGTATCTGGCCACGCGGGCCGGCGCGGAGGCGATGGGATTGCAGGAGGAAACCGGGGATTTCCGGCCGGGGAAATCGGCGGACTATGTGTATATCCGGCCGGCGGCCTGTTGTCCATTGGCGAACGCTCTGGATCAAGCGGGGTCGCTGGAGCGGGTGTTGGGATGGCTGTTCACGCTGGCGGGAGCGGACCATATCGAAGAAGTGGCTGTGGCGGGAAGAGTGATTCATCGCAGGGAGTGTAAGCCTCTCGCATGAAGATCACGGAGTTGAACGGGATGGAGCAGGGGGCCTTTGTGGAGGCGATCGGGTGGGTGATTGAACATTCGCCGTGGGTGGCGGAGCGCGCGTGGAACTCGCGTCCCTTCGCGGGCCTGGAAGCGATGCACGCGGCGATGTGTGAACAGGTGCGGACGGCAACGCACGACGAGCAACTGGCGCTGTTGCGGGCCCATCCGGATCTGGGATCGCGGGCGCGGATGAGTGATGCTTCAGTCGGCGAACAGGCCGGCGCGGGACTGCATCAGTTGACGGCGGAAGAGTTCCACCGTTTGCAGCGGGACAATTCGCGGTACAAAGAGAAGTTCGGATTTCCCTTTCTGTATGCGGTGAAAGGGAGCACAAAGCACGATATTCTGGCGGCGATGGCGCAGCGTTTGCCCAACTCCGCGGGTGAAGAATTCGATGGGGCTTTGCAGCAGGTGTTTCGCATTGCGAGGTTCCGGCTGGAAGACACTATCAAGGAGGATTGAGCAAGTGGAAAGTTTTGCGAGTGGCGTGAAGCGGAATTATTACGGGAAAGGCGACACCATCGTCTACCGGCTGTATCGTGACGGCAATGTGCCGGAAGGGCAAGGCGCGGTGTTCGGCGCCAACGTGCTGCTGCTGATTTACGGCGACGCGTTCTGGCCCACGTATACGACGGGGGACAACACGGGACTGATTGCCACCGATTCGATGAAGAACTTCATACAGCGCGAGACGCTGAACTTCGCGGGCAGCGATTTGGAGGCGTACTGTCTCTTTCTGGCGGAGAAGTTTCTCACGAAGTATCCGCAGACGGAAGGGGCGCAGGTGACTGCCACCGAGATTCCCTACGAGGGCATTGGCGGGGGCTCGGTAGCGTTTGCGCCGGCGGGTCCGGAACGGGCGCGGGCAAGAGTGGAAATGCAGCGCGGAGGCGATGGGCTGCGTGTGGTGGAGGCGCGGTCAGGCATTGGAGTGTTTCAACTGTTGCGGCTGCGCGGGAGCGCGTTCTCGGGCTTTCTGCGGGATGAATACACCACGCTGCCGGACATCCGCAACCGGCCGCTGCATATGTGGCTCGATCTCGACTGGACCTATACGGATGCGGGGGCTGCGTTGACGAAGGGCGCGGTGACTGAGGGGGTGCGGCGGCTGGTGCATGAGTTTTACAGCTCGTTTGAATCGGGGAGCATTCAGGAGATTATCTACCAGGTGGGGATGAAGATTCTGGAGGCGTATCCTGCCATTGCGGAACTGCGGCTGGAGGGGAACAACCGGACGTGGGATACGGTGGCGGAGGTTGGGGACACGCGTGGCACTTACACCGATGCGCGTCCACCGTATGGATGCCTGGGATTGACGCTGCGGAGATAACATGGCGCGGCTATCAACACATGTATTGGACACGGCGAATGGCCGTCCGGCGGCGAACATGGAAGTGGCGCTATACCAGTTGCACGGGGATGGGCGCGATTGGATTGTGGCCACGCGCACGAATGCCGATGGCCGAACCGATGCGCCTCTGTTGACGGGCGACACGCTGCAAACAGGAACGTATGAAATTGTTTTTTCGGTTGCAGCATACTTCCGGGAAATCGGCGTGGCGTTGACGGAGCCTCCATTTCTGGATGAGGTGAGCGTGCGGTTTGGGATCGCGGAACCGCAAGGCAACTATCATGTGCCGCTGCTGGTGTCGCCATACGGGTACTCGACGTACCGGGGTTCGTGATGAGGCAGGACATTGTTGCTGTTTGCCGTGCGATTGCGGCATTCACAGAAGAACCGGGATACACGACGCGGACCTTTCTTTCGCCACCGATGCACGACGTGCATGCGCTGCTGCGAGAGCGAATGTTGCGGGCCGGGATGAGTGTTTCGGTGGACGCAGCGGGCAATCTGCGCGGGGTGTATGGCGGTCGGACCGCTCGTCGACTGCTGATCGGATCGCACTTGGACACGGTGCCGCGTGCGGGGGCTTTCGATGGGATTCTCGGGGTAGTGATGGGCGTGGCGCTGGTGGAATCGTTGCGCGGGCGGCGGTTGTCGTATGGTATCGAGGTGATCGGATTTTCCGAGGAAGAGGGAGTGCGGTTCGGCGCACCGTTTCTAGGCAGCCGCGCGCTGGTGGGAACGCTGGATGACGAACTGCTGGCCAAGTGCGATGGCAGCGGATGCAGTGTGCGCGAAGCGATCGAACAGTTTGGGTTGGATGCGGCGCGTCTGGGCGAGGCTGTGATGTCGAGTGATGTCATTGGGTATCTGGAGGTACACATCGAGCAAGGCCCGGTGCTGGAAAGTTTGGACTGTCCGCTGGGGGTCGTGGAAGCGATTGCGGGTCAGTCGCGTTATCTGCTGCGGTGGGAGGGCAAAGCGAATCATGCGGGCACGACACCGATGGCGCTGCGGCGTGATGCACTGACGGCGGCTTCGCGGTGGGTGGTGCGAGTGGAGGAGGTGGCACGGGAGCTGGAAGGGTTGGTGGCGACGGTGGGGCAGTTGGAAGTGGAGCCGAATGCCGGCAACGTGATTCCAGGATTGGTGCGGGCGAGCCTGGACGTGCGGCATGCGGGGGATGCGGTGAGAGAGACGGCGCTGCGACGGATTTTGGAGGAAGCGCGGCGCATCGCGGGACAGTGTGGCATTACGGTGAGTTGGGAGCAGCGGCTGGAACAGCGGGCGGTTCCGATGGATGTGCGATTGACGGAACTCCTGGCGGAGGCTGTGCCCGGCGCGCCACGACTGATGAGCGGCGCGGGGCATGATGCGATGATCGTCGCGCAAAGGGCGCCGGTGGCAATGCTGTTTTTGCGCAGTCCGGGAGGCATCAGCCATCACCCGGATGAGGCGGTGCAGGAGGAAGACGTGGAGGCAGCGTATCAGGCCTGCCGGCGTTTTCTGGAGGTGTTGGATGTATGACCTGGTGGTCCGCGGCGGGATGGTGATTACTCCGGGTGGTCCGAGGTTGTGCGACGTCGGCGTGACCGGTGGCGTCATCGCGGCTATGGATGCGGAGTTGACGGGCGGGAAAGAAGAGATCGACGCGCATGGGTGGACGGTTTTTCCTGGTGTGATCGACGTGCACCTGCACTTCAATGAACCGGGACGGACGCATTGGGAAGGAGCGGCTATGGGAAGCCGCGCTCTGGCGGCCGGCGGCGGGACGGTGTTCTTTGATATGCCTCTGAATTCATCGCCGTGCACGGTGGGACGAGCAGAATTCGAACAGAAGCGGCTGGCTCTGGAGCATGCGTCGATTACGGATTTTGCGGTGTGGGGCGGGATTGTGCCGGGCAATCGCGAGGCGCTGGCGGAGTTGGCCGAATGCGGCGCGATTGGGTTTAAGGCCTTCATGTCTGATTCCGGATTGGGGGAGTTTCCGCGCGCCGATGATGTGACTTTATGGGAAGGGATGCGCGAGGCCGCGCGGTTGGATTTGCCAGTGTCGGTGCATGCGGAGAGCGATGAGATTACCCGGACGCTGGCGGTGCGGTGTCTGAAGGAGGGTCGCACGGGGGTGCTGGATTATCTCGATTCTCGGCCGGTGATCGCGGAGGTAGAAGCGATTCAACGGGCGGCGTTGCTGGCGCGGGATGCAGGCGCGAGGCTGCACATCGTACACGTCAGTTCCGGGCGCGGCGTGGCAGCGGCGTTAGAGGCTCGGGCTCAGGGGACGGACATTTCGATTGAGACGTGCCCCCACTATTTGTTCTTCACCGATGAAGACATGGAACGGATCGGAGCACTGGCGAAGTGTGCACCTCCATTGCGCAGCGAGGCGGACCGGCAGGAGTTGTGGCGGCGACTACACGAGGGCGGGATCGACATTGTGGCGTCGGACCATTCACCCGCACCGCCGTCGATGAAGGAAGACGGGAATTTCTTTAAGGTATGGGGTGGTATCGCCGGTGTGCAATCGACACTGGGTGTTTTGTTGGATGCGGCGCGGGGCTTGTCTCATCAGCGGGTGGCGGAAGTGACGGCGACGAATCCAGCGAAGCGGTTTGGGCTGGAAGGACGAGGCCGGTTGGAAGTGGGCTGCCGGGCCGATTTCGCGATGGTGGACACGCGGGTTCGCTATACGTTGGAGGGTCCGCAATTACAGCAGCGGCATCAGATGAGCCCGTATGTGGGCCGTGTGTTGTATGGGCGCGTTTGGCGTACGGTGCTGAACGGCGAGGTTATCTATGACGGCCTGATTCGGGCACAACGGGGCGGAAAGTTCATCGGAGGAAAGCATGCACAACCTGGGACACACACGTAGCGTCTACCGGCGCGATCATTTGCTGTTGACGCCGGACACGTTTGTCCGCGCGCCTTTGCCGGGCATGGTGAAGGCGACTGCTGTGGTGCACGTGGCGCCGGCGACTGGTGCGAAGTTCATGCACTACACGGCGGAGATGGAAGAGGGCGGCTGTCTGGGCGTGCAGGTGGGACAGCGTTTTCTCTTCGTGCTGCAGGGCAGCGTGAATGTGGAGGGTCATGTCCTGGAGACGGGTGGCTACGCGTACTTGCCGTCCGCGGAGCATCCAGTCGTGGGTTTGAGCGCGGCACGGGTGGCGGTGATTGAGAAGCCGTACGTGGCGTTGCGCGGCAAGGAAAGGCCGGGGGTGTTTGTGGGTGCGGAGCCGGACGTGGCACCGAAGGCGTTGGGCGGTGATGAATGGCTGGAAGTGCGCGCATTGCTGCCGGATGACACCGCCTTTGATTTTGCCGTGAACACGATGACGTACCAGCCGGGGGCGAGCCTTCCGATGGTGGAGGTTCACGTGATGGAGCACGGGCTGCTGATGCTGGAAGGTGGAGGCGTCTACCGGTTGGGAGACTACTGGTATCCCACGCAGGCCGGTGATTTCATCTGGATGGCGTCGTATTGTCCCCAGTGGTTCTGCGCGGTGGGGAAGGCGCCGGCGAAGTATCTCATCTACAAAGACTGGAACCGGCATCCGCTGGGAGTGTGACGCATGCGAATTGAAATCGACGGGACGCGGCTTTGGAACGAGTTGGGGACGCTGGCCGGGTTCTCGGATACACCGCGGCCATCGGTGACGCGCATTGTCTTCAGCGATCAGGACGCACGGGCACGGGCCTATGTGAAGGGGCTCTTTACGGACGCGGGACTGGCCGTGCGCGAGGATGCGGTGGGGAACACATTTGCGCGCTGGGAGGGCAGGGAACCGGCGCTGGCTGCGATCGGGACCGGCTCTCACATCGACGCGATTCCGCACGCGGGCGCGTTCGATGGGACGGTAGGCGTGCTCGGCGGGCTGGAGGCGATTCGCGCGCTTCAGCGGGCTGGAGTGCGGCCACGCCGGTCATTGGAGGTGCTGCTGTTCACCTCAGAGGAACCGACGAGGTTTGGAATTGGTTGCCTGGGGAGCCGGCTGCTTGCGGGATCGCTGGATGCGGGCGCGGGCGAGACGCTGCGCGACAAGGACGGGCGTACGTTGAACGAGGTTCGTACAGCGGCGGGTTTCGATGGTGACCTGGCGGGCGTGCGCCTGGGCCCCGGTTACTATGCGGGGTTCGTGGAGTTGCACATCGAGCAGGGTCCACTGTTGGAGCGAGACGGGGTACCCTTGGGGGTCGTAACCGCCATTGCCGCTCCGGCGAGTTTGCGGCTGTTCTTTGAAGGTGAAGGCGGGCACGCAGGCGCGGTGCTGATGCCAGCGCGGCGTGATGCATTTCTGGCAGCGGCGGAGGTGGCGCTGGCAGTGGAGGCCGCGGCAAAGGAATCCGGCGCAGTGGATACGGTGGGCACGGCGGGCGTGTGCGAAGTTTTTCCGGGGGCGATCAATAGCATTCCCAGCCGCGTGAAGCTGGAGTTGGATATTCGCGATATTGATGGGGACCGGCGTGATGCGGTGCTGCGGAAAGTGGATGAAGCGATCGCCGAGATTTGCGGGCGGCGGAAAGTGGAGGCGCGCAAAGAAGTGATCAACGCTGATTCCCCGGCGGTGTGTGATGCATCTATAGTGAGTGCGCTGAGTACAGCGTGCGAAAGGCACGGGCTGGCGCACCGGAAGATGGTGAGTCGCGCGTATCACGATTCTCTGTTCATGGCGCGTTTGGCGCCGGCGGCGATGCTATTTATTCCCTGCCGCGGTGGTTTCAGCCACAGGCCTGAGGAGTACGCTTCGCCGGAGGCGATCGCCCAGGGCGCGCTGGTTCTGGCCGAAGCCATGGCGACGCTGGCCCTGTAAAGGGCGATAATAGAGGTTTCTGGCATGTTCAGCACAATACGCGAGGAGATCGACAACATCTTTGCAGCAGATCCCGCCGCCAAGAGCGTGGTGGAGATTCTGTTGTGCTATCCGGGACTGCATGCGGTTCTGCTGCACCGTCTGGCACACAGGCTGTACAAGATGCACTGCCCGCTGCTGCCACGTGTGATCTCGCAGATCGGGCGTTTCTTCACGGGCGTTGAGATTCACCCGGGCGCGAAGATCGGGCGCTGCTTCTTCATCGACCATGGCATGGGTGTAGTGGTCGGCGAAACGGCGGAGATCGGCGATAACGTGGTTTTGTATCAGGGCGTGACGCTAGGTGGAACGGGCAAGGAAAAGGGCAAGCGGCATCCGACGATTGGAAGTCACGTGGTGGTGGGAACGGGCGCGAAGGTGCTCGGGAACATCACGATTGGAGATCATGTGAAGGTGGGCGCGGGGTCGGTGGTGGTGCGGTCAGTGCCCGATCATTCCACTGTCGTGGGCATTCCCGCGAAGATCGTGCGGTCGCGCGGCGAGGTGGTGGAGGATCTGCAGCACGGTCAGTTGCCGGATCCGGAGATGCAGGAGATCGATGCGCTGCGGACCCGCGTGGAGCAGCTCGAGTCGATGATCCAGTCGTTAAAGGAAGACAAGATCATTTCGCGATGACGGAACTGGATGGGCCAGGGGCTGCGGAGTACATCGCGGAGCGCGAGGGGTGTGCGGCGACGGATGTGAAGATCACACCGCTGGCTGGCGGCGTCAGCAACCATGTGCTGTTGATTGAGACGCCCGGGCGGCGGTACGTCATCAAGCAATCTCTGGAAAAACTGCGGGTAAAGGAAGACTGGTTTTCGCGGCGGGACCGCATCTGGCGCGAAGCGGAGGCGATTCGGGTGCTGGGGCCGATGCTGCCTTCGGGGGCGGTTCCGGGGTTGCTGTATGAGGACCGCGAGAACTATCTGTTTGCGATGACGGTGGCGCGCGGGGATCGTACCTGGAAATCGCTGCTGATGGCGGGGGAAGTGGACGAGTCGCACGCGAGGTGCGCCGCGGAGATCCATTGCGCGATGTTGCAGGCGCCTGGCGCGGAGGCGTTTGGGGACCAGGAGGTTTTCGATCAGTTGCGGTTGGACCCGTATTACCGGTTCACGGCGACGAAGCATCCGGATTTGCGGGAGCATTTTGAAGCGGCGATAGCGCGGTGCCGGACGCATCGGACTGCTTTGGTGCATGGCGATTGGAGCCCGAAGAACATGCTCGTCGATGGGGAGCAGCTTACAGCGATTGACTTCGAGGTGATTCACTTTGGGGACCCGTCGTTTGATGCGGCGTTTCTGCTAAATCATTTACTGTTGAAAATGTTTTACTTGCCGGAACATGCGGCGCGGATTGCGCGAGTGGCGCGGGTGTATTGGGAGAGTGTTTCCCGTGTGGCGGATTTGACGGAGGGGACGCTGGTTCATCTGCCGTTGTTGATGCTGGCGCGTGTGGACGGGAAGTCGCCGGCGGAGTATTTGCGGGATGAGGGGTTGAAGGGGCGGGTGCGGAATTTCGCGCGGGGGTTGGTGGGGAGTGGAGTGCGGGTGATGGAGGTGTTGAAGATGGCGGCTTCAGCCACGGCGTAGAACCGGGAACGCAGCTAGAGGGCATCTCAAAGGAACACCTATCTGGATGCAATCATTCTCTCCTCCACATCAATCAGCCTATCAATAGTCGTCAAATCAGAATGAGGATCCTGTCAGTGCGGCTTTGTCTTGGGGCTCCAGTGCAGCGATGGCCTCTTTGATGGAGTCGATGGTCATATCTTAGGTTGCTACGGCCTCACTACACTGATTTCAGGAAAGACCTGGAAATCGGCGGTGTTGAAGGTGTAGATCCGGTGAATGCCATTGGCCACCATCGTAGCGGTGAGTTGCAGATCATAGACCTCTGCACCGGTGACCGGGCGGCGGCGCAACAGCTCCATCCAGCCTGCAACAACCGATACCGGAGATTGCAAAAGGTGCAGCCCAGGCTGAGCAAGCAACTTCGCAATGATGCGTAGCGCGTCGGACGGCGCGTTGGCAGTGCAACTCGACGCGGATTTGTGATCACCGAATAAAATTCGCAGAGAACCTGGGATGTGACGTAGAGAGACGAACCAGCCCGGGTGGCATCGACCAGGTTTCTGGAAGCGGAATGCTGCGGTACATCCACGTTGATGGCATAGGCCAGCACGTTCGCATCAATAATACCGGGCTCAACGAGCATCGTCGTAAATATCCCGGCGGCGCAACGGTCCCATCGCGCCCAGATGAAGTAGCGGCAATTCCTCCGGGGGCGCAGGTCCGCGGGTTGCGGTAGACGTGAGTGCATCAGTCAGGAGACTGACTGCAATGTTGCTGGCGCTGACTCCTTGATGCTGTGCGCGGGCTTGAAGGGCCTCTTCCAGTTCGGGCGGGAGTTCGATTGTTAGCGTCATGAGCGGCACCTCCCTTCCCAGGGTACCTTACGCCCAAAGATCGGCGACGGGTTTTCCTTTCACTAGCTCGCGCGGCTGGTTCAGGTGGTTGCGGATTTCCATGTCGGGGTCGATGCCCAGCGAATAATAGACAGAAGCGAGGAGATCCGCGGGGTGGACCGGCTTCTCCTTGGGGGATGAAGCGGTGGCGTCGGATTCGCCGTATTGCATGCCGCGGGCGATGCCGGCTCCGGCGACGACAGCACTGTAGCAGTAGGGCCAGTGGTCGCGGCCGTCGGGGGAGTTGGAGTTGCCTGAAGTGGACACGCCCAGGCGGGGGCTACGTCCGAATTCACCCACCGCGACGACGATGGTCTCCTTCAGCAGACCGCGGGAATCCATGTCCTCGAGCAGGGCCGAGAGGCCGCGATCGAGTTTGGGGCAGTGGAGATTCTTCAGCGGGCCGAAGTTGGCGGCGTGCGTGTCCCAGGCGGTAGTTTCGGGATCGCCGTTGGCGACGGATGGCCAGTTCACCTGGACGAATCGCGTGCCGGCTTCGATGAGGCGGCGGGCCATGAGCAGGCTCTGTCCGAAGGTGTGGAGGCCGTAGCGTTCGCGCATCTTCTGCGATTCTCTTTCGAGGTCCATGGCGTCCTTGGCCTTGCCGGAGAGGACGAGGTCGTAGGCCTTGCCATAGTATTCATCGACGGCGGAGGCGTTGAGCGCCTTCTCGAGTTCGGGCATGGAACCGTTGATGCCTTTGAGCAATTCGAAGCGGTCCTTGAGGCGGTCTGGCGGGATCTCCTTGCGGAGCGCGAGGTCTTCGAGTTTGATCGGCTTGGCCGGGTCCTGATACATGCGGTAAGGATCGTAGGCCTTGCCGAGGAAACCTGCCGCGCCGCCTTTGCCGATGATGCCCGATTCCTGCAATGGGCGCGGCAGTTCCACGAACGGAAGCACGGGGTCCTTGGGAGGACGCATTTTGGAGATGTGGCTGCCGGCGGTGGGGAAGTCCGCGGGGGACGGCGGTTCCAACTGGCCCGATGGCGACACCTTGTCGGGCGAGTAGCCGGTGAGCATTTGATAGATGGCGGCGGTGTGATTGAAGAGGCCGTTTGGCGTGTAGCTCATGGAGCGGATGAGCGTGGCCTTGTCGAGATGCTGGGCCATCATCGGCATGTGCTCGCTGACGTGGGTGCCGGGGATTCTGGTTTTGATGGGTTTGAATTCGCCGCGCACGTTGGCGGGGGCGTCGGGCTTCGGGTCCCAGATGTCGATGTGGGAGGGTCCGCCCTGGAGGAAGATCATTACGACGTTCTTGGCCGAGCCGAAGCCTTTGGCGCCTGCCCATTTGTTGGCGGTGGGGTTGGCCTTAGCCTGGTCGTTCCAGAGGAAGAAATGTGGCAGGCTGAGGCCCATCAATCCGACCGAGCCGATGCGCATCAGTTCGCGCCGGGTGGGTCCTTCGCAGGTGTAAGCACGACGTCCAGGTATGTTCAGCATCTCGGGTGGTTCCTCTCTAGTAGTTGTACAAAAATCCCTTGCTGTTCAGAAGCGCCCAGAGCAGATCCTGGGCACGAGTGGCGCGCGGGCCGCCGGTCAGATACTTTAAGGCGCGCTCGCTTTCCTCTTTGTTGGGAAGGCGGCTGAGCGCGGCGAGGTAGAGCTCTTCCACAATGTTGGATTCGTTCTTGCCGCTCAGAATCAGTTTGGCGACGCGGCCCTTGGGATCGGCCACGGCGTCGGAGATGGTGCGGCCGTTGACGAGGTTGAGCGCCTGCGGAAGGCTGAAGTCGGTGCGGCGTTCGCATTCGCAGGCCGATTCACGCTGCGGGCGTCCGAAGACATCGAGGAAGCCTTCTTTGCCGACGTGCGGATCGGGCAACTGCGCGGCATTGGTGTCCTGCGGGACTTCCGGGAAGTTAGGGCGCACACCGGCAGCAGCAGTGACTGCGTCCATCAACTGCTCGGCGGACAGGCGGCGCGGAATGGCGTGCGAGAAATTGTCGCCATCGCCGGCATTCCATTCGTTGGTCGCGATGGAGGTTTGGTAGGCGCGCGAGTTGACGATGGTGCGCATGAGGTGCTGGAGATCGAAGTTGTGATCGGTGAAATCCTTGGTGAGAGCTTCGAGCAGCGCGGCGTTGACGGGCGGATTCGAGGCACGGATGTCATCCACGGGATCGATGATGCCTTTGCCGAAGAAGTAGCTCCATACGCGGTTGGCGACGGCTTTGGCGAAGAACGGATTCTCTTTGGAGACGAGCCAGGTGGCGAGGGCGTCGCGGCGGCGGGAATCGTCGGGGATGGCGACTGGCTTGGCGGAAGCGAGGAGGAACTCGGGCTTCACCACGCGACCGTCCTTGGGGTGCTTCATCTCATAATCCGCACGTTGATCGAAGAGGATTTCTTCACCGACTTCATAGCCCGCGCGAAGACCGACAGCGGAGAAGAAGGCCGACATCTGGTAGTACTGATTCTGGGTCCAGCGCTCGAATGGGTGGTCGTGGCATTGCGCGCACACCATGCGCACACCAAGGAAGACCTGGGTGGTCTTCTCCATGGTCGGCTTGGGATCGCGGGTGACGCGGTAGTAGTTAGCGGCGGGCTCTTCATAGCTGCTGCCACGCGCGGTGAGAAGTTCGCGCGTCATCTTGTCGTAGGGCTTGTTGGAAGCGATGGAATCGCGAATCCATTCCTGGAACGAATAGACGCCTTTTTCGCCGAGGTATTTGCGATTGGACTGAAGGAGATCGCCCCATTTGACGGACCAATGGTCGATGTACTGCGTGCCGGCAATCAGCTTGTCGATCATCCTGGCGCGCTTCTGGCGTGTCGGCGCAGGGTCGTTGACGAAGGCACGGACAGCGTCCGTGGCGGGCAACTGGCCGGTGAGATCCAGGGAGACACGGCGGAGGAAGGCGGCGTCGCCGGCCAGCGGCGAAGGCTGGATTCTGAGGCGTTGCAGCTTGGCGTCGATCTTCTGGTCGATGTAGTTGTGTTGCGGAAGAGCCTTCCAGGTGAAGCCGGGTTTGGGGTTGAGGATGGTGACGGGGACGGTGGAGAATTTGCCCTGGTAGCGGACCAGCAACGTGGCTTCGCCGACGCGCTCGCCGGCCACTTTGGCGCTGTTGTCTACGGATGCGACGGTAGGCGTGTTCGATTCGACGGTGGCTTCGCGGGTCACCGTGCGGATCTGGCCGTCGCTGTAACGGGCAGTAACTTTCAACTGTGCCGATTCGCCGGGTTTCGGCATGAGGATTTCTTTCGGCTCCACTTGCAGTTCCGTGACACTGTCTTTGGCCGCGTCGCCGTAGGGAACACCTTGTGCGATCCAGTTGTAGATGATCTTGTAGTAATCGGAATCCTTTTCGAAGCGCAGTCCACCGCCGTGCGCCACCTCCTGCGTGGGCTTGGCGAGCATGAGGCTTCGGCCCGGCTCGGCGCGGTTGAAGCGGCGGCCGGAGAGATCGTAGAGAAGCGCTTCGTAATCGAATTGCGGATCGTAGCCGCGGAGGGAAAGCTTGAAGCCGTTCTTGCCCTTGGCTGCACCGTGACAGGGGCCGGATGTGCAGCCCGTTTTGTTGAGCACTGGCGCAACATCGCGCAGGAACGTGACCCGTTCGGCGGCCGCGGCAGTGGGCGTGACACTCAGGCTAGCGTTCAGAACCAGTTGAAGGAGCAGCATCGCTCGATTTGACCTCTTCAATTTCTACGGTGATGGGACGGGAAATAATGTCTTCCTGAGCGCCGTCGATCATCAGGCGGCCTGTGACGTACAGGTCGTACCTGGACGGACGCGTGAGCTTGGTGGTGGTCATCAGGAAGGTGCCCGAGGTTTTGTCTTTCGGGTCGGCCTTTGCATCAATGACGCGCACGTCACCCGCGCCCACCATTTCAGCGCTCACGGCGCGAGGAAGTGGTTGCATGGGATCGCGCAGCGTCCACTTCCATCCGAATTTCAATTCGTCGCCTTCCGCCATGCGCTTGCGCGAGAGCATTTTCACTTCGAGCGTGGCGGCCGGCGCTTTGGTACCGGCGGCGGGAAGTTCGAGGGCGAGCCACGGGGCCGTGATGGGCTTCTGGCGATCGACGGAGCCCTGGAGAGTGGCGCCGCTGACACCGACATTCAGTCCGAGGCCTTCGGCTTTGCGCACTAACTGCGTTCCATCGTCGAGCCGGCCGGCGCCTTCGATAGTCAGTTCCATAGGAGGAAGGATGACACCGGGATCGGCGCTGAGGACGAGAATGCCGCGGCTGTTGCGTGTTTGAGGGCGCTCCTTGATGGGCGCACCGGCGACGACGAAGCCGCCTTCCACCTTCAGGCCTTTCGGGGCGTTGGCGACGCGCAGTTGTATCTCGGAATCGAATCCGCGCCGCTCGACAGCGACAGGAACAGCGACGGAGCCACCGGCCGGGATGTTGACAAAAGGAGCGTTGAGTGTGAGACGGAAATCGACGCCTTGGCGGCGGGCGTTGAGGCGATAGGCGTAGCCCGGGCCGCCCCGAAGAGCGAGGTCTTCCACGGTGAGGGTGAGGGTCTTGACGCCGGCGGGCACTTCCACGCGGAGGAACGGATCGCCAGCGGTGCGGCTCTGGCCGACGGTGTAGGGGTCCTCGCCGAGCGGTTCATCGCCGGAGCGGGCGATTTGTTTTCCGGACTCATCGAATGCGGCAAGCACCGCCATCAGCTTTGATGTGCCTAGCTCGCGGGCTTCGATACGAAATGTGACGGTGTCGCCAGGACTGACGAGGAATTCGTAGCGGTCCTTTTCGGCGGGTGTGGCGAGTCGCGCATTGATGGTAGCAGGGATTGTGACGGTCCGCGTGAGGGGTTCGGTGAGTTCGGGGTCATCGCCAACGGCGAAAGGCAGCGGAAGAGTGGGACTGTCCGGCAGGTTGATCCACGTTCGCTTCTCCCTTGCGGGGACGGTGCGGAGATCGGCCGTGAGCTTCTGTGTGCCCATCTGAACTTCGACGTTCTCACCGCGGCGGCCTCCCAGCGGGAACACCTCATGCGGGAAGTTGTACGCGCCGGTCTTGAGGCGGTAGAAATTGTAGGTTTGAGCAGAGTAGCGCGCGTCGTGGACTTCGACGTAGTAGTAGCCGTCGCGAGGGAAGGTAACTTCCAAACGCGCGTCGAGGCCGACGAGCGGACTGTCTTCCGATTTAGCGATGACTTTTCCGGATTGATCGCTGACGCGGAGAACCGGGTCGATGGCGGAACCGGAACGGCGGGCTTCCACTTCAAACACGCGGCGTTCGCCGGCCTTGACCTGAACCCGGTAGATATCGCGATCGGGCCCGCGGAGGGTTCCGTTGATGGTGGCCGCGGCTGCGGGGAGGGATTGCGCGTTCTCGATGGAATCGTTGCTATTAGGAAGCGCGCCGGGTTTGGATTCCTCTTCCGCGAATTCCGGGAAGGCTCCGACCGTGAAGAGTTGGATGTTGGAGATGCCGTTGGAGGTGATCACGCGAATGGGGTAGACCCCCACACCGAGTTCGGGCTTGGGTTCCACCAGGAAGGTCGCGTATCGGCCTTCAGTCATGGGTCCGGTTTTTTCGGGGGCCATTGGGGTGAACGTGGCTGGCATGGTGGACCACACCTTTCCGCCTTCGGCGAGTTCTTTGCCCACTAGCGTGAGGGTGAAGGGCCGGCCTTTTTGCGCGCCACGCGGTTGGAGGTCGGTGATTGCGGGCGGGGCGGCGGACAACCCCACAGCGGCAAACAAGCAAACCCAGTTGGTCTTCATTGTGCACCTCCCGCGCCCGTTTCGCCGGTGATGGGGACCGGGACGAAGGCGCGCTCCAGTTTGCAGTCGGATGAATTGTAGATGCGGACTTGCCCGTCGAAGCCTCCGGTGGCGAGGTGTTTTCCGTCGGGCGAAAACGAGACGGTGTAGATGCCTGCGGTGTGACCGGTGCAGGCGGCGATTCGGTGGCCCGTCTCGGCGTCGATGACGGATACGTTGGGGGCCGCGCCGGCAACAGCGACTTTGGCGCCATCGGGGGACCAGTCGAGCGCGAAGATGGCGCCGTCCTGACGCTCGAGTTTGCGAAGGAGCGTGGCTTCTTCGCCGACTTTCATATTGCGGGGCCGGTCCATGGAGTAGATGTAGGGTATGCGCTCTTCACCACCGACGATGATTACGTCCTTTTTGGGGTGGCGGGCGACGGCGGACAGTTCGCCGCGGAGTTGATTGACGTTTTCGAGGAACTGTCCCGCGTTGGAATCGACGAGTTTAGCGGCGCGGTCGCGGCCCACCGAAACGAAGCGCTTGGAGTCGACCCCGAACACCGTCGCGAGCACCCAGTTTTCGTGGGAGCTCATTTTGTAGAGCTCCTTGCCAGTGGCGGTGTCGAAGCCGTGGACCGTGTTATCCGTGCAGCCTACGACGACCTTCCTGCCGTCCGGTGACATGGAGGCGCCGAAGACCGTGTCGGTGGTGAGTTCGGCGGTGCGAAGAAGCTTCCCGTCGCGGACATCCCAGAACTGGACTTCGCCGAGGCGGGCCGGGGTGCCGCCGCCTGCCACCATCATCGAGGAGTCAGGCGAGAACGCGATGGAAAGGATACGTTCGGCTTTGCCCTGCAGGCGTTTCACAAGGGCGCTGCCATCGGCGCTGTGGAGGAGCACTTCGCGGTTGCCGCCGACGGCGAGGTATTTGCCATCGGGCGAGAATCGGAGGGCAGTTATGACGGGGGCCTGCTTGTAGACGGACGGCGCGTTGGAGAGTTCTTCGCGTGGGAATCGTCCTTGGCGCCGGCCTTGATCCATTCGCGGATGATTTCGACGTCGGCGGGCGCAAGCATCGGCTGGCCGAGGGGCATGGGAGGCTTTTGCGCGCCGGTCATGAACTGGATAACCGCGCTGGTGGCGGGGTCGCCAGCGATGAATGAGGGCCCGCGTTTGCCACCTTTCTTGAGGCCTGCGTAGGTGGTCAGGTCGAGATCGGACATCCTGGAGGCGGGCTGGTGGCAGCCCTGGCAGTTCTTCTGCAGGATGGGGCGGACGTCGCGGTAGTAGCTGGAGTCAGCCAGACAGGGAACGGCGACGGCCAACAGACAGAGGATCCAGGTGCGGATATGCATGATTACCCAGGCTGGACACTATTATATGCGATGGTTCTGGGAGTGGTTGGGGTAGGATTAGGAGAGAGGCCTGCATGGCGACACTCCCACAGATTCGTCTGATGACTGTTGAGGAATTCCGGCGGCTGCCTTCCGTACCGGGGCAAGCCTGTGAACTCCATCATGGAGAGGTTTTCCTTGTGACATTCCCTATGCTCAAACACCACTTTATGCAAGAACGCCTTCTGAGCATCCTAGGGCGAGAGATCGGAAGCAAGGGTTATCTCACGTGGGAGTTGCCTTTCCGGGCGATCCCTGAGTACGATCTTCGCTCCGCCGATGTGGGTTTCGTTGAATCGAAACGCAGCCATCTCCTGAAACCGGATGACGCCCTGCAAGGCTCTCCGGATCTTGTGATCGAAGTCTTGTCTCCCTCCAACAGTGCGCAGGAGATTTTCGAGAGGGAAAGGCTCTGTCTGCGGAATGGCTGCAAGGAATTCTGGACGGTGGATCTGAAGCGCAAGGAAATCCGCGTGACCACGGACGCGGGCATGGTGAAGACGTATGGAGAGGACGACGAGATTCCGCTCACCACGTTCGGAGGAACGGTGTTGAAGGTGGCGGAGGTTTTCGCGTCGTAGGGGTTAGAAGGTGTATTTCGGCGGAACCACACCCTTGAGACGCAAATACACTTCGGCCTGCGCCCGATGATGCGCGGTGTGGACGAACATGTTCATCAGCACCTGGCGGCCGGTTGCCCTGGGACGGCCTTCCCAATCCACCTGATAGCTGGCATCGAGCCGCTTTGCGTCGAGGGTGGCGAGGGTTTCGATGCAGAAATCGAATGACTGCCGCAAGTAGCGCAGCACATCGGCTCTGGTGGCCACTTTCGGCAAGGGCGCGTTGTTCGACTTGCGGCCCGAGACCTGTTCAAAGCGGAATACCTGCGAGCCGGCGATGTGGGCCATGAGGACTCCGAAGGACATTTCCTCCTTGGTTGGTTTGAACCAGAAGTGCTCTTCGGGCATGGCTTCAGCGACGGCGATGGTGAAGGACTTTGAGATCTTCCAGTTTTCCATGAAGTCCTTGGATGAATAGAAATCCGGAGGCTGCGCGCACAGCGTCAGAGTGGAGAGTAGCGCGATGGCGAGATTAGCCGAGGTTGACATGCTTGTACTGGATCTTGTCCCACTGCCAGACGCCGAGGCCGAGCGCGCCGGCGATCTCGACGTGCTCCGGTTGACGGTGCGTGAAGGTGCTGAATTGATCGGGCGTATCCTCCACCAGGCGCTTCTTGCCCATGGCGAGACGTTTTTCGTCGATCTTGCGCCAGCCGACGTGATCCATGGCAACAGGATCAGTGGCGAAGTAGAGCGTGTGATGATCCCATACGAATTGCGGGCGTGCGGATGGTCCACCGTGATAGAGGCCCTTCACTCCATCCATGATGTGGAGCACGGCTTTGTTGCGGATGACCGGCAGTTGCACGATGGCAGGGATGAACGAATTGCAGGAGTTTTGTGTGGTGGTGGAGTGTGACCGCGAAACGTTGTTCACCAAGCCGTGGGAGAGATTCTTGAGCGCAAGGGTAACGCCCGCGGACTGGTGATCCTTGAGGACGCAGAGGTTCACCAACTTGTCCACTTCCTTGGTAATGAAGTTCGCCGCAAACGAATAGCGGGCCCGTTCATCGTTGTGATAGCCAGGCGAGGATAGCGGGAGTTCCACAAAGTGGTCGCGGTCGTAGCCTTTGGCGTCGAGCTGGATTAAAGTGTAGTCCTCACTGGCGCTTGACCAGCGGACACCTTGCGGTAGCCACTGTTCGAAGCCGCCCTTGAGGAACTGTTGACGGTAGCGGTCGTAGACGACGATGTCCTGGAGGCGCACGCCGGCAACGGTGAGATTGCTGATGATGGGGCGGAGCACTTCGGCGGCGCTGATGACATGTGGCATGCCGACGGGATTCACTTTGATGCCGACACGATCGCCCTTCTGGAAGAAGAGCTTCCAGGCGGAGGTCTCGTCGTCGGCCCCGGTGAGGTCCTTCATTCCGCGGGCGAGCATCGGCTTGACGATATCCGCCTGATAACGGCCGGAGACGATGGAGCGTTTGTCTTCTACGCCGATGACACGGCCAGGGAAAAGGCCTGGGGCGGCGAGTTTACTGGCGCCCATCTTGGATGAAGCCTGCGCGCCAAAGGCCAACTCTCGCGCGAACGGGGAAGCTGCCAACCCGGCAAGCAACTTTCTACGGCACATCCGCATGGTGAACCTCCCAGTGGGTGATGAAGATTATTCTATGATGATTGCACATAAAACCGGCCCTGCTTGTCCACCCGTTTTCTCTTTCCGACTGGGGATCGGAAGGCTTGTGAACAAGCATTGAGGCGGCGGGCGGGGGTTCCAACCTGGCGGGGGTGCGCTATCGCGCCAAGGATTTGGGGAAATTTGGGGAATTGACCCAACGCGCGCGGGTTCTGTGGGTTGTTCGAAAGGGGGCAATGGGTGGTACTCATGGGGACGAGGTTCGATGCGGACGCCTCTGCCGGTTGACGGCCGGCCGAGACGGGTTCCGGATTGGATCGGGGAGCAGGGCCTGCTGAAACGGCCCTAGAATTGCGGAATAAACCTACCTGGAGACGCGATAATAGAGCTATGAGACCTGTCCTTCTATTGCTGGTGGCTTCCGCGCTTAGCGCGCAAACTGTGGACTACCGTATCGAGTCCGGCGGAGACAACCGGCTGACTTTGGAGGTAGAAAAGACCGGTCTGATGAAGGGGAAGAAGCACCTCTTCGACTTCCCGAAGTTTTCGGGCAAGTTGGCCTATGACGCGCAGGCGCCCGCCAATACGCGCGTGGAGCTGAAGATTGACGCAACCGGGGTCACGACGAAGGATACGTGGCTTGGGCCAAAGGACCTGAAGAAAGTCAGCGACTATACGGTGAACGACGTTCTGATGACGAAGCAGTATCCGGAGATCCGGTTCCAGTCCACGAAGGTTACGGCGAAAGGCGCGGGGCAGTTCAGTATTGAAGGGACGTTGACAATTCGCGGAAACGGCAAGCCTGTGGTGTTGGACGCGAAGCTCGATGCCGGAACCATGGTGATTGACGGGAAGGGCGTGTTCAAGTTGACGGGATATGGGATCAAGCCACCTTCGGCGGCTCTTGGGGCGGTAGGGACCAAGGATGACGTAACCGCCAGTTTCCACGTGACCGTGGTGAAGTAGACCCTGGTGAAGTAGTTTCAGCGTAAGGCTGCGGTCAGTTTCGCTTCCAGCCAGATCAGGAGCAGCAGAATGAATACGGCGATGGAGCCAACCAGTGGGAGCCCCATCACTACGCCGATTCCCAGCCATTGCGCCCACATTCCCAGCGATGCCGCGGCGAGCAACCCGCCGGTCACCGCGAATGAGAACAGTCCATTGAAGAGTCCTGGGTGGAAGTAGGGGAAGCGCGTGCCGATCTTCTCCACCACCAGCGGGTAGGTGGCCGCGAAGCCGCTGCCCACCAGCAGGATGGCCACCGTTGCTCCGAACAGGTTGTTGGTCATGCTGAGCATAATGCACCCCAGCATGGCTGCAATGACACTCCCCATCAACAGGCGTGTATGGCGTACACGCGGCAACACTGCTTGAATGGCGATGCGGCCCACAACAAGACTTGCCCAATACAGGGCCAGAAGCAGTAGCGAATTGGACGGACTTACCCCGAGACGTTGGGCGAGAAACAAAGGCAGCCAACCGGAGATCGCCCACTCATTGCCGAATTGGAAGAAGAGCAGCATGGCAAAGAGAATTGCCGCAGGACTGCGAAAGTCATCGAGAGCCTGGCGTAGAGGGGCTTGGCTGACCGGAGGTTCGCGCGTCCAGTCTGTGCGGTAGTAGTAGAAGGCGAGGAAGGCAGGGATGACACCGATGAGAAAAAGGATGGCGCCAGTGGTGTACACGTAGAATGTCCCCGACACCAGCAGCGCCGTAACCAGGGAACCCAAACCGAACATCACGCCGCTTAGATTAACGGCGGCCGCGGGATCGCGGCGGTAGACCGGTGAGATCGCACGGAAGAGGGCGAGATTCAGAATGCCGCCACCCACACCGGTCAAGAGTATACCTCCCATGCGCCAGGCAAAATGCATCGGCGGCCCTACGGCAGATAAATAGAAGAAGGCGACTGAGGATAGGGCCGCGCCAAGAGCAAGCAGGGTCTTGAGTGAACAGCGCCGCTGAAGAGCTTGGGCAAGGGGGACGGAGAGCAGGATGCCTGCGTTGAGGGAAAGGAAGTAGCCACCGATAACGGCATAGTCCGACTCGAGGTGATAGCCCCACGCGGGGAGAATCGCGCCTACAAAGGCCATCAGCATTCCCGAGAGGAAGAAGCCAGCCATGGCATGCCTCGCGGCAGGGCCCCAAAGCTGGACCTCTGGCGGAGGAGTAGCCGGTGCCTGAACGGTGGACGCCACTCCGCTATTCTACTCCCGGAAGGCCAACGCGGATGTTAAGTAAATACAAAACTTCATCGTGGAGGCTTCGCGGTGGTGGAAGCGCACAGTGAACTGCCGGAAAGATGAGACACAAACGAATGCGACACTCTACATCAGGCGGAGAGTGTCATGGCAGAAAGGGCACCACCAGACGCCCAGGAACATATGTAGTTCGTTTCGCCTTCGATGATGGCTTCCGAGAATCCTTCGAGCATCGTACTAGGGGTCTTGACTTTCAAGAGTTGATGTAAACAAGTCAAGTTTCAGGCCACCAGCTTTGCCTCCCGGATTTGCAGGTCGATTTCTTTCTCGATTTTGTCGAAGGCGCTCTGCAACCCAGATGAAGCGGGTGGGGCGTT
>JACQZR010000173.1 GCA_016213775.1 Acidobacteriota bacterium
CGAAACAGTGGTATACAAAAACCAGCAGGCTGCCAAACAGCTTTGTGAACGATTCCATCGGCTTCTCCTTCGGTCCAGTCTTGACAACCAGACCATCGGCAGAATGCCGGTGGAATCAAAATTTCAAATATCTTTGGCTAGGGTTTTGATCGAGGATCCACCAGGTATTGAAGGCCATCATCTCGTCGCGGTGATAGGTTCCGCCGACGGGGGAGTAGGCGGCCATTTCCGCGACACGGGCATTCTGCACGGCCCAGTCGGACTCGGCCAATGTTGCCTTCTTGAGGTACTCGGCGAAGGCCTCCTCCATATGAAGTCGGACATTCTTTGCGGCTTCGGCGGCCTCCATCAATCGAGGGAGATTGGCGGTGGTGACAGCGAGGGAGCGCGTCTGCGCGACAAGATTGTAGGCAGCCTGGGCGGTGGGGTAGTAGTCGGGGTCGTTGGCCTGAAGGAATGCGAGCGCAATACCGCCCGCGACGTTCCAGGTCTGCATATCGTAGCCGGTGAATTGGACACGGCCCTTGCCGCTGGCGTTGAATTGACGCATCCATTCGATCATGTCGAGCACCTCCTGGGTGTTCCATGTCCAGAAGTACATGCCTTTCAGCAGAGCCTTGGGGTCGCCTCGGCCGGTGAGCACGTAATCATTCACGCGGTAGGATTCGGGCATGCTTGCTTCGATGGAGAAGATAGTGAACCCCATGTTGGTGGCAAGGTATTCGAGGAGGCGGTGTTTCATACGGAAGAATTCGCTGGTGCCGTGAGTGGCCTCGCCGAGACCGACGACACGCGCGTTGCCGATGAGATTGCGCAGGGGTGCGAGGTCGTCCGACGGGGTTCCTGCGTTGGGTGAGCGGAACGGGATTGCGGATTGCTTGATCCAATCGAGTTGTTCAGTGGTGGGCTCGCCGATGAAGGGGGGATTCTGCGCGACGGGCTGGCCGTCGATTTCGATCTGGAGGTTGTCGAACCAGGCCGTGCCGCGGCCGGAGAGAAAGAAACCGAAAACGACCTGAAGGCCGGAGGTGTTGATCACGCGGGTGAATTCGAACTGCGTCCAGTCGGTTGTGCCACGCGGCCCGAACGCCGACATGTTGTCGAGGGACAGGTACCCGTTGGGGCCATCTACACGGAGCCATAACGCGGCATAGCCAGGGGAGACGCCGTCGGTTTTCATCCAACCGGAGAAGCGAACGGTTTTGCCGCGAACCAAATCGATGGGCATGGTTTGGCTGCCCACGCCGAGTCCGGTGTCGGGGGCGCCGGTGTTGCGAATGCGAAAGCTCTGCTCGCCGGAGAACTTCACGCCGGAATCGATGGCGTATTCGTAGCCGGGGTTTCCAACGGACCACGAGCGAATGCGTCCGCGAGATGAGGTTTCGAAATCGAGGTTGAAGTAGGGCTGCGCTGAGCAGAAAACGGGGAGAAGCGCGATCAGACGAAAGCAGGAAAGCATGAGGGCTCCTTTATACGATTCATATACTACCCTCATTGGCGCAGGAAGCTCGCAGGTGGGGTCAATGTCAAAGCGATCTTCCTTTCACCTGCCGGGCACAAACACATCACTTCTTCGCGGCAGCAGGAGCGCTCAGGACGTAAAACCCGACCAGTTTGTCCGCGCTGGACTTAGTCCCCTTGGGCATCGCTACCGCGAAGGCAGCGCCATTCTTGCCCTGCGGGTAAACGTCGATGAAATCGATGCCAGGCTCGTGCCATTCGAAGATCGCCGGCTGGATCGATTTCTCCGCCATCTGGTTCTGTACGGATTTCGAAACCGCGATCCACGGGATCTCGCCCGGCACCTGGTAAAAGCGCGCCGACGCGATCGCATACTTCTCTCGAAGGAACACTGTCACTTCGCCATCGAGCCTCTTGCTGTCCGCCGAGGCCAGAACCTGCTTCATGCCGTCGAGCGGCTTCGGTTGGAGCACTTTAGTCTCAGCCATGCCGCACCCCCAGGCAAGCGTCGCCAGCGCGATCACGATTCTCACGTTTTTCCATGTTTGCATTTCTCCCTCTTGATCTCAGTTGCTCACCTGAAAAGCCTTTAGACCGCCGGTGGTCACCAGACTCTGGAGCGATACCGTCAGCGTGGCCGACTTTGTGTCCTGGCCCTCGCCAACACCTGTGTTGGTTCCCCAAGGATTCCGCACGATGAGGTTCCAGTCCAATCGAGCCTGCGTAATAGACACAACGGTGTAGACATGGTTGTCCACTAAACCATCCTGGGGGATGGCAGCGCCGGTGACCGTCTGCCACAGGGTGCGGGAATCGCGCTCCGGCACTGACCACAACGTGACGCTCTTGTGCTTCTGCAATGCGCCGGCGACTCGCGCGCCAAGCACAGCTATCGAGCCAGTGCTGCCAAGCAGCGGGAAGAGTTGATAGGTCAACTGGGTTCCCGTGCTTCCTGTGATCGCCATCATGGCATCGGCAGGCCAGCCGCCATGGATGATCTTTGTATAGCCCTGACCCAGCCCGTCTTTTGGATCGCCGTCGAACATCTTGGCATACGCCGTTTCGATGACAGCGGGCCAGGTCCGTTCGTACTTCCCGGTGTTGTCGACATAGCTGCCGCCCTGGCGATTCACGTTATCCTGCAGTTCCGTCTGTGTCACAAAGATGAATTTGACCTGGCCTTTCAAGTCGTACAGGCGCACGCGGAACTGTTGCGAGTTGGCGTCGTAGAAAATGGCTTCCCGGATGGCCTTGGGATTTTGCTGGGCGACTGCCCCGAGTGTGGCAACGAAGTAGCAGTCTCCGAACGCATCCTGCTTGATATCGTTGGCGGAGGGACCGCCGGGGCCGTAGAGGTTCTTATCTGTGAATTTGGCTGCGGGAGGTTGGGGGTTCGGCTTGGTGCCCAACAGGCTGTTGATGCGGGCAAGAGTTGGCCCGTTTACGTTGATGCGTCCATCCGCGGGCAAGCCAGGGTTGCATTTCTGGAACTTGAGGATAGCCCCGTTCGTCTTTGGCCCGACCCAGCCGTCTTCTTTGAGCTTGGGGAGTGGGCCACCCTGGTTGGGCGGGATCTGGTTGAGTGCCTTTTGGATTGTAAGAACGTCCGGATTCTTATTGAGCCCGCCTTGGCCGACGGATGCCGAAATGTTTACCACGATTCGAAGCCTCCTGTGGTTCAACGTGCATCCGTGCGGGAAAACCCATCACTGCACAAATGCTATCACTCCCTCGGTGGTGCGAGCATGTTGCTATACTTCGTCTAGCGCTGACAAATTGCAGCGACTATGGAGTAATGCTGCCCTTCAGGGCCGCATGTAAGTCCGGGACTTGATCACTTTTGACAGGTACCAAGGCGATGCTGAGCGATGATTTCCACCCCTTCTACATTTCCCCTCTTTCAGCTCGCCCTTCAGAAAAGAGGTGAGTGATGTGCAGCAGAGATTTTCTTCGCGCCAAGGTCGAAGGGCGCAAGCTTTCCATGGTGACGTGTTACGACTACACGTTTGCCCGGCTGCTGTCGAGAAGCGCAATCGAGGGAATTCTTGTCGGCGACAGTGCCGCCATGGTCATGCATGGCTGCCCTTCCACGCTTTCCGCCAGCGTCGAATTGATGCGTGTTCACACGGAAGCGGTCGCGCGCGGCGCAGGCGACAAATTCATCGTCGCGGATATGCCATTTCTGTCTTTCCGGAAAGGTCCAGCCGAGGCGTTGGATTCGGCGCGCATCCTGATGATCGCCGGCGCCCATGCGGTCAAGCTGGAGGGTGTAGACGGACATGAGGATGTGATTCAACGAATGGTCCAGAGCGGGATACCGGTGATGGGACATCTCGGCCTCCAACCGCAGTCTATTCACGCCTACGGCGGCTTTCGAGTCCAGGGTCGAAGCAACGACTCGGCGCGGGATATTGTCCGCCAGGCAACGGCCCTCGAAGCGCTTGGCGCATTCGCGATCGTGCTGGAATGTGTTCCCGCAAACCTGGCACAGGAGATCACCAACACGCTTCGCATTCCGACCATCGGCATCGGCGCCGGTGCGGGATGTGACGGGCAGATACTGGTGCTTCAGGATCTCCTGGGGTTGAATATGGAATTTCGTCCGAAGTTCGCCCGCCCGTTCCTTGACGGCGCGCGCTGTGTACTGGACACTCTCGCGCGGTTCGATGAAGCCGTCAAAGCGGGGACTTTCCCGGCTGGAGAGGAGAGTTATTCTTGAGCCAGGTCTGGAACGCCATAGCTGACTGGCAGAACCGGCGACGCATGCTCGCGGGGCGCAGTATAGGTTTCGTACCCACAATGGGAGCGCTTCACCGGGGACACGCCTCGCTGGTGGAGCGATGTCGCGGCGAGAATGAAATTGTCGCCGTTAGCATTTTCGTAAACCCATCGCAATTCAACGATCCAAAGGACCTTGACCAGTACCCGCGCACTCTGGATAGGGATTTGAGGCTTCTGGAGAGCCTTGGCGCCGACGAGATAATCGTACCCAGTGTGACGGAACTGTATCCGAATGGCTACACCTTCCGCATGGAACCAGACAGCAACGAACTGGTTTTGGAAGGAGCGCATCGCCCGGGATTCCTTCAGGGCGTGTTGACGATCGTGTTGAAGTTGTTGAATCTCGTGCGCGCTGATCGCGCCTACTTCGGAGAGAAGGACTATCAGCAAATGAAGGTTGTCGCAGACATGGCACGAGAGTTCTTCCTTCCTACGCAGATCGTCCCTTGTCCGACGGTGCGCGAGCAGTCAGGACTGGCCATGAGTTCCAGGAATCTGCGGCTGTCACCCGAAGCCCGCCACCGGGCGTCACATCTGTTCCGCGTGTTGAGCAAAGCGGCCAATCCCACTGAGGCGCGGGCAACTCTCGAAGCAGAGGGTTTTCTGGTGGAATATGTCGAAGAGCGCTGGGACCGGCGGCTGGCTGCCGTGTTTCTGGACGGTGTGCGTCTCATTGATAACGTGCCGATCCCGGAGAACAAACCTCCGAGTTCCTAAGGGCTGGTGACTACTACTATGCTTCTGACCCTGGATGTTGGCAACAGCCAGATCTACTGCGGAGTGTATGACGGCGAGGAGTTGAAGACTACTTTTCGGCGGACATCGAGCATCCGGGCCTCGTCTGACGAGTTTGGCACCTTCTTTCGTGCGGCGCTTCGTGAGAACGCCGTCGATCCCGGGGACATCCGTATGGCTGCAATCTGCTCAGTAGTACCGGACGCGGTACACTCGCTACAGAATTGCTTTCGGAAGTACTTTCGCTTTGAACCTTTTCTACTTCAGCCAGGAGTGAAAACAGGGCTGAAAATCCGCTATCGCAACCCATTAGAGGTGGGCGCCGATAAGATCGCAAACGCGCTCGGCGCGGTCACCCGGTTTCCTGGCCGGAATCTGCTGATCATCGATTTTGGCACGGCAACAACGCTGTGCGCGGTCAGTAAGAATAGGGAGTATCTTGGCGGAATCATCACGCCTGGGATAAGAATATCGATGGCGGCGCTGGAGACGAACACCGCGCGCCTGCCGGCAGTGGAGATCGTCCGCCCCGCGGAGGTTTTAGGGCGCTCTACTGTCGAGAGCATCCAATCGGGCTTATACTTCGGGACCCTGGCTACGGTGCGTTTTCTTGCGGCTACCGTGACAAAGGAGCACTTTGCCGGCGAGCACCCCCTTATTGTCGGAACTGGTGGGTTGGGACGGCTCTTCGAGGAGGAGCATCTATTCGACGAGTTCGTACCTGAGCTCCCGCTGCTCGGATTGCGCCGGGCGATCGAGCTTTCACGATCGGAGACAAAGCGGTAGGCCGATACTCCTTGACTCTCTAGGAGAGCTGATATAGACTCTCCTAGAGGCTCTAGGAATGAGCAAACAAGTCGAGCTTTTGCAGGGCACCCTGGATATGCTGATCCTGAAAGCCGTCTCGCTTGGCGGACTGCATGGCTACGGCGTCCTGCTCCGATTGCAGCAACTCACCGGCGGCCGGTTGCAGATCCAGCAGGGATCACTATACCCGGCCTTGTACCGTCTCGAACGTAAGGGCTTGATCACCTCTGAGTGGGGAGAAAGCGAAAACAAGCGCAGAGCCAAGTTCTATAGGCTCAGCGCCGCGGGCCGCAAGCAACTCAAGGCGGAAACTGCACTCTGGAACGACTTCTCGGCGGTTGTGGCGGGAGTGCTCCGCGCGGTTCCAGGTGCATCATGAGGATATGGCGCCGCAAGCAGTTTGAGGCCGATATGGACGCGGAACTGCGCCTGCACATTGAGTCGTATGTGGCGGACCTGGTTCGCTCGGGTGTCAGTGTCGAAGAAGCCAAGCGCCGCGCGCGCGCTGAATTCGGCTCACTGGAAGCAAGCAAGGACGAATGCCGGCAGGCCTGGGGGCTGCAGCGTTTGGATGAGCTGCGCGCCGACCTCCGGCTCGCCTTTCGAACCATCCGGCGGAGTCCCGGCTTCGCGGCGATCACGGTTCTCTCGTTAGCGCTTGGAATCGGCGCCAACACTGCGATCTTCGGTGTGTTCGATGCGGTGATGCTTCGTCTGTTGCCAGTGCGCGAGCCGGGGCGGCTTGTTTTCGTGCAGACGGCCGGTACCAGCGGGCGTGACGGACCGCCTTATCCGTTGTTTGAGCTGTTACGCGATCAGGCCACCACCTTCGAAGCGGTGGCCGCCTTCAGCGGGTCGGCGATGGAGCTGACAGCGGATCGCGGCCGTGAGTTGGCGCGAGGCATGTGGGTCTCGGGCAACTTCTACGAGATGCTCGGCGTGCGTCCGCTGATTGGCCGGAGCCTCAGTGCTTCCGACGACCAGACAGCCGGCCCCGAGGGAGCGGTGGCGGTGATTAGCCGGGCATACTGGCAGCAGCGGTTTGGCGGAGATCCCACCGTCCTCGGCCGAACCGTATACGTGAATGGGCACGCCGTGACCATAGTTGGTGTGATACCGGCGGAAATCATGTCGCTCGAACCGGGGCGCCCCGTGGACATTGCCGTTCCCATGGCGTTCTCTGATCCGCGGCAAAGGCGGGATCGCACCGCGTTGTGGTTGTTCGTCGTCGCGCGTCTCAAGCCGGCAGCCGGCATCGAGCAGGCCCGCGCGGAGTCCGAAGCCCTGTTCCGGTCGTTCATGGCCGGCGTGCAAATTCTGCCGGAGGCTCGCAAGCGGCTATTCGATCATATAGAGCTTGCGCCAGCGGCAAAGGGCCTCAACGGACTGCGCCGGCAGTTTTCGAAACCGCTCACCGCGCTGCTGATCCTGGCTGGCCTGGTGCTGCTTGCCGCGTGCGTAAATATGACGAGCCTGATGTTGGCCCGGGCGCTGGCGCGGCAGAGGGACTTCGCCGTCAGGCTGGCCATCGGCGCGGGCCGCGGGCGCCTGATTCGCCAGAATGTGACGGAGGCACTGGTGCTCGTCGCAATCAGTGCGGCACTTGGGATCGTCCTGGCTCGTATCGGTGACACCGCCCTGGTTGCATTCTTCGCCGAGGGCGGCCACGCGATTGTGCTGGACCTGTCGCTGAATGTGCGCGTGCTGTTGTTCACGCTGAGCCTCGGAGTGCTGTGCGGTCTGGCTGCTGGAATCGCACCGGCGTTGAGGGCCGCTCGCCTCGATCCTGCGGCGGGGTTGCATGGCGGCTCACGAAGCATAGCCGGGAACCGCGTGTCGATGAAGCTCGGCCGCGCGCTGGTGGTGGCGCAGGTGGCGCTTTCGATGGTGTTGCTCGCCGGCGCCGGACTGTTCATTCGAAGCCTGCGTCAGCTCGAAAAAGTCGACCTCGGGTTCGATCGAGTGGGCGTTCTCTCTCTGGAAGTCGCGCCGGAGCAGCGACTGCTCGGCTCTCCCGAATGGCTGGCAGCGCAAACAGGAATTCTCGAACGTGTCCGGCAGATTCCGGGAGTGCGTTCCGCGGGCCTGACAACCATAAGTCCGATGAGTGGCCGCGACCGCGGGGCCTTTGTGGAAGTGCCTGGATTTGTGCCTCAGACGGAAAGAGACAAAGCCATTCATATGGCCGCCGTTTCGCCGGAGTATTTCGAAACACTCGGCGTACCAGTGCTGCTGGGGCGCGACTTTACCGCCGCCGACCACGGCAGCGCCCCGAAGGTAGCGATTCTCAACGAAACCGCCGCCCGATTCTACTTCGACAGTGCCAATCCAATTGGCGGAAAGGTCCGGTTCACGAACTATCCGCGGCGCGATCTGGTGTACGAGGTTGTCGGCGTGGTTGGGGACAGCCTGCACGACAATTTGCGCGAGCCGGTTTCGCGCTTCATCTATCTTCCTGTCCCTCAATCCGTCGAACCAATCCGGCGGATTGGGCTGGCCGCACGCTGCGCCGGTGACCCGGCCGGACTCTCCGAACCGCTACGCCGGCAGATTCAGAGCGTGCATCCGGGGCTCCTGGTCACCAGCGTGTCCACGATGGAGAAACAGATCGGGCAGACGCTGCTCCGGGAGCGGCTGGTTGCGACACTATCCATGGCGTTCGGAGCCGTTGCGCTGGTGCTCGCCAGTATCGGACTTTACGGCATTCTGGCGTACGGGGTGACGCGCAGAACGAACGAAATCGGGATTCGCATTGCCTTGGGCGCGACCAGGAGTGGCGTGGTCTGGATGATTCTGCGGGAAGGACTCGCTCTCACGGCAGGCAGCGTTCTTCTTGCTGTCCCTGTGGTGCTGGCGATCGGGCAGGTGGCCAAGGCGTCGCTTTACGGTGTGGAACCACATGATCCCCTCACGTTGGCGAGTGCGGCGTTGTTGCTGCTCGTGTGGGCGGCAGTTGCCTCCGTTTTGCCAGGCCGCCGGGCTAGCTTGCTTGATCCATCCACGGCGCTCAGGCGCGATTAGTTCCGCCCGAGTGATTCGGCCGCATGCGGTCATTGACGGATGTTCGCATGCGTTTGTCTTTGAACAGTTGGCGCGGAGAGGTCAGCGCAGAACGCGAATCCCGTTGCGGGGAGGGGCCTGATCTCCAAGTATGCAGAGCGCCTTCGCCCAGGCGTCCACTAGCGCGCCGTTGCGGCCAATGACCGTGACGCCTCTGTGGTTGCGCAGCGCTTGCCCGGTCCGCGGGTCAATGATGTGCGAATAGCGGACACCATCGACTTGCATGTACTGCTCGCGATCACCGGATGTGGACACGCAACGGTTGCGCAGGATCAGCGTTTGCTCGTGGCCGGGGTTGGGCTCGACGCGGACGCGCCAGCCCTGCTCGCCGGGGGGCGGATCGCCGATGGCGAGGTCACCGCTGATAGCGATGATTGCGCGGGAAACTCCGTTCTTGCGAAGGACATCGAGAGCGGCCTGCGCGGCGTAGCCTTTCGCGATACCGCCGAGATCGAGTTGCATGCCAGGCTTGGTGAGCGTAGCGATGCCGCGCCGGATTGAAAGCAGTTGATAGCCACTGACGGCGCGTGCCTCGGCTAGGGCTTCGGGCGTGGGTAAACGCTGATGACGCCGTGCTTGGCGCCACACACGGATGAGCGGTCCTGCGGTGACGTCGAAGGCTCCGCCGGTCTCGCGGGCCAGGCGTTGTGCCAGGGTAAGGATGCGGAAGAGGTCCGGCGAAACGCGCGCGGGCAGGCGGTTGATCTCGCTCGCTGGGTTGTAGTCGCTGCACATCTCGTCCAATTGATGAATGCGAAGGAAGGCCGTCTGAAAGCCGCGGCGGGCTTGGCCTTCATCGCCTGCGTACAGCGTGATCCGCACCAACGTCCCCATGTGGGGCTCGACCGCTTCGAAACGTTGCAGATTGGCGGCGTTCAGGCCGGCTGCAAGAAGGAAGACGGCCCTACTCGACTTCCACACCGTTGTTCCAGATGCGGTGCATCTCTTCGGCGGAAGGGATCTTTACCGGGCGCACCAGACGGAAGCCGAGCCACTGGGCATCGGTGAGGTACCAGATGCTCTTGGGGAGTTGAGGGTCCTGCTGCTTCCAGGCGGGCTCGGAGGCCACGCGCGCGCCGCAACGGAGGCGGTCGGGCGGATCGTTCCAGGAGCCGCCGCGGGCGGTATGCGGATACGGCGTTTTCGATGGCACGAAGGGGAAGGTCCACTTGTTGTAGTCCGGGACGTACTGGTCGAGGGTCCATTCCATGACATTGCCCATCATGTCGTGGAGGCCCCATGCGTTCGGCTTCTTCGTGCCCACCTTTTCATACTTGCCGTTGGAGTTGGCGGCGAACCAGGCATAGTCGCCGAGCTTCGCCGGATCATCACCATAGGAGTAGGCCGTCGTGGAGCCCGCACGGCAGGCGTATTCCCACTCCGCCTCACTGGGGAGGCGGTAGAAATGTCCGGTTTTAGCGCTCAGCCATTCGGCGTACTTGTTGGCGGCATGATGCGTCATGGAGATGGCGGGGTAGCCGTTGAGGCCCATGCCGAAGCTCATTTCGACGTAGGGTTTGGTAGGGCGGCTGACGGCGTCCACAGAGGGGTCTTTGCCCTTTGTTTCGCCCGCCTGGTTGGCGAACATGAACAGGCGGTATTCGTCCCACGTCACTTCGTGCTTGCCCATCCACATGGGTTCGATTTTGACTTTACGCTGGGGGCCTTCCTCGGCGAGGCGTTTGGGTTCGTTTTGCGCAGTGCCCAGGGTGAACTCGCCGGCGGGGATGGGCAACATTTCGTAGGTGGCGACCGTGCCGGGTACGGTCGTTTTGTACGCTTGGAACTGTTCCGAAATGTTCCGTTTCGTAATGCGATCGCGGAGCGCGGCGGTGAGCGCCGCATTGTCGGACTGGGCGGCGAGAGGCACGGCCACGGTGATTAACGTCAATAACCTGTTCAGAAGTGTCCAGTTCTGTCGTGTCAGCATCGCGGCTCGGCTTTGTTCTATTGTACGCAAACTGGACCTTATGGAGTCTCGACCCTGGTCCGGCTCGGGAGGGCACACTCCGGGTACAAGGCAAGCGGAGAAATTAACACCCAAGTAGTGGAAACGCCAGGCGTGCTGGTTCGTACTAACAAGGTGACCCCCTTTGTCGAAACTCTCTGGAAAGACCTGCAATATGGACTGCGGCAGCTCCGGCGCAGCCCCGGATTCACGACTGTAGCGATTCTGTCCCTGGCACTGGGAATCGGCGCAAACACTGCGATTTTTCAACTGGTGGATGCGGTGCGCCTGCGAACGCTGCCAGTACGGGCGCCGGAGCAACTGGTGTATATCGACTACGCGCCGGGTGCAGCGCGGGCAGGGTGGCATTCTGCGCGCAACTCGCGGCACACCTCCACCATTCTCGATGAGATCCGCAAATCGCAGCAGGCCTTTGCCGGCGTATTCGCATGGAGCCCCACGCGATTCAATCTGGCGCAAGGCGGGCAGGCCCGATACGCCGAGGGCCTGTATGTCAGCGGCAATTTCTTTGAAGAACTGGGCGTCGGAACCACGATTGGCCGCGGCTTTCGCAAGGACGACGATACAGCCGGCTGCTCATCTCCGGCGGCGGTGGTGAGCTACGCCTTCTGGCAGAGGGAATTCGGCGCCGGCGCGGATGTGCTCAACCGCACGGTGAGCCTCGATGGGCATGCCTTCCCGGTCATCGGGGTCGCGCACCCGGCGTTTTTCGGCGTGGAAGTGGGCCGCAGTTTCGATGTGGCGCTGCCGCTGTGCGCTGATCCGCTGTTCTTTGAAGACCGTAAGGGCCGTATCCCGGCCAAGGAAGCGTGGTGGCTCTCGGCGATGGGACGGTTGAAACCGGGCTGGAGCTTGGCCATGGCGCAAACGCACCTGGTGTCGATTTCGCCGGCGATCATGCAGGCTTCTTTGCCACCTTCCTACAAGCCGGATCTGGTGAAGAAGTTCCTGCAGAATAAGCTCATGGCGGTGGAGGGTGCGACTGGCATTTCCGGTCTCCGGCGCCAGTTTGAAACGCCGCTGTGGCTGCTGCTCGCCACCACGGGGCTGGTGATCCTGATCGCCTGCGCCAACCTTGCCAATCTGCTGCTGGCGCGCGCCAGCGTGCGTGAGCGGGAGATCGCTGTGCGGCTTGCCATTGGGGCCTCGCGCGCGAGGCTCATCCGCCAGTTGCTGTCGGAGAGCCTGCTGCTTGCGGTAGGAGGCGCGGCACTTGGATTCGCGCTGGCGCTGGTGTTCAGTCAGGCTCTGGTGTCCTTTCTCACCACCTCCGATAATCCGATCTTCGTAGGCATCGGCATGGATTGGCGCGTCCTCGGATTCACGACGCTGCTCGCAGGGGCAACCTGCATTCTGTTCGGCCTCATTCCGGCGATCCGCGCAACGCATATTCCACCGGCAGCGGCCGTTCGCGCTGGAGGCCGTGGCAGTACGAGCGGACGCGACAGGTTTGTGCTCCGGCGGTCTCTGGTGGTGATGCAGGTGGCCTTGTCGATGGTGCTGCTGGCCGGAGCGTTGCTGTTTGTCCGCAGCCTCTACAAAGTGATGGGCGCCGATGCCGGCTTCCGGCTCGAGGGAATGCTCGTGGCCGATTTGGAGCTGCGGCAGTTTGACGCGTCGCGGCGCGCGTCGATGGTTCGGGAGATCCAGGAGAAATTGTCGCGGCGGGCTGGGGTGCTGGATGTGGCGCAGATTATGATGCCGGCGTTGAGCGGAAGCGGGTGGAACAATTCGATTGGCCCCGACGGCACCGTTGCGGCGGCAAGCGGCAAGGAATCGTTCTTCAACCGCTCGGGTCCTGGTTACTTTCGCACCATGGGCACACCGCTGCTTGCCGGACGGGACTTCAACGATCAGGACAGCAAGGGCGCACCCGAGGTGGCGATCGTAAATGAGAAGTTCGCGGAGAAGTTCTTCGGTGGCGCGAATCCCGTGGGGCGCACCTTCAACCTGGAGCAACCCGCCGGGAAACCCGAAAAGCTCATCCGCATTGTGGGACTGGTCAGGAACACCAAGTACTATCACGTCCGCGAGGACTTCCTTTCGATCGGATTCTTTCCACTTGCGCAGACCGATGGTACGGACACGAGTGCGACGTTCATGGTCCGGACCGCGGGCGCGACTTTGGATGCGGCGAATCAGGTGAAGGCCGCGGTGGCCGAGGTGAGTCCCGCTATCGGGATGAGGCTCACGTTGATGCCGCAGCGGGTTGGAGAGTCGCTGACACGCGACAAGCTGATGGCTACATTGTCGGGGAGTTTCGGCGTTCTGGCGGTGCTGCTGGCCACTATCGGGCTCTATGGCGTCGTGGCCTACATGGTAGCCCGGCGGCGCAATGAGATTGGGATCCGGATTGCCCTGGGAGCGGACAAGGGCCGTGTCGTGGGTCTGGTGCTTCGCGAGGCGCTGCTCCTGCTGGTTGTGGGCGTCACCGCGGGGACGCTGCTGGCACTGTGGGTGGGACGGGCAGCGGAGTCGTTGTTATTTGGAGTGAAGCCGCACGATCCGGCGACACTCACCGCGGCGGTGGCCCTGCTGTCGGTGGTGGCGCTGGCGGCCAGCCTTGTACCTGCGATGCGCGCGGCTGGGCTCGATCCAATGGCGGCACTGCGCGACGAATAAGTGGGTGTTCACAAGTACTACGGCCACACTTCGGGCGGTTCCATCCGCTTCATGCCAAAATAGCGTCGTATATGAAACTCACTCTCGCTTTTGCTCTTTCCTTCTGCGCTTCTCTCGCCATGGCGCAGAACCCTCTCTCCACCGAAACGAAAGGTCTCTACGACATGGTGAAGGGCAACCTCATCAAAGCGGCCGCCAAAATGCCCGAGGAGAACTATGCGTTCAAGCCGACCCCGGATGTGCGGTCGTTTGGCCAACTGGTAGGCCACGTAGCCGATGCGCAGTATTTGTTCTGTGCGCCGGTAAAAGGCGAAGCGAACCCCGCGCCCGGCATCGAAAAAAGCAAGACAACCAAGGCCGACCTGGAAAAAGCTCTCGCCGCGGCGTTCGCCTATTGCGACGCTGTTTACTCCAGCATGACCGATGCAACGGTTGTCCAAACCACGAAGTTCTTCAACCGCGAACGCTCCAAGCTGACCATTCTCAATTTCAACACCAGCCACAACAACGAGCACTACGGCAACATCGTCACCTACATGCGATTGAAGGGTCTCGTACCGCCGTCGAGTGAAGGCCGCTAAACTGGCCTAAGTGTCCCAATACATCTACGACCTCTCCCCATACGCCGATATCGCCTACTACCAGACTCACCCCGGTCACATGGCCGCGGTCAGCCTCGCGCGTGGGCATAAGGCCCCGGTGGGAAACGTCCGGGTGCTGGAGCTGGGCTGCGGGTCGGGATTCAACCTGCTCGCGATGAGCATGTCGAACCCCGACAATGAATATGTCGGGATCGATCTGAGCCGCGTCCAGATTGAGAACGGCAAGGCCATCGCGGCGGAAATCGGCGCGCAAAACGTGACGCTGCACGCGTGCTCCATTGAAGATTTTGCCGATGGCGGCGAGCAGTTCCACTACATCATTGCGCACGGATTCTACTGCTGGGTGCCTCCCACCGTGCGCGATTCGATGTTCGCCATGATGAAACGCCTGCTTGCGCCGGACGGCGTTGCCTACGTGAGCTACAACACGAACCCCGGATGGCGCCTGCGCAGTTTGATGCGGGACGGGCTGCGATTTCTCACTCCCGCGGATGGCTCTCCGGCTGAGCGCGTTGCCCAGGTTCGCACGAACATGGGGCAGTTGGCGGATTCGTTTCTCGACGCCGAAGGGATGTACGCCCAGGCATTCCGCGACGAGTGGACCAAGTTGAACCAGGAACAGGACTACTACTTCCTCCATGAGTACCTGGCTGACTTTTGCGATCCTTTGTACTTTGAGGAATTCGTGAAACATGCCGCCGGGCATGGCCTGCGGTTTCTCGCCGAATCGCGCTATTGGACGAACGCGCATGCGCAGCCGCAGGCGGTGCGCGCGGACCTCGAGCGCGTTGGCGGAGACGATTTGCTTCGTCGCGAGCAGTATCTGGATTGGATGGCGGGGCGCTATTTCCGCCAGACGCTGCTGATCCATGCGGAACGCAACCCGCCGGGCGAACTTGATCCGGAAGGGATACTCAAACTGCGCATTCTCTCCGATCCCGATACGCCGGAAGAGATCGGCGATCCGATGCGGGACGCGGTGTTGGCGAAGCTTGCCGAGGGCGGCGTGGAACCACTACCTGCCTCCGCTATCGGCGCCGAAATCTTCGGACCGGTGACATTTCTGGTGCCGACCCTGCTGGTGCAGGGTTGGGCGGAAGGCCACTGGGCATTGCGCGCCGATACGCCCGTGTTCGCATCGAAAGTAAGCGAGCGGCCGGAGGCATGCCCGTTGGCGCGGCTTCAGGCAACGAGCACAACTCTACTTACCAACCGTCTGCACCGTAGAGTGGACGTCACCGCGGAAGAGCAGCAGGTCCTGCTGCAACTGGACGGCACGCGTGCGGCGAGTGAGTTCAGTTCGCAGAGTGCGGTGTTGGACGCGCTTGCGGCGAAGGCGTTGCTCGCGCGCTAACTATCTTCCGCGCCACACGGATCTCGTTCGACAGCATCGCCTGCGCAGTGAGGCGGGGTGCGACGAGTCGACGAGATTCTCGCGGACTTTCCCGCCATTAGTCACGCCAGAGTGCAAGGAAAAACAATCCGCGGGAGTTCGCGGATCGAGCGCGCCGGTTTCGAGACAGGCAGGACCGGAGGTTGGCGTGAATGCTCGTTTGCTTGCCGGTGAGGAGAGGCGGGAATCCGTGTTGATAAGCTCGCTTTTCTACGCCTTTCTGCTAAGCCCATTCTCGGACTTCGAATTTGGGTCCGCTCACCACCAATAGGCGCGGCCTTGCCCCTTCCTGTTGTGTCCTCCAGCGGCGAAGCGGCGTCGTGCGGTTGGACGGAATCTTCCTTGGGTCGACGGGCGAAAGCGCCTGCTCGGAAGGCTTGCTTGACTGACGGCTTCCGAGCAAACTGCAAGAGTTGTGGATCTGATCACCCTGCTCAGCCGAAACGAAGGCAAGACCTTGGAGTCCAAGCGGGATCTGTCCTCTCCTGTCGGTGTCTTGAAGGCCATCGTGGTCTTCGCAAACACTTCCGGCGGCCAAACGCTGCATTTGCGATCTCCTGTTGTTGAGGGTTCTGCGACATTCGCAATCAGGACAGCACGGGCGCGCGGTCGCCTTCGTCACGCCAACAGCGCAGAAGCGCGCCAAAGACGATCAGGATTTCTGCGATTCGTCGATGGATGGGCTTATCACCACGTCGAGCCGTTCGTTGCTACGGAAGGACCACACCACTTCGCGAACCCTCTGCCGGATGTTGCGGCACGGCTTCTCTCGCGGCCACATTCTTATCGAAGCTCTTCCCAGAACTCCCTTTAGATGCTATGCTTTGGGTGCAAGAGCATTAAGCTCTCAAGACCCTATGACCATCACCCTCACCAAGGAGATCCGCAGCATCCTCCCGGTCGCCACCAGGCGGAAGGCCGGCTTTCGCACGGGCGACCAGGTCGAGGTCAAGGAAAGCGGCGGGATCGTCCACATAATCCCCAAACCTCCGGCCGCGGATGATGAATATACACCGGAGCAGCGCAAGATCATTGACGCCCAAATCGCCGAAGGTCTGGATGATCTCCGCAAAGGTCGAGTTTCCCGGCGGTTCGATACGGTTGACGCGATGCTGGCTTCCTTAAAGTCCGGCAAGAAAACCGCTCGCCGACAGAAAACCTGATCGCGATGACGTGGCAACACACGGATCGTTCCAAGCAGGATTACAATAACGCATCCTTGGCCGTTCAGAAAGCCTTTGACAAGCAGGCTCGCCTGCTGGCTGCCAATCTGCGACACCCGTCCGTGCGGGCCAAGAAAATCGACGAAACCCACGATGTCTGGCAAGGCCGTGTCAACCAAGCCTGGCGATTCTTCTTTAAGATCATGGACGACAAATATGTCATCCTCCGCATCGTGCCCCACCCCAAGTAGCCCGTCCGCTTCCGCCTTCCAAAGAACAGTAAACCTCTATATAAAGGTCGAGGTTGCGCCACGGCGCAACAGATGAAGACCCCTAATGAATACCCACACAAAGCGACTCCCACGATTCTCACTCTACGCCGCACTCCCTGACGAGTATGGCTTAACCGTCTTCGGCGCCTGCCGCGAGGAGGCTGTCAACAACCTGGCGGAGGAACTCGCCGCCCGTTGCGGCCATGCGGTGGGGCAGAGCCAGGTGTCGCCTGGCGGGGAAGGGAGAGAGGTCATGAGCGACGAGCCTTTCCAATGCCCAGCCTGTTGCCGGCAGTTGCTCTCCACTCCCATCACCGCGTTGCTGCCGCGGGTGAAGGAGGACTACCGCGACCTCTATGAAGCCCTCACGACGGTATCGTTGCGGCGATGTCCGCACTGCGGCAGTGGCGTGATGGAAGTGACCGAAGTATTGGCTCCGTGGCCGCTTAACGGTGCTACGAAAATCTCCCATCACTACGCCCTCTGCTGTCAACACGTTAACGAATTGACTCATTGGTGTTTCTCGGTTGAGGCGATCCCGAGCGAAGGGCACCTGGAAAACAGGGAATTGACATTGCTACGCGTGTTCATCC
>JACQZR010000176.1 GCA_016213775.1 Acidobacteriota bacterium
ACGCACCAACTTACCCGCCTTCCGCATCGGCGATACCATCCGTGTGCAAGTCCGAATCCGTGAAGGTGAAAAAGAGCGCCTCCAGGCTTTTGAAGGCACCGTCATCGCCCGGAAGAACTCCGGGATGGGCGAAAGCATCACCGTCCGAAAGATCAGCTTCGGCCACGGTGTGGAACGCATCTTCCCCATCCACGCGCCGGTCATCGACTCGATCGATATCGTGCGTACCGGCGCCGTTCGCCGCTCCAAGCTCTACTACCTCCGCGGTCTGCGCGGTAAGGCCGCCCGCCTGCGCGAGCGCGATTAACCGCCCGGTACCCAGAAAGGGCCAGGCGTGGGCGCTCCCAAACCAGGCAAGTCCAACGCGCCATCAGTGGCATCCCCTCGCGGGACTTACGAGCGGTCCGCTCGCAAGCGAGGATTCTGTCTCATCGCCGGCGCGGACGAAGCGGGACGCGGTTGCCTTTTTGGCCCTGTCTACGCCGCGGCGGTCATCCTGAATCCCGAACGATCCGTACGCGGATTGCGCGATAGTAAACAACTCACCGCCGAACGCCGTGAGGAACTCTTCCTCCGTATCAAGGAACGGGCCATTTGTTGGGCCGTCGCCACAGCCGACGCCGCCGAAATCGACCGCATCAATATTTATCAGGCTTCCCGCCTCGCCATCCGCCGCGCCGTCGAATCCCTTGAACCTGGCGCCGACTACCTGCTCGTCGATGCCCTCACTATTGACCTTCCGCTCCCGCAGCAGGGCATCATTCACGGCGACGCGCTGTCTCCATCCATCGCCGCTGCCTCGATCGTTGCCAAGGTGGAACGCGACGCCTGCATGCGACAGTGGGACGCACGCTACCCCGAATACGGCTTTGCCCGCCACAAAGGCTATCCCACACCTGAACACTACGAGGCGCTCGCGCGTTTCGGCCCCACCCCCCAGCACCGCATGAGCTACGCCCCCGTCCGCCAGTTACCTTTGTTCCCTCCGATGGAGAGTGCCGCATGTCACTAGATTCCCCGCAGGAACAAAACATGCTCCATGGCACCGAGACTCCGCACGAGGATCCCGAGGACCATTCCCACTACCGCTGGTATCACAAAGCCGGTGCGGTCCTGTTCGCCATTTTCTGTTTCGAATTAGGCGTCTTCCTGCTCGTCTTTCCCTGGCTCGATTTCTGGGAACAGAACTTCTTTGCCACCTGGAAGCCCGAAGTGCAGCAGGTCTGGATGAACGCCTACTTCCGCGGCCTGGTCAGCGGACTGGGGCTTGTCAACATCTTCGTGTCGTTCATCGAGATTGTTCGCCTCCGCCGTTTCGCAACTGAGTAGGTCAAACGAATAAACTCACGGGCACGTGAAAGTATTCTGCCAGCTTCTTCGCGTGCGTCTTACTGATCCCGCGCCGGCCATAAACCCCGTTCTTCCATGAGTGCCCGCAGAGCGTCCAATGGAGTGGCGTGGCCAAGCGGGTAGCACGACTCTTCGTACTGCCGCACTAACAGCGTCATTTCTGACGATCCTGGGCAACGAGCGGTTGAGCAGTCTGCCATAGGCCCGTTCGTCAACTGCAGTCAGAGCCATTTTCACCACCCGCCCTTGTCATACTCCGCGGATGTTAAGGATTGCCAAATCAGCCGCCATGTCCGTTGCTGGAAACGACTCGCGAACCATTTCCAGGTTGCTCCAGCCAGACCCCTCTGCGGCATCGAACCAAATCTGTACCGCCGCTCTCGCATCAGGATGGCGAGCCGCCTTTTCCAAAAGGACTCGCTTGCTGATGACGTTCACCTAGTGTCTTCCAGCAAAATGCTAGAACCCGCTGTAGCGTTCGCGCGATGAGGTGGCGGCGTACAATCGCGCCCTCAATCGGGAGGAAGTGAACCTGCTCACGCGACCTGGTCTCTGCGCGGGTTGGAGCGGTTTGGGGCTGGTTGAACATCTCTACTCCACCAGGGCCTGCATCACCGCATTCTCAAAATCGCGGTCCAACTGACGATTGGGGTTGTCGGTTTGGATCATCACGATCCCGACCAGTTTCTCTTTCGGATCCACCCAGAAGTGAGTTCCGTAGGCGCCATCCCATCCAAAACTACCTGCTGACATGCGGTAGCCGGCGCGGATCGGATCCGTCACCACCTGTACGCTCAGACCGTAGGCGCGTCCGGGTTGCCTTCCTTGCATTGTGTCCGGCACAAACGCCGACGCCATCCACTCCACCGTCTTTGGGCTCAGCAGGCGTTTCCCATTCCACTGCCCACCCGCCGCCAGCATCATGGCGAATTGCGCATAGTCTTCGGTTGTCGAAACCAGGCCTCCCGCCCCGGAGAAGTACGTTTTGCTCTGCAGCCGGTTGGGGTTTGCCACTTTTTGCAGCGTGCCATCCACGCGATGATAGGCTGATGCGACCCGAGGCCAGTTATCGTCTCCCGGATGGAATGCCGTGGTCTTCATTCCGAGGGGCGCGAACAGGTTGGCTTTGAGGAATTGATCGAACGTCGAGCCGGAAGCCACCTCCACCACCCTCCCGAGCGTGTCGAACCCCGCCAGGGCGCTGTAGCTCCAGCGGGACCCCGGTTGAAAGTCCAGCGGTGTGATGCCGTACTTCGGAATCAGGTTGGCCAGCGTCGTGTTCGCCAAGCCATCGAACAACTTTCTCGTCTCCGTAGCGCTGGCCGGACCGCTCGCCAACCCCGACACGTGAGTGAGCAGGTCCTGAATGGTCATCTCTCGCGCCGAAGGCACCGTGTAGTAGCGCAACGGTTCCGACGCAGGCGTACCCGCCGCACGTTCCTCGGCCACGGCCACTTTCATGCCCTTGAGTTCCGGAATGAATTTCGAGACGGGATCGTTCAGCCGCACTTTGCCCTGTTCCAGAAGCGTCATAATAGCCACGCCGGCTACCGGCTTCGACATCGAAAAGATGCGAAACATCGTGTCCTTCGTCATCGCCCGTTTCGTTTCGATATCCATTAACCCGTGTGCCTCGAAATGAGCAATGCGCCCTTTGCGCGCGACAAGCGTCACCGCCCCCGAGATATTCCTCGCCTCGATGTGACGCTGAATGGTTTCGTGGATTCGCGACAGACGCTCTTCCGACATCCCGACGGTTTCGGGTTTAACGGCAACCGATGCTGCCGTCAGGGGCAGGATTGCGGCGAGGAAAGCGAAAAACTTCAAAGACATGAAACGCAGTGTATCGCATCACCACCCTGCCAGTTCGGGACACTGGCTACAGCCGGTCCTTCAGCGGCCGCAAGGGAATGGTTATTACCATCGCGGCAAGCGCAACAACAGGAAACAGACGATCATCACCAGCCCGGGCCCGCGGCGCGGCGAGATTCAGCAAACCAGTAGAGATGCCCGCGCCCATCAGAAAGTGCGTCACCCACCGGGCATGCTGCCGCGCGAGGAAGGCACTGGCATGGTCGATGGCCATCAGGAGCATGACGAAGCCGCGAAGCGCGTCCACCGCTTCCTATCACTGGCCGGATTGTTTCATTACCACTCCAATCGCATCGTCACCTGCATCTGGCGCGGACGGAAGCCGTTGCCGCCATACGAGGTGGCCAGCGTTGCGATGCCATCGGCCGCGGGGTTCACCTGTCCCTGATTGTTGAAGACGTTGAACACATCCATATTCATGCGTAGCCGCGCCTTCTCGGTGAGTTGGAAGAACTTCAGCAGCGAGGTGTCCGTGATCCAGTTGAACGGCCCCAATACATATTGATTGCGCCACGGATGAAGGCCGGTATCGACGTTCACTCGCTGGTTTGTGCCGTTGTTCAGAGGAATGTAAACAACGTTCGTGTCCCAATCGCCGGAGCCCGGGTCGCCGGTCCTGCCACCCTTGGGCCACGGGTTTACCGGCTTCATCGCAGGCTTGTAGTCTTCAGGCAATCCGAACACACCGTTGCGAAGCCCGTTGGCGTTGTAGCTGTTGACGAAGCGTTCCGAGATGTAGCCATTGTGGTAGAGATAGCCCGGCCGGCAACGCTCCTCCTGAGCGAGCTTCGCGGTGGCCGGTGTGCTGCGACAGTCCAGGATTTCGTACTTCCTTCCGTAGACTTCAAACCTGCCCATCTCGCCCCATTGGTTGGTGGGCATGGCGAACCACTGGCTCAGCAACGTGCCTGATCCCGACAGCTTCCATCCACCCACCAGGTTGTTGGCCCAGCGCGGAACATTACGGCCGATCCACTTCCCTTTGCCGAACGGAAGATCGTAGTTCCAGTTCCAGCGGATGCGATGCTTGGGCGCCCAGGTGTCGCGGTCGTAGTAGAGGAAGCGGTTGAGCTTGTCGAAATCCTCGGGCACGGCTCCAGGCAGATAGGCCGCCGGCACAGCCCCTACATCGTCGCGGAAGGAATTGCCCGCGAGCCGAAAGGAATTGGTGATGGTGTAGAAGGCCTGGAAGCCGAGTCCTTTGGTGAAGCGGCGCTCGAATTCGAACGACATGACGGAGGAGTTGATATAGCCGGTCTTCTGTTGCATGCGCACGGACCCATAGGCTGTCTGGTCGTAAGGCCGTAGCGCCACGTTCGCATAGGCGCCGGTGGGTTTGGTCTGATGCGTAGTGGTGTAGTAGATGTAATCGTTCGGCTGCGGATTGATCTCGTAGAGCTGATCGGCATTCACGCCGTGTTTGCCGTTGTAGCGTACGCGGATCACCATATTCTGGCGCATCATCTTTTCGAGCGCGATATTCCATTCGTGGATCTTCATGCTCGGCTGGTCAGGCGACATACCGATGACACCCACGCCGCGCGCCACCGCATTGGGGCTGCTGAAATCGACGATGTTCGCGGTGTTCACTCCGGCATACACCGTGGGTACGTTGCGCAGAAGGTAGTTGGGAATCCCGTCAGGGCTGGTGGCGGCTGCATTCGGACTGTAGCTGAACGTGGCGCGGAATGGCACCATGCTGGAGAAGTTCGCAAGCAGCGTGCGCATGGGCAGCGCGTTGATGTAGAGGCCGTAGCCGCCGCGGATAATCAACTGCCGGCGTCCGCTGAATGCTTTGTAAGCAAAGCCCATGCGCGGTCCGATGTCGAAGTAGTTGGACGGGAAGATCTGCTTGCTCTGGCCCAACTCTTCGGCGCTCTGGAACGTCACACCGACACGCTGCAGCATGGCCACTACCGCTGGGGATGTCGCGCCGCGCTTGTAATAGTAGTCCAGCGATTCGGGCAGCATGACGGAGTGGCTCTTCAGATCGAAGCGGTTCAGCAGGTTGTCCTTCTCCGTTAGCGCGAGGTTCATATCCCAACGCACGCCCGGAGTGAGCGTCAGACGGTCGTTGACGCGCCAATTGTCCTGCGCGTAGAAGCCCCAGTTGCGATCCACCACGCGCAGCAGTTTGCGCTTCAGGCCGACATCGACGCGCGCGGTTGCGCCAAGGAAGAAATTCGCGGCGTCGTTGCCGGTGAGAGACTGTGTCCCGGGCGCATTGGTGGTGCCGCTGGTGGAGCTCTCCAGCGCGGTGGCGAGCGAATTGAAGTAAGCGGTACCGGAGATGTCGCCTTGATCGGGAATCAGGTTCTGCTTCTCATGATGATGCCGCCATCCGAACGCGATGTTATGCGTTCTGCGAATGAGTGAATAATTCTGCTCCAGGTTGGTAACCATGCTGTAGAGCGCGCGGCGATTGTCCCCTTCGGTGTACTGCATGAAGCCAACGTTGCGAATCGCAGGGAAGCCCACTTCGCCGAAAGGGTTGGGCAATCCAAGTTCCTGCGACCAGTACCTCTGATCGAGGCCGGTGACGGTCTGGGTCAACTGCCATGTGCGGTTCACCAGCGTCTCCACGAAGAAGCCTGAGTTGAAGACGTGGTTCCAACTCAGCGACCCGGAGATGCCATCCATGGGAAGGACGGTCCAGTTGGTTTCGTAGCCCGTGGTGGGTGCTCCGCCCGGGCTGCTGGGAAGGAAGTGTGTAAAGCGGTTGCTCCAGTTCGCTTTCATCCAAAGGTTGTCCTTTTGCGAAAAGCGGTGATCCAGACGAACGGCGGTTGGGTTGTTGCTCGAGTTGGGATAGCTGCTGCGCGCCGTTGCGATGCGAAGATTCGAGGTCACCAACGGGTTGGTGATGTCGCTGGGCATCGGCGTGATGCCGTAGATGTACTTCGACAACGGGCTCTGGCGGTCCACCGGAATCCGGTTGCCGGTGAACGGAAGCCGCGAGGAAACGTTGCGGCCGTTGGCGGCGGTGATTCGCGTGGTGGTCAGCGGATCGTACAGCGTGATGAAGCGGCCATTGCTGTCGATGAGGCCGCTGAAATCGCCCTGCCGCATCGCGGGCGTCGGCACGGTGAAATCGGAAGTGATCCCCTGCCGCAACTCCTGGCCTTCGCGCGAGAAAAAGAAGAAGGTCCGGCCCTTGCCGTTGTACCACCTCTTGCCGTTGAGTCCGAAAGAAGGCAGCACTACCGGACCGCCTATCGTGCCGCCAAATTCGTTGCGGATCAGCTTGGGCGTTTGAAACGGCTGGCCGTTGTAGTTGACATCCTGCCGTGCGCGCGCGACGCCGAATCCGTTGTTGCGGATGGTTTCAAAGAGCGTGATGCGAATCTGATTGCTGCCGCCTTTGGTAGTGACAATTACTGAAGTGGGCCGCGTGTACTTCGCCGACGACGTGCTGGTTTCGATGCGCACTTCGGCAATCGAGTCCAAGCCCTGGATGTTCATGGAGCCGCCAAATTCGCGGTTGTTGGAACTGGCGCCGTCCTGCACGTAGTCGGTGGTGTAGGTCATCATGCCGCCAACGCGAAGACCGCCGTTGACGCCATCGTCCATCTCAACGCCCGGCGTGACGTTCTGCAGCAGCATATTGAGGTCGCGCCCGTTGATGGGAAGTTCTGTGATGCGCATGCTGTCGAGGGTTGTGCCATCGGTTCCGTCGGTAGTGGTGACCAGCGGGATGCTCGCAGTCACTTCGATGGTCTCGCTCACCGAGCCCGGCTTGAGCACAGCGTTCACTTCGAACTGACGCCCGGTCTCCAACTGCGCTTCCGTTTCCCAGGTCTTCATGCCCGGAGCTTCCACTTGAATGATGTACTTGCCGATGTTCAACGGCGGCGTGGCGAAGAAGCCGCCGGCGTTGGCTTCGGTGCGCGTCACAACCCCAGTGGCAACGTGCCGGATGGTCACCTTGGCTGATGGAATCACCGCGCCCGTTGCGTCCTTTACGGTGCCGCTGAGGGTGGCGCCGCCGGCGCTGGACTGGGCGAATGCGGCGAAGGCGGTGAGCAAGAGGGAAACGAAAAGACGAGACACCATAAGAGGTCTAGTATATCGTCAAGGATAGTGGAAGGGACCCATGCCGTAATCGACAGTGGTCCCTTCGGGAATCGTAGAAGTTGTCAAATGCCGCGCACCCCGTAGCCCGACAATTTCAAGCCGAATGGTAATTCCCGGCGCGTTTTTCGGGAAAAGCCATCCGTTTTGCGGGGGCACCTTTCAACCTCTCACAATTACTAAAGCGCGAACGGACAGCAAAACCCGTCAGCGAAGACACTCCGGCGAGGGGCGATCTATCTTTTTGTGCCTTGACTCTATCAAAACAGATAGATTCAGCCACCGCTTGCGGCGGCACGGCATACTCACACGGAAGCCCGCAAACCGTTACAGCGAAGGCACATACGAGTGCAGCGCGGCAAGGCTCCGGCGTTTGGCAGCGCGAATGCAATCCCGAATGCGACGGGCAACAAACAAAATCAAAATAACCCGTCCATCAGGAGGTTCGAACAATGTCTACCAAGTCAACGGCTCTCTTGGCTCTGCTGGCGCTGCTAGCTCTTGCTCCCGCTTATGCTGAGCGGCCGCTCCAATTCAACGCCCCATTCGACTTCAAGGTCGGCCCGACGCACATGAGTGCGGGCACCTACAGCGTCACGTATCCGGCATCAGGCACCATCCTCGTGAGAAACGAGGACACCAGGAAGGCCGCCATCGTCATCACAATCGCAGCGGACAACAAGGCAAACGCGGAAAACGGAAGTCTGGTCTTCGCCCGCTACGGCGAAGTGTACTTCCTTCACAAGGTCAATCCTCCCGGCGCCGGCGTGGCGCGTCAACTGATCAAGTCGCGCGCGGAACAGCAGGTGGAGAGGGAAACCGCGCGTCATGGAAAGGCGGACAATCTGGTCGCCGTCAAGTTGAGCCGCTAAGTTCCAGCCCCGCCGCTGAACAAACAACAACAAAAAGTGCAACCCGAGGGCAGATGCCTTCGGGTTGTTCCCTTTTTCCTTCCCATGGAACAGAGGACGCCATATAATTGAATCGGTCATCCACCAGTCAAGATGCGGAGCATGGTTCCCCATACGTCACGACTGTATGTTACGAGGGGATTCCGCTAACGATGTCCGGGAAGGACAAGATGCCGGAGATGCCGATGGGCGAGGGAATGCCGTCCTTGGAACTAAGGCAGTTGATCACCGCCTGCGCGGAAGGCAGCGACGGCAGGCAGTGGGAGGAGTTCGTCCGCCGTGTCCATCCGGTGATTGCGTCCGTGGTCCTGCGCGCAACGCGCCGATTCTCGCAGACCTCCCGCGACGTCGTGGAAGATCTCGTTCAAGAGACATTTGTCCGCCTCTGTGCCGACCGCTGCCGGGTGCTGCGAAACTTCCAGGCCACCGAAGGCGAAGCCATCTTCGCCCTGGTGCGGACCATTGCGTTCAACACGACTATGGACTTCTTCCGCGGCGAACTGGCGCAGAAGCGAGGGGCGGGTCAACTGGAAATCCCGTTGGACGTATACGCCGAGAGCGCAATTCCGGACCACGCGGAAACCGGCCATGCGGATCGGGAAATGCTCCTGGAGGAGATCGACAACCGTCTGGTCCATTCCGGGGTGCGCCCCCAGGATCGCCGGATTTTCTGGCTGCATTACCGGCATGGAATCACCTCGCGGGCAATTGCCGCGCTCACCGGCGGCGAATTTACGCCCAAAGGAGTGGAAAGTGTGATTCGGCGAATGACGCAGGATATCCGCCAATGGGCATCAGGAAAGCGAGCACCCGCGGCAGAGAACGAAAAGAAATTTGAAGGAAAACAGCCGGCGAGTCCGATTTAGGAGATGGAAGGACATGGCTGCGGTGAACAGAGAGACGGTCCCGAAGACCAGGCCAGACCGGCCAGGGCGGCGACTGCTCCCTCGGCTCCGCTTGCGGGTGATCCCGTCATGAGCGAATACGATCAGATCCTCGACCGCATCACGGCAGGGCCGCGTGGAAAACGCGGGCCGCACTGCCCGCCAGCCTCCCAACTGGCGGAACTCGCGGCGGGGCTGGCTGGAGAGAAACAACGCGCCTCCCTACTGGATCATGTTTGCGTGTGCGATTCCTGCGGCGCTGTGCTGCGCGCCATGGAGGCGGACTTCGCGCCCGAAGTGCTGGATGCGGAGGCGGAGGAAGTGGCGGCGCTACGCACCTCCAGCCGGCAGTGGCAGCGGGAATTTGCATCCAAAATGGCCGGCAGGAGGCGCCCGAAGATCGTGTTGACATGGATCGCGCGCGCCGCCGCGGTAGCAGTCTGCACAACCTCAGCGTGGCTCGGGTGGTCGCAATGGGTTCTGTACCGGCCGGCCCAATTGATGGCTCAGGCGTACACGCAGGAACGGCCGTTCGAATTTCGAATTCCGATGGCCGGCTATGCACCGGTGCGGACCGCCAAAGGTTTGGGCTCGTCGTTCCAACGGCCCGCGGGCCTGATCGAGGCCGAGGCGCAGATCCACAGCCGGACGCAGGATCACCCCAATGCCAGGTGGCTTGCGTTGCGGGCACGGGCCGAAATGCTGGGACGCAATCCGGAAGCCGCCATCGAGACCTACACGCGCGCGCTGGAACAGCGTCCCGACGATCCTGATCTGCTGGCTGGTCTGGGCATGGCCTGTGCATTGAACGCTGAGGCGTCCAACCGCCCCGTGGATTACGGCAAAGCCATCGAATACCTCACCCGTTCCCTGCAAGCGAAGCCGGATGCAGCGGAGACCATTTTCAATCGCGCGATTGTCTATGAGCGCATGTTCCTGGTCAAGGAAGCCATCGATGAGTGGACCCGGTATCTGAGCCTCGACCCCAATGGCGAGTGGGCGCAAGAAGCTCGGAACAGGCTGGCGGCGCTGGAAGAAAAAAAAAAGTCCATAGCGAGACCTTGAAATCGGTCACTAGCGATCCGGAAACATTTCTCAACGGAAGGATGGCGCCGGGGGTGGGTCCTGAAAACTACCTGGAAATCGCCGTTAGTGAGTGGCTGCCTCGGCGCGGGGAGCCGCGTGTGGAGGCTGCGCTGATGGAACTTGCACGGCAGTTTGAGGCCAGTCACCAGGACCGGTGGCTGCGCGATGTGTTGGCGGCCACGAGGCCGGGCCAATTGCAAGAGGGGTTTGCGCACTTGGCGGCGGCTGCGAAGGCCAATCAATCGGATGAGACGGAGAAGGCGGTTGAGTTTGGGCGGAAGGCGTCGATGGAGTTGGGGAACCGCAACCCCGCGGCGGCGCTCTTCGCGGAAGGAGAGCTGATCTATGCGCTGCACTTCCAGGAACGCCCGGTGGAATGCGTCTCGCGTTCTACTGCCGCCATTGCACGGGCCGCGCAACGCCATTACTCCTGGATCGTCGCCCATCTCCAACTCGAGTTGGGCACATGCCAAGCCAAACTCCTCGACGCGGGCGGGGGCTATCATTCCATCACCCGCGCCATCGAAACCGCGCGGGCCGCCAGTTACGGCATTCTGCACTTGCGCGGCGAAGGAATTCTCGCTGGTGTCCAGGCCTTCCAAGGCAATCTGCTGGGCGCCTGGGAACGAGGCCGCTACGGCTTGGCGACCTATTGGCGCGGCGTCTTTCCGCCCTTGCGCGCGCAGCAGATCTACGGCAACCTCAGGCGAGCCTCGGAACGTCTCGACTTGCCGCACGCGGCAAAGGTGTTCGCGAGAGCCCAGGTATTGGCGGTGGCAGAGACGTCACACCGGCGGCTGGAAGCGTTGAGCCGCGTAGAACTATCCGCCCTCGCGGCAAGAACAGGCGACAGCGCGGAGGCCGCACGTGAGGACGACGCGACGCAAAGACTATTCGATCAACTGCGGCATTCCAGGACCGCCGAGGAGAGCCGCATCCTTGGAGAGATCCATCGAGCACAGTCCGAAATCGCCCTAGGCCGATTCACCGAAGCGTCACGGCTGCTGCTGGATCTGCGGGCCAAAGCAATCGGCGCCGACGCGGTGCCCGTTCAGTTGCGGTTTCATAGGGCTGCCGGAGAAGCGTTCTATCAGACCGGCCTCCACAGAGCAGCGGAGGAATCCCACCTCGCAGTCCTCGATTTGACGGAACGGAGGATGACGTCATTCGTTACCCCCGCGGACAAAGCAGCAGCCAATGAGGCCTCCGCAAAAGCCTATCGCGGACTCGCTGAAATCCATCTGCAGCGATACAACGATCCGACTGAGGCGTTGCGTATATGGCAGCGCCGGCTCGACGCCCAGAAAACGGGGCCCCGGCCGCCAAAAGGGCGGGAATTCGATCTGGATCGCCTTCGGCGCGAAACGGTGCTCTCCTATGCGGACTTGCCTGGCGGCTATGTGGTGTGGGCATTCGACAACCGAGGAATCGCTTGGCGCAGGCTCGCTCCCACCAAAGACCAACTCGAAAAAACCGCGCTTCGTTTCGTGCGCGCCTGCGCCGACCCGCACTCCGATCCCGCGTCGCTTCGTCGCGACTCCAGAGAACTCTACCAGTGGCTTGTGGAACCCCTCGCGAGCCAGCTCGACCCTGGCCGCACGCTGGTTGTCGACGCGAATGGCGCCATCGCACTCGTCCCCATGCAGGCACTCGTCGACGAGCACTCGCAGTTCCTCGGAGACCGCTTTGCGATCACCGTTTCGAGCGGAGTGAACGATTACCTACGGCGCTCAAATGCCCCACCCGTTACACCGTCGAGCGCCGCTCTCGTCGTTGCCAACCCGGCCTTGGGCCGGGAGACAATGCGCGCATTCCCTCCCTTGCTCCAAACATTGCGTGAAAAGGAATCGGTTGCGGCGCGCTTTGCCAACACAACCGTTCTGGAGGGGCCTCAAGCCACCTTGGGCGCCATTGCCAGCGCGCGCCCTGCTGTCGAGTTGCTCCATTTCGCGGGCCATGGCTTCGGCAATTCCGGCAATGGCGGACTATTGCTTGCGCCGCAAGACCCAGCCCTCGAGGCGGACATCCTCGATTGGCGGAGGCTCGCCGGTCAGGATTGGAGCCGTTGCCGCCTGGCTGTGCTCTCCGCATGCTCTTCCGGAACCGGAGAAGCGCGCGGACCAGTCAACCCCGAAAGCCTGGTGCGCTGGCTCTTGTGGGCAGGCGTCGCGCGTGTTGTCGCCAGCCGCTGGAATGCCGACGCAGCTACCAGCGCCGTTCTCATGGATGAATTCTATTCCGCGCTAACCGGCGGTCTGGATGTCCCGGCGGCGCTGCAACTGGCCGCCCGGCGCATTCGCGGGCAGCCATCGCTGTCTCACCCCTATTACTGGGCGGGCTTCCAGACTTTCGGAGCCCGCTGAGCCAAACAACGAACAAATAGAAAGGACAAGAAATGTCGGCAGGCACTCTCAACATTATTTTCCACGGAACCTTCGTTTTCACTAGGGCCGAAAACGTTCCTGAAAACACCGAAAAAGGAATCGAAGTCCTGATCCCCAAAGTGAAAGGACACGTCTACCGCATCGGGAACTGGCTCGCCGAAACGGACTTGCTCGGTGGACGCGATTGGGAACCCGGATTGGTCTACAGATTGAATAGAGATGCGGTGACGGAAGGTAGCGCCTTCCTGAAGCCAGAGCACAACCTCATACTCGAAAAAAAGGAGCTCAAGAAGGCCCAGGATCTGAACCCACGCCTCATCGCCAAACTCGTCGTTCCCTATCCCAAAACGGTCTCCACCCCGCGGCGCACAGATGTCGGGAAACAGCACCTCACTGGCGGCGATAAGCCATCTAAGTTCGACGGCCGGATCGGAACGCTACAGGTATTCTCCTACGATTTTACGGATGATGCGGAACTCCGGCTGGATTATGTCGGAGACGTGGGGCCTGTTTGGGAACCGGCCTTCGCCGGTGATCCGCTGGTCGTCAACCTGCATGTCATCGCCGCCCACGAACATGCTCCCCTGTCGGCTCGCACAGAACGTTGCCAGGACACCGTGCTCCAGAAGTGCTTCGAACTGTTCCAGAACCTCGACCTGAAAGTCGGCGGCGTTCCTGACCCTAACAATAGTGAATTCGCACTCGAGCCGTTACCCGAGGGCGTCGTCCGCGAGGAATGCGAGGACCTCGAACCGCGCACCCGCCGCCTCGCCCAGGCCGGCCGCATGAAAAGAGACAATCGCGATCTCAACCAGATGTGGTTCGAGAGCGAAGCGCTCGACGTCGACGCCGACCTTTGCGGCAGCCCTGGCAACGGCGACGGCGGCGGCAGGTAGATACCAACCAAGGGTTCCGATTAGGAGTTCACATTATGCCAACTCTCGAAGAAGTACAACAAGTAAAGGAAATCCTCACGCGCAAGTTTATGTTGCCGTCTCCGAAACGAATGGGCACCAACATCGTCGGCATCGGCATCGGTACCAAAGTCATCAACGAGGTTTCGGGAATCCCATGTGTTCAAGTTTACGTCAGCGGAAAGCTGGACGAGGAGAATCTGGTGCCCATGGATAGGATCCCGCCCGAGTTCCTCGGCGTGCCAACCGCAGTCGTCGACATTGGCTGTGCCTTCAGCCCGCAGCCAAGAACTCCGCTGGAGTCGAAACGGGCCGAGAAAGGCCGCCTCACTCTCGTTCCGTATTCCAAGGTTCCCCGCTCGAGCGTCAATCCATCGCTCAAAGGAACTGTCTGCGCCATGCTGGTGGACGAGAAGACCAACGAGAGGTACATCCTCGGCTGCAACCACACGCTCAGCGCCAACGGACGTCTGCCAGCGGGCACGGAATTCTATCGCCCTACCGATACGGAACGGAAGTATAACATCGCGACACTGGTGGCCGGTGGCGTGGTCCGGCTCAACGCCGATGGCGTCAATCTCGTGGATTGCGCGGTAGCCAAGCTTTCCTCCAGTGCCGAGATAGGGGCCGATTTGCAGTTGCCCGATGGCGACTTGCTGAACCACGACGAAGCTTTCAAACCGGCGCGGCGCAAAACGGTGTGGAAACACGGCGGGGTCACTGGACTGACGGAAGGGAAGATCGTCGACCTCGACGCCGACATCTTTGTCGAATACAGCTTCGGCACTTTCCGTTTTGCGCATCAGATCCTGGTAGAGAGCGACCGGAAGAAGGAGCCGTTTGCCGTGGACGGCGATTCCGGCGCCCCCGTCTATACAAAGGATGGGACAGTCGTGGGAATTGTCTTCGCCCCCGCCGGCAGGCTTACCGCCGTATGCCCGATCGAACAGGTTATGAAACAACTGAACCGCGAGTTGGGGAAATCCGGTGTCAAGCTACGGTTCGAGAAAACCACATCCGGCAGCGCTAGTGCTTAAGAATATTTGAAGGAAAACCTACCCCATTCCCGATCATAGGAACAGAGGTTCACAGTTAAACAACCAACGATGAACAGCGCGCCGGCCCCTCTCCCCAGTCGAGCCTCTTCCACCTGAGAGGAGGCGGGCGGCGCGCGCTGCGAATCGTGTTGGGAACGGAGGCGGACCTTTGACTTACTCACTAGACTCGCCGCACCACAGAAACCACGACATACACCACGCACCCGAAATCGCGCGCGGGCCCGCAAGCCGCGACATCGTGGGTCGCAGCCCGTCCATGAGCCGCGTCCTCGATTTCATTGCCCGCGTCGCCCCCACCGATGCCACCGTCCTCCTCCACGGCGAAAGTGGAACCGGCAAAGAACTCGCGGCGTGTGCCATTCACCGCGCCAGCCATCGTGCCTCCGGACCCTTTGTCGCCATCAATTGCGCTGCCTTGCCGGAGCATCTCATCGAGAGCGAACTGTTCGGCCACTCGCGAGGCGCCTTCACTGGCGCGGTCACCGGTAAGAAAGGGAAGATGGAGTTCGCCGCGGGCGGGACACTCTTTCTGGACGAAATCGGCGAATTGCCAATCGCGTTGCAGCCGAAACTGCTGCGGGCCTTGCAGGAACGCGAGTTCACGTGCGTAGGCGCGAATCATCCCATCCAAGCGGATGTGCGAATTGTCGCCGCCACCAATTGCGACCTCCGCGCCGCCATCACCAAAGGAACCTTCCGCCTCGATCTGTTCTTCCGCCTCGACGTGGTTTCGATGACGCTGCCGCCACTGCGCGATCGCCGCGAGGACATCCCGCTGCTTGCGAAGCATTTTGCCAGCGAATGCGGCGCGCGCCTGGGGCGTCACGTGGCCGGCTTTTCCGCGGAGGCGCTCCAGCGCATGCTCGGCTATTCCTGGCCGGGCAATATCCGGGAATTGCAGAACGCGGTGGAGCGGGCGGTTGTACTCGGCTCTGGCGACGTGATTCAACTCCACGACCTGCCGGAAGCCATTGTGACCGCGCGACCTGCCACGGCCGAGGAAGATGAGGGTAGCTTCCATACGGCAGTCCGGCAATTCAAGCGGCATCTGATCCTGAAGGCAGTTGATTGCGCCGGAGGGAACATCACGCATGCGGCACGCACATTGAGCGTCGACCCCAACTACCTTCACAGGCTTCTGCGGAACCTGAATCTCCGGGAGGGGCTGAAATAGCGAGGAGACCGGGTCCACCGAAGCGCGCACCTGGAATGGATGGATGAAGCGTTACAAGCGCGCGAAGACGCGCAGGCGCTTCATCCAGCGCGCCTCACGCGACTTCCTACTGGTGTAAGTCGCCCCCGTTACGTAACAGGAGGAATGGTCGCTCATGCAAGGCTTTTCCGTGCTCACCGATGCGCGCTACGGCGCGCGCATACTTTTCAAAAAGCCGGCGATGGCCGCCATTGCCGTGTTGTCGCTCGCGCTGGGAATTGGAGCAAGCACGGTCATCTTCGGCTTAGTTTATGGAGCCATCCTCAATCCATTCCCATACAGAGACGTACATACGTTGGCTAGCGTGGGCTTGATCGAACCGAACCGGATGTTTCCTCGGATCTATCACACCGCCGACCAGATCCTCGACATCCTGGAGCAAAACTCCATCTTCAGCAACGCTCTCGCTTCCGCATTTCCGCTCGACATGGTGTGGTCGCGACAGGGGGAACCGCAGCGAGTGGGGACGACTTACACAACATCGAACACCTTCACGATGTTTGGAGTTCCACCGTTGATGGGCCGTGCGATCGAGGCATCGGATTTGAGTCCGGGAGCGCCCCCCGTGTGCGTCCTCGGCTACCGCTTCTGGCAAAGCCAGCTTGGCGGGGATCCCGCGGTCCTTGGCTCACAGCTCCGGATCAACGACGTCATGCGAACGGTCGTGGGCGTCATGCCTCGCCGATTCACCTGGAAGCGAGTGGATCTGTACCTGCCATTTACCCTCGAGCGCGGCCAGTTCATCCCCAGCGGGATTCACTTGCTCGGACGTCTCAAACCAGGCGTAACGGGGGCGCACGCCGCGGCGGAGTTGCGCTCGATTTTCGAAGTGCGACAACGCAAGGGAGACGCCAGCACTCCCGGACAGATCACCTCGAAGGATTGGCGGGTGGAACTCATCCCGTTCGTGGACACCTATCCAGGGAGAATCCGCCAGTCGCTGTGGATACTCCTTGGCGCGGTGGCGCTTCTACTCGTGATCGGCTGCGGCAATGTATCGGCGATTCTGCTGACCAAAGCCGTGGAACGTCAAGGCGAGATTGTCATCCGCGCAGTCCTGGGCGCAAGCTGGGGCCGGTTGGTTCGTCAGTTACTGACGGAGAGCGCTCTGCTCGCCGTTATCGGCGGTGTTCTCGGTGTTGCGTTGGCCTTTGCGGGGCTGAAGGGGGTGGAGCGAGTCCTCGCAATGGCGCCTCGCGGCATCATCCCCGACGAGGCGGACCTTGCCCTACATTGGCCCGTGCATGGCTTCGCTGTTGGGATTTCCGCGCTGGCAGCCGTAATCTCCGGACTGGCGCCAGCGCTACACTCGAGCGCCACCAGTTTGTGTTCGGGGCTCGCCGCGCGAAGCCGCGGATCGAGTGCGGGAACGAGGCATCGCCGGTTGCGAGATTGCGCCACCGTGATCGAGGTCGCGCTTTCGTTCACCTTACTGGCCGGCGCCGGACTGATGTGGCGTACTCTGTTGACGAGGCAAAATACTGATCTTGGAATCCGCACAGACAATGTGCTTACAGCGCAGGTCGTATTGAATCCCAAACGCTACCCGGATGCGCAAAGCCGGGCTGCCTTCTTTGAACAGGTCTTGACCCGTGTGAGCACCATTGCCGGAGTTGTGGCAACGGCGCTCAACAACGGCGTACATCCGATACCGTTCACCCGGCTGCCCGTAGCAGTGGATGGCGTCGAGGGCCAACTCAGCCAGTCGGTAATCCACCTCGTCAACGATGAGTACACCAGGACTCTGGGTATCCCGCTCGTTCAAGGCCGCTTGATCACAAAAGAGGAAATTGCCCGCAAGCGGCACATCGCATTCGTAAACCAGGCTTTTGTTCGTAGTTTCCTGCCCGGCAGCGATCCGCTCGGCCGCACGGTGAGAGTGCCTCGCTACCTCAAGCCGCCGTATAGCGTCGGCGACGAACCGTTTCAGATTGTGGGCGTCGTAAAGGATACGTTCAGTGCTATTGCTGGCGGCGTGTCGCCCGAGCTATACCTGCCATTCACACTGACAAACCAGGCGGACAGGATCGCTATCCGGAGCAGCGTGCCAGCCAATAGCCTTGCGACTGCCATTCGGCGTCAGGTCCGGGAGGTAGACCCTCAGCAGCCTGTTCTCGAATTCCGCACCATTGACTCACTGGTGGAGGATACTTTCCTCGCGCCGCCGAGGTTCTCCTTTGCGCTATTCGCAACCCTCGCGGGGATCGCCCTGATCCTTACCATCATGGGAGTCTACGGAACATTCTCTGAAGCAGCGACGCAACGGGCGCGCGAGATCGGCATTCGCCTGGCGATTGGCGCCCCACCTTCGGAGATCGCCCGAATCGTGGCGTTTGGCGCGCTCAAACTGATCGCGGCAGGCATTACCCTCGGCATCGCAGTGAGTTTGTGGGCGTTCCAATTGCTCAAGACGCAGATCCCGGACGTTATGCCCTTCGACGCGCTCGCGCTGGGCTCGCCGGCGGTGGTGATTCTGCTTTCGGGTATGCTCGCGTGCCTGCCGGCTATCCTCCGCGCCGCGCACACGGACGCAGCAACCACGCTGCGTTTTGAATAGAGGCTTCGCTATTGCCCCAATCGCCGCTCCAGCAAACGCCGCTCCGGGCCATTCAGCCGGCAGCCCAGTGCACGGCGGTAGCACTCCGCGGCAGCATCACGTTGCCCCAGGCGCTCTAAAAGCCGTGCCTGCACTGCGTGCCACAAAGCGTACCCGGCCAGCGCGGCATCGGGATCGATGGAAGCGAACGCATCCATGCCGGCTTGTGCGCCATCGCGATACGACACCGCTACCGCGCGGTTCAGCTCCACCACCTTCGACGGCCGGATGCGCAGCAGTTGATCGTACAGCCAGACGATGTGCGGCCAGTTGGTGCTCTCCAGGGAAGCGGCGGCGGCATGTTCTGCGGCAATCAACGCCTGCAGATGATACGCCGTGAGCTCCTCATCGGCGGTGCTGCGATCGAGGTGATAGTAGGCGCGGCTGATGAGCGAACGGTCCCACAGCTTGCGGTCCTGCTCTTCCAGGATCAAAAGGTCGCCTGATGCATCGGTACGGGCCTCGCAGCGCGCCGCCAGAAACAACTCCAACGCCAGCAGCGCATGCACGCGCGGCAGTTCCGTAACGCTTTGGGCGGTGAGCAATGACGTAAGATACACCGCCTCCTCGCACAGCTCCGCGCGCAGGAGTGTATCGCCGCCGCTTGCCGAATAGCCTTCATTGAACATCAGGTAGAGAGCTTCCAGGACGGAATCGAGGCGCTCTCGCAATTCGACGCCGTCGGGCATGGTCATCTGCAAACCCTGTTCGCGGATCTGCCGTTTGGCGCGAACGATGCGTTGCGCGATGGTCTCCTCGTTCGCCAGAAACGCCCGCGCAATTTCTCCCGCGCTGAATCCGGCTGCCACCTTCAACGTCAGCGCCAGACGCGATACCGGCGGCAATGCCGGATGGCAGCAGAGGAACATCAAGGCAAGCTGCTCTTCCACGGGCTCGGTCACGTCGTGGCCGGACGGCATGCGGCGCTCCAGTTCCGCCACTTTGCCCGCCAGCGAGGCCTCGCGGCGCAACCGGTCGAGCGCAAAGCGCCGCGCCACCCGGATGAGCCACGCGCGGGGATTGTCCGGCACACCTTGAAACGGCCAAAGCTGAAGCGCGCGAATGAGGGCGTCCTGCACCACCTCTTCCGCCATCTCGAGATGGCGCGATCCGAAGATCGCCGTCAGTGTGGCCACCATGCGGCCAGACTCGCGGCGGAAGAGGTGATCCAGCAGCAGGCCGACCTCGCTCACTATGTAGGCTCCACCTCGCGAATCTCTACCGCGCCGAATTCCAGATGCGGGCAGCCCCGCGACAGTTCCACCGCTTCATCGTAGCTGGCGGCATCGAGAACGAAGTAGCCGCCGATCACTTCCTTGCTCTCGACGTACGGACCATCGGTGACATGGACGCTTCCGGCGTTACTCTTGAGCACACGGCCGGTCATGTCCTGGAGCTTGTCGCCGCCGGCGAGTTTGCCCGCAGCGGCGAGTCCACCGGCCCAGTCCTTGTAGCGCAGGATCATCGCCTGGATCTGCTCCGGGCTAAGCTCCCGTCCCATCCGTTCCGCCAGCGTGGCGGGCTCATGAAGCAAAAGCATGTATTTCGGCATCGTGTTCTTCACCCTTCTTGTTTAGTTTGCCGCAAGCGTGTATGCCGCGGGTTCAGCGGTGAGACGAACGGCCGGGTGGGGAATCGACACGCCATGAGGGAAACCGCCGGAGATTTCGCGCAGTAGAATGGAAGGATGAGAAGACTCACCTGTTGTCTGGCCGTTCTTGCGTTGGCGCCCGCCGCCGCGCTCGCAGATTTCAGCTACACCGAAACATCCAAGATGACTGGGGGAGCGTTGCTCAACATGAGCCGCTCGCTGGGCGCCTTCTCCAAGGGCATGCGCAAAGTGGGGGAGCCGACGATTTCGTCGGTGGCTTTGAAAGGGAACCGGATGGCGACCATCCACGACACCCACGCCGACATCTACGACCTGGACAAGGAAACCATCACGCACATCGATTTCGAGAAGAAGAACTATTCTACGATTACCTTCGCGCAGATGCGCGAGGCGATGGAAAAGGCCATGAAGAAGGCACAAGGCGATATGAAGAAGGCCGACAAGCAACGCGCCGAAGCCGAGGCCAAGGCCAAGGAATCGAATGTACAAATGAATATGAAGATCGACGTGAAAGACACGGGCAAGAAGCAGATCGTCAACGGAATCGACACGCACGAGATCCTTCTCATCACAGGCTTGGAGGCTACCGACAAGAAGTCCGGCGCAAGCTCGGGAGCGATGCAGACGGTGATGTCGATGTGGATGACCGATTCCGTGCCCGGTTATAAGGAAGTGGAGGAATTCCAGAAACGCATGGCCGCGAAGATGGCCGCCAACTGGCAGGGCAGCGGGTTTGCGCAGATGGGCGCGCAAATGGCGGCTGATCCGCGATTCAAGTCCTCAGTGGAGGCCATGGCCAAGGAAGCCGAAAAGATGAAGGGCATCCAGATTCGCACGGTCACCAAGATGGGATCGAACGTGGATTTGGAAACCGCCGGCAAGATCACCGACCCCAGTTCGCAGCCGCCTCCTCCCGACGTTGGCAAGGCAGCGGGCAACGCGGCCGGTGATGCAGCAGGAAACGAAGCGCAAAGACAGACCCTCGGCCGGCTCGGCGGACGACTGGGAATTCCTGGTGGACTAGGCGGATTGGGCCGCGGCCGCAAGCAGAAGGAAGCGCCTCCGGCCAATCCTCCGCAGCAAGCTGAGCAGCAGCAGGGTCCGCCGCCGAACGCGGTCATGATGGAGATGGTGAGCGAGAAATCGAACTTCTCCACTACGAGCGTGGACGCGGCGAAGTTTGCTGTACCGTCCGGCTTCCAGCAGATCGAACACCCCATGCTAAAAGCTCTGAAGTAGCGTGAACCTTCTCATTGATTCGATCCCCATGCCCCTCGCGGCAAGTCCCGCTTGGACCACGACCGCCGAGGGGCTTGCAGGAATCGCGCAACCGTCGACTGACCTGTTCAACGACCCGTTGAGCGACCGCGTGCTTGCGAGCGCGCCCAAACTGCTGTTCCCTACCGCGGGCGATTTCCTGCTCGAAGCCGAAGTGCATGTGGAGTTCGCGTCGAAGTTCGATGCCGGCGTATTGCTGCTGTGGCAGGACGCGACGCACTGGGCGAAGCTCTGCTACGAGTTCACTCCGCATGGCAAACCGATGGTGGTTTCGGTGGTGACGCGCGGCGCTTCCGATGACTGCAACGGCGTCACGCGTGAAACCCATCATGTGCATTTGCGAGTAGGCCGGCGCGGCCCCGGCTGTGTGTTTCATTATTCCGAGGATGGTGCGTACTGGCAAATGGTGCGGGCTTTCCGGCTAAGCGAGGGCCCGATGCAGGCGGGCTTTCTCGTGCAGTCGCCCACCGGGGCGGGATGCCGCGCGGAGTTTCGCAGGATCCGGTTCCGCAGCGTGACGCTGGGGGCATTGCGGTCAGGGGAATGATCGCGTGGAATGGAAGTATGACCGCGAATCGAATGTCCACCTACGTCTTCTGCGGTGGGGTGTTCTTCACCTCAGCGTTGGCTTGCCTGGTTGCGATCCGGAAGCCGATGAGCGGCGTGCAGCAACTAGCCGTGCCGCTGTTGTTGTTGTCGAACGCGATGTTGCTCTTTGACGAACTCAGCCGCGAAAATCGCGTCCGCAAGCTGATCTCTGAAGTGCGCGACATCTCCCTCTCCGACGGAGAACGCGACCTGAGGGCGCAGCGCTTGATGTTCGCGGCCATGGAGACGCCTTCTCCTTTGGCGATGATCGTGATCTGGTTGGTGATGCTGCAGTTTTAGGACGTACTATCGCGCGCAGCGGAAGCCGAGGTTGGGCGTCTTCTGATTGGGTCTGACCCAGTTGCGGAAGAAGACGGTGATTCGCGCCGGACTGTCTGACCACGCACCGCCTCGAATCACTTTGTACATGCCCGTCTCCGGTCCCTTCGGGTTCGCGGCCGGCGAATGCGCGTAGTATTCGCGCTCGAACCAATCGGCGCACCATTCCGATACACTGCCCGACATGTCATGCAGCCCGAAGCCGTTGGGAGGGAACTTGCCCACGGGGACCGGACCCGTTTGCGTGTTATACAGCGCCATCTTTGCGTCGGCCTTGTCGCCCCACGGATAACTGAGCGAGTCCTTGCCGCCGCGAGCCGCCCGCTCCCATTCGGCCTCGGTGGGCAGCCGTTTTTCGCGGAATTTGCAGTAGGCCGAGGCGTCGTCCCAATCGACGTTGTAGATCGGATGATTCGACAGATCCGCCGGCATCGCGCCGTTCAGCCAGTGATACGGCGGCTTACGCCGGGTCACCTTGACGAACTCGGCATACTGCGCGTGCGTCACTTCGGTCTTATCCAGGAGAAACGCATCGAGCTGGACCTTGTGATCGGGACGGTCATCCAATAAAACAACAGGGCGCATTTTTGTTTTATCGTCAGGCGTGAGCTTCGTCCGGCCCATAGTGAACTCCCCGGCCGGAATCTGCACCATCTCCGCGGGCACCTGTGCCCAGCCGCGCAGGCAAGCGATCAACAGAATAAGGGCGCGCATCGTTATACGAACAGATCCGCGATTTCGTCGTCCATCACCATATCCGTGGCGCCGACAATATCCACGTAGCGGTATGCCCGCTTGGATGGCGTGTTGGTGAGCTGTTTCTTCCAGTCGATGCCAAGGGCGGAATAGACGGTAGCGTAGACGTTCTCCGTCTTCGGCTGCATGCGCTTGTACTTCCAACCGGTGTCGGTGATCTGCGAACCGTCCTTATCCGTTGCGCCGATGATGCGTCCGCCCTTCACGCCGCCGCCGGCGAACAGCGACAGGTATGCGCCGTTGTAATGATGCCGTCCCTTGACGCCGTTCAACGGGCCCGGAGTGCGGCCGAACTCGGTGGCCATCACCACCAGCGTCTCGTCGAGCAGCGTTTTGCCCTTCTCGCGCGGGGATGGCACCGCGGCCAGGTCGCGCATCAGATTCGCCATGCCACGGTCGAACTCGTTGCAACGGATGTAGTGGTTCGATCGCGAGGAATGCTCAAATATGTTCTTGTGATGGTCCCAGTCAGGATGCGTGATGTGGATGTAGCGCGTGCCTGCATCGGCCTGAATCAGATTGCGCGCCAGCAGACAGCCCAGCCCAACTTCGTTTTCGCCGTAGCGCTCACGTTCTTCCTTCGTCATCGCGAAAGCCTTGGGCCAGCGCGAATCGCCCAACACGGCATGGGCGCTGGACTGAAAATCGCGGAAGGACCCGAAGGCGCGGTCGCGTCCTGTGCGCGAAACCGCCATCGCCTTGTCAAGCTCCTGCAGCAGCCGGTACCGTTCCTCCAGCACCTGCGCGGCCTCGCCTTCCACGGACACCGCTCCGCCGCCCGACTTCAGATTAATATCGAGCACGGAATGTTTGGGATGGAGGAAGCCGGTGGACAACGCGCCGCACCCCGATGTGTCCAGATTGCAGCCAATGTAGGTAGGAAAGCTGTCCTTCTCGCGCCGCTGCTTTTCCAGCTCATACGAGATCACCGCGCCGATGCTGGGAATCTCGGGAGCGAGCGCGGGGTTCAACGGCCGGCCCGCCTGCGTGTAATACTGCCCGCGGAAGTGCACCACTTCATGGCTCTTCATCGAGCGGATGATGGAGACTTTGTCCATCTCTTTGGACAACTCGGGAAAGAGGCGGTGGCTCAGGTAGAGATCGTTGCGGACCTTGCGGACATCCAGGTCTTTGGGAGTTCCGGCGCTCTCCTTGAAGTCAAACGTATCCAGGTGGGAGATCGCGCCCGCCAGTTCGATCAACACGCAGAACCGCGCCGTTCCGCGCGGATTCGCATTGCCCGCGGCCTGCGCCTGCACGGGGACCAAGGCCTGCTCGGCAAAGGAGCCCAACAAGCCATAGCCGCCCAGCCGCAGCAGTTCGCGGCGCGTGGGAAAGAGATCGCTGATTCGATTTCTCATGGTGGCTCCTTAGTAGTTGAACAGGAACTCAGGGCTGTTGATCAGCGCCCATTGGAGATTCTCGGCGCCGCGTCGTCGGTCCTTGCCCACCGCCCTCCCAGCCACTTCCTTCTCGCTCTGTGTAGGCTGCCGCGAGATGGTGCTCAGGAACAGCTTGTCGATCAACTCGCCGTCGGTCTTCGTCTCAGTGAGCAGCTTCTCCACTCGACTGCCCTCGAGCGCCAGCACGCGATCGGTGACGATCTTCGATTGCATCAGCAACATCGCCTGTAGAGAGCTTGGCGTCGCCTTCTTCGGCATGTCATCGCGATTGGACTGGCCAAAGATCCGCATGAACCCCTTCACCTCTTTGTCCGCCTTCCCTGGCTCAGACATCTGCTGGACCATCGGGACTCGCGCTTCCCCAGAGGCAAGTTTCGCGGGCCGCGACGTGGCGATCGTTATCGCATCGTGCAACTCCGCGGCGCTCAGCATGCGCACATACTTGCGCGCGTAGTAAGGCGTGTAGGTCTCCTCCCACGTGCCGTCGAACTTGGAGGAAAGCTGGTAGGCGCTGCTCGTCATCACCCGCCGCAGGAACTTCTTAAAGCTGTAGTTGGACTGTTGGAAGTCGCGAGCCATCGCGTCCAGCAGCGCAGGGTTGGAAGGCTGTATCGCCCACGGGGCGGGCGGCGGATTCTTTGGATCGTAGCGATCGAGATCGAAATCATCCACCGGCTCGACGATACCGAAGCCCATCAGCTCAGCCCAAATGCGATTGGTGAACGTCCGTGAGAACTGGAGATGGGACGTCATCAGCCGCGCCAGCTCATCACGCTCATTGCGTCCGGCCACTGGCTCTTCGCCCGAGAGGATGAAGCGCGGCTTGCCGCTGCCACCATTGCGTGGGATGCGCACGATGCTCTCGGCCTTGGTGTCGTAGCCGGGTGCAAGATCGTCCACCGTGTATTCCTGGTTCGCCTGGTAGCCGTTCTCCCAATTCATGATCTGCCGCGTCTTGCCGTAGAAGCCGGCCTGCCGGAAAAAGTCTTCGCGCTTCTTGCCGGTGAGGTAGAGGTTCACTTTCTCCAGGTGCGCGCGCCCGTCATGGCAGGAAATGCAGGCGAGGTTCAGTCCGAGAAAGACCTTGGAATACGTGATGGTGAACTCATCCACCGTATCGGGAATGTTCACCAGGTCCATTCCATCCGGAGCATCCGGATCGTCCTTAGCCTTGACGAAATCGCGGGCGAAATACAAGCCGCCGGGCACGGAGAAACTGGTCTTCCCTGCCCCGGTCAACAGCTCGGTTGCCACCTCGTTGTAGGGCCGGTCGAGGCGAAGCCACTCGCGCACCCAATAGTGAAACAGGTTGAGGCCATAACCCATGCGGCCGCCGGCACGGAACAGGTCTTCAAAATAGTAGGACCACTTGTCGATGAAGGCGTCGGAGGCGAGCAACTTGTCCACCAGATTCTCGCGCTTGTTTGGCGATTTGTCGGCGAGAAACGCGGTGACATCCTCCACTGAAGGGATGCGCCCGGTGGCGTCGATGTAGGCACGCCGCGCGAACTCTTCGTCGCCGGCGAGGGGGGCGTGCGGCACCCGGTCTTTCTCCATGCGCCCGAAGATATGCTCGTCGATGTAGTTGCGGCGAGGTACGCGCGCCATCGACGCAGCCGCGCCTCCGCGCAGATCAGCCGTGACCGTGGAGAGAGCCTTCTTCTTGTCAGCTTCGGTTTGGAACAGCGGCCTGTGCGCCTGGTCAATCTGATCCTGCGCGTGCTGCTGTCCCGGCGCCAACCATCCCAGAGTGAGCAAAAACAGGACTCGCATGTTGATCCTCTATTTATACTTCGGTGTCTTGAAGATTTGCACGCGCTTGCCATTCACCTCGGCAATGTAGAGCCGGCCTTGCGCGTCGTACGACATCAGATGCGGAAGCTTCAACACTTCACCGTCGCCCCATTGCCCGGCGATGCTTCCATCCTTCAACGCGAAATGGGTGATTTGGTTCGCATCGCCATCGGAGACCAGCAAATGCGGCCCCATCACCAGGAGGCCAAAAGGATTGCCGAAGCCTCTCCATTCGCCCAACAGCGCACCCTCCACGGAAAAAACCTGCACGCGATTGTTGCCGCGATCGGCGACAAATATGCGATCCTGATTGTCGATCGCCAGCCCGTGCGCGGCCGCGAATTCGCCTGGCCCTTTGCCCTTCTTACCCCACGTCGAAATCACCTCTCCATCAGCGGAAAGCCGCACCAGCCGGCCATTGCCAGCGTCCGCCACCACGATCTCGCCCTTCGATGTGAACACCAGGTCATCGGGGGAGCGGAACGTTTTGCCATCTTCGCCCAGCGTGAGCAGCACCTTGCCCTCCGGCGAGAACTTGCGGACAAAGTGCAGCGCATTGTCGGTGGTCCAGATGTTGCCGTCCTTGTCGACGCGCAGTCCATGCGCCACCTTGAACATTCCGTCGCCGAAGGAGCGGACGTGCTTGCCCGACTTGTCGAATACCATGATCGGCTTCGGCCCGCGGTGCAGCACGTAGATAGGTCCTTTGGGGCTTACCGCAACCGCCGACATCGCGCCGATTTCTTCGTTGGCGGGGAATTGGAGGAACCCTGTCGAGGAAGGAGCAGGAAAGCTCTGCGCGGCCAGAGGCAGCGTGCAGAGGAGAGCCGGGATCAGATGGAAGCGTGGCAACTGAAATATTTTATCACTGATTGGGAGCTTCAGGGCCTCAGCCTTTAAAAGGGCTCATCACCTGAACTGGAAACACGGAAAAATCCTTCACGTTGCGAGTCACCACCGTCAGCCCATGCACAATCGCGGTTCCGGCGATCAGTCCGTCCATCATCAATGCATCCGGTTGGCCTCTCATCAGTCTGGCCCACTGTCGAAACACCGCTCCATCGGCCGCAAGAATACGCTGTTCATCCTCCAAGCCATCCAGCCACTGCTCGATCTCATCGGCCTTCCGCTTGTCTTGCTTTGTTGTGAGTTCGATCCCCGTCCTGGATTTCGCCTAATGTGACTGCCGAGACAAAGAGCTCGGAAGGATAGCCCCAACTTAATCGAGTGCCGCGACTCTCCTGCGCCCGCCGCGACGTCGTAACAGCAACTCGCTGAAATCGAATCGAGGCTCCGGGCTCAGAATCCATGCTTTCAAGGTGGGCCGTGATGTCTGCCGCATTTCAAGCCATTGATCCATTGAGACAAGAACCGCGGTCTCCACGCCGTGTTGCGTTACCACTTGGGGCCCCTCCGCCAATGCTTTGCGGAGCACTTCGCTGAATCGGGCCTTAGCCTCCCGAACGGGCCAATGCTTGACCTTCATCTATTCATCCCTCCTCACCCCGCAAGTCCCTTCTCCAGTGGCAGACCTCGCAACCGTTTGCCGGTCGCCTGAAAAATGGCCGCTCCAATAGCCGGGGCAACAACGGTGATGGGCGACTCTCCCGCCCCCGCCGGTGTCTCCTCGCGCCGGTCGATCAGGATCACTTCGAATGGCGGAACGTCCGTGAATCGCGGCACGCGGTACGTGGAGAAACTGGGATTGAGAACCTTCTTGCGGTCGAAGCGGAGCTCTTCAAACAGCGCCCCACCGATTCCCATCACCATCGCACCGGTCACCTGGTTGCGAAGACCCTCGGGGTTGAGGATGGCGCCGCAATCGAACGCCGCCACCATGCGGAGTAGCCGGACGCGCTTCCCGTTTACTTCCAGTTCCACGAACAATGCGAGATTGCCTCCCTTCTCGACGTTGCACGCCACACCCTGAGCGGCCTTTCGTTTGCCCCAGCCGAAGCGCGTAGCAGCGCGGTCGATCGCTTCCCGCAGCCGTGGATTCGCAATGTTCTTCAGCCGGAACTCGAGTGGGTCGGCGTCAGCGAGGGCGGCCAGCTCGTCGACATGAGTCTCGCGTGCGAAGGTATTCGCAACCGCCGCCAGAGACCGGTACGGCCCGGTCCGCAACGGACATTCGGCGCGGTAGAAGGCACAGCGATGATGCGGAATGTCATAGGGTGCGGCCAGCGAGGCCGCACCGGAGTTGTAGTTGCGAAAGTCCCATGCAGCGATGCGCCCGTCGTTCGTAATGGCGCTACGAATATCAATGACGCCAGGGGGCCGGCAGTAGGATCGCGTGAACTCCTCCTCGCGCGTCCATTCCACGCGAACGGGCTTGCCCGCGGCCTTCGCCAGAGCCGCGGCTTCGATCAGAACCTCCGGGCCGTGCTTTCCGCCGAAGCCTCCACCGGTATCTAAGAAGACCACCCGCACGCGATCCTCGGCGAGTTTGAACGCTGCGGCAACCTGCTTGCGAACACCGAACGGCACCTGTCCGCAGGAGCGAATGGTAAGGCCCTTGTCGTCCCAACTGGCTATCGCCGCACGAGGCTCCAATGGCGCGTGCGCGATGGCAGGGATGGTGTAGCTGGCCTGATGGACACGCTGGGCGGAGGCCAGCGCGGTTTCCGCGGCGCCCTTCACCAGCAACGGCGGATAACGCGCGCTGTCGTTTGCAGTAGGCGCGATGCCGGTCTTGCGGAAGTGATCGTAGAGGTCCGCCGCGGGGATCAGGTCGCGAGACTTCCATTCTGCCCGGATGCCCCCGGCGGCACGATCGAGCGAGCCACCGTCCGTCACGGCAACTCCCGCGATCGCACCCTCCCTCAAAACGCCGCTTCCTTCCGCGCGGCTGAGTTCGCCATGGTACGTCGCGGGCCGCAACACGCGTCCGTAAAGCACGCCCTCCTGTTTGATGTCGCCCGCATAGCGGAGCGCACCCGTAACGATGTCACGCCCATTCAGATTGGGCACATTCTTTCCGAGCACTCTCCACTCCGCGGGTGCGGTCACTTTGACACCGGGAGGAATCTCGCGCTGTAGCGCTTGCACTGGTGTCATGGTACGGAGTGCGTCACGGGCCGCGGCCGCAGCCCGGCGGATGGCGGGAACGGCGAGCGGAGTGGTGAGGCTGGCGAAGGTGCCGCCATCGTCGGGCACTCGATCGGTGTCCGCCATCACCACGCGAACCCGCGTGATGGGGACTCCCAACTCCTCAGCGACACATTGCGCGAGCAGCGTTCGGCATCCCTGGCCAAGCTCGCACTTGCCGGTGAGTAGCGTGACTACGCCGTCTTTGGCGAATTCGAAGCGGGCTTTCAGCAATGGGCCGTCCGCTCCTTCAACAGCGACGTCGAGTGCGAGCCCACTGCCAGCCGCGCCCAACCACTCTCGCCGTGTCACTGCGATACGATTACCCACGGCGGCCTCCCTTCGCGGCGACCAGCACCGCATCGACAATCCGCGGATACGTGCCGCAGCGGCAGATATGTCCATCCATGCCGCGGCGCACATCGCCATCGGTGGGTGACGGGCGCTCCTCCAACAGCGCCACGGCTTCCAGGATCATGCCGGGCGTGCAGTAGCCGCATTGAAAAGCGCCGCCGTCGAGAAAGGCCTGCTGCACCTTGTGGAGGCGTCCGTTGCGCGCGAGCCCTTCGATGGTGATCACCGGCTTGTTGCCAATAGTGCTCGCGAGCGTGATGCACGAGCGGACCGGCTTTCCGGCCACCAGCACCGTGCAACTCCCGCATGCACCTTCGCCGCAGCCGGGCTTTGCGCCCGTGAGATCGAGTTGGTGGCGAAGCACGGAGAGCAGCGTGGTGTGCTCCCCTGCGTCCACTTCGCGGAGCTTTCCGTTGACGTTGAGTTTCATGACAGGCTCGATTCTCTGACCAGTTTGGCACTTGATCCGATCGACCGCGCGTTCTCGCGATCTCCCTCAGACAAACAACAATCCATTGGGAGAACTAATCCACATGACCGCATCATTGTTCGTCATTATTACCCTTGCGGCAAGCAGCGCGCAGGCCGTCACGCCTCGCATGCCGTTGCGCTTTGAGCCTGCCGCGCACGGTTCCTACGTTGCGTTAGGCACCGCCGGACCCGTCCGCTTCCAGGCCGGCGGCCTCACCATCGGCCAAACCCGGATGCAGTTCGCGGGCGCCAACGCCAACGCCGCACTCGTGGCCGAATCGCCCACCCAGGCCACCAGCAACTACCTCAATGGCAGCGACTCCACGCAGTGGCGCACGGCCGTCCCGCACTACGCACGACTTCGCTACCACAATCTCTATCCCGGCATTGACGCCATCTTCTACGGCAACGATCGCCAGATCGAATACGATTTTCTGGTGGCGCCCGGCGCCGATCCATCCATGATCCGGCTGCAATTCGAAGGTGCGGCGCCGCGGCTCACCTCTGACGGAAGCCTCGTACTGACAACGGCCCAAGGAGAAATCGTGCACAGGAAGCCGGTGGTCTATCAACAAGGGACCGGCCGGCGTGACACCATCGCCGGCAGCTTCGTGCTCACGGGCGCTCGGGAAGTCCGTTTCTACATCGGTTATTACGATCCGAAACTCCCATTAGTGATCGATCCGGTATTGACCTATTCGAGCTACCTCGGTGGAGCCGCGCCCAACTCCGCGGAAGACATAGCCTACGCCGCAGCTCGCGATGCCGAGGGCAACATCTATATCGCCGGCCGCACCGCGTCAACCAACTTCCCCTTGCGGGGTGCGCTGCAGACCACCAACAAAGGTTCCGGCGACGCCTTTGTCGCCAAGTTCGACCCCACGGGTCAAACCCTGCTGTACGCCACCTACTTTGGCGGCGGAAGCCTGGAATACGCTTACGCCATAGCGGTGGATGCGCAGGGTCAGGCGCACATCGCCGGGCAAACCGGCTCGCGCGATTTCCCGGTGAAGAATGCGTTTCAGCCCGCGGTGGCAGGGCTCAACAATGCCTTTCTGACAAAGCTCAACGCTGAAGGAAGCGCCATGGTCTTCTCCACCGTGTTCGGCGGCGAGCGCAACGACGTCATCTACTCACTGGCTCTCGACGACTTCGGGAACGTCTACGCCGGCGGTGGCACCAACTCGGAGAAACTCCCGGTGAAGGACGGGATGCAATCCAAGACCGGCGGCAACGGGGACGCCTTCGCGGCCAAATTCAGCCCCACGGGAGAACTGTTCTATTCCACCTTCATCGGCGGTCCGGGAACGGACATCATCTACGCGGTGGCCGTCGATCAGTTGGGGAACCTGACCATGGCAGGCGTGACCAATTCGCCCAACATGCTACCGCCGATGTTGCCGGCCCGAAGGCGATCGGAGGCCGCGATGCATTCGTCGCCAGGCTCAACAGCACGGGTAACGCCTACGTCTTCTTCAGCTATCTCGGCGGGCGCCAGAGTGACGAAGCGCATGCGCTGGCGCTCGATTCCACGGGCAACATCTACGTTGGCGGCAACACCTTCTCCACGGACTTCCCTGTCACGTCCGGTGTGATGCAACCAAAACTCGCCGCCTGGGGCGACGGCTTCATCGCCGCATTGAACGACTCGGCCACGAACCTGCTATGGTCCACCTATCTCGGAGGGAGCGGCCGGTCAGCCGTGGCGGAGGACGAGTTGGTTACCGCGCTTGCCATCGACCCCGATGGCTTCGTGTATGCGGCGGGCACGACAACCTCCGCCGACTTCCCGGTACAGCGCGCGGTGCAGTCCACGTTCGGCGGCGGCACGGATGCCTTTACCGCCAAGCTGACTCCTAACGGCGATATGCTCGTGCACTCGACCTTCCACGGCGGCGCGGCGAACGAAACCGGACAGGCGCTGGTGTTGACGCCGCTTCGTGGCGTGCATCTGGTGGGACAGACCTATTCCGGCGATCTGCCGCTTAGCGAAAAACCATTCTCCGCCAGACGCGGCGCCAATGCCGATGCTTTCCTAGCGGCCGTATGCGATCCGGTACTGTTTGCCTCCGCAACGGCCTTCGATTTCTACTACACGCAAGGCGGCGTCGCGCCCGCGCCCCAGAAGCTCGATGTGACCGCGTGCGCGCAGGTTCCCCTTTCCGTGCAGGCAAGTCCGGAAGTATGGCTCACTGTTTCGCCCTCGGACTCAACGCTGCCCTCCACTCTGTCGGTCTCTGTGAAGCCGGAAGCGTTGGAGCCTGGCGACTACACTGCCACCTTCACGCTGTCGACCCCGGACTCGTGGTTCGATCCGATCACCAGTACCGTCACCCTCCACGTGGCTCCGCCTCCTCAGCCCTAAGGAAATCTGATCCCGGTGAGAGAATTCCCCGCTCCTTCACGCCTGACCTAGTAGATCGACAAGATCGAAGAGAAACGTGAAGGAGCAAGAATCATGGGAATTCGCGACAAGGCACGGCAGATCCTCAGCATCATCCCGCCAATTGGCCAACAGATTAACTCCACTGGCCCGACAGCAGGGCTGTTCAATCAGGTCACCAACATGACCCAGGCCACCTTGCAGGCCAACTGGGACACCGGCGGCATCATGACCTCCTGCAACGGCTTCACAGGCTGGTACAGCAATCAGTTGGGCTCCCCATTCAGCATGGGCCGTTTTGATTTGGATACCTACCTCCCCAAGAAGGGCAAGGGCAACGCCTGGATCAAATCGACACCCGACAAGCGTCCCAAGTACGGCGACATCTGCCGCTTTGCGAAGTTCCATGTGAACGTGTCGCTCGACTTTGAAGGCGACGTCTGGACCCACGCTGACGGCGGGCAGGGCGGCAAGCGGACCGGCTACGACATCGTCAAGCGCATTCGCGATACCACATCGTACGATCCCGCAAAGCTCATCGGCTGGGTGGATATTGAACTGTTCTTCGGCGAAGCGAGCGAGCCCGCATCCACCGAGGCAAAGGTCAGCCCCGTCCCCGACTGGCTGCAGGGATGGTGGAACGTGAAGTGGCGCGGCCAGGCGTTCTACTACTACTTCGACCGCCAGTACAAAGCGCAGTGGACGCAGCAGCTTCCTCGCGATACGACGCGCCCTCCGCTGATGAGCCGGGATACAGGCAACGTGGCCATCGACTCGCCGAGTGAATTCAGTATCAAGTGGGGCGCGACGGGATCGGTGGAGAAGTTCTCCAAGGCCCCGGGTCCCAACCCCATGCGCGGCACCTGGAACGACAAGGAACCACTCACGGCGTCAAAGATGTAGGGGTGGTGGGCGCTCCCAGGCTCGAACTGTGGACCCTGCCAGAAGGCACGCCGCCGGCCAGCCAGTTGGAGCGCCCGCAACCCTGTCCTTGCTCGCCACGGTGAGCCAGATAGTATCCGAAACAGCTTGGCCGGCCCGCAGCGTCGGCGAGAGTTGAAGCGTGCGGCCTTGATTGATGAACACACCGTTCATAGGTTCGGTGTTCACGCCAACCACGCCGCTGATTTCCAGGTAGCTGGTGACGTTTGGATTCGCCCGTCCGTTCGACGCGGGAGCCGGCGCCACTGGTCCGGGCGCCGCCCCGAACTTGCTGTAGTCCGAAGTGTCGGGCACATAGGGGGCGTCATTCGAAAGCGCGATATCAACGGTTACCCGCTACGGCTCCTGCGCAAATCCACGCCGATAGGATTGCGGCAAGAACATAGTGCGTTCGCACATTGGTTCTCCGCTCATTTCAGCGTGATCGTGCCATCGAGCGTGCCGGAGAAGGCGGACAGGAAGCCGTCGCCTCCGAGAGCCGAGAACGTCAAGGCGATTGGAGTGATGACATGGCTCAGGGTTCCGGTCGCGCCTTGGTAGCGGCCGGTCCCGCCCAGCACGTCCAGTGCGCCCTTCCCCGGAGCCACTGTTCCGGGAGCGGTGAGGCACTGCGAGTTGGTTTCACTGCTGCTCAGCTTCAAGAAAAGCTGGTCTTCGCTTGCGGCGAAGCTCAACACGATGAGGTATCCCTTGACAACCGCTTCCAAGCCGGGGCCGCCGGGGCTGGCACACGGGTTGCTCGAGACCTGCTCCTCCGCCAGGATTTGGGCGGTGTAGAAGCCGCCGGTGCTTCGGCCAGCCACAACGCAATAGATTCGCAGGGACTGGCCTGGGGCAAGTCCGGCCGGCGTTCCCGTGAAGCTGAAGTCGTCTTTGTTGGTACACGTGCCACTTATCGTTGCACGGAATGGCTGGACACCTGAGACAGGCGGGAGCGCAGCCCGGGGTTCCTGCGCAAGTTCGGCCGCACACAGCGAGTTCGCGCACACAATAATCGCATAGAGTCGATGCAGGTACATTTGGAATCTCCTATTTGGTCTTGGTTCGCCAGGCGTTGGAATGCCTGCGTTCATTCCAATACCGTAAGCCGCAAGCAGAAACTTGAACCGGCATCGGATTTTTTCGTGCCGCCGGGTCTGGGTCTAACATTTGGCCCCAAGCTCTGCGCGGAGCCAGAGCTTGGCCAATTTCCAGTCGCGCATCACAGTATCAGGAGATACCCCGAGCACCGCCGCCGTCTCTTCCACGCTCAGGCCCGCGAAGAATCGCATCTCGACGATTCGGGCTTTCCGCGGTTGGACCTCCGCAAGCGCGGTGAGCGCGTCATCGAGTGCGATCATTTCCTTCGCGCGGGAGGACAGCACATCCGGCGGCTCGTCCAGGTTGACCCGAGGTGAGCCTCCTCCCCTTCTGGCAGCCAGACGCCTCCGCGCCCCATCCAGCAGGATACGCCGCATGATCTGGGCCGAGCACGCAAAGAAGTGCGCACGATCCTTCCAATCCACGTGCCCCAGATCCACCAGCCGCAGATAGGCTTCGTGAACCAGAGCCGTCGTTTGGACGGTCTCGCCAGGCTGCCTGTTGCGCATGTAATGGCCCGCCAGACGGCGAAGCTCCGGGTAGACGCGGGTCGCCAAGCGTCCGAGCGCGCCGGCATCCCCGTTGGCCCAGGCGCGCAGAAGTTGAGTGGTTTCAGATGGTCCTGCGTGCGCGATAGGCACCAGTGTATACCTTCACAGCGCTTCAAGAAAAAGTAGTCCACCGCATTCAACTTTTCCCCGGCTGTTTGCGGTTTAGCCATAAGCGGAGAGTTCACTACAATAATCTGGAAGCCATATGAGTCCCGAGAGGCTGGACGAAATCGAGCGGCTGTACGACGCAGCGCTGACCCGCCAGCCGCACGAGCGGAGTACATTCCTCAACGAAGCCTGCGGCTACGACCAGGAACTGAAGCGCCAAGTCGAATCGCTGCTTGCCGAAGACTGCGCCTCTGACAATCTCTTGGAGGGGCGCGCTTCCGATTTGTTGGCCGAACTCACGAGTGAGCATCTGGATGCCGGTGCTCAGTTAGGTCCCTACCGGATCGAAAGGCTTCTAGGCGCGGGCGGCATGGGGGAGGTCTACCTGGCGCATGATTCGCGGCTGAACCGTTCCGTCGCCATCAAGGTGCTACCCGAGCACCTCATCGGCGACGCGGTTGCCCAGGAGCGCCTGCGCAGAGAAGTACTTGCCGCGGCCGCTTTGGACCATCCGTTTATCTGTAAGATCTTCGACGCCGGGGAACATCGCGGCTCTTTGTTTTGCGTCATGGAATACGTCCGTGGTGAGACGCTGTTCGCCAGGATGGGAGCCGGCCGCCTTGCCGTGAACGATGCGCTGCGAATCGCCGGGGAGATTGCCGAAGCCATCGAGGAAGCGCACGCGAACCATTTCGTCCATCGCGATCTCAAGCCGGGCAATATCATGCTCACCGGGCAGGGTCACGTCAAAGTCATGGATTTCGGACTCGCGAAGCGTGTTGAGAGAGACAGCTACGCGGCAGCAGCAGATGATACACCCTTGACCGCCTCCGGAACCATTACTGGAACCCCGCAATACATGTCCCCGGAACAGTTGAAGCAGAGCGAAATCGACCATCGTTCCGATCTTTTTTCCTTCGGAATAGTTCTCGCTGAGTTGGTCAATGGGAAGCATCCGTTCCAGCGGAAATCCCCCATGGAAACAATGACAGCTATCCTGCGCGACCCGCCCGATCTCTCGGCAAGTCAGGGTTCAGTCATCCCGCCTGGCCTGCTGGTCGTCATCCGGAGGTTACTCGCCAAGTTGCCCGCCGATCGCTACGGCTCCATCACCGAGGTTCGCGCGGACTTGGCAAACCTGACCGGCGTGGCGGAGCTGAACCGCATGGAAGCGCCACGCGTTGTCCTGATCGGACGCGAGCAGGAGTGCGGAGTGATTCGCCGCTTGCTCGACGCGGCGCTGGACGGACATGGGTCGATGGTCTTGATCGGTGGTGAGCCCGGCATTGGTAAGACTCAACTTGTACGGGCCATCCTCGAGGAAGCCGTCGGCCGCGGATGCTTCACCGTAATTGGCCATTGCTATGAGGCCGAAGGAGCCCCACCTTACGTGCCCTTCGTCGAAATGCTCGAATATACCGCAAGGGCACTGCCGCGCGACGCATTGCGCCATGCCCTGGGCGATGCCGCTCCGGAAGTAGCCAGGCTGATGCCGGAACTCCGGCGAGTATTCCCCCATATTCCGCCAGCCGTGCAACTGCCGCCGGAACAGCAACGCCGGTATCTCTACAATGCCTACCGCGAGTTCATCGACCGCGCAGCCAGCATGACGCCTTTTGTCGCGGTGTTCGAAGACCTGCATTGGGCGGACGAACCGACGTTGTATCTGCTTCAGCACCTGGTGCAGACCCTTCCGTCCATGCCTGTGTTACTCATCGGGACTTATCGCGACGTGGAGCTGGACGTCAACCGGCCGTTCGCCCGAGCGTTGGAGACGCTGCTCCGCGAAAAGCGCGCCGCGAGCGTCACTCTGCGACGCCTGCCGCTGGCGGGAACCGGAGAGCTGCTCGCAACGTTAAGTGGACAGACACCACCGTCCTCGGCGACTCAAATCGTGTTCGATCAGACCGAGGGCAACCCATTCTTCGTCGAAGAAGTATTCCGGCATCTATCGGAGGAAGGCAAGCTGTTCGATTCGGAAGGTGCTTGGCGGCAGGGATTTCGTGCTGGCCAACTTCAAGTGCCCCAAGGCGTCCGGCTGGTGATTGGACGGCGCCTGGAACGGCTGCCGCGGGAAGCTAATCGGATATTGACAACCGCCGCGGTGATCGGCCGCAGCTTCAGTCTGCAACTGCTCGAGGATCTGGAGGGTGCACAGCCGGATGCAGTCCTCGATGCATTGGAGGCCGCCGAGCGAGCGCATCTGGTGGAAGCCGAGAGTGCGGGCCAGGAGACCCTCTACCGTTTCGTGCATGAACTTCTACGGCAAACTCTTGCCCGCGCGTTGTCGCTGCCGCGCCGCCAACGCTTGCACGCGCGCGTGGCGGAATCAATTGAGCGCAGCTATGGGTCGCAAATCGACGCTCATGCGTCCGTGCTGGCGCACCATCTCTATCAGGCTGGCGCCGCCGTCGAAGTTGACAAGACTGTCCTTTGGCTGGGACGCGCCGCCCGGCAGGCGACCGCCAGTGCGGCCTTCGAGGATGCGTTGGCTCACATCGAGGACGCTTTGTCGCTGATCCAGGGAGAACAAACTACTCGCGCGGCAGAATTACAGGCCGAGCGCGCAACGGTTTTCCGAAGCCTGGGGCGGATGCCCGATGCGATCACCGCTCTCGAACAGGCGCTGGCCCTGTTCAAAGCCACCGGCGAGGTCAGCCGTTTCGCCGAAACTAGCCTAATCCTGGTTGAAATCCTCTGGTGGCTGGAGCGGCTGGACGACGCTCGCAACGTTTGCCGGCGCGGTCTTGAATTGCTGGGCCCGGTCGAAGGACCCACACGGATGTTCCTGCTGGGCGCCTCAGCCGGTGTCGCGGCTCTGGCTAACGACATTGGAGCTGCGCTGCCGATGCTGCATGAGTTGGCAAGGCTTCCGCTTCCTCCAGACCCCAAGTTGATCGCAAGGGCCGCCCGCTTCCAGACGCACTTGCGATTCATTTGCGCCCATTTGGACGGCGCATACCAGGCAGCCGGCGAGACGCAACGGCTATGCGAATCCACAGGCGACCTGTGGGGGCACGTAGATGTGGCCTGGATTCGCGCTGTCATGGCTTTCCATGCCGGGAAGCTCGACGAGTCTGTGTCCATCGCCCGTGACGCCATCCCGATGTCCGAGCGCATCGGTCATTGGGGGAACGCTTTTTTCTGCGAAGACAACATCTATAATCATCGGTTCGCTGCGGGAGACTTCGACTGCGCCACGGAAGCTGCGGCGATGCTTGATCAATATGAACGGCTTCACTACATTCCGTGGAGTGTCAAATTCAAAGTCGACCTTGGCAACATCGCCCGCATCCGAGGCCGCATTGACGAGGCAATCGCATGGTGCGCTCGTGGGACGATCCCTTGCCGGAACCATTGGGGCGGATACGCTCACGCGGCTCTAGCACTGACCTTGGCCCAGACCGGCGACCCTCGGGTCTCGCAGGTTCTCGAGGACGCTTTGCCGTACGCGCCACGCTCCGGACAGCCCGCTCCATATGGCCGGTGGCCTACCTTGAATCTGTTGATCGAGGCGCTCGCGACGGCTGGCAGATCGCAGGACGCCGCTGCGTTGTATCCTGCTGCCGAAGAAATGCTCGGGCTGGGTTACTTAATCATGTGGGCGGGTGCTGCACTGCCTCGAACCACAGCCGGTATCGCCGCCTCTTGTGCGCGCGAGTGGGCGCGAGCCGAAGGACACCACCGGACCGCCATCGATCAAGCGGACTCCATGCTGCTCCGGGTCTGTCAGCCAATCGGTCGCTACTGGTACGCCCAGATGCTGCGCGCCCGCGATTCCACCGGCGACCGCGAGCGCGCCCACGACCTACTCAGGCAAGCTCAGTCACAGTTCGAGTCGCTTGGTATGCCGTTATATACCCGGCAAACCCGTGAGGCAATGGCGGCTTTGAGCATTTGAGACTCCCGGCAATGGGACACTTTGGCGATTCTGTTCCTTCCGGGACTTGGTTCTGGTGACTATGGTGGGCGCTCCCAGGCTCGAACTGGGGACCTCCTGCTTGTAAGGCAGGCGCTCTAACCGGCTGAGCTAAGCGCCCAATTCTTCAGTATCGCATGCGCCGCTCGCCAACCGCGACTTCCGTTTTACTCATTCCGCAAAGCGGTCATCGGATCCACCCGCGCGCCACGCCTACCGGGCAAGTAGCTCGCACCCCCAGCCGCCGCCAGCCACAGCAAGCACACCGCAACATAGGTCAACGGATCCGACGGGCTCACCCCGTACAGCATCCTGCTCATCAGCCGCGCCAGAGCAAGCGCCGCCACGACACCCACACCGATCCCGATCGCGGCATCGCGCAACGCACCTCGCACCACCATCCAAGTCACCTCCCGGGGCTGCGCGCCAACCGCCATCCGCAACCCGATCTCCGGAGTCAGCAGCGTAACCTGATAGGCGAGGATGCCGTAGAGTCCGACCATGGCCAGCACCAGCGCCAGCACGGCGAAAGCAACAATCATGCGGGCGATCGTGCTCACCTGCCAGTACGACCGCGTCACCCAATCCGGCAAGGGCTTCACTTCATAAATACGCGCAGCCGGATTCACCGCGAGGATCCTCTTCCGTAACTGCTCTTCCACGTTGGCCACACCGGGCTGCATCTCGACGAGCACTGTCTGCACTCCGCCTTCGTAGGTCTGTGCAAACGGACGGTAGACATGCGGCCCCGCCGCTTCGCCCATCGATCTGAACCGCGAGTCCCGCGTCACGCCGATCACCGTCAGTTCCGTCTTCTCGCGGCATCCAACCAGAATCCGTTCACCAATCGCCTCCCGTTCGGGCCACAAGCGATGCGCGAGCGATTCATTCACCAGCGCTACGTGCGGACCACCGGGCCTGTGCGCCGCCGTGAACGTGCCGCCTGCCGGCAAACCAATCCCCATCGTTGCGAGGTAGCCCGGATCAATTGCATTCCCCGTGGCGGCGATGGTGGTTGACTGTCCGGGCAGCGCCACACAACCGGGACGCATCGGCGTCAACGGTAGCACCGACGTCACTGTCGCCGACTTAACCCCAGGGGAGGCGCGCAATTGATCGGTCACCTGCGTGTAGAACCGCAGTGCGCTCTCCCTGGTAAACTCCGGCCTTGTCGCATAGACACTGGCATAGTAGCGGTTCGAAACCGAGAAGCCCGGGTCCGTATTCTGTAACCGGTGCAACGACCGCAGCAGCAGTCCCGCGGTCAACAGCAGCACGAACGAGAACGTCACTTGCGCCATCAGCGAATAACGCCGGATGCGAGATCTTGCATTGATCCCCGCCGTTCCTTTCAATGACGCCAGCACATCGGCCTTGCTCGCCTGCCACGAAGGCGCAAGCCCGAAAACCAGCATCGTCAACAGCGAGACGCCCCCGGCAAAAGCGAATACATAAGGGTCGAGTTCCAGATCGATGCGGACGGCATCAAACGGCGAGTCGGGAAAGATCGCGGTGAGCGCGCGGTTGGTCCAGACAGCAAACAGCAGGCCGGCGACGCCCCCCGCGGCGGCAAGCAGAAGCGCCTCGGTCAGCAGTTGACGAAGAATGCGCCAGCGGCCCGCCCCCAGCGCCAATCGCATTGAGATTTCGCGTTCGCGCGTGGCACAGCGCGCCAGCAGCAGGTTGCCAACGTTGGTGCAGGCAATCAGCAGTACCAGCAGGGCCACAATCGACAACATGCCGGCCACGGGCATTACCTGCCGGTGTATGGCCATTCGGGGTACGCCTCTCACCACGTCCACTGTGGCGGGTTGGCTTTGCACGGCGCCGCTTCTCGCGTTCGGATACTCCCGATCGAGCGATTCGAGGATTCCTCTCAACTCCGCCGCGGCCTGCCCTGCCGCAATCCCTTCCTTCAACCGGCCGAAGAGGAAATACTGGGTCCTGCCGCGATCCGCCAGAAATCGACCCGCATCGTGCTGCCGCGCCCACACCTGCGCCGATACCCAGATGTCGATCTTGATCGGCAGATAGGTTCCCGCGAAGGCTTTCGGCGCGACACCAACCACTGTGTACCAGCGAGTCTCCGACCGCACCCGCTTTCCCAGTACACCGGGATCGCGATTGAAGTACTGCTCCCAAACGTGGTAGCTGATCACCACCCCATCTTCGTCCTCGTAAAACCAGCGGCCCAGCGCGGTCCCCACGCCGATCACGCGAGGGTAGTTCGCGCTTACCGCTTCGGCGCCCGCGGCGTGCGTCATTCCCTCAAAGTCCAGGCTCGACTCTGTCGCATTCGAGGCCGCGATCCCTTCAAAGGCCCGGCTTCGTTGCGCGATGTCCCGGTAGTCAGGATACGAGAAGGAAGCGGTGTTGCCACGCCCAATGACTGTCAGCCGCTCCGGCGCCGCAACCGGCATCGGGCGAAAGAACATGTAGTTGAGCAGGCTGAAAATGGAAGTGTTCACGCCGATGCCCAGCCCCAGGCACACCACGGCCAAAACGGTAAACCCGGGCGTGTGCCGTAGTGCCCGCACTGCGTAGCGCGCGTCGCGCATCATCCCATCCGCCCACACCAGTTTTGACGCATCGCGATAAGCTTCCACGGCCGCCTCTATTCCGCCTGACTCCATCAGGGCCGCTCTCCGGGCCTCTTCGGGGCTCATTCCGCGTCGCTGGTTGTGCTCGGTCTGTTCCTGTAAATGATGCTCCATCTCGTGGCGCGCCTCCGCGCCATCATCGCGCGTCAAGCCACGGATGCGCCAGAAAAGCCGTCGCAGGCAGCCTCTCATATTGGATACCAATAGGACTTTAGCACTCTATCGCCGCCGGTGCAACCGGATTCCTAAACATATTTAATGTAACCGCTTCCCCATGAACTGCGCCCTCGTTGTAGAATGCCTATTTCCGCAATCAATTCAAGACTGGGAGGATCGGAATGAAGAAGACTTTCGTATCGGGGCTGGCCGGCATGCTGCTGGGGGCATCCATGCTCATGGCTCTGGATGAAAAGGAATTGACCACCAAGATGAAAGCGGCCGGCGATCACATGAACGCCATCCGCAAGGCCATGCAGGGCGGCGCAATGGCCGATGTCGCCACCCATGCGAAGGGCATGGTTAGCGCTCTCGACGGCACCGAGGGATTCTGGAAAGAACGCAAAATGGATGACGCCGTGAAGTTCAACCTGGACGGTCTGGAAGGCGCCCGCGCGCTCGTCAAAGCCGCCGAAGGAAGCGACAACGCCGCCGCCCGCACGGCCGCCAGCAAGATGGGTGGCGCCTGCAAGAGCTGCCACGAGGCACACCGCGAAAAGGTATCCGACGGCGTGTACCGGATCAAGTAAACTTCTCAATCAGCGAGTCTGCATCAGCGCCCGGCTCCCGCGTGGAGTTCGGGCGCCGTCGCTTCTGCATCTGTAAATTCCCCGCCAAAGTGCTCCCGCCAGAAGAACGTTTCCTCGCATTTCTCGTTTTAGAGGATAGGAGCCAAAGAGACTCCTACCGATTCCAGAAGGAGAATCACAAAATGAAACGTATCCGAACTTGTCTCGCTCTCAGTGTCTTTGCACTCGCCGGACTCGCCTCCGCCGCCACCGCCAACAGCGCACGATTCGTACTCGACGAGGCGGCCGTTGTCGGCCGGCAAACATTGCCTCCGGGCCAGTACACCATTGAGCGTGTCACCACCAACGGCGGCCACCAATACATCAGCTTCCGCGGCAAGAACAAAACCGTCCTCGCAGTGGTGAGTTCGTCCCCGGACACTACGCTTGCCGAGCCTGTCTCCGGAGTAGTCCTGGTGGCGGGGGCTGACGGCCAGCGTGTCAGGAAAGTCGCCCTGGCGGGCAACGTGTATCGCATCCCGTAGCATCCCGCACCGCCGCGGCACTCGAATGAAATTCCGGCACCGGGCATTCGTCCGCCACCGGCGTCACGGCGCATGTAGAATATGGTCGAAGGCCATCGAGCACCCTCAGGTGGCCTTCCCTTCCGAAGAAAGGCGACCATTCTCATGCGTTCCTCCGACCTCGATACCCAAAGAAGACACTTCCTCTTGGGCGCCGCCGCTGTTGCGGCACAGACCGTCTCCGCCCAGTCCGGCGATAGAACCACCACTGCCATCATCGGCACCGGCAATCGCGGATCTTACCTGCTTACCGCTGTCCGCGATCAGCCTAATATGAAGGTGTCCGCCCTCTGCGACATCAAGCCCGATCGTCTCGACAAGGCCGCCACCGCCGCCGCAAAGGACAATCCCAACACCTACACTGACTGGCGCAAGATCATCGACCGCAAGGATATTGAAGCGGTCGTCGTGGCCACCCCGCCGCACCTGCATTCGCAGATGGCCATCGCCGCCCTCCAATCCGGCAAGCACGTCTATTGCGAGAAGCCCATCGGCATCTCGCCCGAGCAGGTGAAAGCGCTGGTTGCCGCCGCCAAGGCATCGAAGAAGGTTTTCGTGTCCGGACAACAGCTCCGCTCCATGAAGCAATACGTCGAGCTCGTGCGACAGATACGCGAAGGAGTCATCGGTTCACTGCTCATGGTGAAGGCCCAACGGCAGGCCAACGCCGACCTCCCACACGACGGCACCTCCGGCGACTGGTATTTCGATGTTACTAAGTCCGGCGGCTATCTCGTGGAACAATCCGTGCATAATCTGGATTTGTGTAACTGGGTGATCGGCCAGCATCCGCTCCGCGCCTGCGGCTTCGGATCCATTACGTTATACAAGAACGCCCCTCCCGGCCGGACGATCTTCGACAACGGCAGCCTGACCTACGATTATCCCGGCGGCCTGCACATGACCTTCACCCAGAACGTGTTCCATCCACGGGGTCTGCCGATGCCCAACCAGGCGATCCATGTCTTCGGCGAAAAGGGCGCAATCGAATTGATGGGCCAAACCCCACCCACCATGTACCCCATGGCTCGCGAGGCCAAGCCTCTCGTCCTCGTCGAAAAGCAGCAGGAATACCAGCATGCGCACATGAAGGGTTTCGTGGAATGCATCCGAAACAGCGGGCCCAACCCGGCCGACATCACTATCGGGGCAACTGCGGCACTCACCGCCATCATGGGACATCGGGCCATGGCCACCGGGAAGGTCGTCAATTGGACCGAACTTGGCGTTCTTCTCTGAACATATCACTACGAGATAATCGTTACTCCTTATCGTTTCGATCTTGCCTGAGGGCCCTAGTACTTTGATGATTTTCAGCTAAGTACTATTGGCGTAGACACTAAGGCGTGTTACTCTGAACCCACTGGGTTGTTTCACTGGTGGTAGCTCCTTTCTCGGTTTGACGGGCCCCCAGGGAAACGACATGGGTTCTCGAAGCGCGAGGCCGCTTCGAAAGTTGAATTCGGAGTATCCCATGACCAACTATTCGTTCATGCGCAAACTATTGACATTTGCGCTCCTTACGCCTCTTGCAATCACCACAGCAAAGGCTGCATCCGTCACCATCGACCTCACCTGCGTTCTCAACGGGATCAATGCAGTGGGATGTGTCAATGGCACAAGTTTCGGAACAGTGACCTTGGCTTCGACGGCCGACCCGAATCAGATCGCGCTAACCGTTGATCTCGCGGGAACCGGGCAGAAGTTCAGAGACCTGATGCTGAATTACAACGGCGCCTCGACGTCCATCACCTCCACCGACGGCTTAGCGTCCCTGGTACCCGATGGCTTCTCGATCACCCCCTACGGAGGGCTTTTCGACGTTGGAAAGAGTAGCGGCCAGGGCTGGAACGGCGATGATCTATACTCGACAATACTCACTGGCAACAATGGGCTGTTGCTCGCTAACTTTCTCATCACGGACTCGCTTGGAAATCTCTATGTGGCAATGCACATCCAGAACATCGGCGGCAACGGCGGCAGCAACTGCAGCGGGAACGACGATGGAACGACGGGTTGCATTCCCGGACAAACTGGTCCGGGTTCTCTCAAGATCGGAGGCACCGACTTTTTCCAGAGCGACGTCATTGTGCCCGAACCAGCCAGCTTCGCCTTGGCGAGTCTCGGGTTGGCACTGCTACTGGCGAGAGGCAGAATAAGGAAAGCACTCCGCTAAGGGAGCCCTATCGACCCGCTTGCGTGACGGTTGTGGTCTGACCGTTCACCACGATGCTGCCTGTGCGGCTGCTCTTTGTGTTGTTGCGCGACAACGAGATTGTCAGTGACGCTGACGAGCGGCCCGTCGGCTGGCTGATGCTGATCCAGGAGGAATTGCTGGAGGCACGCCAGATGCATCCGCTGGTGGCTGTCACCGGAACGGCTGTCGTGCCGCTTGTGGAAGGCGCCGACACAGCCGCGGGCACACTCACGGCGCCGGTCTGGAAGATTCCCTGCACCGCATAGGACTGGTTCATCGTAACCGAAACTCGCGTGTCCGTAACGGCAAGCACTCCGCCCCACCCGGTAAGGCAATTACCGGAAACCGGGATTGAGTTCAACGTAACAGTGCTGCCAGCGTCATAGAAACCGTCCGAGGAGGCAGGTGTTGCCCCCAGACTACCTTTGGTGGCGTCCGAGGAACTCCTCGTCAGTAGATACCGTGTGCGGTAGGTTGCAGTGAGCGTGCTGTTGCTCGTAGGCGCCGTAATGTTGTGAGTCTGTGCACCGCCGTCGCTCCACCGGCTGAAGGCATATTGGGTTCCACCCACAGTGGTATTCGGGGCTGACACGGAATGCGTCGACCCGGCAGTGACAGTGGAGACATAGGGCGCGGTCACGGCGATGCTGTCCAGCAACAACGTCCGGCCCGTGGGGTTACTCGCCAGCGTCAGGCTGACGCCACCGCCTGTGGGAGTTCCCGTGGGATACATCACTTTCGCCCACGCAATATCGCCGGCCGAAAGCCCGGACCGTTGCCCGATAGCGATGCCGGCGGGTATCGTCTCAATGGTCGGCAGACTGTTGATCGAGAACGCGTATGCAGGATAGTGCATGATGGAGCCGTAGTCATAAGCGCCGCCGTTGGTGCAATTGCTGCACATAGTGAAGTTGTAGGACGCGTTCGGATCGATGTTGGCCGTGTTGACGACCACATAGGTGTTCCTATCAGTCCGGGTGTGCTCGTGATAGAAGCCGATTGCGTGGCCGATCTCGTGAATGGCGTTCCCGGTGGAGCAATAGGCGCCCAGATTTACCGGTTGGGCGGCCATCCCGGTGTAGCCGACGTAAGACGAGCAACTTCCGGCGTTGGCGTCGGCGCGGAAGAGCAGGTATGCCGACTGCGTCGTTCTCGGCACCAGGCTGATGTAGCCGCTCAGGTTGGTGTTCCAATGACTGATCGCCGCTTGTACCAGGGCGGGATTCGGGAAAGCAGCGTCGATCACGTATGGCACTATGCCGCCCGGCCAGCGCCCGCTGTTCCTGCTCACGCTTTCACGGCCCGCGGCTTTCTCTGCACGCTCCAGCTCTTCTTCGCGCCCCATCAGGATGTCGCCCTCAAACACGCCATACCCGCCGCGGACCGCATGCTCCACGATCATCCCGTTCCAATACGACGTCCGCCTGCCATTTGCCGCTTCCGTGTCCCAGGCGCCTTCTTCAATTCCCCCGGCATCGGCCGTTTCGGTGATCTCGAACGGCAATGAGGCTAACGTCGCCTCAGCGCCTGCGCGCATCCCTTGCAGTTCCACCACAACTTCAATACCTGGCACCGCGCGCGACCAGAACTCACTGGAACCAAGAGGCCCGCTCGATGTATATGGTCCGGCAACGAGCGTCACTTGTTGGTTCCCGTCCAGGCCGTAGACAAACACTTTCGCGTCCTGCGGCAGAGCGAATCGCTCAAACCGCACCCGCGTAGCGCCGCCCGCGCTCCGAATCCGCTGCAATACCGTGGTGGAGCCGTCCCGTTCCTCCTCAATCCGAAGAGGCTCGCGGCGGGCGCGAACCGAAGACTGGTTCCAGCCGTGTGACGGACCGCGCAATTGCAGTGCCCTCTGGGCGATCGCCATTTCAGGGATCAGCGCGAGAGTGAGGACACAAACCGCCATCGAAGAGGTTGTTTGCTTCATATCGCCCGTTACATCGACAGCCGGTGTGGTTTGCCTTGCTACGGTAAATGGCGCGGCCTGGCGCGGAAATACTCCTATTGGATGGCCGTGTTCGTCTTAGGCGCTTATCCGGCGCGCAACGAGAATTTTGTTCTCGTAACGCATCTTGTCAGGCTGCGGCTTTCATTCTGGCTTCTGGCTCCTGACTTCTGGCTCCTATATCCAGAAGGGATATCAAGGCGAAGCCTTGCCTAGTTGGATACCTTAGAAGTAGAACCGGATCGCCAACTGAATCCGCCTTGGCGCCGCCGCGCCCGTCATCTCCCCGAATCGCGGATTTACCTGCGCGCCCGCCGGATCGAACCGCGCACCTGTATCCACCGCGTTGAACTGCGTATGGTTGAACGCGTTGTACATCTCCGCGCGGAACTGCGCCTTGATCGACTCGCGGATCGGGAAATCCTTGAAGATCGCGAGGTCGAAGTTGTTCACTCCCGGCCCCCGGATGAGCGTCGTGGCCGCGTTGCCGATCGTCCCCCGCGCCGGAACACGAAACACATCGTTGGCGAAGAAACGGCTGAACGTCCGTTCGCTCTTCGGCAACACCGGGTTGGAAAGCACGACAATGCGCGCGCCATCCGTCGGCGAGCCCGTGATGTCGGCGCCATTGGTCGTCGAAAACCCGATCCCCAGCGGCGCGCCGCTGATGAAACTCGTAATCCCCGAAAGCTGCCACGAGTTCACCATGTAGCTCACCACGCGATTGGGCACCTTCATACGCGGCAGCGCCCAAAGGTAATTCAACTTGAAGATATGCGTCCGGTCGAAGCTCGCCAGCCCGTAATTCCAAACCCGAACCGGCACTTGCGTGCTCACAGCTCCACCGTCGCCTTCGTTGTAGGTGAGCGCCCGCGACCAGGTCCACGCCGCCCCAAACTGCACCCCCTTGGCAAACCGCCGGTTCGCCGTCACCTGCATGGAATGATAGTTCGAACTGCTCGCCTGCTCAAAGAAGTTGATGTTGTTGTAGCCGAGCCGTGGCCGCAGGAATGCGGGCGCCAGTGCCGCGTTCGTCGTCGGGTCGATGTTCTTCGGATCGAAATTCGCGCCAAACGGGATTGCGTTCAGATTGCGCCCCCACAACAAATGCCGCGCGAGCGACCCCACGTAGCCCACATCGACGATGGTCCCAAAGCCGATCCGCCGCTGGATGGACAGGCTGTAATTCATCGTCATCGGCACCTTGCCCTGTTGATCCACACCGGTGACATTTCCAGGAAACAGATACCCCGTGGAGCTGAGCAACGAAGCCAGTGTGCTGTAGTAAATCGTCGGCGTCTGCACAATCGGCGGCTGTGCGATGAACGTCGTCAGAATCGTCCCTTGCGCCTGCCGGTTGTAGAACGCGCCGAACCCGCCCCGTATAGCCGTGCTGCCGTTGCCAAACACGTCCCACGCGAAACCAAACCGCGGCGCATACTGCACTCCGCGCCCCTTGTACAACGCATCTGGAATCGACCCGCCCGGCTGCACCATGCCATTCGTCGTATTACCGGAGTTTGGCGCAACCGCGCCAATCAGCGCCGGCGGCAGCACCTGCCCGTTCACTGGATTGATGCCAACTCGCGCCGTGCCGTTTCGTCCCGGTTGGATCAACCGCACTTGCCGCGCGGGATCGAACGCCGTGGGGCTGAACCCGGACAACACATTACCCTCAACAAACGACGGCTTCACAATGTAGAATCGCATTCCGAAATCCAGCGTCAGCCGCCGCGTCACCTTCCAGTTGTCCTGCGCGAACCACTCCACGTTACGCGCCACGTGCACCGGTTGCGGCCGCCCCGACGGCTCCGAATAGGTGTTGAACACCCCCAGCGCGGCGTTCGCGTACGCATAGCCCGTGTTCAGCGGATTGTTGGCATTGTTGCCGAAGTCGTACGCGCCGTTGAACGGCAGTCCCGTACCCGCCACGCCTTGCGTCGCCCAAACGCGGTCCATGTAGATCCCCAGCTTCACGGTGTGCGCGTTCCACGTCTTGCTCACCGTATCGGAGACCGTATAGATCCAATGGTCGGTGGTGAGCGGAAAGCGCGCCTCCAGTTGCAGATTCGCCGCGCTCGTCACACCACCAAATGTAGCGTTCGGAACCAGCCCCAGCGGATTGTTGGTTGGAAAGAACTGCCCCGCGCGGAACCCCACCGTGTCCCGCTGATTGCGCTTGATCTGGGCATCCTCCACGCTGTTGTTCCAGGGTCGGTCCACATAGCTTGCATTCAGTTCATTGATCAGCGTCGGGTTCACGATCTTCTGATAACGCCCGATGAACGCCCACCCCTCGTTCACCGACTTCTGGCTCACCTGATGCCAGTTGTCCTGCCGCGTCGTCGCATTCGGCCCTTCAGTGGTGAAACTGCTGTGCGTGAAGTTGCCCGTGAACAGGTTGTTCGAGTTGACGTTGTAGTTCAACTTCAAAGTATCCGTGCGCGAAGGATTGCTGTTGGCGTTCTGGAAGACGTAGTTGTAGCGGTTAGCTGAAATCGCCCGGTCACTGAAATTGGGCGAAGGAAACACCTTCAGCAGCGCGACGCCACTCGCGTCCAGCCTGTTGGCTGGAACGATGTTTCCGGGAAACGGCGTCCGCGTGTTCGGATCGTTCACCACAATCAGGCGGTTGTTCAAATCCACCGACTGCGAAAAGTTCCCCGCCCTTTCCAGATCCGACGGCACCGTCACCAGACCGGACGTCGAGGAGGTTTGCGGCCAGAATTCCTGTGTCCAGAAGAAGAAAAGCTTCTCGCGCCCTGTATTGAATTTGCCCGGAATCGTCACCGGTCCGCCCACCTGATAGGTCCACGTATTGAAGCGGTACAAGCCGCGCGGCAGCCCGTTCCGATTGTTGAAGAAGCTGTTCGCGTTCAGATCCTCATGCCGCTTGAAGTAGGAAAACAGCCCGTGAAAATCGCGCGTGCCCGAGCGGCTGACAATCTGCACATTCGCGCCCGACGTCCGTCCGAACTCAGCCTGATAGTTGCTCAACAACACCTTCACTTCCGCCACCGCGTCCATGCTCACCGTCACCACCGAGTTGTTCATGTTGCCGATGGCGTTCATCGTCGCCCCATCAATCGAGATGTTGTTGGTATTCGTGCGGCTGCCCTGCGCGTTGATCGCCCAGGAATTGGTCAACGTATCAGACCCGCCGGTGTCCACAATACCGGGCAGCGTCTGCAGCACCGACATCACATTCCGGCCGCGAATCAACAGCGCGTCCAACTGCTGTGTCGTCACCACGCCTGCCCGTTCCGCGCTCGCGGTCTGCACTACAGCCCCCTGCGAAGACACCGTAATCGACTCCGTCACCGCTCCCACTTCCAGCACAATGTCCGGAAGCCGCAGCGTCTCCGCCGCCGTCAAATGCACCTCCTCGCGCTCGTACCGTTTGAACCCCTGCGCCGTGGCCGCGATGCGATAGACACCCGGCGCAACGCTCGCGAACACGAAACTTCCGCGTGGATCGGTGGTGAACCGGCGTTCCGACCCGGTGGAGCGCTCGCGCAACATCACCGATGCTCCACTCACGGCCAGACCCGACGGATCGAGCACACTGCCGCTGATCGTTCCGGTGACGCTCTGCGCCGGCATGGGCGCGCCACCTACAAGTAAGCACAACAGGGAAACACAGCAGAAACGTTGCATCCTACCTCCTCAAACCGGTTGTGATTCTATCACCGCCCCGGCACAAATGGGCTTGTCCCGCCTCCCGCCGCAATGTCATCATGGAACGACCCCTTTTTACACACTGGAGAACATTGCTGAACTCATGTCATTAGTCGTGGTTGGTTCCGTGGCCTATGACGGCGTGGAGACGCCGCATGGGAAGGTTGACCGCATGCTCGGTGGCGCCGCAACCTACATCTCGCTGGCGGCGAGCTATTTTACTCACGTCAAAATCGTCGCCGTGGTTGGCGACGACTTCGCTCAGCAGGACGTCGATCTCCTCGCCTCGCGCGACATCGACCTCAGCGGGCTCGAACGCGTCCCCGGGAAGACGTTTTTCTGGGCCGGCAAGTACACACCGGATATGAACGACCGCGAAACGCTGATCACCGATCTCAACGTCTTCGCTGACTTCAATCCCAAACTCCCAGATCACTACAAATCGCAGCCCTATGTTTTTCTTGGCAACATTCAGCCGGATTTGCAGGATTCCGTACGCATGCAAGTGAACGGCACACGTCTCATCGGCGGCGATACGATGAACCTCTGGATCGACATCACGCGCGCGCAACTGCTGAACACCATCAAGCACTGGGACTTCCTGCTCATCAACGATGGCGAGGCGCGCATGCTCTCCGGCCTCAACCACCTCGGCAAGGCAGCGGAGAAGATTATGGCGATGGGCCCCAAAACCCTCATCATCAAACGCGGCGAATACGGCGCGATGCTCTTTCATCCGAACGGATATTTCGCCGTCCCCGGCTATCTGCTCGATCAGCTCTACGACCCTACCGGCGCGGGCGATTGTTTCGCCGGCGGCTTCATGGGTTACCTCGCCGGTGAAGGCGTCGATCCCGCCAACGGCCCCATCGACGCGAAACTGCTGGGACGCGCCGTGGTGTATGGTTCAGTATTGGGGAGCTTCTGCTGCGAGCAGTTTGGCGTAGACCGTTTCCGCAGTCTCACCAAGAAGGACATCGACCAGCGCTTTGAAGAATTCCGCACGTTCACGGCGTTCTAAGGGACCTAAGAAACCATCCTCACCTGGCGGCATTGTCGATGTCGCCGCGGTGTCGCTCCTGCTCGCGGCGTTGTCGGCAATCGCCATCTGGTTCCACGTCTCCAACGGCTACTCGCTGTACCTTGGCGACGCCGCCGCGCACCTCAACATCGCCCGCCGCTGGCTCGACACGCGTCAGGCCGGCCCGCATCAGATTGGGACAGTATGGTTGCCAGTCCCTCACCTGTTCACCATGCCGTTTGCTCGCGTGGACGAGTGGTGGCGCAGCGGGCTGGCCGGAGCAATCCCCGCCGGCGCATGCTTCGTCGTCGCCGGAACATTCCTCTACGCCGCCGTGCGCCGCGTGTTCGCATCCAAACCAGCGGCTACAGCGGCGACCCTGTTGTTCGCACTCAACCCCAACGTGCTGTACCTCCAGACGACGCCGCTCACAGAGCCGTACTATTTCGCCTGGTTCGCCGCGATGCTCTACGCCTCGGTCACCTACGCCGCAACCAACAGCCTCTGGCCCGTTGTGATTGCTGGCATCGCATCCAACCTGGCATCGCTCACACGCTACGAGGGCTGGTTCCTCATTCCCTTCCTCGCCCTCTACTTCGCACTCGCGGGAAAGCGCACAGGGTGCGGCGCGCACCAACAGGGGCGCATGAACATCGCTCGCGCCGCACTCCGTTGTGCGCGTGTTCCTCAAATGTCCCGCCGCATCGAGGCGGGCATTCTGTTCGGCACAATCGCCATCCTCGGCCCTCTGTGGTGGCTCGCCCACAACTGGTGGTTCTACGGCAATGCACTCGAATTCTATAACGGCCCCTACTCCGCAATGGCCATCTACCAGCGCCAATTGGTGGAAGGCATGGAGCGTTATCCCGGCGATCACAACTGGTGGAAAGCGTTCGGCCAATTCTCGGCCGCTACGCGTCTCTGCGCCGGCGTAGCGCTCGTCATCCTCGGACTGGCGGGAATCATCACAGCGCTGTGGAAACGCGCCTTCTGGGCAGTCGGCTTCCTGCTCCTCCCAGCCGCTTTCTACGTGTGGAGCATCTACGGATCCGGCACTCCTATTTATGTGCCGCACCTCTGGCCCAACAGCTACTACAACACCCGCTACGGACTCGCCGGCCTGCCGCTGTTGGTGCTCTGCGCGGCATCATTGGTGGCCGTGGTTCCGCAGCGGCTCCGCGCCGTTGCCGCCATTCTCGTCGTGCTTTCCGGCTCCACCCCTTGGCTGTCCTACCCACGCCCGGAATCCTGGATTACCTGGAAGGAAGCGCAAGTGAACGGCGGGCCGCGGCGGCAATACACAGCGGAAGCCGCCGAATATCTGAAATCCCGCTACGTCGCCGGCCAGGGCATCTACATGAATTTCGGCGACCTCAGCGGCATACTCCAGCAAGCAGGCATCCCACTTAGCGAAGCACTCGACGACGGTAGCCATCCCTGGTACAACGCCGTCGAGCAGCGGCCGGACCTTTTCCTTCATGAAGAATGGGCGATAGCCATCAGCGGAGACTCGGTCGCCACCGCGTTGTTGAAAGATGGGAAACGCCGCCAGAGGTACGTCTGTGAGAAGATGATTATGAACAAAGGCGCGCCCGTAATCGAGATTTACCGGCGGCAATCCGTACTGCATGACGATCCCCTTCATCAAAGCCCACGGCGCCAGGAATGATTTCCTGCTCTCATGGCTCGGCGATGTCCCAGAGGGCGACCAGCGAGCGATGGCAATCGCCATTTGCGATCGCAATACCGGTGTTGGCGCCGACGGCTGGATACTGGTCGCGCCCGGCGCTTCAGAGCAATCACACGGCGCCATTCGTCTCTACAATTCCGATGGCAGCGATTCGGAAATCTCCGGCAACGGCACACGCTGCGCCGCGGCCATGTTGATCGATGCCGGCATCGCCACTAACGATGTCCGCATTACTACCGGAGCCGGCACCAAGTACCTGCGGCTGCTCCAGCGCGACGGCGACCGCTATCAGTTGGAAATGAACATGGGCCGTGCGAACCTCGCGCCAGGCAACCTCTACTACCAGTTACAACTGGAAGACGACATGCACGAGGTGACGATTCTGAATGTGGGTAACCCGCAGTGCGTGCTCTTTACCGGCAACTTCGATTTCGACTGGCGCGATCTAGGCCGCCGCATCGAATGGCATCCCCATTTCCCCAAACGCACGAATGTCTCGTTCGTCAAAGTGCGCGACCGTCATAATCTCGACGTGCTGTTCTGGGAGCGCGGCGCGGGGGAAACCGCGAGTTCGGGAACAGGAAGCATGGGAGCCGCCGCCGCCGCCGTGGTGCGCGGCCTGGCCGAAAGCCCTCTCACCGTAAATACTTCGGCCGGCCCCCTTTCGCTGGAGTGGAAAGGCGACGATATATTCTTGACAGGACCATCGCAAATCGTGGTCCGCGGCAACTTCTTCGGATAAATCTAATATGTCAATTAATCAGGAAAATAATATAGACTGGGCTGGAAAACTGGAAGAGAAGCTCAGAACAAAGACGGCCCAGGTGGGCGTCATTGGGCTCGGCTACGTCGGCTTGCCTCTTGCCGTCGAATTCGCCAAAGCCGGCTTTCAAGTCACAGGTATTGATGTACTGACGGATAAAGTCAACTCGCTCAACAAGGGAGTCTCCTACGTTCAGGATGTGCCATCGGAAGTGTTGGCCCCTCTCGTCGCCTCTGGTCATCTGAAGGCAACTACCGATTTCGCGGTTCTGGAGAAACTCGATACAGTCAACATCGCCGTCCCCACCCCGCTGCGTAAAACAAAAGACCCCGACATGAGCTACGTGGTCTCAGCCAGCCAGCAGGTCTCCCAATTCGCCCACCCCGGCTTGCTCGTCATCCTCGAATCCACCACTTATCCCGGCACCACCGCCGAACTCGTGTTGCCGATGATCGAAAAGAGTGGCATGGAAGTAGGCAAGGATTTTTTCCTCTGCTTCTCGCCGGAACGCGTCGACCCGGGCAATCCCAAATACCAGACAGTGAACATCCCCAAGGTCGTGGGCGGCATCACCCCAGCCTGCACTCACCTTGCAGCCACGTTTTACGCGCAGGCCCTCGAAACCGTGGTCCCGGTAAGTTCCACGCAGGTCGCGGAAATGGTGAAGCTGTTGGAGAACACCTTCCGCATGATCAACATCGGATTGGTGAACGAGCTTGCCATCATGTGCGATCGCATGGGCATCAACGTTTGGGAGATCATCGAAGCCGCGGCCACCAAGCCCTTCGGATTTATGCCCTTCTTCCCCGGCCCCGGTTTGGGCGGCCACTGCATTCCCATCGACCCGTTTTATCTCTCCTGGAAAACGAAGCAGGCTGGCATTGAAGCCCGTTTCATCGACCTTGCCGGATACATCAACGGCCAGATGCCGCACTTCGTCGTCGACAAGGTGCAGAACGCATTGAACGACCATTGCAAGGCGCTCAAAGGTTCCAAGGTCCATGTGATGGGCGTCGCTTATAAGCGCGACATCGACGACGTGCGCGAGTCCCCTGCCCTCGACATCATTCACTTGCTCGGCAAGCGCGGCGCAACGGTGACTTACAGCGATCCGTACGTCCCCAAGGTGAACGTCGAAGGCCACGACATGGAGCGTGTGGATCCGGTTGAAGCGGCGGCCTCGTCGGACTGCGTCGTAGTAGTGACGGACCACTCTTCCATCGACTACAACAAGGTCCTGGAAGCCTCCCACCTCATCGTGGACACGCGCAATGCTCTCAAGAAACTAAAATCGGACAAAATTGTCCGGCTGTAGGCCGTCTTGTGGGGCGGCCAATCCTGGCCGCGGCTGGCCTTTCCAGGCCAGCCCACTGGAGTTTGGACATTTTCAGGTGTTCCATGATCGGGTCGAGTGACGGGGTTTGTGCCCCGTCACCCTCCCACACCACCGGACGTGCGGTTTTCCGCATCCGGCGGTTGAACGCAGCGGTTTATCGCGCCGCAAGATCTGATGGCAATAGAAACTGAAGTTGCTTTAGC
>JACQZR010000177.1 GCA_016213775.1 Acidobacteriota bacterium
CTAAAGCAACTTCAGTTTCTATTGCCATCAGATCTTGCGGCGCGATAAACCGCTGCGTTCAACCGCCGGATGCGGAAAACCGCACGTCCGGTGGTGTGGGAGGGTGACGGGGCACAAACCCCGTCACTCGACCCGATCAAGCACACTTACTTGCGTGCCAGAGCGGACTTGCCCTTGCCTTGCAGACTGATCAAGGCCGAGTGGGTGGCTATCGTTGCCGGATGGTCCTCGCCGAGCAAAAGGGCCCGCCTCCGGAAGGCTTCGTGATAGAGCTTGCGCGCCTTGTCGGTGCGGCCGTCCTGATGGGCCATCGCCCCGAGATTGTGAATCGCAGTGGCACCGTGCGGACCGGCGAGGTTCAACTCCACCGCGCGCTCGAACACATACCTGGCTTCAGTGAACCGGCCTGCGCCGGCAAGTGCAGCACCGAGTGCATTCAAGGACGGAACCAGCGAAGGGTCCGCCGGGCCGAAGCGAGTCTCCAAAATGCGAAGCGAGCGCTGGGCCGCGTCCTCTGCTTTACGGTGCATTCCTTCAGCGGCATAGGCAATGGAGAGGTTGCGCCATAGCATTGCCGTTTGCGGATCGTTGTGGGGCAGGGCCGTGACTGCCGCATCAATCGCCTGACGGTAGGCAACCGCCGCGTCGGTGTACCGCCGCTGATCCAACGCCTGGCTGCCGGCATCGTTCCAGAGGTACCAAAGAGCTAGAAGGAATCCGGTTGTCACAAGTCAATGCTACGGTGGGCACACCCGGAGCGAATACTGAATTCGACTCAGCGTGGGATTTTACGGGCGAACGTAGCCACGGCGGTGGCTGTGCGTTCCAACGCCTGAATCCACGCTTAGCGTGGAATCCTCCACGCTCATCACAACAATCGCGTTCACAAGCGTTTCCTGTGGCAGACTGTAATGCGGGGCTATGTTCTGGGATCTGTCGTGGAATGACCGTCTGATCGTCAGCCAGGCAATTGGGGCTGCAACCGGCATCCTGATGGTGCTGTTGTTTCTCCTGCTGTTGATTCGCGCCCCGCGGCAAGCGATCAACCTACGGCACTTCGCGCTCCTTATCTTCTGCGGACTGAGTTGGAACGGCACAGGAATCGCGCTGGCGGCACTTGGCCATACGAGAGGCGAGATCCCCATAAGGTTCGTCGCTGCGTTTTCGATTCTTAGCGCCGGCCTGCTGCCCGCGGGCCTGGTGATACTGTGGCGCGCCCGGTTACCCGAGAGTTGGCTGAGCAGCAAATGGGTGCTGCGCGTCACAGTGTTGATCAGTGCGATACTGTCTCCGCTCTGCCTGTTCAGCATATATGGAATCTTTCGTTGGACGGAATTCGCCCCCGGCGATTGGATGAGCGTTCATATCGCGATCACAGCGGTTCTCGGCGCAGTAGCGTTCCTCACCGCTCCCAACCGCACCGCGGCATCGACGGTGTATTCGCTGGCGACGGCAGGTGGCGCGATCCTGTTGGCTCTGTCGGCTCCATTGCTGCACTCGCTGCCGCCGACACCGGAGAATCGCTTCTGGGCCATGCTCTGCAAACAGGATGGCGGGCTGCTGATGGTGATTGGCTGCTTCTTTCTTTTTGGGACCTTCCGGTTCGCCCAGGTCTTTGTGCGTCAGGGTCTGCGGATACTCATCATCGCCGTCAGCGCACCAGCGCTTTGGGCTCTGCTGTCAACGGTACACGCGGGCGGGGCGCAGGGGTTCCTGATCGCGTCGGGGGCTCTCGCCGTGGTCCTGCTGGCGACGCCATTGCTCGATCGCGGGATCGCCTTGTTCGTAGATGAGTACCTTTTGCGGCGTCCTGATTACCAATCCGTTTTGCGCCGCACCTGGGAGGCAATCAATCCTCTCGATTCGGAGGACGAGATTCTGTCGGTGGTCTCGCAACAGGTGAACGCCACGCTCGGATTGGAGTCGTGCCGCATCCTGCGTGCCTCCGATGTGGGGGCACTTGGGGCGACCATGGCGGAAGGCGAGATCCGCGAGTTGTGTGCCGGCGAAGGTGACATTGATGTACTGGTTCCGGTGCGCCGAGGCAAGGATGTCTGTTATGCGATGGCCCTGCGGCAGCAATCGCGGCACACGGAGTTGCTCGCCTCAGAAGTGCAGTTCCTGCTGACGATGGCATCGCAACTCGGCAGCCGGTTGGAAGGTCTGCAGTTCGAGCGCGAGCGCATGGAACGCCAGCATCGCGAGACCCGCCTGCACAGCGAACTGATTCAAGCGGAGTTGCGGGCATTGCGGGCGCAGATCAATCCGCACTTCCTCTTCAACTCGCTCAACGCGATTGCCGACCTCATTGTAGTGGACCCGCCTCGGGCGGAAGAAATGACGGTGCGGCTGGCGAAAGTCTTCCGCTACGTTCTGCGCCATAGCGATTGCCAGGTGGCTTCGGTCGCCGATGAAATGGAGTTCCTCCGCAGCTATCTGGGGATTGAAGAAGCGCGCTTCGGCGGCAGGCTGCGGGTGACGTTCGATGTGGAACAATCGGTGCAGCCGGACTGCATCCCGACGCTGCTGCTGCAACCGCTGGTGGAGAACGCCATCAAGCACGGGCTGGCGCCGAAGGTTGGGCCGGGGACTCTGTCAATCAGCGCGCGCCGCGACGGGTCGTATCTGCGGCTGGCAGTGGAGGACGACGGTATGGGACCGCCGGCGCCTCCGGTGGTGGAATCGTTCAAGGCGTCCACGGGGCTGGGACTGCGGAATGTCACTGACCGGCTGAAGACGCTCTATAACGGGCGGGCGAATCTCTCGTTCGAAGGCGTGCCGCGTCAAGGCAGCCGTGTCACCATTCTCATTCCGCTGGAGACCTGATGCTGCGCAGCGTAGTGATTGACGACGAACCGGCGGCGCGGTCGCGCCTTATCCGCCTGCTGCGCGCCCATCCACAGGTGTCGGTGATCGGAGAAGCACGCGACGGTCCGGAAGCCCTGACCTGGATTGAAGAGCATCAACCGGATCTCATTTTTCTCGACATTGAAATGCCGGGGCTGAATGGTTTTCAAGTGCTCCGCTCTTTGTCGCCGGATGTGGAGATGCCGCTGGTGGTGTTTGTCACGGGCTACGATGAGCACGCCCTGGCGGCGTTTGAAGCCAATGCCGTCGCATACCTCTTGAAGCCTGTGGAGCCAGAACGGCTTGCGATGGTGATCGCGCGGGCGCAGCAGATCACCCGTGGGTCTTCGCGTCAAATGCAGGAGCGGCGATTGGTGGAGCGGGCTGCGAAAACCGCGCCCATTACGCTGCGCCAGGTTGTGGCGCGCAAGCGCGATGCGCGCATCCTGATCTCGCCCGACACGGTGCTCTATTTCGTAGCCGAGGATGGCGTGGTGAAGGCCCACACAGCCACTGATGCGTTGTTGGTGAACTATCAACTCGGCGAACTGGAAGAAGGTCTGCCGAAGGAACAGTTCTTCCGGGCCAATCGCAGCACCATTGTGAATCTGCACCAGGTAACGCAGATCCGGCCGTATTTCAAGAGCAGTTTTCTGCTGGTGTTGAATGACACCGCGAGCACGGAGATTACCGTGAGCACACGGCAATCGAAGTTATTGCGCGAACGGATTCCCGGACTGTAGACAAAAAGGTGGACCGGTCACGCGCGATGGATGAAGATGGAGTACGTGACAGGGTCGAATGCAGAGCCGGGTTGGGGCGTGGCTGGTTTCACGGTAGAGTAGGAGAGAGGGCGACACTGGAGTGCGACCCACTCTCCCCTCGTCGAACCGGACAAGCGGATTTCCCGGCATCCGGCTCTCCTGAAAGCCAATCTCATCGCAGGCATGCACAGTCAGTTGCACGGGCCGTCC
>JACQZR010000175.1 GCA_016213775.1 Acidobacteriota bacterium
CTGGGTGACTCCTGGGAACGGGACTCACGAAGCGCGAACTTCGCTGTTCCTCTGTTCTAACGCAGAGTTCCCAGGGGTTTCCAGATGGCGGTCCGCTCAGCCGTTCCGCCGGTCACGGATTCCTGTGCATAGTTCAGGTGATACGATTCTTTGTTTTCGCATTTATAGCAGCCAGTTCCCTGTTCGCCGACGACCTGTTCACACCACTTACTCTGCACCGTATCGCCGGCTCCGGTACCGACACCATCGACGCCGTTGCATCGGACGCCGCCGGCAATATCATCATCGCCGGCGCCACCACGTCCCCTGACCTGCCTGTGAGGAATGCCTTCCAAAGCACCCTCGGCGAGTCGCAAATCATGCGCACGACCGACGGGGGCAAGTCCTGGCAGAAACTCGCGCTGCTGCCGGCAAGCGCGGTCGCCACCATTGAGCCCCATCCGGCAAACCCTTCCATCCTGCTTGCCGGCACCGCCGATGGAGTCTTCAAATCCACAGACGCCGGCAACTCGTGGAAATCGACTTTCGCATTTTCGCCGTCCCCGGTGCCCGTCGCGGGGCGGTCAGTATTTCGCATCGCTTTCGACCCGGCACAAACCGCCTACGTCTACGCGTTGACGAGCGAGGGAACCATTCGCAGCGGAGACGGTGGAGACACGTGGGCCAGAGTGGAGTCTGGCATTGGTGGCGTGTCTTCGTTCACTCCCATCCTCACCGTGGACCCGCTGGGGTCCGGCACGGTGGCCATCGGGTCGGTGTTTGGTGTCCTGCTGTCCAAAGACCACGGCATCACCTGGACTCCGCTGCGGATACCGCCACCAGGCTTCTCCCCGTCGGTATTCGCCTTTGATCCCCGGCAGGCCGGACGTCTCTACTATGGCGCCGGCCCTGGCACGATCGGCTCCTTCTACACCAGCGACGACAACGGCAATAACTGGATTCAACGAGCCGCTCCCGGCAATTCCCTGGTTACCGGGCTTGCATTTTCTGAAAAACCGGAAGCAATTTTTGCACTTACCCTCGGCGGACTCTATCGAAGCGACGATAAAGCAGTCACCTGGACCACTGTCACCCCTAACGCGTCGTTCTACTACGGCACCCGCATTGCTGTCCTCCCGTCCACCTGCCCAAGCTCGCTGCTCGCCTCCGCCGGCTCACGAATCCTCTTGAGTACAGACGCGGGTCGCACCTGGACGTCCGGCCCCTTCTCCGATGTGACCGATCTCTCCGCCGGCTCCGGCTGCTCACTCTATGCCGCGCGGAGACTCAGCGGCGACGCGTACATGGCCAAGCTCACTCCTAACGGCGAAGTCCATTGGTTGACTTACCTCGGCGGCGGTGGCCGGGAAATCACCTCCGCGGTTACGACGGATCCGGCAGGTAACATCTATCTCAATGGCATCACCGATTCGCCCGATTTTCCCGGAGGCTCGTCCAACCAATACGCAACTTTCCTCACCAAGATCGACGCCGAAGGCGCCATGATCTACTCGCGAATCATCCACTCCACCAATCCGGTCCGCTTCGCTGCCGACGCGCAAGGCAACGCCTACGTCCTGACGGTCCCCAGATTCGACGGACCCAACCCACCACCCGCATCCTATGCGGTTACGAAGTTCTCCCCATCAGGTGATGTCCAGTATCAGACGCCCCTCACAGACCAACCGCTTGCGGTAACGGCCAATTCCCAAGGCCTCGCCACCATCACGACGAGCAGCGCCATCCTGCACCTCGACGCCGCCGGCCAGCTACTCGGCCGCGACGAATCCAGCCCCTACCGCAACGCAACTTTTCTCATCACCGACGCTGAAGACAACATCTATTTCGTGGGAGCCAGCACAGACCCGGCGTTCCCGGTAACAATCCTCGCCGAGGGCCGTTCCCATACCTGTCCCACGTACTCCACAACTTCATCGGTGCGGCCCGGCGACACTTACATTGCCAAACAATCCCTCTCGGGCGAAATCCTATTCTCCACATTACTCGCCGGCGAGTGCGCCAGTGCGCCGGCCTCAATGGCCATGGGCCCAAGCGGAGCAGTAGTCTCCCTATCGACGCAATCCAACGGTTTCCCGCTACGTTATCCACTCGCCACCGCGGGTCTCTCCGGCGCGGGCTCGCACAGCGTGATCGTCTCGCTCACCAACGACGGCACTATCGACTTCGCCTCTTACACGAACGCGACCACGGGCGGCCCCGTCACCGTCACCGCGGATGGCATCCACCCCGCGATCAGCACCTCGCTCGTCCGGCTTCCAGCCCCTGCCACTAACACGGTCGCGCTCCATGCGGTGAACAACGCCTTCAGTCAGGCAAGTAACGGCATCGCGGCCGGAAGCCTCGTCGCACTCACCGGCGTAAACCTCGGCCCTGACGAGCCTGTCGATCTCGGCTTTGACACCAAGGCAACACTCCCCACTGAACTCAGCGGAACCCAGGTACTCTTCGATGGCGAACCCGCGCAACTGCTCCGTGCCTCCGCGAATCTCATCGTCGCCGTTGCCCCGCGCAGTCTCCGGGACGCAATCACCACTCAAGTGGAAGTGGTTCGCGGTGGCGAGCGCTCCAACTCGGTCACGACACGCGTGCGCAGCAACGTGCCGCAACTGCTTGCCAGCGACTTTCCAGAAGTGAACCGCTATGCCGCGGCACCCGACGGAGCAGTGCTGAACAGCGATGGAACACCCAACAGCGCCACTAACCCGGCCGCCATCGGCACGACAGTGACTCTCGTCCTGACAGGGGCGCCCGACAACATCCTGTACACCTCGTTTGACAACTACACGGTACCAGTCGCCGCGCAGCCAATCCCCGGCCTCATCGACTCTGTTCGTCAACTCGCCGTCAAACTTCCGGCAACCGCCGCAACCAACCGGCTGACCGTTTCGATCTCGCCCAACCCCACAGCACGATTCTTCAGCCCCATTCTCGCCAGCCGGCCAGTCACTGTCTACGTCGAATAAAATAGGAACGCGATGCGATTGATCACGGCACTGCTCCTCCTGGCTTCCTCTCTGCCGGCGCAAGACGACCTCGCCGCACTCCGTTCGCAACTCACTGCGGCCACCACAAAGCACCTCGACATGCTGCTCGACAAGGACGGCAAAGTGATGCCGCTGAAAGGCAAGAGCTCCGACGCGATGACCGCCTCCGCCTTCCAGATCGCGTACGAATTCACTGACAACCCGAAGTACAAGGCAGCCGCCCTGCAACTCGCCGACCGCATCGTGAAAGCGATGCGTGCAACCAAATTCGGGGTCCTCTACATCAAGGAAAAGGACAAGGCCGATGGGAGTGTGATCCCCGGCGGCGGCCCGCCCGCGATGGGCTGGTATACAGCAACAGCCGCCGATATCCTCCACCGCCATCCCGGCCGCGAAGCCGACGTCAAGTACATCGCAACGGTGGCGGACAACTTCCCCTGGAACGAGGAAGGCTGGTGGTCCGCGGACATCGACGTGAAGACCGGCATATCGAAACAACCGATCTCCAAGCCGTCCCCCATCAACAAGAACGTCGCGATGGCCGCCGCAGCCGCGCGCATCTACGATGCCGTCCGCGACATCGACCCCGCCCTGGCCGCGCGCCTCCGCCACAAGGCCGAAACCTGCATCTACAAACAGGTGCTCCCGGCGCAAGAAAAGGATGGCTACTGGCACTACGGCCTCACCGGGAACGACCCGAAGAACAAAGACATCCTCGGCTACTTCATGGTGACGATGGACGGCCTCATTCAACTTCGCGCGTACACCAACCTGCTCGACAAACCCGCCGCCGCAACGGCATTCGAAAAAGCCGGCGCATTCGCCGCGCGCTGCATTGCCTCCATCGCCGACCCCGACAATGGCAAGCCCTGCGCCAACCGGACCACGCCCGCGACCCCCTCGCACTACACCATTAAGGACGACCCGCGCCGTGGTTTCCAACTCGCTCTCACGCTCGTCGCCACCAGGCAATACCAACAGGCAATCGCGCTACTGAACGTGACAGTGCCGCACTTCGCTTACGGCAGCGGAGGGACCGACGGCTCCCATGCGGTACACCCGTCGACGCTCATGTTACGCCTGCTGCGACAAAATTAAATCGGACTCGTCCACCAGGCCCATCATTATTCGTGGCTGTGACTTACCGCCGCGCCACGCCGCATCGCCTTCGCCGCCTTACGCCGATGCCGCTCGAGCAGGATCAACTCCTGCCGCCGCCGCGTCTTGATGTTCAGATCGAGCAACTTCCAGAACTTCAGGAAGTACTGCACGGCGGAGACGACGCCAAAGAACACCACGCCCCACATCCACGCCATCGCCCATTGAAACAACCACGGCCTCTGGATACTCAGCATGAGCATCGAAATGGCGATCACCTGCGAGAGCATCTTCGTCTTGCCGAGATCGCTCGCCTTGATGGTGATCCCACTCGCCGCCGCAATCCCGCGCAACCCCGTCACCGCAAACTCGCGCCCGATCACAAGAATCGCCATCCATCCGGGAATCACCCGCACCTGCACCAGTGAAACGAGCGCGCTGGAGATCAGCAGCTTGTCCGCAATCGGATCAAGCAGTGTCCCCACCGTGGTGATCTGTTTCCAACGCCGCGCCAGATACCCGTCCATCAAATCCGTCGCCGCCGCGCACAAAAATATCGCCAGCGCCACCGACTCGTTCCCCACCGTGAACCCCGCCAACGTCAGGGTGTGACTGTCTGTCACCAACGCGGCCACGAGCAGCGGTACAAAAAAAATGCGCAGCAGAGTCAGGCTGTTCGGTATGTTCATACCGTACCGTCATTACATTGGACCACAAAATTCCGAAGGCGTCTTCGTAATGACTCGGGGGCCAGGGCGTCGATCTCGCACCATTGCTCGTGATAGACGATGCGCGTCACTTGGGAGTATTCGTGCACCAGGTGCACCGACGCGCCGTCCTCCAAAGGAATGCGAAACTTTGTCTCCGCCACGGGATCGCTCGGCAGGATCTCGTCCACAATCGCAAGCAGCCGGTCGATCCCTTCGCCGGTGCGCGCCGACACCGCCACGGAACGCGTCTTCGATTTGACGGCCTCTTCGCCCAGCAACCGCGACGCCGCCGAATCGAGATCCACCTCGCCTTCCGGGAGCAGGTCTACTTTGTTGAGCACCAGCAGTTGAGGACTGCCATCGGCCTCGATCTCGCGGAGCACCGCCAGCACCTGCCGCGCATGATCCTCCACATGCTCGCTCGCCACGTCCACCACGTGAACCAGCAGTGCGGCATTGCGGACCTCTTCCAACGTGGCGCGAAACGCCTTCACCAAGGTTGTCGGAAGATGCCGGATAAATCCCACCGTGTCGCTGACGATCACGTGCCGGCGCGAGGGCAACTGCAACTGGCGCACTGTCGGATCGAGGGTGGCGAACAATCGCGCGTCCGCCACCACACCCGCGCCCGTCAGCCGGTTGAACAGTGTCGACTTGCCCGCGTTCGTGTACCCCACCATCGCAAGCGTCGACAGTGGCACTTCAAACCGCTGCCGCCGCTGTGTCGCGCGCCCCGCCTTGACGGCTTCCAATTCCTGCGTGATTCTCTTGATGCGGTTCCTGATTTTGCGCCGGTCCGTTTCGAGCTTCGTTTCGCCCGGGCCGCGTGTCCCGATACCGCCGCCCAGCCGCGACATCTCCACGCCCTTGCCGGTGAGGCGCGGCAGCAGATAATCCAACTGGGCCAGTTCCACCTGCAATTGGCCCTCCCGTGTCCGCGCACGTGATGCAAAGATGTCGAGAATGATCTGGGTGCGATCCACCACGCGCACATCCAGAGCCTTTTCCAGATTCCGCAGTTGGGTGGGAGTAAGTTCCTGATCGAAGATCACCAGGTCGGCGTCAAACCCCTTCACCATGCCCTGCAACTCGGTGACTTTGCCCGACCCGATCAGCGTAGCCGCGTCGTAAGCAGGTCTGTTTTGGATTACGCGGTCAATCACTTCTGCGCCGGCCGTTTCAGCCAGAGCCGCCAGCTCCTCGAGCGATTCTTCGGCCGACACACTCTCGACACCGGCGGCTTCCGATGGGCGGGTCTTCCGTTCGACGCCAACCAGAATCGTCCGCTCGTGAAGGCGTTCGACAGTGTCTTTCAATAACCGGATCTAGTCGGCCTCCGACATGGGAACCGGTACCGGCGCTCCCGGCGCCGATGGGTGCGACCCCGGTCCACCCATATGACTCATCTTGGGAACAACCACCGTTGAAATGGCATGCTTGAAGATCAACTGTTCCTGGTTATTTGTCTCCAGCACCACCGAGTACTTGTCAAAACTCTTGATCCGGCCACTCAACTTGACCCCACTCATCAGGTAAATGGTAAGAAAGGTCTTGTCCCTTCGCGCATTGTTGAGGAAGGCCTCCTGAATGTTCTGAGCCAGCTTGTCCATTGTGTTTTCCTTTCGCCGCGCGATACAAAACCGGCGTCGGTAAATTTGCTTTTGCTGCTGACCGAGGGTTCTCCTGGTGTCTCTATCATATCCGATAACGGGGCGGAATACGACCCCAAAATTTTCCCGCATCATGCTGACGGGACGGTACTAAGGCGATTTCCGGACTATTCGTCGTGATCGGCTGCCGCCACCGCGGCGGGCGAGAGCGATGACACCAACTGCTCCAACTCCGCCAGAGAGGTTTGCTTTAAGGAAATCTTGCCCCCGGTGACGTCCGGCTGTTCCAGGCGGAAACGGGTGACTCCCACCAGCATCTCTTCCAGGTTGAAGGACGGCACCGCGCGCAACGACGGCACTTTCGCCGTGCCGTGTTCATCAATCAGACATTCCCCGTGTTCGGACAAGTCGAAGCGGATGCGAAGCTGTTTACGGATCGCCAAACGGCGCAAATCGGCAAGTTTCATGCGTTCAGCGCCAGTGTAACACGACGAGCTCGCACGACCGGTGGTACACAGGGCGGGCGTTTCGCATACAATAAGGCCGCGAACACATGAAGATCACGCTAACGGGCGCGACTGGATTCATCGGCAAGGCCCTGTTGCAGACTCTCGCCGAGCAGGGCCATGTGGTGCGGACGGCCGGACGGCGGGCTGCGCCCGGCGTTGCTTTTTCGCGCTGGGAGAGCACCTCGTCCGTGTTTCCTCCGGCGGCCGTGGAAGCAACGGATGTGATCGTGCATCTGGCCGGTGAACCCTTGGCGCGACGCTGGAACGAAGACGTCAAGCGGCGCATACTCGAAAGCCGCGTGGATGGCACGAATGCGGTGGTGGCGGCGATTGGTAAGGCGAGTGTACAGCCACGGCTGTTGATCTGTGCATCGGCCATTGGATACTACGGCGATCGCGGAGAGGAAACACTGCGCGAGTCGTCGGCTCCCGGGGGCGGTTACCTGTCCGAGGTTTGTGTGTCGTGGGAGTCGGCGGCGCGGCAGGCCGAAGCGATGGGGGTGCGCGTCGTCATGCTCCGGACCGGGATTGTGCTCGGCAAGGACGGCGGAGCGTTGGCGCAGATGCTGTTGCCGTTCCGGCTAGGGCTCGGGGGGCGGATCGGCAGCGGCAATCAATGGATGTCGTGGATCCACATCGATGACATTGTGGGGCTGGTTCTGCATGCGATTCGGACGGAGGAGTTCCGCGGACCGGTGAATGCGACCGCGCCGAATCCGGTGCGGAATCGTGACTTCACGCGCGAGCTTGCTGCCGTGCTGTTTCGTCCGGCTCTGTTTCCTGTGCCGGTGTTCGCGCTGCGGTTGTTGTTCGGCGAGATGCATCAGGTGATTCTGTCGAGTCAGCGGGTAATGCCGGCGGCGGCGCTGGCGTCGGGGTACCGGTTCCGGTACACGGAGTTGGCTGCGGCGTTGCGCGCGGTGACCGCGTAGAAGACCTACTGCGGAGACTCCTGGTACGAATCTCGAGCCGGGCCAGGTTTCGATTGCCCAGCCACAGTGGTGCTGAGGAATTGCAGAATCTGGCGTGCATCGTTCTCACTGATGGAGTCCCAGGACAGGGAATAATCACGGGCACCCTTACTCATTTGGGTGTCGTTCCGGGTGAGCCGTCTCCGCAGTGAACTGATGTCGTGTGGGACGTTGGCTGCATCCAGGGCCGGGCCGCGGACGCTGCCTTCGCCGCGAGAACCATGGCAGCCCACGCAACCATTCACCATAGAGGTGAGGCGGCCGTTGCCACGGTCCACACTGAGCGTGGGCAGTTGCAGCAGCGCTTGCGCGAGCGTGGCACGAAGCCGGAGAAGCTCTTTGGAACCGAGGCGGTACTGATCGGCCAGTAAGTCTTCTTTAGTGCAGTGGGCGTTTGCGAGGCCTGAGGAGGCGTGTTCGCGAGTCTGCATAAACACGTGGTACAACTCGTGGGCGACGACACGCCCGAGGGCACGCCCGAGTATGCGTTCCTTCTGGCTCTGTGGGACGAACTGCAATCCGGAGGCGATATAAGAACCGACGGCATCACAATAGATATCGGCGTAAGGAATAATGCGCCCTTCGGAGATCTGTGTAGCCCCTAATCTCACCTCTTGCGTACTACTTTCCCGGAAACTGCTGGAGTCGCATTTTCCTCGAAAACGGATGACCGCCAGACGGCCCACAGGGTCACCTTCGCTGCCGTCCCCGAGCATCCTCCACGAGAAGCGCATGCCGAGTGGCGCCACGATCCAATCGAGTTCCTCACGCATAGCGGTGACGGAGGTTTGAGGGATTCTGTTTTCAAAGCTGGTGTAAAGGGCAACCGCGTTATCGGTGTCCTCATCCGCGGCAGCCGCGTTCCAGGACGGGATTGCTGCAAATACCAAAATGATCCACCTGAGCGATGCGGGCAGCGTGGACAGCCATCCGGCGGAGCAGGCCGGGGCGACAGAAGTCGGAAGATCGCCAGTTTTCTCGTGCATGACCTAAGGGCGGCAAGCTCCATCCCTGAAAAGAGTTCGCAGTGAAGAGTAAAATCACTCGATAGATTGAGCAAGCTGGCCCAATCCGCAATCCAACAACGGCTCGCCACAAGGACACATGCACGAGAAGGGCCAAACACTCAGCGTCGGGAGACTCGGCCATTCGCGCATAGTGTTTGTGGGCCTGAGGTAGTCTGGACGAGCCTCTGGTTGCGGTCGCGCTGGAACCTGAGTACCACTTCGGAATCCCGCATCGGGATTGCCTGCCTGTTTCCTTACCGTTTCCTGAGGTGCAGAACGTCCCCCTCAAACCCAAAGACGCCATTCACCTCATCGTCTACGACAGCACTGACCGCGCTTCACCCGGCTGGGACCCCGATGAAGGCGTCCACAAACGCGGCAAGCACGAGGGCGAGCACATCGTCTCCGGACCGCTGCGCTCCCGCTCGGTAACCATGTTCCGCCTCTATCCGCCGCTCGACACCGGCAAGGTCATACTGCCCGCCGCGCTCACTGAGACCACCAAACAGCGCGCAAGTGGGCGGCCCCCGTGTCGACTTCTGCCCCGAACTGTACCGCCAGCCCAGCCAGGAGCCGTTCACCGTCGAGTTGGAGGAGGGTGACCTTTGACTCGATGAATCCTCTCGTTGTTGTTCCTATCCCTGGCGGGCCTCGCCCAGATCGATCAACAGCGCGCGGCGGAGGCTTTCCACCACGCGCGAAGCCCCTGTGCGGGCGCGCGGGCGGCATGTTGTGGAAGACCTCCTTGTGCAGCCCGATCAGCATGCGGCGGTGGTGGTCTCCGATCCGAAATGGGGATTTCAGAAAACTGAATCTTCGGCAATTGAGTCCTTCCCAAAGACGTTTCGGATCAAATCCCGACCGGCTTCGGACTTGCGCGCCGGATCATCTTCAGCGAGGAAGCGTTTGACGGATGCTTTGAGTTGTTCCTTAGCCTCCGCTTCTGCACGGACACCGCGTTCGGCCAGCGATACGAGAGCGCGGCTCATGGTTAGATGATGTTCCTTTGCGACGCGCCGCACGTCGGGGATCAGGGCTGCCGGGATAGTGACACTTTGCCGGACCGATCGAGCCAGAGCTCGTTTACGCGTAGCCATGCTCGGAGAATAGCAGAGTGCACCACTGTGGTGCCGACGATCCCGACTCGGTCAGATTCGCAGTGTCAGGTTCAAATGAAGGGCGGCGAGTTTCTCTTCCGCAAGCGACTTCACGCGCCGGATGCTCTCCTCTTTCACTCGTTCGTAGCCGCGAACTTGATCGGGGAGGTTGGCGATTTCGCAGAGTTGGGCTTCCGTCCCGGGAGTGAGCAATGGGAGCACCTTGTCTATCAAGTCGCGATACCAATGGATGAGCGAACGTTCGAGACGGCGATGGGACATGTAGCCGAAAATGTCGAGCGGCGTGGCCCGGACGACGCGCAGAGATGCGAGCAGTTGGAGCGGCGCTTTGAACCACGATCCGAGGTGGAGCTTCTTCCGGTAGCCGAATCTCCGGAGCAGCGGTGGGTGGAGGTTGTACGAGAGTTCCAGCGGCTGTTCCCACATGGAGAGTGCGCGTGATTCGGCAGCGGGGTCAGTAAGCAGGCGCGCGACTTCGTACTCGTCTTTGTAGGCCATCAGCTTGAAGAGATTGCGTGCCACTACTTCGGCGAGCGCGGGCGAGCACTGTTGCACCTTGGCAACGAAGCTAGTGTATTCGCGGGCGTAGGACTCGTTCTGATACTGCCGGAGCTCGGCGGCGCGGTCCAGTTGCCGGGGCGCTGATTGCTCGCGCGGGTTGACTTGGGATTCGACGGCGGCGGCGTCGAGGAAGTATTTGCGGCCCCAGTGGAGCGCGGCGACGTTGCGCTCGACCTCCGCGCCATTCAGTCGTATGGCTTGCGTGAGCGCGGCCTCGCTCACCGGCAGCAACCCCGCTTGAAACGCCACGCCCATCAGAAACGTGTTGACCGAGAGGTGGCTGCCGAACATGCCCTCAGCAATTCGCGACGCATCGACATAAATGTTGCGGCCGTAGTTGGTGTTGGCCTTGACGAGATCCAGCAGGCGTTCGGGACCGGACAGGACTTTGCGTTTGCGGATCTCTTCGCCGGTGGGAATGTGCGAAGTGTTTACCACTGCGACGGTGCGGCCGGCGGTGGCGGTCTTGAGGTTCTCGGGGTTGGTTGCCCCGATCAAATCGAACGCCAGGATGAGGTCGGTGTTGCCGGTGTTGGTGCGGGCGGCGAGTTCGACCGGACGTTCGCTGATGACGAGATGCGATACGACAGCGCCGCCTTTTTGCGCGAGGCCAGTCTGGTCGAGGGTCATCACGTAAAGCCCGTCGATCATGGCGGCGGTGGAGAGCAGCGCGTTCACCGTTACCACGCCCGTGCCGCCGATGCCAGGCATCAGGATGCGATAGCCGTCGCCAGGCCTGACGGGGTCCGTGGGGAGCGGTACCTCGGCCGATGGGAGCTGCGGCAGATCGCGTTTCTTCAGGCCGGTGCCTTCCGCGATGGTGACGGTGAGGAAGGACGGGCAATCGCCGAGGGCGCAGGAATAATCCTTATTACACGAGGATTGGTGGATGCGCATCTTCTGACCGGCGGGCGTTTCCACCGGGTGAAGGCTCATGCAATTGGACTGCTTGACGCAATCGCCGCAGCCTTCGCACACCGCCTCATGAATGACAAGCCGCTTGACTGGTTCGACGAGTTTGCCGCGCGACCGCATGCGGCGTTTTTCAGCGGCGCATTGCTGATCGTAGATGATGACGGTGACGCCGGCGATCTTCGGTAGTTCTTCCAGGACGGATGCGATCTCCATGCGATCGCGCACTTCGGCGTTCTTGGCCACGACTACGCCATCCAGGTACTTCGTGACGTCCTCCGTGAGGACGACGGTCTTCTTGACCCCTTCGGCTTCCAGCTTGCGAGTCAGGTCAGGGATGGGGAGAATGCCCGTGGCCACCTGGCCGCCGGTCATCGCGACGTGGCCATTGTAGAGGATCTTGAAAGTGATGTTGACGCCCGCGGCGATGCAGCTCGCGATGGCGATGCGGCCCGAATGGAAGTACGTCCCATCGCCCATATTCTGGAAGATGTGGTTCCTGGAGGTGAAAGGCGACATGCCGATCCAAGGCACGCCTTCGCCCCCCATGTGCGTGCAGAAGTAATAGCCGCGGTTGCTGTCGGAGAGCATCGCGGACATGCCGTGACAGCCGATGCCGCCGCCGGCCACCTGGCCATCCAGCAGCAGTGTGGAGCGGTTGTGCGGGCAGCCGGAACAGAAGTTCGGCGGGCGGAATTGCACGAGTTCCTTCGGCCGCAGGGCAATGGCTTCGAGCTGATTGAGCCGGCGGACGACGCTGGGCGGTAGCGCTTCGCTGCCCAGGCTTCCGGCGATCGCGCGGGCGATGATGTCGGGGTCGAACTCGTAGCTTGCGGGAAGCAGTGGGGAGCCGCCTTCATCCTCTTTGCCGCAGATCAACGGACGGTGCGGCGCGTTGTAGAGCACGTCGCGAAGTTGCATTTCGAGGAAACTGCGCTTCTCTTCCACCACGAAGATCTTTTCCAGGCCGGCAGCGAATTCGTTGGCGAAGGCCGGCTCGACCGGGAAGGTCATGCCGAACTTGGCGATGCGGATGCCCAGGCCGGGGAGGTCGTCGGCACCGATTCCGAGATCCCGCAACGCCTGCATCACGTCGTAGTAGTACTTGCCGGCGGTGGCGATGCCAAGGCGCGCGTTGTCCCGAGCGCCGAACCAGCGGTTGAGCTTGTTGGCGCGCGCAAATTGACGGGCGGCGTCGAGGCGCCTCAGTGCCATTTCGGGCTCGATGCCATTAGTAAAGGGGATCCAGAGGCGGCCGTCAGCCCGCTTGGTGTAGCCATCGGGGAGGACCGCCACGTTGCGATCGGGACTCACCTCAACCGTGGAGCCGCCATCGCAGATTTGCGTCATCAGCTTCAGACCGCACCAGGCGCCGCTGTAGCGCGACAACGCAACGCCGAGCAGTCCGAGGTCGAGCACCTCTTGCGGGTTACCGGGGAAGAGAAGCGGCATGCCGAAGTTCATCAGGCTGAAGTCGGACTGGTGCGGGATGGATGAGGATTTGCACGCGTGGTCGTCGCCGGCGAGCACGAGCGCGGCGGACTGCTTGCCCGATCCCGCGAGATTGGCATGACGCAGAATGTCGCCGGAGCGATCGACTCCGGGACCTTTGCCGTACCAGATTCCGAGGATGCCCTCGTATTCGGATTGGGCGGCGATGTCGTGGATTTGCGAGCCGAAGACGGCTGTGGCGGCCATGTCTTCATTCATGCCAGGCCAGAAGTGGACGTCGTGTTCGGCGAGGAGTTTGCCGGCGCGTTGGAGCGCGAGGTCGTAGCCGCCGAGGGGCGAC
>JACQZR010000180.1 GCA_016213775.1 Acidobacteriota bacterium
CTCCGCAATTCGATGCTCAGTCGTTCCGGCTCTCGCCTTCGCTAGAAGTGCTTGCTCTTCGTCGGCAGTCAGGGAGATCACGGCCCGTTGGCTCATGATCCATTATTTCAGACTTCGCTTATTTTTGCAAGTAGGTACTAGCCAAAGTCGGTGACGGCACCGAACAAACGATACTTAAACGCTGCGGCTTCGGAGTAATCGCAAGTTGGCATGGTGCGTTTGTTTCGGGCGCCTGATACACTCACGACGACAGGAGCGTGGATGGAAACCCCTGCCCCAGACACAACGCAGTTGCTGGCGCAATCGCACAGCGGCGACCAACACGCACTGCAGGCACTCATGCCGCTGGTCTACGATGAGCTGCGCCGGCTGTCAGCGCACCTTTTGCAGCGGGAGCGCGCCGGCCACACTTTGCAGCCAACTGCCCTGGTGCACGAAGCGTACCTGCGGATGGTCGATCAGACGCGCGTTGACTGGCAGAGCCGGGCACATTTCCTCGCTCTGGCGGCACAGATGCTCCGGCGCGTTCTGGTAGACCACGCGCGCGCAAAGCACAGGGCCAAGCGGGGATCGGGAAGGGTCGTTCTTACTCTCCAGGAAGTACCCGGGCCGGCGCCAAACCTGGATGTCGTGGCGCTGGACGAAGCCCTCAGCGAACTGGCGCGCATCGATCCACAGCAGTCGCGCATCGTAGAGCTCCGCTTCTTTGCGGGTGTCTCGATCGAAGAAACAGCGGCAGCGTTGGGGATCAGCCCCGCAACGGTTAAGCGAGACTGGGCAGTGGCCCGAGCGTGGCTGTATCGCCGGCTGACCTGCTAACAGCCTGGTGTCAGAGCGCTCTAGAATATGCACATGAACCCCGAGGACTGGCGGCGGGTCAAGGAATTGTTCGAAGCCGGGCAGTCCCAGCCAGCCGGGCACCGTGCACGCTGGCTGGCCGCTGCCTGCGATCAGCCCCATATCCGTGCGGAAGTGGAGTCCTTGCTCGCCGCCGGCGAGAGCGCCGGAGAGTTCATCGAACGGCCCCCAGTGACCGAAATCGCGGCGGCCGTGACTGGCTTGGCGGAAACGCCCACCGGCCATACGGCCGGGCCTTGGAGATTGGTGGAGCAGATCGGTCACGGCGGCATGGGCACTGTGTGGCTCGGCGTCCGGGCCGACGGCGCCTTTGAAAAGCAGGTGGCGGTGAAGCTGGTCAGCCGCGGCCTGGACACTGAGGTAGTGCTGCGACGGTTTCAGCAGGAGCGGCGGATCCTGGCCTCCCTCAATCATCCGCATATCACGGCTCTCCTCGACGGGGGCACGACGGCCGACGGGTTGCCGTACTTCGTCATGGAGTACGTCGCAGGGCGGCCGATCACCGCATATTGTTGCGAGCGCGCCCTGCCGCTGCGTGCGCGGCTTGAGCTGTTCTGTATAGTGTGCGATGCGGTCGAGTATGCGCACCGCAACCGAGTGCTGCACCGCGATCTGAAGCCGTCCAACATCCTGGTGACGACGGACGGTGTTCCGAAACTGCTGGACTTTGGCATTGCGAAACTCCTGAACGAAGGGTCCGAGCCGGGGAGCACCCTGACGATTAGGCCCCTACAGGTGTTGACGCCCGAGTACGCCAGCCCGGAACAGGTACGGGCCGAGCCCGCCTCCGAGTCGGGGGACGTGTACTCGCTCGGCGTGCTGCTCTACGAGCTTGTCGCCGGCCGCCGGCCGTACGAGTTCCAGACGCGGTCGCCGGAGGAGATCGCCACCGTAGTGTGCGAGCGGGAGCCGGTGAAGCCCAGCGCGGCAGTAAGGCAGCCACGGTTGAAAGGCGACCTGGACAGCATCGTCATGATGGCACTGCGCAAGGAGGCGCGGTTCCGCTATGGTTCGGTGGCGGCATTTTCCCTGGACCTTCGGAGTTATCTGCAAGGGCGTCCGGTGCGTGCGGTGCGGCAGACGTACGCGTATCGGACGGGAAAGTTCCTGCGGCGTCAGGGCGCCCGGGTAGCGGCAGCGCTGGCGGTTCTGCTGATTATGGCTGGGATGGCGTTGTGGCAGCGTATACAACGGCAGGCACCGGCGCCCGGCGGAAGTTACCGCCGCTCAGCCGTTGCCGAGGCCAACGACTACTATGAGCGGGCAATCGCGGTTGACAAGGCGGATTGGGATCTCCCCCGGATGATCCGGCTCCTCCAGCACGCTGTCGATCTGGACCCGAATTTTACCGCCGGACGCAGCCGGTATGGGTTCTACCAGCTCTTGATGATCGACGGCGGCCTCTCCGGTGACCCAGTGTGGCTAGACCGCGCGGAGACCGAGTTGAAGCGCGTCGAGCGCGAAGACCCGAACTCGGCGCTGAATCATGCGTACCTGGCTGCACTCAGCTTTTACCGGCGGCGGTGGGACGAGGTCGAGAACCACGCCAACACGGCGGTCCGCCTCGATCCAGCCGAGGTTGATGCAAGGGTTTGGCTCAACAGCCTCTTGCGGCTTCGCGGCGACTGGCCGCAAGCGATCCGGCTTGGCCGGCAGATGCTGGAGCGTGACCCGGCGTGCTTTCCAGCCCGCATGGGCTTGGCGGCGAGCTACCGCTACTCGGGCGACCTGGAGGCCTCGATCCGCGAGAACGAGAAGACGCTCGAACAGAATGCACGGCTCATCTACGCGATCGCCGGCCTGGCATGCGCTCACCTCGATCGGGGAGATCCGGCCATGGCTCGCCAAATGCTGGGCCGGGCGCGTCCCGAGGACCGGGGCAACTACGTGCTGCGCCTGGCCTGGGCTCTGCTGCTGGCCCGCGAAGGCAACGCCGGAGCCGCCCGTCGGGAGGCGGACAAGGAGGTCCTGCGCTGGGCCGAACTGTTCCCCGAGTGCCCGGTCATGGTAGCGGAAGTCTATTCAGTTCTCGGCGACGCCGAAAACGCGCTGGCCTGGCTGGAGAAGGCCGTCCGAGGGGGTGACCACCGAAAATCGTGGCTACTCCGGGATCCCCACCTGACGAACGTCCGTAAGTATCCCCGCTTCCAACTGATCCTCGATTCCATTCCCTCCGTCCACTGAACTTAATCTGCGATCGCTGAGCTAGTTTCGGGATCGCTGACGCGTAAGTGGTGCGAAGGAGAGTAACTTCATGAACTCATCTAAAGCGACGGCAAACCGGCTCCTCGCGCCCGCACTGGCGGGAGCCGCTCTTTTCACGTTCATCGGTGCCTGTTCCGCCGGTGATGATCAGGTAATGGTGCGAGTACCGCCAGGAGGCCCTCCGATCTACGCTCGCGTGGAAAGGCCATTCGTGTTCCATACCGACCAGTGGGCCGCAATTGTGTTCTACCGTGAACCCGTTTGCGTGCCGGCCGGCTTTAACCTCCTCGACTTATTTCATTTTCCGGTTCCTCCGAGTGATCCGGGTGCGTTCGGCTGTCCTTTGACGGTCTCCGGTTTTGAGCTGCGGGATAAGGGAATGCCTAACGACAGCGCACCTCGGCACACCAACCTCAGCGGCCTCGCGGTACCCGTGTGGTTCGTGTCCTGGCCAGTGCTTCAAGCTGCCATGGCAGACAATGTTCTGACGATGCCCGAGTTGGAATCACTTGCCCCTCTCAAGGGGGTCGCCAAGACGTTTCACGAAGTCCTCCACCCGTTTGTACCGCCGGGCGTGCCGGGTGGGGCGAAGGTACCGCATCTGACGATTACCGCATCCGGAGTGCTTTCTGACGGAAGGTCGTTTCAATACGAGTTCACGGGTGGCAACCAGTTGGAGCACGTCAGGATCGAAATCCGATAGAACGGATTTCTAAACCAGACAGGGACCCGGCTTTGGCGCGGTCTCGAGGTGTGAATCAGTATAGGGCCGGCGCCCGAGGGGGCGAAATGCTAACAGTCTTTCGCAGGAACATCCCCAGCCATAGCGCTTTTCCACCAGGAACCGGTACTACGACACGCTGTTCCAATGTCCACTCCGAGGACATCCGATGCTCCAACTCCGCAGGGTTTACCAACCGGAAATGCGGCGCCAGGTTGCGAATGGATTCAAACGGCGTTGGGGTGACGGCGGCGGTGGTTTCGCTGGGGAGTTGCAGCACCACGGAGATCGCGCCATCGGGGGCCGTCAAAGCAATCGCATGATCGAGACCTGGAGTAAGCCCGGAATGTTCAAAGACCAGAGCGCAGTGTGTCAATGCCACGGGCGGCGGAAGTTCGCATTCCCGCGATAGATCGAGGCAATGCAACTCCAATCCGGGCATGGCGGGGAAGCGTTCACGAACGGCGTCGAGATAAGCGGAATTGATGTCGATGCCTACGATGCGTGTTGTCACCGAACCGTCGACACGATCGAGCCCATTGCCGCCAGCCACGCCGAGGACGGCAACCGATTGCGGCCGGCGCCACTCCAGCGCCAGCGCGAAGAGATCCGAGAGCGCTGTCAATTGCGCAGTCCCCTCATGGCCCATGTGCGCTTCGTAGTCGTCAAGCGGAACCTGCTGCCAGGCGCTGTTCACGAGACCTCCAGGATGTTCACTTCCGGGCGGCATCTCAGCCGCACACTGCCAACATTTCCGACACCGCGTGTGACGTAAATCCAGCGCGAGTTCCATTCCCCCAATCCGGCCACGAAACGCATGTCAGCCACTGGCGCGTAGCGCGGGCCAACCAGCGGCAGAATCACCTGGCCGCCGTGCGTGTGACCGCTGAGCATCAGGTCCCACGGCCTGCGCGCGAGTATTTCCTTGCTGTCGGGGTTGTGCGAAAGAAGGATCACCGGGCTGCCCACATCGACGCCTGAGAACGCACGGTCCGCGTCGGTCTCGAGCGACCACAGGTCGGCGACACCTACAAATTGCAGCCGGCTGTCGCGCACTTGAGCGGTCATGCTGCGGTTGTGCAGCAGGTGGACGGCGCTGTCTTCCAGGATGCGGTCCATCACGCTGTGTTCTGTAAAGCCCCTGCGCGCACCTGCCCAATGGCCGCCATCGTGATTGCCCAGGACGGCGTACGTAGGCGCCGCGGAGGAAAGACGCCGCAGCACCGCAGAGTAAGGTGCGAGGTCCACTTCCACGCCGCGCGTAATGAAATCGCCAGTGAGGCAAATCAGGTCGGGCTTCTGGGCGAGGCCAAGGTCGATCGCCGCCTCGATCATGGAATACGGCACAACGTTCGATCGATGCAGATCGGAGAGCAGCAGCACTCGCACGGGATGCGGCAGTCGAACACGCTGCAGTGCGACGGTTTCCCGTTGGACCTTCAGCCATCGCGGTTCAATCAGTGTTGGATAGCTGGCGGCCACCACGCCACCGCCCAACAGTTGCACCAATCGCCTCCGATTCATGTCTTTTTATGATAGCGGCAACTCTCCTGACAGGATGCTGTCAGGAGGAGGCGCGCACACTGGACCACATGAACAAACCAATCAACTGGTTCGAAATTCCCGCCACCGATCTGGACCGCGCGGCGGCGTTCTATGAAACCATCCTCCAGGTGCAGCTCAACCGCGGCAAGATGGGCAACGGGGAGATGGCTGTGTTCCCCTACGACCGCGAGGCCGCAACGGGAGGCTGTCTGCAAAAGGAAGCAGGAGTGACGCCCTCAAAGCAAGGCACCGTCATCTACTTGAATGCGGGCTTCTCACTGAACTCAGTGTTGGAACGTGTGGCGCCCGCGGGCGGTGAAGTGCTGCTGCCCCGCACCGAACTGCCCTCCGGCATGGGCGCCTATGCACACATCGCCGACACGGAGGGCAACCGCGTCGGCATACATGGCCTGGCGTGACAATAGTAGGTACATGCGCCGTGCTGACCGGCTGTTCCAAATCGTCCAACACCTGCGTGCGAGGCGGCTCACTACCGCCTCGCAACTCGCCTCTCTGTTACAGGTTTCCGAGCGCACCGTCTATCGCGACATCCGTGACCTCTCGCTGTCGGGCGTTCCGATCCACGGTGAAGCCGGTGTGGGATACCGTGTGGACCGCAGTTATGAGTTGACCGCGTTGATGTTCAACCGCGAGGAAGTGGAAGCCGTGGTGGTAGGACTGCGAATGGTGCAGGCGTTCGCGGGCCCGAGGCTCCGCGCGGCGGCGGTTCCCGCGTTGGACAAAGTAATACTGGCGCTACCCGCGGCGCGTCGCTCCGAGATCGAAGAACCGCGCATGTTCGCTCCCGTGTGGAACGTGCATCGATCAGTGGACGAAGTGCTCGAGCTGATACGGCAGGCGATTGAAGCGCGGCAGGTGATCGCGGTTCGCTACGCCGATGAGAAGCAGCAGGAAACCGAACGGCGGCTGCGTCCGCTTGCGCTGCATTTCTGGGGAGCGAGTTGGACACTGGCGGCGTGGTGTGAATTGCGCGTTGGGTTTCGCACCTTCCGTCTGGATCGCATGAAAGAGTGCCGCGTGACGATGGATCGCTTTCAGGAAGAAGAAGGCCACGGGCTTGAAGATTATCTGCGCATGGTTTCCGGCGAGTGAAGGACTACAATGACGGTGAGATGAATCGCCGCCAGTTTAGCGCCTCGCTTGCTTCCAGTCTGCTTCCCTACCCTGCCTTAGCCGCTCCCCCGGCGCCGTTTGGACCCGTACCCACCGCGCGGCAATTGCTTTGGCATGAGTTGGAAGTCTACGCGTTCCTTCACTTCACCATCAATACATTCACGGACAAGGAATGGGGCTATGGCGATGAGTCTCCTTCGTTGTTCGCACCGTCTGCGTTTGATGCCGGCGCCATCCTTGAAGCGCTATCGGCCGGAGGCATGAAGGCTGTCATTCTCACCTGCAAGCATCACGACGGATTCTGTCTCTGGCCGACGAAAACCACCGCTCATTCGGTTCGCAACAGCAAGTGGCGCGACGGCCGCGGCGATGTTGTGAAAGAGATTGCGGAAGCTGCTCGCCGGCGCGGAATGAAGTTCGGTGTCTACCTCTCGCCGTGGGATCGTAACAACGCCCACTACGCAACGGCCGAGTACATCCGCATCTATCGCGAACAGTTGCGCGAGCTGCTGACGCAGTATGGACCCATCTACGAGGTGTGGCATGACGGCGCTAATGGCGGCGATGGATTCTACGGAGGCAAGCGCGAGAAGCGGACCATCGACAAGCGCGTCTACTACGATTGGCCGAACACCTGGGAGATGGTGCGGAAGCTCCAGCCCAATGCCGTAATCTTCAGCGACGTGGGTCCGGACATCCGCTGGGTGGGCAATGAGAAGGGATTCGCGAACGAGACATGTTGGGCCACCTTCACTCCCTCCGCGCGGGATGGCGGGCCCGCGATGCCAGGGTTGGTAAAGGAGAAGGAGAGTCCCACCGGGCATCGCAACGGCAAGCAGTGGCTGCCGGCCGAATGCGATGTGTCCATCCGCCCTGGTTGGTTCTGGCATGAGAATCAGAATCCTCGCGTCAAGCAGCCGCGTGATTTAATGGATCTCTATTTCAAGTCCGTTGGGCGCGGCGCGAGTTTTCTATTGAATGTTCCGCCGGACCGCCGCGGGTTGTTGCACGAATCGGACGTCGCTTCGCTGAAAGGCTTCGGGACCGCGGTGCGTGAAATGTTTGCGAAGAACCTTGCCACGGGCGCGACGGTGAAGGCGTCGAATACGCGCGCCGGTGCGTTTCGCGCCGCGAACCTCGTGGATGGCAGGCGCGATACGTGTTGGGCGTCGCAGGATACCGTGATGCAGCCGTCGGTCGAGTTGCAGTTGCGCCGAGACGAAGCGTTGCGAGTGATCCGGCTGCGCGAAGCCATTCCTTTTGGACAGCGCATCGATTCCATCGCTGTCGATGCATGGCAGGACGGAGATTGGAAGGAAGTTGCGGCGGCGACCAGCATCGGCAATTGCCGGTTGCTCCAGTTGCCGGAACCGGTCAGGACAGCACGGGTGCGCGTGCGGGTGACGCAAGCCGCTGCGTCGCCGGCGTTGTGTGAGATTGGGTTGTTCTAAGGGAGACAAATCATGTTGACTCGACGTACTTGGATCGGCGCGGCCGGCGCGGGCATGGCGCTCGGCGCAAACGACCGGATTTCGCTGGCTCTCATCGGAGCCCGTAATCAAGGCAAGGGCGTAGCGCAACGGGCAATCGCGGCCGGCGCGCGCATCACCACCATCTGCGATATTGATGACGCCATCTATGCAAAAGTGAGCCCCGACCTTGCCGAACGCCAGGGCATGAAGCCCGCACACGTAAAAGATTTCCGCCGCGTGCTGGATGACAAGAGCATCGACGCTGTGATCATCGCCACACCCGATCACTGGCATACGCACATGGCCCTTCCTGCCATGCAGGCCGGCAAAGATGTCTTCGTTGAGAAGCCCCTCTCACAAACCATTCACGAAGGCCAACTCATCCGCGATGCGGCCCGCAAATACCACCGCATCGTTCAGGTAGGAACCATGCGGCGCAGCAGCGTGCATTTCCAGGAAGCGGCACGGCAAGTGGCATCGGGCAAACTGGGCAAGCTGTGCATGATTCGCGCGTGGATGGCGCAAGTGCGCGAGTCCATCGGCAATCCAGCGGACAGCGCGCCCCCCGCAGGCGCTGACTACAACCAGTGGCTCGGACCCGCGCCCCTTCGGCCCTTCAACGAAAACCGCTTCCATTACAACTGGCGCTTCTTCTGGGATTACGGCAACAGCGAACTCGGCAATCAGGGTGTACACATGTTGGATGTCGCGTTGATGGGCATTCAGGCGGCGTTCGGCATGTCGCGCTCCTTGCCGGCGCGCGTTTCCAGTCAGGGAGGAATCTACTGGCTGCACGACGCCAAGGAAGTTCCCGACACCCAGACCACCACGTTCGACTACGGCGACTTCATGCTGGTGTGGGAACTGCAAAGCTTCTCGCGCAGCCATCCGGTGGAAGGCGCAACGGCCGGCACTGCGTTCTACGGATCGGAGGGCACGCTGGTGGTGGATGGACGCGGCTGGCGCATGTTCGGTAAAGACGGTAAGACATCCGCCACCGGCGCGGCCACACCCATGACTCACGAACAGAATTTTCTCGATTGCATGCGCAGCCGCAAACTGCCGAACGCCGATGTCGAGATCGGACGCACCAGCACCACGCTCTGCCATCTGGGCAATATCTCGCAGAAGCTCGGACGCGACGTACGGTTCGATGCGAAGACGGAAACCTTCGGCGCCGACAAGGAAGCGAATGCGATGCTGAGCAAGCGGTATCGCACGGGCTTCGATCTGCCACGCGTTTGAAGCGCTACGACTCGCTCACTACCACTTCGATCTTCTCACCGCCGGGGAGTTTGCCGAGCAATATTTGCATCGACGTGTTGCTCACGCGCACGCACCCGAAAGTGGGGCGGAGCTTACCGGCAGCGTTCAACGCGCCACCGTGGATCAGCAAACCCCAGCGGCCGTTTTCCTTTGCCGTCTTCGCCTGGCCGGAAACGGGGTCCAAGGTAATGACGGACTGGGGGCCGTACGTGCGGTCATTCACGGGAGTGCGCGCCAGAGCACTCACGAACCCCCTGTATTTTCCCGTCGGCGTGTCGCCGTAGGATTTCGTTGGATCGCGAGACGGATTCCCGCGCGCCGCGGCGGCTGCATTATCCGCTTTGCAGAGGGCATCGAACGGACCGGCGAGCGTCGCGCCAGCGGCGCTCGTCACTGTCAGCGTGCCGGTCTTCGTGCGGTCCCGTTGGAGGGTTACTGTGATGAGTGGCAAGTTTACTCCGACGAATCGTCATGATACCCTGACACGACAGCAAGCCGCCATGGCAACCAACGATCGGGACCCCGATAAAACCGTTCCCTCCGAAAAACTCCACCACCACTCCGCCATGGATGAAGGGAGGTTTCCGCCAGGATCGATTCTGGCCCAACGTTACCGCATCATCAGCCTCCTCGGCCAAGGCGGGATGGGCGAAGTGTACCGCGCCAATGATCTGTTGGTGGGGCAGCCCGTGGCGCTGAAGTTCCTGCCCGAAGGATGGGCGCGTCAGCAGTCCTTCATTGAGCGGTTTCGCAATGAAGTGCGAACGGCACGTATGGTCTCGCATCCCAACGTGTGCCGTGTTCATGACCTTGGCGAAGCCGATGGGCGGGTCTTCCTTTCGATGGAGTTCATCAATGGCGAGGATCTCGATGCACTGCTGCGGCGCATCGGCAGGCTGCCCGAGGACAAAGGTCTGGAGGTGGCGCGCAAGCTCTGCGCGGGGCTCCATGCGGCGCACGAAAAGAACATTCTCCATCGCGATCTGAAGCCCGCCAACATCATGATTGACGCGCGCGGCGAAGTGATCATCACTGACTTTGGCCTGGCGGCCGCGGCGGACTCGATACAGGATATCCGCAGCGGAACGCCCGCTTACATGGCGCCAGAGCAGCGCGCCGGCCACGAGGTGACGGTAAGGAGCGACATCTACTCGCTGGGGATGGTGCTGCACGAAATGTTCACCGGCAAATGCGCAGTGGATTCGCGAACCACCACCAGCGGCCTCGATCCGCTGATCGCAGCGGTGATCGAGCGCTGTCTTCAAGCAGACCCTGTCAATCGGCCCTTTTCGGCATTGGCTGTGGCACGCGCGCTGCCCGGCGGCGATCCCCTGGCGGCGGCCCTGGCGGCCGGTAAGACGCCGAGCCCCGAGATGGTGGCGGCGTCGGGAGAAAGCACCGGTTTGAAGCCTGCGTTCGCTTTGCCGTTGCTTGTCCTGGCGATTCTCGGCCCGATCGTGGCCGCATTCAGCTCTGACCGCACGCTCCCAGCCACGCTCCTCAGCCCGGAGGAACTGCGTGTGCGGGCGCGAGACATGGTGAAGGGTATTCAGGGCGCGGCGAACACCTACGAGACAAGCGGTGTGTGGGTCACAGATGGACCGAAAGGAGACCGGACCGGCAAGCGGCTGCACAGCCCCCACTATTTCTGGTTCCGTTCGAGCCCGGTACCACTCGGAACCTTGCGCACGAGCTCCTCCCCGCTGTTGCAGGAGAGAATTCCCGGCCTCGAGGCAGAGGGGATGGCTCTGGTTCGCCTCGACATGCGGACCGGCAGGCTCATGCTCTACGAATCGGTTCCGCGGCTGGATGCGGCGCCCGTGCCCGGGGATGCAGATTGGAACCCGTACCTCCGCGCCGCGGGCATTGATCCAGGGAAGTTATCGCGGAGATCGGAGAGCCCGGATTCTGCTTCCTGGTGGTACACCGATGAGGACGGTTTGCGCTATGAGGTGGATGCCGTGAGCGAAGCAGGCCGCCTGCGCCTGTTCCGGGTACGCGGCGAGTGGGAGCGCAACCGCACGCCATCCCCGTGGCCTTGGATCATCGAGTCTTTGCTCGTTGTGCTGGCGATGGTCTACGCCTGGAAGAACCATCGCGCGGGGAGAACCGATCTCACCGGAGCGTTGTCGCTCGTCAAAGTGGCTGCGGCAGCGCTGCTACTGTCGCTGTTTCTCCGCGGCGGCGACCTTCTGCACTGGAGCCAGATAACGCCTGCGGATACGCTGATACAGGGCGTGGGGTTTGCTCTGTTGCTCGGAGTTGCGTATCTCGCCATGGAGCCATATGTGCGCCGCGGTTGGCCGCGGTTCCTGGTCACCTGGGTACGATTGCTGCGGGGCAACTGGCGCGATGCCACGGTGGGACGCGACGTTCTCATCGGATTTGCCGCGTCCACGCTCACCACGTCCAACTGGGCCGTGATGCAGACGCTCGGCGGTGAGACCGGGCTGAATCTTTCATTGTCCTATCTACAATCGACACCGTTCTTTCTCGCAACGCTATGCGGTGTGGTAACGCTGTCACTAATGCGCGCGGTTTCTGCCAGCCTTGTGATGTTTTTCCTGCGGCTCCTGCTGCGGAACCGCTGGGCGGTGGCCGTGGTCTGGGTGATCCTCTTTGCCGCGATGCTCTCTGGAGAGCTCAACGACACACGGCCCGTCGCCATCGCTTCCTACGTGTTCACCGCGATTGTGCAGGTGATCGTCCTCATCCGGTTCGGATTCCTGGCGAAAGTGGCTTCAGAAGTGATGGTATTGACATGGGCGCTGGCGCGCACGCTGGACCCGTCACGTTGGTATTCGACGTATTCCTATCTCTCGATCGCGTTGATCGCTGTGCTTGCCATCGGCGCCTACCGCGTTGCCACGCGGGAGCACTCCCGCGCGGAGGAAGCAGCGGCATTCTGAGAACGACTCAGGCGGCAGAATTGGAATCGGTTCCCGCGAGCCCGCGGCTGCCAGCCTTGGTGCGGTCCCGTTGGAGGCTTTCGGGAAGTCTGTTAATTTGGGACCAGGAGATCCGCTCCTGGCGGCACATCCGCGAGAGGTAACACACGTGAAGAACACTCTTCGTTGGAAGTGGGTTGTGATCACCGCGATAGTGGTCGCTTGTATCGTTGGCGTGACTGGTTTGCCGACGTCCGGCCAGCAACTGGCAGCCAACCTGAACCGAAACGTGCGCTTGGGGCTTGATTTGAAGGGCGGGAGCCACATCGTCCTTCAGGTTCAGGTACAGGACGCATTCAAGGCTGTAGCGGACACGGCGATCGAGTCGCTGCGCCAGGCGTTTGAGAAGGAGAAGGTCTCCTACACGGCGATGGAACGCAACGACCCTCCGTCGATTGAGAGCGCCGCAACCATCCAGATCCTGATCAAAGGTGTGCCCGCAACCCAGACCAGCAATCTCCGCCGCGTCGTCAGCGAACTGTTGGATCAACAATGGGTCCTCACCGGTGTTACCAGCACAGACTACCAACTCAACATGCGTAAAGAGGCCTCCATCAATCTGACGCGAGACACGCTGAAGCAAAGCATCGACACCATGGAGCGGAAGGTGAACGGCTTGGGCGTCGCCGAAGCAAGCGTCCAATATCGCGGCGGCAGCGGTGGCGATACCGAAATGCTGATCCAACTGCCGGGCGTCGACGACCCCGTGCGCGTCAAGTCCATCCTGCAGACCGCCGCATTGCTGGAACTGTACGAGGTGAAGGATGGTCCGTTTGCGAATCCCGAACAGGCCCGCCTCAACTACGGCGGCACATTGCCGTTGAATTCCAAGATCATCCGCTCGGCGGCCCGCGCTAATGAAGGAGAGGCCTACTATGTAGTGTCGCGATCCCCAGTCATCACCGGCCGCGACTTGCGCAATGCCCGGCCACAGCAAGGAGAGATGGGCGGATGGGAGACCTCCTTCACGCTCAGCCAGGACGCCGCCCGCAAGTTCGGCCGTTTCACCGAAACCCACATCGGAAAGCGGCTGGCGATTGTCCTCGACAATAACGTCCGCAGCGCGCCCGTCATCGAGAACAGAATCGAGGATAGCGGCCGCATCACCGGCGCTTCCAGTCAGGAAGATGCGTCCGATCTGGCGCTATTGCTGCGATCCGGCTCTCTTCCGGCAGGCGTCAAAGTCATTGAAGAACGCACAGTGGGCCCGTCGCTGGGAGCGGATTCCATCCGCCGCGGCGTCTCCTCCGGCCTGCTTGGACTGGCGCTTGTCGTCGCCTCGATGCTGCTCTACTACCGCGGCGCCGGATTCAATGCGATCCTGGCACTGCTGCTCAACACTATCATCACCATCGCCGCCCTCAGCTACTTCGATGCCACCTGGACTCTGCCCGGCATCGCCGGCCTGATCCTCTCCATTGGCATGGCGGTGGATTCCAACGTCCTCATCTTTGAGCGAATCAAGGAGGAGATGCGTTCCGGTAAGGCTGTGCCGGTGGCGATCAGCGCGGGCTTCGATCGAGCACTCGTCACCATCATTGATACGCACGTCACCACGGTGGTGGCGAGCGCGTTCCTCTTCATTTTCGGAACAGGCCCGGTGCGCGGGTTCGCCGTCACCCTCGTGGTGGGACTGGTTGCCAACCTGTTCACGGCGGTGTTCGTTTCACGCGCCATCTTCGACATCAAGATCTTCCGCAATCCGCGGCTCTCTCACCTCAGCATCGGAAAGGAACTGTTCGGGGAGACCAACCTCGACTTCCTTTCCAGGCGCACTCTGACCTTGGGCCTGTCGGTGGCAGCCATCGTGGTCAGTATCGGCAGCCTCGTGATGAAAGGTGGTCCGAAACAGGGTCTCGACTTCCGCGGCGGCACGTTGATCTACGCCCGCTTCGACCCGATGCCTCCGATTGACGATCTGCGGCGCGCTCTCTCCGAAAAGCTGCAGGGGGAGATCAGCGTGCTGGAAGATCGGCGCTCCGGCGAGTTCATCATCGGCACCGAACTCGCCGATGAACGAAAACTCGATCAGACGCGACAGGCTGTGCAGGATGTCCTCCGCGACAAGTACGCAAACCTCGGCGGTAAGCTCGATCTGAACAATGCCAGCCAGGCCGCATTGGAGGGCCGCCTTCAGGGGGCTAACGTGCCTTTAGGGCGCGAGGAGCTAAAGAGCCTGACCACCCGGATCCTCGCCTATCGTGATCGCGACAGGAGCGGTGTCATCCGGAATCTGGACGAGCTTTCCAGCGTTTCCGGAGTGGACCAGAGGGTGCTTGCAGCCATCAAACAGGAATGCGGCGTGGGATCATTCAACCTTCGGTCGGTGGAAATCGTTGGGCCACGCGCCGGCGAGGAACTTCGCAAACGCGCGTTGTGGGCCACGCTCAGCGCCCTCGGCGGCATGCTCATTTACATTGCCTTCCGCTTTCAGTGGATTTCCGGAACGGCCGCGGTCATCGCGACGATTCACGATGTCATCATCACGCTCGGGCTGTTCTCGCTCACTGACCGCGAGATCAACCTCAACATTATTGCCGCCCTCCTTACCCTCATCGGGTACTCGATGAACGACAAGATCGTTGTCTTCGATCGCGTGCGGGAGAACATGCGCACCAAGCGCCGGGTTCCTTTCCTCGAACTGGTGAATCACTCCATCAATCAGACGCTCAGCCGGACATTGCTCACCGCGGGTCCCACGCTGCTGGCTTGCCTGTCGCTGTACTTCCTCGGTGGCGAAGTGCTGAATGGAATTGCGTTCGCGCTCTTCATCGGGATCATCGTTGGGACGTATTCGTCCATCTTCGTTGCCAGCGCGCTCCTCGTCATGTGGCAGCAGTTCCGGTTTGGCGGAAGTGCCGATGAAGTTCACGGGCAAGGAGCGGGACGGGGAGACAGGCCTCGATTACTTCGGCGCGGGTGAACAGACTATCACAAAAGAGCAGTGTGATGTATCAAACCGTTAGTTATGACGCCGCAGAAGGAGAGGCGGCTTTTTCGAAGCGGCAAGACTTTACCTATGACGAGGTGAACCGGTTGACTACCTGGTCGGAAAGTCCACTCTCCCAGACGAACGGGTACGATTTTCGAGGAAACCGGTGGGTCGAGTCGCGAAACCTGCCAGTGAGTGCGAGCAATTTGGAGCCGACAGCTAGTTGGTTTACGGATGGAAGCAATCGAATGAATCTACTCGCGGGGAGCTACGACGCTGCGGGAAACCAGTTGGTGCTGAGCCCGTTTGGGCTGATTTATGATGGGGAAAACCGAGTGACGTTGGCGCAAAGCCAGTCAAACGGTGTAGCGGCCTACGATTATGATGGAGAAGGGCAGCGGGTGAGGGGACGGTGAACGGTGTCATCACGTTTCTGGCATACGATGGGATGGGGCGTTTGGCCGGTGAGTGTGGGCAAGCTGTCCTCTCAGGTGGGTGTACCACGTGCTACCTGACGCAGGATCATTTGGGTTCGACGCGAATGACTACGGATGGTGGTGGTTCGGTAGTGCAACGGTATGACTACCTGCCGTTCGGGGAGCCGCTTCTGGCCGGTTGGAATGGACGGAGCAGCAAGTACTCGGCGGGTGCGTTTCCAAATGGGAATGACGGGCAGCGGGTTAAGTTCACCGGCAAGGAGCGGGATGCGGAGACGGCCTCGATTACTTTGGTGCGAGGTACATGAGTTCGGCGCAGGGTCGGTTTACATCGCCGGATAAACCATTTGCCGATCAGAACCCTGCCAACCCGCAGACATGGAACCTCTACACCTATGATTGCCGCTTCAGTGAGCGTGTGCGTTTACGATCCCCCATCGCAAAAGTTCACCGGCAAAGAGCGCGGTAATGCGGGGGTTGCCAGAGATTGGGCTCATCATGTAGAAGTAATGTCAGCAGTGCAACCAAACCGTCGTGTCTTTATTTCCCAATTCGCCGCCGGCTCGATGGCTCTCGCGCAGGCGCCTCATCCAAACGTCGTCCTCATCATGGCCGACGATCTCGGCGCACGCGATGCCGCTTTCATGGGTGGCAACATCCCGACGCCCAATCTCGATCGCATTGCCAACGAGGGCGCTCGCTTCACACAGTTCTGCTGCTTCCCGCTCTGCACCCCCTCGCGTTCGGCGCTGATGACCGGACGCAACCCCGTTCGCTACGGTCTCATCTACTCCGTCATTCGGCCCTGGTCCCCTTACGGCGTCCCGGCGAGGGAACGCATGCTGTCCGAGGTTTTCCACGATGCCGGCTATCAAACCGCCATCATCGGCAAATGGCACCTTGGCCACGCGCACAAATCGCAGCTCCCCAACGCCCGCGGCTTCGACCATTTCTATGGTCACCTCAACGCTGAAATCGACTACTACGAACACACCGAAATGGGCGGCCTCGACTGGCAGCGCAACGGACGCGGCCTGCGCGAATCCGGCTACTCCACAAACCTGCTGGGCGCCGAGGCGGTCCAATGGCTCACCCGCCGCGACCGCGACAGGCCGTTCTTCCTCTACCTGCCCTTCAACGCGGTGCACGCGCCGATGCAGGCTCCCCCGGAGGCCATCGCCCGCTTCAATCATCTCCCCAACCTTCGCCGCCGTACTCTTGCCGCGATGTTGGACGTGATGGATAAGCAGGTGGGCCGCGTCCTCGACACGCTCGACTCGCAAGGTCTCGCCAGTAACACCATCGTTCTGTTCCTTTCCGACAACGGTGGCGCACCCGGACAGGGAGCCGACAATCTTCCCTTCCGCGCGGGCAAACTCACTTGTTATGAAGGCGGACTGCGTGTCCCAGCGGCCATCCGTTATCCCGGCCGCGTGACGCCCGGTTCCGTGATCCCTGACTGGATGACCGTGCTCGACGTATTTCCCACTCTCTGCTCGGCCGCCGGCCTGAAGCCGCAACTCACCCAGCCGCTCGACGGTGTCGACATGTGGCCCGTGATAACCGGCAAAGGCTCGGCCACGCACGAGAACTTCTTCGTTGCCTGCAAAAAGAACGAGACCGCGGACTACCAATACGGCCTGCGCACGGCGGAGTGGAAGCTGGTCCAAACCATCGACCCGCAGCTCAAGACCACAAACGAACTCTTTCACCTCGAGGACGACCCACGCGAGCAGAACAACGTCGCAGCACAGAATCCTGATGTCCTCGCGCGGCTGGCCGTTGCACTGGAGAACTGGAAGAAACTCCATCCGAAGGCGGGCATCGACAGTTCCATGACCCCGCATCCGGGCTGGTCTCCGCCCGCCGACTTCGCCACCCTCGCCGCCGATTACCCCATGCGCAAAACCACGCCATAATAGAGCATGCGCATGCTCTGGGTTCTGCTTTTCACCATCGCGGCCTTCGCACAGGAAACCGCTCCACCGCCCGTCACCCTAAACGAAGCCGAAAAGAAGTTCCAGCAGGAAATGACTGGTGTCACCATGAAGGGCTACTTCACCGTCGGAGAGGCGCCCGCCACACACGAAGACAGCTACGCGATCGAACGCGTCACCAAGGTGAAAGAGGATGTCTGGAACTTTGAAGCGCGCGTCAAATACAACGGCAAGGATTTCAAAGCCACCATCCCCGTGCCTGTGAAATGGGCCGGCGAAACCCCCGTCCTCACACTGTCCAATTACTTCATCAAAGGCCATGGCATTTTCAGCGCACGAATCTTGATTTTCCAGGGCATGTACGCCGGAACCTGGGGAGCGCAGGACCATGGTGGAAAAATGTTCGGCAAAATCGTCAAGACGGAGCCTGCCCAGTAGCTATGCCGCAAACCCGCCGTACTTTCCTCCTCAACGCCGCCGCGCTCGCCGCACCCGCACAGTCCAGGCCCACACAATTCCAGATCGGCTGTATGACGCTCCCCTATGGAGCGTTCCCATTCGCGCGCGCCATTCAGGGACTCGCAGCCTCGGGGAATAAGTACGTTGGTTGGGGACCTGCTCATGAGCGCAAACCAACCATCGAACCCGACGCTCCAGCCGCCGCCGCGAAACCACTGGCGCAGCAAACGCGCGACTTGGGCCTCACACCCGTGCTGATGTTCGCCGGCATCTACATCGATCATGCCGACAGCATCAAGGTGCACACCCGCCGGATTGAACAGGCCGCCGCCGCCGGAATCCCTTTCCTCATCACCTTCGGTCACACCGCAACCGGAGCATACGATCTATGGGTGCGGAATCTCAAGACCCTCGGTCCCATCGCACGCGCCAACAAGGTCACCATCACGGTGAAACAGCACGGCGGCCTCTCCGCCACCGGCGCCATGATCTCGAAACTGCTCGCCGATGTTGCGGATGACGGCGTCAAGATGTGTTATGACGGCGGCAACGTCCTCGACTACGAAAGCACAAACCCGATCCCCGACATCCAGGCCTGCTGGCGCGACGTCCGCCTGTTCGCCATCAAAGACCACCGCGACACACCAAAAGATCAGGACTGCGGCCCCGGCTTCGGCGAAGTCGACCACTACAAACTCCTGCTGCCGGTCCTCACCACCGGCCTCACCATCCCGCTCATCTGCGAGAACATCTTCGAGCCGCTGGTGGATCGCCCCACTGACCCCGCCGGCATTGACCGTCTTGCCGCTCGCGCCCGCGAGTATATGGAGACCGTAGTGCGCGGGCTTACCGCTCATGCCGCGCCGCCGAAGTAAAATGCGCACAGCAAAGAGAGGGAAGCGATGAGGATTCGGTACCATTTCAACACTCTGCCGCTGCTCGCCCTGGTTGGCGCCGCAACGGCGGCCGAAGGGCAGGTCCAACCAAAGCTCGCCCAGCGATGGTTCGAGGAGGCCACGAAACTCTGCCAGCGAGATGCGGGCCGGCTGTGGGGTGTGTCGCTCTGTGGTCCGCTGGTGATCTTTGACCCAAGGACTGGAACCCGTGCCACAAGCCAGCCGGAACCCGACGGGCCGGTACCCCGCTTCCCGGGAATGGCGGACGGCCCCGTCTCCTGGGGCGGGCAGCGGTGGTTCGCCATGCCCTTGCACATGCTCCCGGAGAACGATGCCGATTTACGCCAGCAACTTATGCTTCACGGGCTGTTCCATCGGATTCAGCCAGAGCTGGGGTTTCTAACGAACGACGGCCTTAACGAGCATCTCGATACGCTCGAAGGGCGCGTCTGGATTCAGCTCGAATGGCGGGCGCTCCGCCGCGCGGTGGAGTCGAGCGGGCGCGACCGCGCCGAGGCGATTGCCGATGCGCTGGCTTTCAGACGCGAACGCCGTCGGCTGTTTCCCGGCGCCGCGGACAACGAACGGCGCGACGAGATTCGCGAAGGGCTTGCCTCCTACACCGGCATCGCTGCCTGGGCCAATTCGCCTGCGGATGCCCGCCGTGCCGCGGCGTCAGCGCTTGCGGGAGGCGAATCGCAGCCGGCCTTCGTCGGAAATTTCGAAGCCGCGTCCGGACCCGGCTACGGTGTGCTGCTGGACGATCTCCTGCCCGGATGGCGCCGGCAGCTTCGTAGCGCCTCGGACCTTGGCGACTTGCTCGCCTCCGCAACCAAAAGGCCGCCGACGACGGATGTTGCCGTGGCAGCGGCGCGCTACGATGGCGCAGCGCTGCGAACCGCGGAGGAAGCGCGCGATCGGGCGCGGCAGGACCGCGTCGCCGAATTGCGTCGACGCTTCATTGATGGACCCGTGCTGACGATGCCTGCCGGGGGCAGCAGCACCAGTGACACCACCGGCAGCGTCGGCATTCCGGGGGCTGGTACTGTGTTGTTTCGCAATTTCACCCTGTCCGCTCAATGGGGCCGTCTCAACGCCAACGACGGCGTCTTGCGCGCTGCCGATGGGACCACACTGTCTGTGCCGGTCAACGGGCCGCTCGAAGGGACCACCCTTAAGGGGGACGGCTGGAGCGCCACTCTGAACTCCGGGTGGGTGGTGCGGCCGGCGGCACGACCGGGCTCCTTTACCATCGTTCGCGAGAACTAATATTGCTGCAGCCGCCGGAAG
>JACQZR010000178.1 GCA_016213775.1 Acidobacteriota bacterium
CGCCCAAGCAGGTCCGCGAAGCGATCGACAAATTTGTCGTCGCCTACAACAAGGCGGCAGCGCCCTTCGAATGGACGAAGGCCGTAGTTCATCAGACCGGTCCCAAGCCAAAATACGCTGATTTATGCAAGTAGGTACTAGGCAGTAGGCGCGTGCCGCCGGCAACTTCCGATCCCTCTCGGCATAGATCGCCGGCTTGCGCCCGCGCGAGCGTGTCCTTCAATGCTAGCCGCTAACGAGCTATATTGGCAGTATTCGTAACGAGGAGGTCTCTGACACTATGCAACTAGCGCGCAGTATCGTTGCGCTTACCTTGCTTTCCGCCGCCTTGCAGTCGCAAACCGAAATCGGCGGCGCATCTCTGAACGGAACCATCACCGACCCGAGCGGTGCTGCGGTTGGCGGCGCCAGGATCACAGTGAAAAGCCCAGCCACCGGTCTCACTCGAACCACATCGAGCACCAACGCCGGCTTGTACAGCTTCAGCCGGCTGCCCGTCGGCGCCTACGAACTATCCGTTGAGATGCAGGGGTTCAAAACGCTTTCCCGCAAAGGCATCGATCTGGGGGTTGGAGCTGTGGTTACGCTGGATCTGAGGATGGAATTGGGGGCGGTGAGCGACACTGTTTCGGTCACCGATGAAGCGCCGATTCTCGAAGCCACGCGCACTACGACAAGCACATCGGTTTCGGCGCGTGCCGTGGCGGACCTTCCGGTGAATGGGCGCAACTTCATCGACTTCACCACGCTCACGCCGGGCGTTGTGAAAGATCCGACGCGCGGAGGCGATCTCAGCTTCGGCGGCCAGCGCGGTCCCGCCAACAGCCTGCTTGTGGATGGCGCCGACAGCAACAACCTGTTCTTTGGCCAGGCGACCGGACGCACCGGGTTCCGCCCCTATGCCTTCTCTCAGGACGCGGTGCTCGAGTTCCAGGTGAACGCCAACACATACCCCGCGGAAATCGGACGCGCGGGAGGCGGCGCCATCAACGTGATCACCAAGTCGGGCACCAACGATTTTCACGGCTCCGCGTTCTGGTTCTATCGCGACAAAGGGATGAACGCCAACACTTTCGTCAACAACCGGGCGGGCGCGCGAAAGAACCCGTATCACTTTAACCAGTTCGGCGGCAGCCTCGGCGGCCCGGTGAAAAGGAACAAGCTGTTCTTCTTCTTCAGCTATGACGCGCAGCGTAATACGCAGACGCAGATCATCTCGCCGAATATTCCACCCACCGGCGCGGCGTTCGAGGCGTTGCAGCAGTATTTAACGCCCTATCCGCTGAAGCTTGACAACAACGTTTATCTCGCCAAAGGGGACTGGAACGCTACCGATCGCGACCGTGTCAGCGTGCGCTTTAATGCCAGTCGCTACAACGGTGTCAACTTTGAAAGCGCCGGTCTTGCAAGCGCGGCCGAGCATACCGGCAACAACCAGGTAAACACCAACAATCTCGCCACCACTTACACGCGCGTCATCGGCAACAGCACGGTGTGGGAAACGCGCTTCAACTATGTCGCTGACAAGCAGCCGGGGCAGGCGAACGCCACTGGTCCTGAGGTGGTGATCACCAACGGCGTCACGTTTGGAAAGAACAACTTTTCGCCGCGGTTCACCAACGGATACACCTACCAGCCCACCACCAACATCAGCATGCTGAAAGGCAAGCATACGCTGAAGGCCGGCATCGATTTCGACTTCCAGCGGATCGAGAACTTCTTCCCCGGTTTGTTTGCGGGGTCGTACCTGTTCCCCAATTACGCGGCGTTTCTCGCCCGCACGCCGTCGCAGTTTCAGCAGGCCTTCTCCGGCAATTCCACCGATGCCCCCATCAGCCGTCCGAACGTAAATGAACTGGCATTTTTCGCGCAGGATTCCTGGCGCGTCAGCGACAGGCTGACGCTCAACCTGGGTTTTCGCTATGACCTGTTCCTGTACAACCAGCCGACGACGCGGAACGCCGATCCTGGCCTTGCGGCGGCCGGCCTGCGCACGGACCTGATCCCGAACGACAAGAATAACGTTGCGCCGCGCTTTGGGTTCGCCTACAAAGTCGGCGGCACGGACAAAGTGGTGATCCGCGGCGGCTACGGTATTTTTTATGCTCGCGTGCCCGGCCTGCTGTTGAGCACCGCGATCCTGCAGAACGGCATTGACGTGCGCAACTACACGTTCACGTCCAACCTGCCGGTGTATCCGAACATCTTCAGCGCGCCGCCGGGGGGCGGTGCGACGACGCTGAACATCTACGTCACCGATCCCAACTTCCGCTCTCCGCTCACGCACCAGTACAGTCTGCAGACGGAATGGGCGATGGGGCGCGACTACAGCCTCACCGTCGGGTATCTCGGCGTCAACGGATCAAAGCTCACGCGCAGCCGCGACATCAACCTGTTTCCAGCTCAGCTTGTCACCGGGACGCTTTGCCCCACTAACACCGTCTGCACGCCGGCTGAAGGCAAGCCGCAGCAGTACTGGCGTCATCCGGGCACAACTTCGCCGGGGCGTCCGAATCCGGCCTTCGGCCGTATCACGTTGTTCGAGAGCGGCGCAAACTCTATCTACCACGGCGGATTCTTCCAGTTGACCAAGCGCTTTGCGAAGAACTACCAACTGCTTGCTTCCTACACGCTGTCGCGCGTCATCGACTCCGCGCCTGACGGTACAGCCGTCGTAGTGGGCGCCGATGATTCCAAGATCGCGCAGGACACGCTTCAGCCCAATCTCGACCGCGGCCTCGGGCAAGCGGACATTACGCACCGCTTTGTCATGTCCGGCCTGTGGGACATCAATTACGCCAGGTCAATGCAATCGGCGTTGGCGCGCGGCATACTCGGCGACTGGCAACTGTCGATGATCATGCAGCACCAATCGGGGCGCGTATTCAATCTGACTACTTCCGGCGACCCCAACCTGGACGGGAACGTGGGCAGTGACCGCGTGCCCTATGCCGGACGCAACACGTATCGCGGGCCCAATTTCCAAAGTTGGGATTTCCGCGTCACCAAGGACGTGCCGCTTGGTGCGGAGAGGGTGAAGCTGCGGTTCATCGGGGAGGTGTTCAACCTCAGCAACCGTGCCAACTTCAACGGGATTCAGGTGGGCCAGTTGATCTTTGCCAACGGCATCTTCCGGCCCACGACCAATTTCGGATTGCCACAGAGCACCTTCGATCCGCGGATTCTGCAGTTGGCGGCGAAGATCACGTTCTAACTGCGACTGGTGCCGTAGGTCTGCAGGGCTCCGGGTTCGAGGTTGACGGTATGGGTCACGGATGAAACGGATGAACCCGAGTGGACTCGGATAAAGACGGCACGGGGAGTCACTGCACGCAGAACGGCCCCTGGCTCCGTTCCTGTTCCATACGCGCTGCCAGGTTTCCGACAAACGGAGTCCAGAGTTGGTTTCTGCTGAGCGGCTCACTCTGTTGGATGAGCGGTTTCAGGAATCGTCCGAACTGCCGCAGCGTCTTTTCATCATTCGCTAGAACCGCCGCTTCGATGGTCTTGCGAGTGCCTTCTGATGCCAGTTCGATGCGTCCAACGAAAACGCGGGCCACCTGCCGCGGTGCGGGCGAAATCTGCAAAGGAAGAACCGCGTCCACCAACGGGCGAGGGACAAGATAGATCAACCGTGATCCGTCTTCAAACCACGAATCTTTCCACGTCTCCACCATTGCCCGTGCTTCGTCTTCATACAACCCTTCCGCGGTGAGCGCGGCAACCAGCGAGGCATGCACTTCGCCGATGGCAACCGTGCGCGGCGCGGCCAGCGTGGTGTCCTTGCCCAATCCACGCGCGATGGACAAAGTGGTGATGCCGGAGTGGCTCTCAAACAGCATGGCGAGTGGCAGCGGATGTCCGGATTCGTTCCGCACGCGCAGTGTGCCTTCGGTGGTGAACGACGGACGAACTTTGACATCGAAGCTTCCGACACCGCGATAGAAAAGCAACTTTTCTGTTTCATCGCCAACACGCACTGGCGCGGCGGCAGTCTGCCTCGCTGCAAAATAGTGGCTGGGGGTCCGGCTCTCCGGCAGCGTCACTTTCGCCGCCGGGTCCACTTGTACGTTCCAGTCGATATGGCCGCCCCGAAAGCCCTCCGCCGAGACCTGAATCGGATTCACTTTGCTCGCGCGCGGATACCATTCCGTCACCAAGCCCTGTGGGAAACCGACGCGCACCGACAGATTCGCCGCCCGCGTCGAATAGAAATAGAGCACCGGCGTCTCCATGCGCACCAAACCGTTGCTGCTGAACTTCGGGCTGTAGCCGGGGAGGAGGCGATGCACGAAGCACGGCAGATCCGCGCGGCCAATCAGTGGGGCCCACAGCGCAGGCGATCCCTCCGCGTCCGCAATAGAGGTGAACGTGCCCCATTCGTGCACCACCAGGCCGTCCGGTTCGCGGTTGGTGTTGGCTCCGAAGAGCGTTACCCACGCCAAAGACACGAGTAGTGTTCTGCCGATTCGATTCATTGGGAACTCCTTTTTCCGTCACCGTTTCTCAGTGAGAGCATGCAGCGAACTGCGAATCTCCGATTCGGTTGCCGCGCGGGAGAAGTGCTTTGTGTGCTCGCGAAGAACACCCTGCGGGCCTACTGCCACCAGTGCACCGGCCTTCTCCTCGCCGCAACGTGCCACCAGATGCAGAATCCAAACGCCGTCCAACGGCCAGTGCCGGTAGACCAGAAATGTCCCCGGCGCAGTGCCAGGAACGAGCTTAGGAATCTTCTGCGATTTCCGCTCTCCGCCCACCGTCCCTTCGGCCGTCGCGGTCACATCCAATTTGGCCATTTGTTCGCAGCCGACCGCGCGAAATGCGAACGATGCCGCCTTCGCGGTTTGTGTTTGCACCGCTACCGGGTTGCCGATTTGCAGCGTAAACTCCGACGCCGGAAGTGATGCTGCCGCGAACAGCGCAACGATCCAACTATTCTTCATGTTGTGTCCCAGGACGCGATCTGCTGACTTAGACGAGCCAGCCCGCGCTTTTCTTCCCTGAATCTACCACTGCCATGCGAGTTCCGCTTTCCATCGCTCCAGCGCCGGGGCGTCCAGGCGCAGCACGTCCTCGCGCAAGACGTTTGAAGGCGGCGGCGAGAGGGCAGCCATGCGTTCATAGATCGTCTCCCGCTGCGCAATCGTCGATCGTGCGAGCAGGTGCCAAAGCGTCAGCGTGTCGCGAACCCGCGCGGCTGACAGGATTACGCCCAAGGCTGCATCTCCGCCCCGGGCAAAGTCGAAGCTCTGCAATGCATCGATGAGCGGCGTGGCGGAATCGGCAAACACCGGAGTCCCCGGGCCGTGGCCCTCTCGCGTCCAACACATGGCGCCCGCCGGTACGAGCGACGTCTTCCCTCGGGATTCGTAGGAAACCCAACCGCGGGTCACGCGTAGCACACCAAAGCCGCGACGGTCGCATTCGATGGTGTATTCGCAGCCGAGGTCGATCGCAGTGCCTGCCGATGTCTCGACAAAGAACAGACGCGGTGGCGCCTGGATGGAGGCACGCAGCGTTCCGTTGCGCAGACTCAGCCGGTGTTCGTCAGCTTTGGCCGAAAGCACGCGAATACTCGTGTTTGGACCGAGCTCCACTACTCCGATTGGAATGTTCACGCGGGCGCGGGATGCGGCATCGGTGGATATCCAGTGGGCGGCCGAATGCTGCTGGACTGCCGCTCCGGCGCGCAGAGTCACGTATGGCAGTCTCGGTTGCCGTAGCCACAACCCCGCCGCGCCGGCTGTCAGGATGAGCATTGCCGCCAGTGCCCATCGCATCACGGGACGGCGACTGCGAGGAGCCTTCTCAATAGAGGCCCACAGCGAATCCGGCGCTTTCACGCTCGGCAGTTCCGACAGCATTGCCATGCCGGTCCGAACCAGTTCGCATTCCGCGCGACAGGCCGCACATACGGCGAGGTGCTCTTCCACCGCAACCTTCTGACCGGTGTCCAAGGCTTCGTCCAACCATGCCGCCATCCATTCTGTGTAATGAGTGTCCGGCATTTCTCACTTGTCCTTTCGTGCAAACCAGGGATGAGCGGCGAGCCGCTCCGCCAGCAGTTTGTGCCCACGGCTCAGGCGCGAAGCCACCGTGCCCATCGAGCAGTCGAGCGCACCGGCCATCTCTTCATAAGAGAGTTCGTCGAAGTAGCGCAGCAGAATCGCCATACGTAATTTCTCCGGAAGAGCGGACACTGCGTGTTGCACCGCCGCGGCTCGCTGCGCATCCACAAACTGCCGTTCCACGGAATGCGCGGCGGGCACGCGCTCCAGCACTTCGCTTTCGCCACGCGGCTGTGCCTTTCGTGCCCGCGCACTATCGAGACACACATTCACTACGATCCGGTAGAGCCACGTTTCAAACCTCGCGTCGCCGCGGTAGCTGCGCATGGTGCTGAAGAGTTTCAGGAATACCTGCTGGCTGGCATCCGCCGCGGCGCTCGCGTCCCCGTGAAAGAAGTAGAGTGCGATGGAGTACACCCGGTCCTTGCACGCTTCATACAAAGCGCGAAACCCCTCCTGGCTTCCTTGCCGGCAGGATTCCAAAATGTCCGGGCTGATCTCGTCGCCGCGTTGGTGCACCAACGTTCAGTTTGACGCGTAAGGGCTCGATTTTCTTCCCTCCGTTCTCCTTGACAGCTTAGGAGAGCCGGGTTATTATCCTAAGTAGATTAGGAAACGAACTTGGCAGTCTCCATCCTTCCCGGCACACTCGACCTGCTCATCCTGAAAGCGGTCTCACTTGGTCCGCAGCACGGCTACGGAGTGCTGCTGCGTATCGAACAGATCTCACGCGGTCACCTGATGATCGAGCAAGGGGCGCTCTATCCCGCGCTCTACCGGCTGGAGACGAAGGGCCTCATCGAGGCTGAGTGGGGTGTGTCGGAGAACAACCGCAAGGCGAAGTTTTACACGCTATCCGCCGCTGGCCGCAAACGTCTCGCGGAAGAACTGGATGGCTGGCACGAGTTCGCCAGTGGAATGAACTTTGCCCTTGTGGCGAGGAGCGCCGAATGATCGGCGCGATTCGCCGGCTGTTCCGCCGCGCCGACTTGGAATCGGAAATGCGCGAGGAGATGGAGTTTCATCAACAGGCCCGCGCGTCCGATCTGGTTGCGCGCCACGGACTCTCGCCCGAAGAAGCGGCACGCCGGGCACGGATCGAGTTCGGCAGCAGGGAAACCTATCGCGAGGAGGCCCGCGCGGCGTTCGGGTTCCGTTGGATGGACGAACTGCGTGCGGACGCACGGTATACAGTTCGCAGTCTGCGCAGGAACCTGGGTTTCACCGCGGCCACGCTCTGCATTCTCACTCTCGCCATTGGTGTGAACGCGGCATTCTTCAGCCTCTATAACAACTACGCGGTACGGCCGCTGCCCATCCGCGGGGTCGATCGCCACTACGAGCTACTGGGGCTGAACGCGCGCGCGGCCCGCACCGCCCGTTGGACCGCCGAGGAAATAGCGCAACTGCGTCGGGTTGCCCAAAATGAGGTGGAAGGGATCTATTCCGTGTTCGGTCCGGTGCAGGTGCTGCTCCTCGCGCCTGCGCACCGGCAAAGCCTGCTCACGGCTGTATCCGCGGACTACTTCCCGCTGCTCGGAGGCGTCGCGTCCGCGGGCAGAACCTTCACCCATGCGGAGGAACAGCAAGCGGTGGCCGTGCTCAGCGACGCCGGTTGGAAACGTCTGTTTCCCACGCACCCCATGCCGGTGGGGCAAATGGTGCGGGCGCGTTCCACCTGGTTCACTGTTATAGGCGTGCTCCCGCCCACGTTCACGGGAACGGAGGCTGCGGTGCCGGACTTCTGGGTACCCAGTGGAATGCGTACCGCCCTGCGCGACGGTTTGAACGACCACCAGAACGCCTCCTTGCTACTTCGTCCGGGAATCGCTCCATCAGCGGCCGAATCCGCTCTCGCTGCTGCCGCCTCGCGCTTCCCGCGCCCCTCCGAAGATCGCGTCGCGGCAGTGCGGCTACACCCCCGGGCCACTTATCTGTCAGCGGAAACGGACGATGCGGTGTTCGTCGCCGCCATCCTCTTTGCGACGTTCCTGCTGGTTCTGGTGATTGCGTGCGCGAACCTCGCCAACCTCTTTTTGGCGCGCACCGCCGCCCGCGCGCAGGAATTGAAAATGCGCTCTGCTCTCGGCGCCGGCCGGTCCCGCATCATCCGCCAACTGTTGACCGAGAGCACTCTACTTGCGCTGGCAGGCGCGGCGGCCGGGCTCGCGCTCGGTGTCTTGCTGGTGGGGCGCGCTCACCACTGGCTGTTCTCCATCGCCAATTCCGCGGGCGCGACTGTGCTGCCGCTCGTTTTCGATTGGCGTGTTTTCGCTTACGCCGCGCTGCTCGGCCTGCTCGCCGGGTGCGCTTTCGGACTGATGCCCGCCATCGATATCACCGGTTTGCAGAAGCGCCACCCGCGCCGCTTGCGGAGCATCCTGCTAGGGGGGCAAGTGGCAGCCAGCTTTGTTCTGCTGATCCTTGCGGCGATCCTCGTGCGCAACATCCAGCGTCTGGATTCGATGAACACGGGCTATCCGTTGCGTCCCACGTTCGACCTGCAATTCGACCGGACTTCGCCGCGACTGCTGGCGCGACTGCGCGCGCTTCCCGGCGTGGCCGGCGTCTCCGCGCTACAGCGTGTTCCTCTCTACGGCCGTCTTCACCGCCTTCCCGCGCAGACGGCAGCTCAAGGCATCCCGGTTGCCTACAACTACGTCGACGATCACTACTTCCATACGCTCGGGTTGGCGCTGACCGGCGGGCGGAACTTCTATCCATCGGAAACGGCCTCGATGGCGAAGACCGCCGTGATCAGCCAGGGTGCGGCGCAAAGCCTTTGGCCCAATTCCAGCGCCATTGGGCGGACGCTCACCGTCAACGTGCCGGCCGAAGAAGACAGGGACCTCACCGGTACATACGAGATCATTGGAGTTGTCCCCGACGTCATCAACGGCTGGATATTCGAAGGCCGCGAACCGGCCGTGGTTTACCTGCCTGCCGCCGCCGGACATCCTCGCATGGGTTCCGCCATCGCGCGCTTCCTCGACCCGAGCCCGTCGATGCTGAATGCGATTCGCGAGGTCTGTGCGAGCGGCGCCTCGGCCACCGGCTGTGAGCCCCGCAGCCTGTTCGACGTCGCCACGATGCAGCGCTTCCCGTTCCAGGCAGCGGCTCTCATCGCGGGGGCGCTCGGGGCGCTTGCGTTGTTGCTCACGGCAATCGGACTCTACAGCGTGGTGAGCTATTCGGTGGAACAACGCCGCCGCGAGATCGGCGTTCTGGTAGCCATCGGCGCGCAACCGCGTCAGGTGTCCGCCCGCATTCTGAAAGAGGCCGCGCGTTGTTTCGCGGTGGGTGTTGCGGTCGGGCTTCCGGTCTGCCTCGCATTGTCGAGCCTCGCCGCGTCCACTGCCCTGAAGATCCGGACGTTCGATCCTGTGGCCTACCTCGCGGTACCGGCGATTCTGGCGGCCATCGCGGCACTGGCCTGCCTCGTCCCGGTGCGGCGCGCGCTCCGCATCGAGCCGATGCAGGCGCTGCGTCAGGATTGAGCTGCGGCTGAGGCTCGCTCCGTGTCGATCAAGGTCCGCTTGCGATCCACACCCCAGCGGTAGCCGCCCATCTCGCCGGTGCCGCGAATGACGCGGTGACAGGGGATCACGAGCGCCACGCGGTTGGTTGCACAGGCTCTCGCCACGGCCCGCGTTGCGGTGGGTTGTCCCAGCCCCGCGGCCACTTCGCCATACGACTGCACACTGCCATACGGGATGGACTGCAGGTAGCGCCAGACCTTCAACTGAAATGCAGTGGCGCGCAGGTCCAGCGGCAGGTCGAGGCGCGGCGACTGCCCGCGGAGGTGCTGGTCCAGCGATGCCATCCACTCGCGGAACTGCGGCTGGTACGGCTTCTGCATTGGGCCCAGTTGGGCCTGCGGATACTCGCGCCGCAGCATCGCCACCAGTTCATCATCGGAATCGCCGAAGTGCAGGAAGCAGATGCCGCGATCCGTTGCTCCGATCATCATGCGGCCCAGCGCGCACTCCGTGGAAGCGTACGAGATCGACACGCCGCGGCCGCCTCCGCGATATTGCGACGGGGTCATGCCGAGCCGCGTGTCCACCTTCTCATAGACGCGGCTACCCGATCCGTAGCCTGCTTCGTAGATCGCGTCCGTCACCTTGCCCATCGTTCGCAGGCCTGATTTCAGGGCCTCCAAACGGCAGCCTTCGTGATACTGCGCCGGCGTCACGCCGAGGATCGCTTTGAAGCTGCGCTGAAAATGGAAGGCGCTCAGCCCGACGTGCGCGGCGATGTCGGCGAGCCGTATGCTTTCCTGCGCATGTTCACGAATAAATGCGCAGGCGGTTTCCACTCGCGCCGCATCGGGATCCGCGCCGCGAGTGGCCAATGGCCGGCATCGCTCGCAAGCGCGTAAACCGGCGCGTTCCGCCTCGCCGGGCTCGAGGAAAAACCGTACGTTCTTGCGCAGAGGTAACCGGCAGGCGCACGACGGCCGGCAATAGACACCGGTGGTCAGCACGCCGAAAAAGAACTTGCCGTCAAAGGAGCGGTCGCGGTTCTGCACCGCTGTCCAGAATTGATCTTCGTTGATGCTCATGCATTCAGTGTGCGGCGGGATGCGGATTTGCGAACTCCGCATCTTGCGCACTATGAATGATTCTAGTCCGCTTACTGGAAATAGCCGTTGACGTCGAGGATCAGGTGCGCCGGACCGGTGACATAGGCGGAGATGGCTCCGTTGGCGCCGGCCGGGACGATGGCCGCGTTGGAGACAGTGGACGCATCAAAGCTGTTAAGCGTCGAGACCAGCGGTTGGACCGCGCCGGTGGGCCAAAGCGTGAGGAAACTGAGCGGGCCGTCGGGCACCACCGTGGCATTGAGCGAGTAGGCACGGGCAGTCGTGGGGATGTTGCACGCGCTTTGCGGCACTGGAATGCTGCGGAGCTGGCCGCCGGCAAGCACAGGCCCACCAAGAGGTCTGGCGGGCAGGCGCGTGTCGGAAACCCGGCACGGGGTCACGGGGTAGAAGGAGAGTCCGTTGGCGGAGGGAGGGCCGAAGTAACCGTTGGTATCGATGGCGAGGTGCGGTATGCCGCTGTTGGCATTCACGTTGATTGCGCCGCCCGTGCCGGCGGGGACGATTGCGGCATTGGCGGTGACGGTACCGGTGGGCGCGTTGAGCGTGGAGACCAACGGCTGCGTTGCGCCCGCCGGCCATGTGGAGAGGAACCCGAGCGGCGCGCTGGGGATGGCGGTGAAGTTGAGCGAGTAGGCTTGCGCGCTCACCGGAACATCGCAGTTGCCCGAGATGGGCAGCGTGCGCGTGACGCCGGCGCTGAGTGGGCCACCGCTCAGTCGCGTGTCGGTGATGCGGCATGGGGCCATCGGGTAGAAACTGGAGCCGCCGGCCTCTGGCGGAACGAAGTAGCCGTTGATGTCGAGGACAACGTCGGTACGGTCGGTGACAAACACGCTCACCGCGCCGTTGGTGCCGGCAGAGACGATGGCGGCATTGGCTTTGGTGCGGCCGTCGAAGGAGTTGAGCGTCGAGACCACCGGCCGCGGCTGTCCCGCGGGCCACAGCGTGAGATAGCTGAGCACGCCGTTCGGCACTACTGTGACGTTGAGTGAGTAGGCGGACGCTTCCGTGGGAATGCCGCAAGTGGACGCTTGCACCGCGAAGTCGCGCGTGGCGGTGAACGGACCGGTGGTGAGGCGCGTATCGGCGATGCGGCAGGGCACCGTAGGCACAAAGCGGAGGCCTATGGGCGGGCCGGCAGGCGCGGCTTGCGTGATGGTGAAGGTGCTCTCATCGACGGTGATGGTGCCGGTGCGCGCCGGGCCGGTGTTGGGCGCGACGCGGAAGGTGACGATGCCAGGTCCAGTGCTGCCCGATGCGCCGGAGAGGATCGTGATCCAGCCGGCGTTGCTGGTGGCGGTCCAAGCGCAGGTGGAGTCGACGGCGAAGCTGCCGACGGTGCCGGAGGGGATCACCGGTGCTTCGGTCGGGCCGGTGATGGAGGCGCAGGATGTGAGTTCGAACTCTACCGGCACGATCAGAGGAGCGTTGGAAACTTGGCCCTGTGGCGAGGTGTTGACCACGACTGCGCCGTAGTGGATCCCGGAGGCCAGGCCTGTGGAGTCGACCTGAACGGTGAAGGAGGTTGGCGTCACCAGGACTGATGTCGGGGTGACGGAGAGCCAGCTACTCCCGCTTGCCGGCGCGGCAGTGACGAACATCGGCGATCCTGTGGTGGCGATGCTCATTGATTGCTGCCGCGAGGAACTGGTGAAGCGCAAGGTCCGCGGATTCGCCAGCAATTGCGGGGAAGTGCTGACGATCAGCGTCACGGGGAACTGGACGATTTGCTGACCAACCACGATGAAGTTTACGGCGCCATTGTAGGTGCCGGGAGCAAGTCCGGTGGCGTTGATGAACACACCTGCTGCGCCAGGGGTTTCGAGACTCGGCGCGGTCACGCCGAGCCAATTGCCACCCGAAACCGATGTGGTGACGGTGAGCCTTGACCCGGTTGACGTGAGGTCGACGGCGAGGCCCTGACCCGCGGGCACCGACCCGCCTATCTGGTAGTGGAAGGTTGCTAAAGTCGGGCTGGTTCGAAAGATTGAGGAAGTGGTGATGCTCAGGTTGACTGGGATGGTTACCGAGGTCCCAGATAGGAGCACGACGATGTTGGCGTAGTGAATTCCAGGACTCAACGATTGCGGCTTTACAGTGACTGCGAATGCGCCGGGAGCGGGCCCCGCAGGAGGACTGATGGACACCCAACTTGCCGAGGACGAAGCCGTATAACTGCCAAAGGCCGCAGTGCTCATAGTGACGAACCGTGCGGGTGGCGGTGTTGTTCCCGTCTGGTGGGTGAACGACAGGAATGCGGGTGCGAGGGAGATGGCAGTAGTTGGGGGCAGTTCCACAATCAATGTCACGGGAACCGTGACGCTGCCGAGCCCTGTTGCGATGCTGATGGTGCCCGTGTACGTGCCGACTGGGAGTATGGTGGCGTTTATTAGACCAACGGACACGACCGCGGTTGCTGTAGCGCCGGTGTAGCTTGTGGTGCCTTGCAGCGGCCCAGCGGCAAGCCAGTTCACTCCGCCGGCCCCTCCGTTCGCGGTAAGTGTGAAAAACGTCGGCCAGGGAGTAGTGAGCGTGACCGCCTGGCTGAACGGTACGTTGCCACCAGGTGTGTAGTTGAAGGTTAGGGACGAAGGGCTCACCGAGACGCTTGGGAGGCCCGTGATTGTCAGGGTCACAGGCACTACCAACGTGTGGCTGACAAGGATCACGGAGACGGTGCCGGTGTACGTGCCGACCGCTAAACCCGCGGTGGAGACATTGACGGTGAGCGGCGTGGAGGTCGATGTTGTGACGCCGCTAGCAGGTGACACGCTCAGCCAGCCGGGGCCCGTAACTGTGTTGGATATCGCAGAGAACGCCTGACCGACCGAGGCGTTCAGCGCCAGTGTTTGCGCGGAAGGGGCGACGCCGCCGAAGACGTGTGTGAAGTTTAGTGCCGCTGGGCTGAGTCCGGTGATGGGACCAACGCTGGTGACCGTCAAGGTGACGGGGATCTGGATTACCGTACCGTTGGAGAAATTTACGATGACCGTAGCGGAATAAGTGCCTGCTCCCAGCGGTGCTGGATTGGTTGTCAACAAGAACTGCGTCCCAGTTGTCGTGCCGACCACGTTGGAATTGAGCCAGCCGATTCCGCTGATATTGTTGCTGACTGTATAGGACACTCCCACCGGCAGGTTGCCGATTGTCATTATTTGTTGTGGGGGGAGGCCGCCTATTTGGTAGTTCAGCGCCACAGACTGCGGACTGACACTGATACTCGACGATGACACGGTGAAGGTCACGGGCACCGTTACCGCTTGGCCGATGGACGGGATGAGAGTGATGGTTGCTGCGTAGGTTCCACCGGCGAGATTGGCCGGATTCGCGGTTATGACGAAAATCGCTTGCGTTACGGTTCCGCTGGTTTGCTGCTGCACCGTCAGCCACTGCATGGGAAAACCGACGTAACTGACGGCAAAAGTGACAGTGCTGGCCTGACTCAGGTTGTAAAGTAACTGTTGGGAAAGCGAAGGCGCGGCGGGCGACGCGCTGAAGCTGAGTGCCGATGGGACAATGGACTGCTGAACAGGCGCAACAATCAGCGTGACTGGGATCTGTTGCGTCAGACTCCCGGCTGTGACAAAAATGGTCCCACTGTAGGTACCAGTCGCCAGCCCGTTTGGGTTGATGCTAACGGCGAGCATGTGGATGAAATCCACCGTGCTGGAACTTGGACTCACCTGTAGCCAACTCTGGTTGGAGGCTGCGGCATAGCTGGTAACCACATTGGATGTGAACGCAAGAGATTGTGATAGCGGCCCGTTTGGCGAGTTGAAGGTGAGGCTGGATGGCGACAGAGTGAAGGTAATTCCAGGGCCGCCGGTCACGGTCAGGCTTACCGGGATTGAGAGCGGCTGCAGCGCACCGCTCGCGGCCGTGACTGTGACCGTTCCGCTGTAGAAGCCAACGGCGAGGCCAGTGGTATTCACCGATACCTGCAACGTCGCGGGTGTTGTATTCCCGAAGGTGGATGACGCGGTGAGCCAGTTTCCGCCGTTGTTCGTCGTGGAGGTCAGCGTGAATATCACCGAAGAGGGGTTCGACGAAAAGAGGGTCACGAACGCAATACTCGGGTTTGACGGGTTACCAGTGTTCGGAAAAGACAGCGATGTTGGGGACACCGCGAACTGTCCAAATGCAGGAATGGTGATCCCGGCGAGCAATAACAAATTTCGCGAAATACGAGTGCGCATAAGCTAGAATTCGTAGCGTAGCGCAAATGGAACCAACTACACCCGCATCACCGCTACCCTGCTTCCTGACACCCCGTGCCGTTTGACGACGAGGATCATCACCGGTACGGCCCCTCCCTTGGGGATGATCTGCTCCACCGTATACATCGAATCGAGCAGCTTCGGGTTAGCGCCAGACGCCCCGGTAGCCTCCACCACGCACATGTTTCCGCCCGGCCTGCTTTGGGCGACGTACGACTCCACGACGGCAACGTGACCGGGATTCGACTTCACCGAATTGCCGCTCATCCAGACCAGCAGGTCGCCCTGCCGCACCTGCGTCGAATCGTTGATGGCGGTGGACGGCTTGAAGTACGAAGCCGCGCTTGTGTTCCGCAACGTATTACTCGAATATGTCTTCTTGCCGGCAGCCACGAGATAGTTCGTGACAAAGCCAGAACAATCGATGCCCAGGTGGTCGTCACAGTAGGTCTGAAGCGTTCCCTGGTTTACCGTTGGAATCTTTCCCGAACGTACTCCCCATTCCAGCGCCAGTTCGTAGTCCTGGGGCGCCCCCTTGCCCATCGCCGCCGTGCGAATGCGCTCCTTGTTTGCCTGAAACCATTCGTCGCTTTTAGAGCCGCGCGTAACCTTGTCATAATCGCGCCTCTCCTCAGTGCCGTCCGACCAGTCCATCATGAAGTACTTCCTCAGTTGGACAGTGAGCGTTCCCAGCCGGCACTCTTGTGCGACAGGGTCGTCGATAACCACATTGACTTTGAGACCGCGGTAGAGCCTCATGAACTCCACGGGTGTTGGCATGCTCTCCTCCTATTGCTGCGATCTTCCGCCTAAGCGAAGGCCGCTCCCAGCAGCCGTAATTTGCGGCTGAGGCGGCGCGCATGGCTTCTCCTGCGCCAGGTCCGCCACCCTCCGCACCTCGGACTCCGGCTGCGCACCTTCGGGAATCCTGTCGGTGACGCAGGCTTCGCGCGGAGTGATCTTCGCCACTGCGAAATACGAGCCGGTCACCTTCTCCGGGTTGTTGTTATCCTCCCGTGCCTGCACACGAACGATCAGCGCCACCGGGACCTGCTTTCCATCCTTCGTCGCCACACGCCACTCGGCTTTGCCACTCAGTGTGGACATGTGCCGCGTGACGAATTCGTGGTAATTGAGCGGGAGCACTCGTTGCGCGGCATCTACGATGTCGATCGACTGGCGACCAGCCTCGACACGCCGCACAATCAGCGTGTAACCTGCTACGCCGGGACACACAAGGTACGGTGTTTCGTTGGGGTCGTTCCTGTCGGCTTCCTTTCGGCAGGCCGCCGCGCCCAACTCTGTGTAGATTGATTCCATCGCGGTCTGCGAGCGGATGGCTGGATCGCGTTCCTTTTGGGAGCAGGCGAATTGGAAGGCACTCCAGGCGACGATGCAAACGATGTACAGCTTCACGTTTGTTCTCCCAGAGTAGTCTACCTGTTCAATCACTCTGTTTCAATCGGCCAGCCACTCGTTTACTATATGAGTTGTTGCATGAACCATTGAGTTTCATTGAGGAGGAAATCCATGCCGAACGCTTACCTGATCTCGTCTGAGTATAGGGGAGGTCCGAGCCCGGGCAACGACCCCAGCATGTCTATCAACGAAAACACCAGTTTGTTGCAGGGGGTCGGCGCGCTGGTCACCGCGCTGAACCGGAATCACTGCAATCCAGGTACCGTGGACACGCTCTATATCGTTGCCGATAACAAGAAGGGCCATATCAACGTCGGTACCGGACTAACGGTGTCAAACGCCAAGGTCCTTGCGCCTCTTGCCGCCTTTCTGGTGCCCGGAAGGGATCGTGTGGGCGCCCAGCTCTCCGGCTTCAAGATCAACAGTGATGTCGGCAATCGCGACCTCGCCAAAGCGATCGCCGTGACACTGCAGGTCAGCGTCCTCGCCGACGGCGAAACGTTCCATCCGAAGAAGTGACGGTTGGTGACTTCATAACTGCACTCTGAGCAGCAACTGCGCGTTGCGCGGAGGCTGCGCAACCGATGCCGGATTGATGAAACCAAAGCCCCCTGTCAGCTCGCCGCGCGCGTTACGGGTGACTGACGCCGCGGGGTTTCCGGAAGCGGGGCTATTCAGGTAGACCCGATTGAACGCATTGAAGAATTCTCCGCGGATCTGAATACTCATGCTCTCCCGCAAGCGGAAGATCCGCCCGATGCCGATCTCCTCGGTGGGCCGGCGAGCTTGCCGGTAGTCGTTATGGAACGGCGCCGCGAAGCCCCATTGCCTTTGCGCCGGATCCGACCATGCGCGGGGATTCAGAACCAGGTCGTTGTACGGATCCACGCAACGGCAGTTGAGGTCCTTGAGGAACAATGGCTCGCCAGGTCGGACGACTCGACGGATGCGAACGAGTCAACTTCTGTATCCCGGACCACCACCGGACCGACCGAAAGAAACAGGCGGGTTTGGTAAGAGACGAGCACCGGAGTCCGTGGGTCCAGAAACGGCCGCCAGATCGACTCCAGATCGGCCGTCCATTGCCCCGCCGATTCTGCCCTGCCCGCCGCTACGGGCGATTCGTTACGGAGCGCAAACGCGCCAGACATCACGGCGGCGCCGAGGCTGAACGCGGCGGCGAGTGGCCAATGTCGTTTCCAGGCAGGCGCCGGAACGACAGGAAGCAACGGAGCCACTTGCTCAACCGTACTCGTCAGGGCCGGGCGCGCGACAGGCTCGACTGGCGGATCAGGCGCGCGTACGTACGTGGGAACATACGAACCCTTGGGCACGTCGATCCGGAGTGGCGTGTCCGCGGCTTCGAACGCATGAATCCTCGCTCGGCGAGTACCCCTCCGGTCTGCCCAGCGCCTCTACTCCAAGCACGTATTCATTGAGGGTGTCGTGCCGCCCCTCGATCTCCGCCCAGGCAAATGAATCGCAACAGCCCGCGGAGGCGGTCGGAGCGTGCGAACGTGTGGCTCCGGCAAACCAGATCGAGGGCCTGCTGTTTCTCCTCGTTTGATAGCTTCTCGGCGATCATCCCCTAGCCCTACCGTGTGATTATGTACGCTAAGAACGCAAGCCCGCACGCGAAGTTCGCTGGTTGTCGAACGACTGAATGCAATGGGCATCGCAGCCTTCATCTTGAGGAGTCGCCGCTCGCGAGTGGAAGACTCCACCAATTCAGGTACACGTTCATTCTCCTCAGCCCGCAACGGGCGATCCGGATCATCCGCCACCGGGCTGCCGAAGGAAACGTCGACACCACCCGGATCGGTATCATGGGGTTCTCCGCAAGTGGCGAGATTCCCCGCTCGTTGCGCTGGTGGCGGCCGAACAGAAGTAACCAGCCCTTCAGACGGCGAAGCGGTTGTCGCTGGAAACTCACTCCTGCCAGGGGAAATCCATTTTCGTCAACTTCGCCGTGAAAATCTCGTAGGCCTGTCGCAGCGATCCAGCCTGACTTCGCTCTTCTTCGAGCACGGCGATTTGTTCGCCGTAGGAGTAGTAGGCGACCTGAGGGAGGCGCACAGCATCGAAGTAGGCGCCTAGGTCGCATTCCTCCAAGGCGTAAATGCGTTTGAACAGATCCTGAAAATGGAGCCGGAAGGTCATCAGCCAGGAGTGCAGGGCATCCTGCTCTGCCGGATCGATCCGGCTCGGAAGTGGATAGATGGTGAGTGGACGCGTGTCCGCAGACTGCCGGCGGTATTCGGCGACAATGCCCAGTGTCTCCATCAACCCATCGAGGTTCTGCTTGTTGGGCGTGAATACCGTCACCAGTTTCTCGGGCAGCAAGGCAGTACAGATGCCACTGATGTCGGCAATGCCGGCCCTGGAGTCGATCAGGCAGATGCTGTAGTGCTGCTTGACAGCAGCCCGAAAGAGGGTGACGGCTTGGGGATGACGGCTGTGGAGGCCCGCCCAGTCGAATTCGAGGACCGTTCGCCGGTAGGTCTCGTCCAACATCCCAGCCCGCATCAGGTCTACTTGCGGAGCCGCGTCCGGTACGACGAAATCCTGAAGCTTTGGGCTCTCGCAGCCATCATCCAGGTGCCGGCGCAGCGCGACAAAGTAGTCGATGAGGCCCGGTTTGCGCGGAGCCACGAGATCCGCGGTCGGGAAGTAACGGTGCAGGCCCGGAGCATCCAAATCCCAGTCGATCGCAAGCACCCGTTTCCCGGCGTTGGCCAGCAGTCGCGCCACGTTGGCCAACGCCATCGAGCGTCCCACACCGCCTTTGTAGGAATAGAACGTGACAACCATTCCACTCATAAGCGCCCCCGAAACGGCAACGCAGGTGCCGCGGCGTAGATTCCGTCGAACCGTGACTTATCGGGGAGAGTGAATTGGTCGCAGACCGCCTGTGCGGAAGCGGCACGCAGTCTGCCTCCCACCTCTAAAGCGCGGTCCACCGTGCTCTTCACCAACTTCCGGAATTCTGGTGTTTCACGGATCTTCCGGGATCGCAAGGCCACGGGAGACAGATCCTCCCACTGGACACCACGGGCCACTGCGGGGATCTGGTCCGGTGCCCGCAGCACCAGCGGAAAAAGGCCAGCCGGATCGCCAAGGCGCGCTTTGGATAGGTCGAACGCAACTCCCCATTCCATACCACAATAGCGATGCTCCGGCCAAAAGTATGGAGGCGTGTAAACGGGGATCGTTAACACACTCCGGCACAGGGCTGCTCCGAGTCGCGCACGCCAGTCGTCACCGGGTTTGAGTGCCTCGACGTCGAGAAAAACAGCCTCCGAATCCACTCTGATCAGCAACTCCTGGCCCAGGGCCTTCCGGTAATCCTCAACAAAATCCCGCGACTCATCGGGGCCACGCGCCCAGCTCAAGAAACACCAGTACTCGTAGCCGTTGGACCGGAGCCAGTCTCGGAGGACCCGATAGTCGTCAGCCATGGATATCGGCTACGCCGCGACGGCCGCTCCGTAGAGCAGGGCCAGTTCAATCTTTCGGCGCAGCATGGCTTGGAAATCAACGTCCTGCGTATTCATTTTCAGATAGTCGAAAGCCCCTAGCTCCATTGCCTCTGCGCTGATCTCCTTTGTGCCCCACCGGGTGACCACGATCACCTGTGCGGGAGGCCTCTGCGCGCGAGCCGCGGCCAACACTTCAAGGCCGGACCTCTCTTTCTCCATCTGGAGATCCGTAATAACAAGATCAAACGATTGCTTCCCGATCCACGCGAGTGCCTCGGCAGTACCTGATGCGCTCACAACATTGCGCTCATCTCCCCGCGCCAGCAATTCATACTGCTGCCGAAACTCCAGAATGTCGTCCACCACAAGTATCCGTTTCATCCTGCTCCCGCCGATCTTGAAACTGCTGAAGGTTCACGAACGGGGATACGTACGACGAAGCGCGCCCGCGCCATGCCGTCCCACTTCCTCGATTGTACCCCAGTGCGCCCAAATCACATCACGGACTATCGCGAGTCCCCGCGAGCGCAGCCATTTGCGCGAAGGCTTCGAGTAACCGCAATTCCCGCTGGTTTAGCTCTCGCACGTGATTGCGAAAATCGGAATCCACCACAACGATACCCAGTGTCTCACCGCAACCAGCCTGACCTTGTCGAAAAATGCGCCAAGGTCAACTGCTACCACATGGAGCAGTTCGCGTATTTCGTAAGCAAGATGAAGAGTTCGCCCGACGGCGACGGTTCCCTTCTGGACCACAGTGTCGTGGTCTACGGAAGCGGCCTTGCCGATCCCAACCGCCACGATCATTCCAACCTGCCTACGCTGGTGGCGGGCAAAGGCGGAGGCAGGCTGACTACAGGGCGCCATCTCAAACTGGAGCAGGAGACTCCTTTGGCAAACCTATGGCTGTCGTTAGTCCGGTGTTCCCTGCGAAAAACTCGGGGACAGCACCAGCAGCCTGGCAGTGGTTAGCGAACTCTTAGCGGCCAGACGATGGGAACTCCCGCAGACCCTCTTGGTCGGCCAGCGCGCGGAACCGGACCTCATCTTCTGCCTCTATTCGCAATATCCTTCAAGCCTTGGAATGCTGCGCGGCTGAATGAGGATCTTGTCGGCCGCCTTCAAAATCCGGTCATGCGCCCGCGCCGCCAGCACCCGTTTCCGCATATGCGTGGACGTCATCCCGCTCTCGCGCCCACGGAGTTCTTGGGAAGGAATGGCGGACACCTCCACATGCAGGTCAATCCGATCGAGAAGCGGCCCGCTGATCTTGCCGAGATAGCGCTGAATCTCCGCCTCCGTACAGCGGCACTCGCGAGTCGCGTCGCCGTAGTAACCACACCGGCGCCAGTGCAGGTTTCAACTGAAATGAGTAGTGAAGTTAGTGGTGCCGTCGAACGGCATCTGAAATGCATTTGAGAGGCTCTCGGGTCTGTAAATCTTCAGGTTAGGCGCGAATCTGCGCAGCTTAACACGAACGGGAGCGTTTCATGGCGCAATGGATCGTCGCCGTACTGCTTTTGGTGCCTCACGTTGCAAAGGCGCAGTACACCATCCGCACCTATGCCGGCGGCGGGCCGCCGGATGGCTCACTAGCATCGGCGGTGGGAGTTCACCCTACTGGAGTCGCGGTGGACCGCGTTGGAAACCTATACATTTCGGATAGCTATCGTCGGGTGTACAAGGTTACGAATGCCGGCGTGATCAGTTTGTACGCCGGCAATGGAGATTGGGGGTTTTCTGGCGATGGCGGACGTGCGGTTGATGCCCAACTCGCCTCGCCGCTCGAGTTGGCGACAGATAGTTCAGGCAATCTGTACATTTCCGATTTGGCAAACAGCCGGGTTCGGAGGGTTTCAACCAGCGGCATCATCACGACTGTGGCCGGTAATGGCACTGGCCGCCCTTTCCAAGACGGTGTTCCGGCTGTCAACTCAGCACTGGACAATCCGAGAGGCCTGGTGGTGGACAACGCCGGAAACTTGTATATCGCCGAAGCGCTTGCTCACCGCGTGCGAAAGGTTACGACGGACGGAGTCATTCATACGGTAGCCGGTAATGGGGTCCGGGGTCTTTCTGGCGATGGCGGACCTGCAAGCAACGCGTCATTGGGCGAGCCCTACGGATTGGCAATGGATGAGGGCGGCAACCTCTACATCGGAGAGCTGTTCAATTGCCGGGTAAGAAGGGTTTCGCCATCCGGGATCATCACAACTGTGGCGGGTACCTCTTGCGGCGGATACTCCCGTGATGGTGGACCAGCAACCGGCGCAATGCTAACCGCAGCCGGAATAGCCGTAGACAGTAACGGGAACCTTTACGTTGCGGACCGCGACACTCGCATACGAAAAGTCGCGACCAACGGCATCATCACAACAGTCGCGGGAAATGGCGTCTCCGGCTACGGTGGCGACGGGGGAGCAGCTACGAGTGCGATGCTGCGAGTCCCATGGAATGTGGCTGTCGACCTTGCCGGGAACGTCTACTTCACAGACGACGGTAACCTCCGCGTGCGGAAGGTGTCTTCCGGGATCATTACAACTGCGGCGGGAACCGGCGGACCTTCGTATTCCGGTGATGGAGGACCGGCGACGAAAGCTCAGTTGTCCGTAGCGGGTGTAGCGGTAAGTTCAGGGGGAGACCTGTTTGTGGCGGATTCAGCGAACTACCGAGTCCGGCGCGTCTCACCCGCGGGAGTCATCTCCACATTTGCCGGGAGCGGCAATTGTTGCGCTTTGGGAGACGGAGGTCCAGCGACGAACGCGTGGCTTTCTGCTCCGAGCGGCGTTGCTTTGGATAGCGTGGGTACCGTCTATATTGCCGACACCTTTAATGACCGCATCCGTGCAGTCTCCGGAGGCACAATTCGGACCATTGCAGGAAATGGCGTAGCCGGCCATAGCGGAGACGGCGGACCGGCAACTGGTGCTTCTCTTTACCGTCCAGTTGGAATTGCTGTGGACAGCAATCGGAACGTCTACATTGCCGAGATTATCGGTCACCGCATTCGAAAAGTAACATCCAACGGCATCATTAGCACCGTCGCCGGAACCGGCATTTACGGCTACTCCGGTGACGGGGGTCCTGCCGCCAACGCACAGATAAACCGGCCGGGGAGTGTAGCCGTTGACCTGGAAGGCAACTTGTTCATCGCGGACACGGGCAATCGCCGGATCAGAAAGGTAGACACGAACGGAATCATCAGCACAGTTGCAGGGAGCGCGAATCTGGTCGAAAATCCAACTGGTGTCGCTGTCGATCAAACGGGGGTACTCTACATAACAACCTCAACACGAGTGTGGCGGCTGGACCAAGGTGTCCTCACTGCGATTGCGGGCAATGGAACATCGGGTTTCTCCGGTGACGGTGGTCCCGCGCTCTCGGCATCTTTCCAGGGCGCTGGATCGATCGCAATTGGACTCAATGGCCAGATGTACGTGGCCGACCAATCGCGAGTGCGCATCCTGGAATCCAACCTCACGGTGTCGGGGCCTGTTGGATGGTTCATCTATGCGGTCGGAAGCAATCCGCCTTCCCCGCGAGAAATGCTCGTGACAGGCCCGGCTGCCATCGCGGTCACAGCGCAAGTCACCACGGGCGCGGAGTGGCTGACAGTTACGCCGTCATCCGGAACCACGCCTGCCAACTTCCAGGTCGGCATACGAACCAGCGGCATACCAAGCGGGAGTTTCTTGACACTCTCCGGCAACATCCGTGTGAGTTCCGCGCACACGTTTGTCGACGTGCCGATCACCTTGCACGTGACTCCGTGCACGACGAACCTGGGCGGTGCCCGCCTGAATGTATCCGCGGCAGGCAGCACCGAGAGGATTCCGGTGACGGGTTCCTGTCCCTGGACCGGAACGAGCAACGCCGGCTGGATCACCATGGTCTCGCCATCGGGTACAGGCGCATGGTACGCGACGGCTCGCATTGACCCGAACACCGGCCCGGCGCGATCGGGGACGATCACATTCACCGGCAACCAGACCTTCACGATCAACCAGGATGCGCCGGCCGGCGGCACACCTGGCTTGCGCTTTGTCCCCGCGGTGCCGTGCCGGATTGCCGACACACGGAATGCCGCTGGAGCATTTGGCGGACCGCGCATGAACGGCGGTGAAACGCGCCGGTTTTCGATACCCGTATCGAATTGCTCGATTCCGTGGAAGGCAGCAGCGTACTCACTGAACGTCACGGCGGTTCCTGCCGGGGCTTTAAGCTATCTCAGTCTATGGCCAGCCGGCAAGCCCAAGCCGCTGGTTTCCACCCTCAATTCTTTCGATGGACGCGTGAAAGCAAATGCCGCCATCGTCCCCGCCGGGACTGACGGCGCCGTGAACGTATTCGTGACCGACGCCGCCGACGTGGTATTGGACATCAATGGCTACTTCGTTCCTCCGGATGCCGGAGGTGCGAGTTTTTATCCGCTGGAGCCATGCCGGGTCGCCGATACGCGCATGTCTGCCGCTCCTGGCCCCGGCATCGCCGGAGGACGCAGCCGGACCTTCACGGTCGCAGGCAATTGCAGCATGCCGTCGAACGCACAGGCGTATTCACTAAACCTGACGGCCGTGCCTTGGGTTTCCCTCTCCTATCTGACAGTATGGCCGACTGGCATGGGGCAGCCGTTGGTTTCCACCTTGAATGCACCGACGGGGGCAATCACACCGAATGCCGCCATCGTTCCGGCAGGCTATAACGGCGGTATCGATGTTTACGTCACGAACAACTCAGATCTGGTCATTGACGCGAACGGATACTTCGCTGCACCGGGAGGAACTGGCGCACTTTCCTTCTATCCGGTCACCCCGTGCCGCATCTCCGATACGCGAACAACGAACGGTCCGTTTGGCGGCCCGATCCTGGCGGCAGGCGAAGCCCGTGCTTACGTCATTCCTTCCAGCACTTGCGGCATCCCCGCGGCTGCGCGAGCCTACTCGTTGAATGTCACCACTGTCCCCGCGGGGCCATTGTCCTATCTCACAATCTGGCCTTCCGGTCTTGCTCAGCCCTGGGCTTCGACACTCAATTCCTCCGATGGGACGGTGGTTTCGAACGCAACGCTGGTTCCAGGGTCAGGCCACGGTGCAATTAGCGTCTATGTTACCAACAGCAGTCATGTGATTCTGGACATCAACGGCTACTTCCAGTAGGTACTGGTTTCAACTTCCCCAATACCCCTTATCCAGAGTCCGGTACTGCACCGCCTCTGCGATGTGCTTCGCCGAAACACCAGCAACGCCGTCCAGGTCCGCCACCGTGCGGGCGACCTTCAAAATCCGGTCATGCGCCCGCGCCGACAGCCCCATTCGCCGCACTGCCATCTCCAACGTCCGCTCTCCGCTTTCCTCCAGCGCACAGATGTCGCGAAGCTTCGCCGGCGGTATCGACGCGTTGTAGAACCCCCGCCGCTGTTGCTTTTCCCGCGCCGCCAGCACCCGTTCCCGCATATGCGCGGAGGTCATACCGCTCTCGCGACCACGGAGTTCTTTGTAAGGAACGGCCGACACTTCGACGTGCAGGTCGATGCGATCCAGCAGCGGACCGCTGATCTTCCCCAGATAGCGCTGAATCTCCGCGCCCGTGCAGCGGCACTCGCGAGTCGGGTCGCCGTAGAATCCGCAGCGGCACGGATTCATCGCACCCAGCAAGACAAAATTGGCGGGAAACGTCATAGTCATGGCCGCACGCGCCAGCGTCACCACATGATCCTCCAGCGGCTGTCGCAGGATCTCCAGCACATTGCGCGGAAACTCGGGCAGTTCGTCCAGAAACAGCACACCATGATGCGCCAGCGACACTTCGCCCGGCCGCAGATTCCCGCTCCCGCCGCCAATCATCCCCGCGTCGGAAGTCGTATGATGGGGTGCGCGAAACGGCCGCTCGCGCAGCAACCCCGCGCCTTTCGGTAGCAGCGCCGCCACGCTGTGGATTTTCGTTGTCTCCAGCGCCTCCTCGAAGGTCAGCGGCGGCAGGATTCCCGGCATCCGTTTCGCCAGCATCGTCTTACCCGACCCCGGCGGCCCGATCATCAACAGATTGTGCGCGCCCGCCGCCGCCACCTCCATTGCTCGCTTGGCCGTGGTTTGCCCGCGGACATCGGCAAGATCCATCCCCGCCGAGGCACAATCCGTCTCCACCGCCGGCGGCGGTTCATAGCGCCGCGATCCGCTGCTGTCCTTCAACAACGAAACCACCTCGGCCAGGTGCCGCGCGCCAAATACATTGATATCGGACACCACCGCCGATTCGGCGGCGTTCTCCTGCGGCACGATGAGATTCCGGATGGAGCATGCCCGTGCGCACAGTGCTACCGACAAGGCCCCTCGCACTGGCCGCAGCGTTCCGTCGAGCGACAACTCCCCCACCACCAGGTGCGTCCCCGACTGCTGCACCACCCCCATCGCACCCAATATGCCGATCGCCATCGGAAGGTCGAACCCCGCACCTTCCTTGCGAACATTTGCCGGCGCCAGATTGATCGTCACCGGCTTGGCAGGGTACCCAAAGCCCGAGTTCAGCAACGCCGACTTAATCCGCTCGCGGCTCTCGCGAACCGCCGTGTCCGGCATGCCGACGGTGATGAAGTCCCGAGACGAACCCGCGGCATGCAGGTCCACCTCGACATCTATGAGATGCGCGTCAATTCCGTAAACCGCCGCCGATCGAGTCGTAAAGAGAGCCACATTAGGTAGTGGCCGCAACCTGCTGGAATTCTCAGATTATATTTAGCAAACGTCCGCGCAACCTTGGATCCGACGTCTTTCGTGCGCGCCAAGATGTGTGACTTCTGCCACCATCTCAATGGGGCGAACCCCACTATGCAATACGCGGCATGTCTGGGACGTTCGCTAATGGACGCCTTTCTGGTAGAGGAAATCCGCCTCGACATACTTATTGACGTCCACCTCGTCGGCTTTCGTTGCCTCAAGGGTCTCGACGATCCCCCTGCTCACCTCCGGATCACACTCCGTGGTGACAACTACCGCCTCTGCCGTGTGATGATCGCACGGCGGCGTCCAATGATCGCGGACATAGGCGGTCCCCAGGACGATCCCGACGATCCCGCACACAAATGCCACCGGCCCCGCGAAAACCGTGCCGAAGAGCAGCGCCACCGGTGTGGCGCACAGCGCACCCAGCACAAACCCAACCGGATAAGCCGCCACCGTCAGAAAGAACTTCTTGACGTGGCCATGATGCCCGATATGAAGCAGATTCAGGGTCGTATCAGTCGCCGGAAGCACGGCTATGGGATCGAAGCCCTTCTCGTGCAGCAACTGTGCCGCCTTTTCGCCTTCCTCCCGGTGATCATAGAGTCCCGAAATTTCCAACGCATAGCTAGACATGCCGGATTCCTCCATCGAGTTCCCAGCATCTGCATCACCATTCCAAAATAGGCCAGACTGCACCGTTTTGGAACGGTCCTCAAGCAACCGCGCGCGTTCTCACCCACCCGCCGTCGTGATATCCACCTCCACCGCCTGACTCTCGTGGAATGCCTTCACCACTTCCTCGCGCCCTCCCTCCACACAGGCCGCCGTCACGATGACTCCACCTTCTTCCTGGTAATGGCGATACCGTTTCGGTGTGCGGTTGGCGAAGACGAGACCAGCCACCGCACCCATCACCCCAAACAATAACGCCACCGGCGCCGCCAACAGCGGCCCCCCAACCAGCGCTGCCGGCACAGCCACCGCCACCGCCGCCGCAACGAACCCAATCGGCGCGGCCAGAACACCGCCAACCATCCGCCGCGCGGTCTCCTGATCACCAGCCGGCAGCCGCGAGATCCGCTCCTTTGTCAGGGGAAACACCGTGACCGGGCCGTACCCTCGCTCACGCAACGTCTGTGCGACCTTCTCCCCATCGCCGCTGTGTTCGTAGAGTCCGGAAACCTCCAACATAGTGGTTGTCATGACCGAATCCTCCCACGGAATCCCGGAGCATTTGAGCTGCCAATCGACATCCGGAAGCGTTCCGGCACAAGTGCGCTGGCTCAGGCATGGCTAGGGCATACGCGGGGCGATGGTGTCGAGGACGGTGTAGCGGCCGCGCTCCGGTTCGGCCTCCACCGCCGGGTTGAGTTGCAGGCGCATGCGCTGGTAGCCGGGGGCTTTGTATGCGGGCCACTTTGGAAGCCCGGGTCCATTGGGGTTCCCGGTTTTGATGAAGTTGACGAAGTAGGCCTGCGACACTTCCGATACTTTGTGGTCGGCGGGTTCCCAGGCGTAGCGTTTGTCGAGATCGAGGTTGCCCATCACGTATTGGATTTCGGCGGAGTGCGATGCGCCGCGAGGAATTGACGGGCCAGGGCGCGTGGCAGGCGGCTCGGCCTGTAAGAAGCGCGGACGCGGATGGGCGTACATGTAGCGGTAGACTGGTTTGCCGCCGGTCTTGAGATGCAGTTCGGCCCACTTCCACGTTCCGTGGCCGATGAAGCGGGCGCTGGCGAGATCAGTGGCGGCCTGCAAAATCTCCTCGGGCGTCTTGCCGTTGTACACCTTCAATACGTCTTCGGCGCGATCGCCGTACAGTTTTCGGATGGCGGTGGCGAAGTTTTCGGGGGTCGGCTCAGCGCCAGCGAGAATGGAGCGCGCGCCTTGCTCTTCGGTGTTGGAACCGGCGAGCAATGGGACCTTGGCCTGTTGGCCCGACTTGAAGATGTCGGCGAGTAGCTTGGGGAGGAAATGCCCGTCGAGGTTGGGGCGGAAGCGGAGGCCGGGACCGCTCTTGGCGAGCACGTCCTGGAGCTGTTCGGCCTTCATGGCACGGAGCGCCGCGAGGGAATCGGCGCCGGCCGACTTGCCGAACTGCACGCCGTCCTGTTCGGTATCGGCGAGCGAGCGCGGGGGGAGGGTGGAGATGAGCGCGCCGCTTTCGCCAATGGCGCCGTTGATGAGTTTGCGCGAGAGCGGCGAGGCCATCAACACACTGACGGAGATGGAGCCGGCGGATTCGCCGGCGATGGTGACTCGCTTGGGATCCCCACCGAAGGCCGCGATGTTGCGCTGCACCCATTCGAGCGCGGCGGCCTGATCGAGGAAGCCGTAGTTACCGGACGCCTTATGCGGCGATTCCTTTGTCAGCTCGGGATGCGCGAAGAATCCGAATACATTGAGGCGGTAGTTGACCGAGACCGCGACAATGCCTTTGCTCGCCATGTTTGCGCCGTCGTAGCGCGGTTCTGAGCCATCGCCGTTTTGAAAGCCGCCTCCGAAGACGTAGACCAGCACAGGGAGACGCTCACTCGCCCGTTTCGCGGGGGTCCAGACGTTGAGGTAGAGACAGTCCTCACTCATGCTGTTGGTGCGGAACCAATAGTCGGCGCCGGGGGAAGTGCGCTGCATGCAGCGCGGGCCGAACTGATCGGCGTTGCGAGTGCCGGTCCAATTCTGCGCGGGGCGGGGCTCGCGCCAGCGAAAGTCGCCGACGGGAGGCTGCGCGAAGGGGATGCCTTTGAAGGCGCGCACGCCGTTACTGGGCGGATTGGTGGTTTCCAGGATGCCGTTGGCGGTTGTGACCTGATCGGCGGCCGAGGCGCAAATGGTGAGGCAAGCGGCGGCGGCGAGGGTATGAAATCGTGACAGAGATCGCATGGCAGCAGCCTTCAGTCTATAACTGGAATTGGTAAGGCGACCAGTGAGACTCGAAAAGGTTTGACCGTTCCTGGAGTAGTGGGCCGGCAGTACCGTGTGGTCTTCTGAAGGCAACAGCAAGAATATCTCTCACTGAGGACACGGAGATCACGGAGCCAAACCAACCGGATCCGTCTCCGTGACCTCCGTGCGCGCCGTGAGAAAGAAAAACGCCCGGACAACGTGGAAATCCGACGGAGGCAGGCGGTATCCACATTGGATTGGAACGGAAGCAGGTTATCTAAATCCATCCGCGAACATGAAGCCGCGACGCCCGGACCAACGGCCCGACCGCCTTCGAGGCGGCCCCACTCATCAAGCCACCCGCTTGCCGGGTGGTGTCTGACTGTTCGCCGGGGGTGACTGTTCGCTGGGCGGCGACGGTGTGTGTGGTAATTTCAGATTATGGCCACATCCGCTGCCGTAATTACTGTGCGTGAATTCCAGGAGATGCAGGTACCCAAGGACCGCCGGGTGGAGCTTGTGGCTGGAGAGGTGGTGGAGTTGGGTAACGCAAAAGCGCGCCACGAGACTGTCAAGTCGCGGATTCACCGGATGCTCGTGCTGTTTGATCCGCGTGGCAAACTCGGAGATGTATTTTCCGACACGATGTATGAGCTGGGGCCACAGGATACTCGCGTGCCCGATGTCTCTTTCCGTCTCAAAGAGCAAATGCAGATGCCGGTTCCCGATGCCTATTTCACGGCTCCTGCGTTGGCCGTGGAAGTAGTCTCCTCAGAAGCAGCCGATGAACTGATGTCTCGGGTGGAGGATCACTTTCGCGGGGGCAGCCGGACTGTATGGGTTGTGTATCCGGAACGGCGCGCGGTGATGGTGCACGAGCCCGATGGCAATGCGCGCCTGCTGCACGAATCCGATACGCTGCGCGTTTCGTGGCTGACGGGGTTTGAAGCGCCAGTGGCGGACCTGTTCGACGGCTTGTAGGGTCAATCCAGCCGGCGTATTTTCAGATTGCGAAACCATGCCGGCGTCCCGTGGTTCTGCAACGCGAGAAAAGTAGCAACACCCGGGGGCGGTGGCGCGTCGAGCTTGCCAACGTTTTTCCAGACTTCCGGATTAGTGGTTTCGAATTCCAGCACCTTCACCCCGTTGAGCCAATGTTCGACGTGGGGTCCGCGGACCAGAAGCCGTGACTGATTGAACTCACCGACGGGCCGGGCATGTTGCTCGACCGGCGGGAGGACGTGATAGAGCGCCCCGACTGTGAGGCTCGGTTCTCGGGCGTCTTTGGAATCGTTGTCCACAATTTGATATTCGAGGCCGCGGGCGCGGGATTGGAGCCCGATGTTGTTCGTCCAACGGTCGGCGCGCTGCACCATGTACTTCAGGCCGGAGTTGCCGTCCTTGAGCAGTTTCCATTCAAAGGTGAACTCGAAGTTGAGGAACGTTGCCGCGGTGCGGATGTCCTGAAAGCCGTTTCCGGGATTGAACGCGACCAGGCAGCCGTCTTCGATCTTCCAGGAAGTGGCTGGGAAGGGGTGTCCGGCAACATCGAGCCAGCCTGCGGAGGAGTGGCCGTCGAAAAGCAAAGTCCAGCCTTGGGCCGATTCTTCGGCAGTGATGGTGTTGGCCGGCGCGCCGAACGATGCGCCAACAGTAAGCGCGATAGAAGCGAGCAGCATTAGTCAGAATTCCAGAGCGACACCGGCGGAGGGCAGCACTGGAAACATTTTCGCCAGTGACAGCCGCGCGCTGCCGGTGCGCGCATCCCAGGTGTTCAGGTCCTCAAAACGGATATTGGAATGATTGTATACGTTGATCAGCTCAGCGAACAAGGTGATGTGCATGCCGTGTTTGACGAAGGTCTTGTTGGCGCGCACGTCCCAGCGGTGATAGCGCGGAAGGCGCAGTGCGTTTCTCGATGGCGAGAGGAAGACGTTCTGCGCGCCGGGCTGAGCGCGTTCGAAATACCCGTGGACCGGAAAGCCGCTGCCGTAGACCCAGCGGGAACTGAGGTTGACCGTCGGGCGGAGGCGGTAGCTGAGGAAGAGGTTCGCGGCGTGGCGCTGATCGTAATCGGCGGGTAGACGAAGCTGGTTGAAGTCGTCGCGCATCTTCGACATCGAATACGTGTACGACACCCAGCCGGTGATGCCGTTGGCGGTGCGGCGCTGGAGGAAGACGGACACGCCGCGAGAGTAGCCTCGGAGCGTGTTGTAGTAACGCGCCGCGAGATCGCCGCCGACGATGCGCGTGCCGGCGTAGTGCGGATAGTACAGGGGACGGTCGAGGAGGTTGCGGTCCGTGCGGTTATAGGCTTCCAGGCGGAAGCGGGTGCGCTCGTCGAGGCGCTGTTCGAATGAGGCCTCCAGGTGCGAGGAGCGTTCTTCCATGAGAGTGCGCGCGCCCGAGCGGGAGTAGAACTGGTTCAATTCAGGGAATTGCGCGGCGTGGCCCCAGCCGAGGTGCAGGGTGCTTGCCTGCGTGGGCGCGAGCGTGATGGACGCGTAGGGGCTCCAGACGGTGCGGCCGTTCACTTCATGATGATCGGCGCGTCCCCCGGCGCGGATGGCGAGCTTGCCGCCGAAGAAATTGAACATCGGGGCGAGGTGCGCGCCGGAACGTACCCCGGTACCACGGTACAAATCAAGGATCTGCGAGGTGTTGTTGTTGAAACGGCGCCATGCAGCTCCCTCGTCGCGCATGCGGCGGAGATTGGCGCCGAAGAGCAGGCCGTTCTTCTCGCTGAACATCCAGGTGTGATCGAAGTTTGCGGCCCATTCGCCATACTGGTCGGTGCTGAGCGGGTCGCGCAATTTGTTGAGATTGCCGTACTGTTCGCGGGTGAAGGAGACCATGCTGTTGAGCATCAGAGACCGGTGCGGGGCGTAGCGCGAACCGAGGCGGGCGAGGGTGTAGTCGTAGTCGCTGTAAAAGTAGCCGTTGTTGCCGACGGTGTTTTCAGCGCCTTTGCGATCGAGACCCGACGACCCGTGCACGACGCTGAG
>JACQZR010000179.1 GCA_016213775.1 Acidobacteriota bacterium
CCATGAGATCGCAATGAGTTCCCAGCGAAGAATCGAAAGTGGCTTCTGGCTTCTGGCTCCTGGCTTCTTGCTCCTGGCTTCCGCGTTCCAGCATTATCAGCACTCCTAATACTTTATGCTGCCCTTCAATCCGCTAGACTTATTCTGCCGCATGCCGTATACTGTTTTTTATCTCCTGAGGAAGCATCCAGTGATCGCTGCAATTCCTCTACAAACCGCACCGCGCTGCCCGCTCACCAGCGGAAACAGCTCCTCCGTGCGTTCCGTAGCCTAAATCGCCAAGTCGCCCCAGAGGTAATGTTCATGTCCAACAACAGTCTCACTCGCGGTCTACCCGAACCCCAAGGCCTCTACCGCCCCTCGCAGGAACGCGATGCCTGCGGTATGGGATTCGTGGTCAACCTGAAGGGTGTCAAGTCTCACGACATCATTCAAAAGGGCATCCAGATTCTCATCAATCTGACACACCGCGGAGCCTGCGGCTGCGATCCGGAAACAGGCGACGGCGCCGGCATCACTATTCAAATCCCTCATCAGTTCTTCCAGAAGCAGTGCGCCAAGCTCGGCTTCACATTGCCCTCGCCCGGCGAGTATGGCGTCGGCATGGTTTTCCTCCCCGTCGAATCCAATTCGCGTCTCCGCTGCGAAGGTATCCTCGAGCGCATCGCACAGGAAGAAGGGCTCGAAGTACTCGGCTGGCGCGACACGCCCTGCCAGGGCAACGCCATCGGCCGACTCGCGCGTTCCTCCCAACCTTACATCGAACAGATTTTCCTCAAGGGCGAGTCTGGTATGACCCAGAACGAGCTCGAACGCACCCTTTACATCGTCCGCAAGCGCGCCGAAAACGAAATCGCCGCCCACGACGACCTCAAGGAGAAGGACTTCTTTTACATCCCTTCGATGTCCACGCGGATCATCGTATATAAAGGATTGCTGCTCGCTCCCCAAATCGCCCAGTTCTACGGCGAGCTCAACGACCCCGATGCTATCAGCGCCATTTGCATGGTGCACCAGCGCTTCTCCACCAACACGTTCCCCACCTGGCAACTCGCGCATCCGTTTCGCTACCTCTGCCACAACGGCGAAATCAATACCATCAAGGGCAACGCAAGCTGGATGAGGGCGCGCGAAACCGTCCTTTCCCATCCACACTGGGGCGGCAAGATCAAGGAGCTCTTTCCCACCTGCATGCCCGGCGGTTCTGACTCTTCCCAGTTGGACAACGCCGTCGAAATGCTCACGCTCTCCGGCCGCCGCATTGACCACGTCATGGCAATGCTGATCCCCGAAGCCTGGGATTCCGATAGCACCATGCCCGATGAAAAGCGGGCGTTCTACGAATACCATGCTTCGCTCATGGAACCGTGGGATGGCCCCGCGGCCATCGCCTTTACCGACGGCCGGCTCGTCGGGGCAACGCTCGACCGCAATGGACTCCGCCCCGCGCGCTACCTCGTCACTCATGACGAAATGTTGATCATGGCCTCGGAAACCGGTGTGCTTCCGGTGAAGCCGGAGAACATCAAATTCAAAGGCCGCCTCCAGCCCGGCCGCATGCTGCTCGCCGACATCGAAGAAGGCCGCATCATTCCCGATGAGGAGATCAAGGGCAACCTCGCCGCGCGCCAGCCCTATCGCGAGTGGATCACCAAGCATCAAGTCACCATCGACAAGCTGCCCGTACCGCAACGCTGGCATCCCACCGATTTTGAAACACTGCTCGAACGCCAGCGCTGCTTCGGCTACACCGACGAAGACCTTCGCGTCATCATGACACCCATGGCCGCCAATGGCGAAGAGCCTATCGGGTCGATGGGTACCGACACCCCGCTGGCGTGCCTCTCGGACAGGCCCCAGCCCTTCTTCAACTATTTCAAACAGCTCTTTGCGCAGGTCACCAACCCGGCCATCGACCCCATTCGCGAAGAGCTCGTCATGTCGCTCACCTCCTACATCGGCAACGAGCGCAACATCCTCGACGAGACTCCCGAGCATTGCCATACCCTCAAGTTGGCCGGACCTATCGTCACCAATTACGACCTGGAAAAGCTCCGCCGAGTCAGCGTCGGCGACCTCCTCGCGGCGACGCTCACCACCACCTTCCGCGTCGATGGCGGCGAACGCGAGCTCGAACGCGCGCTCGAAGGGCTCTGCCGCAGGGCATCGCGCGCGATCAAGGACGGCTACTCCCTCATCGTTCTCTCCGACCGCGGCATCGACCGCGATTACGCGCCCATTCCAAGCCTGCTCGCGCTTTCGGCCGTGCACCATCACCTCATCCGCGAAGGCACCCGCACGCAAGTAGCTCTAATCGTCGAATCGGGAGAGCCGCGCGAAGTGATGCACTACGCCCTCTTGATCGGCTACGGCGCTAGCGCCATCAATCCCTATCTGGCGATTGAAACGCTGGAGGACCTACAGCGCACCGGACGCCTTCCCGAAGGCGTCGCCTTTGAAACCGCCCTCAAGAATTATAAAAAGGCCATCAGCAAGGGACTCCTCAAAGTCTTCTCCAAGATGGGGATCTCAACGCTGCAAAGCTACCGCGGCGCGCAGATCTTTGAAGCCATCGGCCTCAATCAAACAATGGTGGAGAAGTACTTCACCGGCACGGCCTCGCGCATCGAGGGCATTGGGCTCGATGTGCTTGCGCGTGAAGCGCGAATGAAGCACGACCATGCGTACCATCCGCTGACTGAGTCCGACACGGAGCTCACCGTCGGCGGCCAGTATCACTATCGCGTCCGCGGCGAGCATCACATGCTCAACCCGCAGACCATCTCCAAGCTGCAGCATGCCGTTACTCAAGACAGCTACGCGACCTATGAAGAGTACGCCGCGCTAGTCGATGAGGAGAACCGCCAGCGGCGCACCATCCGCGGGCTGATGGAGTTCAAGTGGGCCAGGAAGCCGATCCCCATCGAAGATGTGGAACCCGCCAAGGAGATCGTCAAGCGCTTCGCTACGGGCGCAATGTCGTTCGGGTCCATTTCCAAAGAGGCGCACGAAACCCTCGCCATTGCGATGAACCGCATTGGCGCCAAGTCGAACACCGGTGAAGGTGGCGAGGACGAGGTACGCTACATCCCCGATGCCAACGGCGATTCGCGTCGCAGCGCCGTCAAACAGGTTGCCAGTGGACGCTTCGGCGTCACTACCAACTACCTCGTCAATGCGGACGATCTTCAGATCAAAATCGCGCAGGGTGCAAAGCCTGGAGAAGGCGGTCAGTTGCCGGGTCACAAGGTGGATGACACAATCGCCCGGGTCCGCCATTCCATCCCCGGCGTCGGCCTCATTTCCCCACCCCCTCATCATGACATCTATTCGATTGAAGATATCGCGCAGCTCATCTACGATCTCAAAAACGTCAACCCCAAGGCGCGCGTGCATGTGAAGCTCGTGGCCGAAGTGGGTGTCGGCGTTGTTGCGGCCGGCGTTGCCAAGGCCCACGCCGATGTGGTTCTGATCTCCGGCGACAGCGGCGGCACCGGCGCTTCGCCTCTCACCTCCATCAAGCACGCCGGAGTGCCGTGGGAGCTCGGCCTCGCCGAAACGCAACAGGTGCTCGTGTTAAACGACCTCCGCAGCCGCATTGTGGTGCAGACGGACGGCAAGCTGTCCACCGGACGCGACGTCGCCATCGCCGCGCTGCTCGGCGCGGAAGAGTTCGGTTTCTCCACCGCGCCGCTCATCACCGTCGGCTGCATCATGATGCGCAAGTGTCATCTCAACACTTGCCCAGTCGGCATTGCCACGCAGGATCCGCGCCTCCGCGCCAAGTTCACCGGCCAGCCGGAGCACGTCATCAACTACTTCTTCTTCGTTGCCGAACACCTACGCCAGATCATGGCGAAGCTCGGCTTCCGTACCATGAACGAGATGATCGGCCGCAGCGACAAACTGATCGCCTCCGATGCCAGCGACCACTGGAAAGCCAAAGGCATCGACCTTGAACAAGTGCTCCATTCGCCAGACGTGCCGATGCGTGTCGGCCGCCGCTGCACCACTTCTCAGGATCATGGTTTGGACGAGTCGCTCGACAAGAAGCTGATCGAACACGCTCGCGATGCGATTGATCAACGCACTCCCCTGGAGTTCAAACTACCTATCAAGAACGTCCACCGCACTGTAGGCACCATGCTCTCCGGCGAGATTGCGCGCCGCTACGGATCGGCTGGTCTCGATGAGGACACCATCCAGTTCCACTTCACAGGATCGGCTGGACAGAGCTTCGGCGCGTTTCTTGCCAAAGGCGTAACCATGACACTCGAAGGCGACGCCAACGATTACACCGGAAAAGGCCTTTCCGGGGGACGAATCATCGTCTATCCGCCGAAGGGGACCACCTTCAAACCGGAGGAGAATATCATCATCGGCAACGTCGCCCTGTACGGCGCAACGACTGGAGAGGCCTACTTCAACGGCATGGCCGGCGAGCGCTTCGCCGTTCGCAATTCCGGCGCAACCACCGTAGTGGAGGCGGTTGGCGATCACGGCTGCGAGTACATGACCAAGGGCATCGCGGTTATCCTCGGCGCCACCGGCCGCAACTTCGGCGCGGGCATGTCGGGCGGCATCGCCTACGTCCTGGATGAGTTCGGCGACTTCGCCTCCAACAGGTGCAACCGCACCATGGTCGACCTCGATCCGGTGGACAAGCCGGAAGACATCAATCTGCTCCGCACGCTGGTGGAGAATCACGTCAGGTACACGCACAGCGACCGTGGTGCTTACGTGCTGGAAAACTTCACCAGGCTCCTCCCCAGATTCGTGAAAGTCTTCCCGCACGAATACAAGCGCGTGTTGGGAGTCCCTCGCAGCAAGCCCGCAGAGCCGGCAAAGGTTGTGCACGCAACCATCCCCGCACAGCTCGTGCCCCAGGAGGTCGTCCGTGGGTAAGGTAACCGGTTTCCTCGAATTCCAGCGTGAGACCATCGCCACGCGCCCAGTCCCCGTCCGTCTCAACGACTGGTTCGAAGTGTATCAGCCGCTCCCTGAATCCAAAGTACGCGAGCAGGGCGCGCGCTGCATGGACTGCGGCGTCCCCTTCTGCCACACCGGTTGCCCGGTGAACAACATCATTCCCGACTGGAATGACTTCGTCTACAAGGATCGCTGGCGCGACGCCATCCGCACGCTTCATGCGACCAACAACTTTCCCGAATTCACCGGACGTATCTGCCCTGCCCCGTGCGAAGCCTCGTGCGTGCTCGGCATCAATGAACCGCCGGTGGCGATCAAGCTGATCGAGCGCACCATCATTGATCACGCTTGGGACAATGGCTGGATCGTTCCGGAAAAGCCGGAACGCAAGACCGGCAAGCGCGTCGCAGTTATCGGCTCTGGCCCGGCGGGTATGGCGGCCTCCCAACAGTTGGCGCGCGCTGGCCACGACGTCCATCTGTTTGAGAAGGCCGACCGCATCGGCGGCTTACTGCGCTACGGCATCCCCGATTTCAAGATGGAGAAGCGCCACATCGACCTTCGCATGGACCAGATGGCCGCGGAAGGCGTCACGTTCCACACCAACGCCTACATTGGTACCGAGGTACCGATTGAGGATCTGCAGAAGGAATATGCCGCCATACTGATCTCCATCGGCGCTGAAGCTCCTCGCGATCTCAAGGTTCCTGGACGCGAGCTGAAAGGCATCCACTACGCCATGGATTTTCTGCCGCAGCAGAACAAGCGTAACGCGGGCGACCCAAGCATCGTTGCCGATGCCACGCGCTTGCCCGAGCCGATCCTCGCCACCGGAAAGCGTGTCATCATCATCGGCGGCGGCGATACCGGCGCAGACTGCCTCGGCACCTCGCACCGCCATCGCGCAGCCTCGATTCATCAGTTCGAGATCATGCCTCGTCCACCGGAAGACCGCGCGTCGTCCACACCGTGGCCGATGTGGCCTTTGAAGCTCCGCAACGAATCGAGCCACGAAGAGGGTGGCATCCGTGATTGGAGCATCTCCACCACCCACTTCACCGGTGACGAACAAGGGAATGTGAAGAAGCTGCATGCCGTGCGCTGCGGCCCGCCGCCGAAGTTCGACCCCATCTCCGGCACCGAGTTCACGCTCGACTGCGACCTCGTACTGCTGGCCATGGGCTTTACCGGCCCCCGCCGCGACGGGCTCATCGGCGGACTCCAGAATCAGGGCCTCCAACTCGACCAGCGAGGGAACGTCGCTGTCGATGCCAATTACATGTCCGCAGTGAAAGGCGTGTTCGCCGCCGGCGACGCCCGCCGCGGGCAATCCCTAGTCGTCTGGGCGATTGCGGAAGGCCGCAAAGCAGCCCACGCGATTGACAAGTTTCTGATGGGGGAAAGTAAGCTCCCTAAATAGCAAGAAAAAAGCCGCCAGACCCACTACATGGGTCTGGCGGCATGAATCAAGGGAAGTTGGAAGGCTCCTGAGGTTACTCGGGAGAACTCACTCTGCTTAGCGGGGGTTGCGAACCTTTGGGGCAGCGAGGTAGCCGACGATCTTGTCGTTCCGGACCTCATTAACCACGATTTCGTAGGGGATGCGCGCGGTGGCCATGTAGAACTGAACCGGCTCGTTGATCGTGCGGTCCTTCTTCTCGACGCGCTTGTCGTTGGCGATCAGCTCGATGGTGTAGCGGTTGCGCTTGGTGTCGGACTTCTTCAGTTGCATGGCCACGTCGCCGATGCGCTGCGGAGCTTTGGTCTTGGGCAGTTGGAACTCGACGTAATCGCGTTCGCCGAGCGAGCGGAGGGCAGCGAGTTCTTTGGAATTCGTGGCGATCAGGCCGCTCTGTACGCCAAGATCACCGCGGGCGCTCTTCAGGTCGCTGATGGTCCGGTCGAGGTCGCTCTTGGTCTGGGCGACTTCCGTCTTGACGCCGGTAACCTCGGTAGCCACACCGGTCACCTTGGTATCGATCTGCGAGGTGTCCTGCTTGAGTTCGCCAAGCTGGGCAGTGACGGCTTCATGTTGGGCGAGCTGCGCCTTCTGCTGTTCATCGAACTTGAGGCTCATCTGCTCGCTCACCTTCCTGGCGTTGAGGGCAGCGGCGCTCATGGCCTGAGAGGCAGCCTTGGCGGACTTCGTTCCGGTTTCGCTGATGCGCGCTTCAAGAGCGGTGAGTTGCTGGCCATTCTGTTCCACGAGGGTCTCGTTCTGCAGTTGCATCGCGGCCATCTGGGCCTTAGTGGCACTACGCATGTCCTCTATCTGGCCTTCCAGAGTGCTCGTCCGGCTGAACAGGTAGGCGTTACCGCAGACCAAAGCGGCGCCGAGCAGAGCGACCGCGGCAGTGGTTTTCGTCCACCCAGACTTCTTCACGGGTTCCGAAGACTCTGGAGACGTAGATGTGGCGTTGAGCATGGTAGTGTTCTCCTTAAGTTGTATGTGGGAAAGGTTCGGGGGGAGAAGACCGTAGGTCCTCAGGTTTCGGAGACAGGCAAGCAGCTTAGAGCGGTCGGCCCTTTGCCGCCTGCCTGCCTTTCTCCCCGTGCCCTTTATGTTGCATGCGCCTTGCCAAACGGCAACTTATTGAAAACACGTGGGAGCACGAGAGAGGAGACGTATGATTGGAAAAAAGGTTCTACCCGCGGCGGGCCGGGATGGAAACTTTTACGCTGCCCGGTACACCAGTTTTCCCGATAACCACGTCGCAACTACCTGGATTCTTGAGGTTTCTTCATCAAAGTGGAAGAGAACGAAATCGGCCCGCTCGCCGGGCTGCAGACCACGCTGGCGGTTGGGCATGCGGGCGACACGGGCGGCATTGCGCGAGGCCATGGTGAGCACGTCCGCCAATCGCACTTCGCCCATGCGAACGGTATTGCCTACAGCGACGTCCATGCGGAGGGCAGAGCCGGCCAGTCGCGTGCCTCCACGCATAACGACACGGCCTTCGGCAAGAAGTTCGACATCCACTTCGCCGAGCTGGTAGTAGCCAGGAGCGCATTCGGCGGGGGCGACAGCATCGGTAACGAGAATGGACCGCTCGATGCCCTTCGCACGGATGGCGCTCTTGATGAAGCAAGCGGGGAGATGGAAGCCGTCGCAGATAAAGCCGGCCGCGAGGCGGTCTTCAGCAAGTTGCTCCCAGATGTAGTTGGGATGGCGCTGCATGATGCCGTGCGCGCCATTTCCGAGGTGCGTGGATTTGGTTGCGCCGGCATCGACGACGGCACGGATCTCGTCTCCGGTAGCTTTGGTGTGCCCGATGCTGACGATGATGCCTTCGCGCACGAGGGCCTTTGTGTAGGCGGGAGCCTCGGGCCATTCGGGCGAAAGCGTCACCAGCCGGATGTATCCACGCGCGGCATCCTGCCAGCGTTTGAACTCCTCGACGTCTGGCTTTCGAACCCAGCGCTGCGGATGCGCGCCGCGAGGGCCTTCCTCGGCCGAGATGTGTGGTCCTTCGACATGGAAGCCCTCAATGGCGTGGCCGTTCGGCAACTGCTCCTTGGCATCGGCAAGGTTGCGCATGGAGCCGACGATTTCCTTCTCGCCGCCGGTGATGACAGTAGCCAGGATGCGCGTTACGCCGGTGGCGAATTGAACGTCTAATGAGTGGTCAATGGATTCGAGGGAGCAGTTTGGATTACAGTAATCGGCTCCGGCGAAGCCGTTGACTTGCAGATCAATCCAACCCGGCGCGACGAAGGGGAGATGTTCGGCGGGGGGAGCGAGCAATGGATCGACGCCTGTAATAGCCCGGTCGAAGCGGATTTCGACCGGCTCTCTGGTGAAAGCGTCCCTTGCGTGGAGATGCATGAGAAAAGACAATTCCTCTCTGTTACGTTTTATTCACAGGATACCCACAATGGCACCGTTCTAAACATATGATGGTACTGCAAAAAGAGTCTGTGGAAAGGGAGCTTTTTCTCTGGCCATCCGAGGGCGGCTCCTGGTACAACAACATGCAGATCCTCTTGCGGGCATTCAGGAGATGGGTTGATCTCGGGGGAGGTGGCCGTCTTCGGAATGCTCGTGAGGGGGATCGACTCTTCACGGAATAGTACAGAGAGGCGCTGCTGTGGCTGGCAGCGCCTTTTGCCGTTTTAGGAAGCCGCTAACGGCAACTGATGGAAACGGACGGCTGGAGCGATCCGGCTGGGACACCCACTACTCTGATGTGAACGCTTCCCGGCGTACCCTGCTTTGCCGAGCTGGCTTGGGGTCCGAAAGTCGCGATGACGATGCCGGTCTGAACCGCCTCGGCTAGGGACCTGGAGTTGGCCAGCGGAGTGGCAGGGCTTCCCGCCTGCGTCTGAAACTCCACTTTAGCCTCTCCGGGGTAATCCCCCGAACTGGCCAGGCGGAGCACGATCCGCCCCTGACCGTCCGTGGCAGCCGTCCGGATCTTGTAGCGGAACGTGAGGACTTGGGCGCTATCAAACGCCGAAGCCGGCTGCGACTCAATGGAGCATTCCGGGGCGACGGTGAGGGCGAGAACGGTAGAGGGGCGTGAAGACTGGGAGTGGAGGGCTGCGGCGCTAAGCAGCAGCCAAGCGAAGGCGGAAAAGAGACGACACAGGCTCACAGAGTAAGTGTATGCACCTAATTCGGTCCGGACATCCATCTAAGGACCTAGTCAAACTAGGCGCGGCTGAGATGGGCGTCCGGCTCATGCGGTTGGCGAATACTCCTCGCGAACGGACTGAGGATTTTCTGTTTCCCGCCGGTCGCGACTTCCGCTCTGCGAGTAACCTGACCGTCTACGCAACTTATAAAGTGAACGACCATTTTCAATGGTACGGCGAGGCGACGGGGGCGATGACGGAATCGACGGATGGAACTCCACCCGCTCCGGCGCTGTCCTACTTCCTCGGGCCTGCCTGGCAAAGTCCCCGCATCACGGTGCGCGCGAACTACGCCTACCTCACGCGATCCTACTTTCCGCTCGCCGGCTATTGGATTGGCGACCGGAAGGGTCCGTTTGGCGAACTGCGCGTTCGCCCGTTCCGGCGCCTGGAACTGCACGCCGCGGGGAACCGGCTGGCGCGGGCGAAGGGGTCGGCTTACAAGATTGAGGGCGAGTCGCTGGCGGATATGCTGCGGGCGGTACGGGTTGTGAAGTCGCGGGCGGCGGAGTTTGGCGTGAACCCGGAGAGGGTCGGGGTGATGGGGTTCTCGGCGGGGGGCGAGTTAGCGGCGTTGGCGGCGGTGCGGTTTGATACGGGCGCGGCGGAGTCGCCGGATGCGGTGGAGCGGGTTAGTTCGCGGCCGGCGTTTCAGGCGCTGGTGTATCCGGCAATTCCTAAGGAAATGAAATTATCGAAGGATACGCCGGCTGCGTTTTTATTATGCGGGGAGAATGACCGGCGGAACATTTCGCAGGGTTTGCCTGAATTGTATCTGGAGATGAAGAAGGCCGGAGCGAATGCGGAGCTGCATGTGTATACGGGGGTGGGTCACGGATTTGGGCTGCGGCCTACGTCGAAGGGGGCGGTGGCGGCGTGGCCGGCGCGGTTTGTGGAGTTTTTGGGGACGCGGGGAATGCTCAAGTAGCGGGCTTGCGGCGGGCGGCGAGCTGGGCGACGAAGGCGGCGTGGCCGGGGGTGTCTAGGCCTTGGCGGAGGGTGGCGAAGAGCGTGGTGAGGTCGTTGTCCCAGAAGGCCGCGAGGTTGAGCCAGAGGCCCGGAAATACGCCGGACTTATGGATGCCGCCGGCGGCTGCGGCGATGTGGTGATAGCGCCCATCAGCCAACTCGCGCCAAATGATGCGGCGCTGGTTTAAGAGCATGGTGACGTATTCGCGGACACCACTGCTTTGATAGAGGCGCAGCTTCGCGCCGAGGTGATAGGACCGGCTGGAGGCGGAGAGCTCGATAACAAGTTCGGGTGCGCCGGCGGAATAGATATCTTGCTCTGAGGATTGTCCACCGTACTCCGGGAGGATGAGAAGACTGGCGTCGGGTTGCGGCGCATCGTCTTGCATGAGCCAGGTGCCCTCGACGTCGGGCCGGCATCCCGGAGTGGCTTCGGAGTAGATGGTAATCCATGCGATGAGGGCAGGATGGTAGCGGCTGTGTTTTCGCCTGACTTGTGAGGGGGTGTGAACGATTCCGTCGATGAGTTCGGCGTGTTTGAGGTGCGGCATGGCTTCTCAACGGCGCAGGAACTCCTCGCGACTCAGGCGGTCGCCATCGCGTAGCGGCGGTGGCAGAATCGGCACTACCGTGGACATAAGTTCATGTTAGCAACGAGCCGGTTTGATTCTCGGATCGAGGACGGTCTAGCGCGTGGAGTTGATGGCGCGAACAATGTCCAACCGTCCGGCGCCGAGTCCTTGTCCTACGGGCGTCGCGTTGCTCAGTGCCGTAGTCACTTGCCCCGGAGTCATTGCCGGACTCAGGTCGAATAGAAGCGCAGCGGCTCCGGCGACGAATGGAGTGCTGAACGATGTCCCCCATCCGGCGGCGTAAGTCCCGTTCGGGTACGCGCTGACAATTGCTTCGCCAGGGGCGGCCAGGGACACAAACGAGCCATAGTTGGAGAACGACGAACGCTGGTCGGTATAGCCCGTGGATCCGACTCCCACGACGCTGCCCAATGCGGCAGGGTACACCGGTGTATTCGATCCGCCATTTCCGGCGGAACTGACACAGAGGATCTGGCGGCTGACGGCGTAGTCTGTCGCTTTCTCCAGTTCCTTGGAGTAGGAAGACATGCTGAAGCTCATATTGATCACGCGGACATTGGAGCGGGCAGCCCAATAGATGGCGCGCAGAATGTCGGACAGGTTGCCCGAACCATCGGGCGAGAACGCGCGGAGAGACGCGATCCTGGCGTCAGGAGCGGTCATGTGGATGATGCCGGCGACCATAGTTCCATGTCCGTGAGCACGTTTATTGGGATCGTCCAGGACAGCCGCGGTGGACTGATCGACCAAAGCGATCGTCTGGCTGTTGACCTTGGTAGGCGATCCACCGTCAAGCACGGCGGCGGTGGACTGATTCACCAATGCCTCGTTGGCCATTCCCGGCTCGTTTTTGACGAAATCGTAGCCAGGCACGACGACACGACTGAGGGCAGGGTGCGAGGAGTCCACACCCGTATCAATCACAGCAACGGTGGTGGTTCTGCCACTTGTGGCGAACAGAAGGTGCGCGGTATGAGCGTTGACGATGTTGGAGGCCGGCTGCCAGGCGTATCCATTCGAAACCGGATCGCCGAAGTAGCTTACCGGGTTGAGATCCTGCAGCCATGACGGAGCATTCGAAGCGGCACCCGAGGGAATGAGGTTCAACGGGAGGTCGAGCTCGACAGTGATTCCGCCAACGGTCAGACTCAAAGAGGAGAGCAAGCCCAACGGATTCAACAGATTCGGCATGGTAACGAGGAACAGCCTGTTGAGTGGATCTTCCAATGCCCGCACGACGGTGCAGCCCGCCAGTTGGCAAAGCAGGTTCACTGCGGAGACGCCCCCGTTGGCGCGGACAATCACGCGTACATCGGCCTTAGCCGGCGCGCCCAGGCAGAAGAACAGAACCAAAGCTGCGATCCACGGTGTCTTCATTGTCATTGTCTCCTTAAGTGGTCCAAGCATTAGTGGAGGGGAGAAGTTCCGGTAACTGAATCCCCACGATTTGCGAAGCGGACATCTCCACGAAGATACTGAGGCGTCCCTGTTGTTGGAACTCCATCTGAAACTCCCCCAAGCCGGTGCAGAGGGTGTTCGCAATGAGGCGCTGCCCGTCCTGGACGAGGTAGATGGCGGGCGGGTGCGGCCCGGCATTGAGTGAATCGGCGGCATGGATCTGACCGGTAATGCATGCCGGACCCGAGGTCTCCTGTTCGATCCTAAGGTCGATGAGGGTGCCGCCGGCCTCATGCAACAGGTGACGGGCGGGGCGGTTGCCTCCTCGAACGCCGAATGGAACCGGCTCGAACGAGCTGTCAAAGAGCAGCCTGGCGGCTTCAGCGATTCTGGTTAGCAGGGGAACTTTATTCTGAAGCTCAAAGGCTTTTAGTACCGCTCGGACTGCCTGCTCCGAGGGGCCTTCCAGAAGCGCTTCGGGGAGACTATCCCGTACGCCGGTCCATAGACGGAGCGCAGCATGGCAGGTTTCGCACCCACTGTTCAAGTGTTGCTGGAGTTCGTCGTTGGCGGCGGTGGGAATGGACCGCACAACGTCGAGCCAGGTATCGTCATCGAAATGGAGTTCAGATTTCTTCACCATCGTCCTCACTTCTCCGGATTGGCCGGTTGTACCTCCCAAGCGATAAAGAGCCACATCCAAGGAGAAAAATAGTTACTGCCGCGTTAAAAGTGTTACGGCGCTTTACCCACCAACATCAACGGCGCCCAATGGAAGGGGTGTTCCTTGCGCTCGCGAACCTCCCGCATGGCGGCACGCAGGCAAGCGGCTCTGCCGCGGCCTGTCTGATAGTGCGAATAAAAGGACAGTACTAACTCGGCGGTGCTGCGGTCGTTGACATCCCACAACGTAAGCAGCAGCGAGCGAGCTCCCGCGTAGAGCAGCCCGCGGGTCAGGCCTAGAAACTCGTCGCCGGCGGCCACCATGCCCTGGCCGGTACCGCATCCACTCAGCGTGAGCAGATCGACGGGGAGCCGCAGATCGTAAAGGTCGTAGACGCTGAGGAAGGAGTCTCCCAAGCGAATGGAGGAGAACATGGGATTGTCGCGGCGGAACTGTCCGTGGGTAGCGATGTGGAGAATCCGGCTGCCGGGACCGTGTTGCCTAAGCGCATCCTGAGTGGCTTCGCCACCGATGAGAAGTTTGGCATTTGGCAGCAGTCTGGCCACCTCCGCCGCTTCCTCGAGGATTGACGGAGCTTTGGGGTCAGAGAATCCGAGAACCAGGGAATTCCCTGAATCGCTCAAGTCCGCGCCCTGCGCGAATGCATAAATACTGGCGCTCGGGGCGTAGGACACAGTGAACTGGTCGATCACGAACTCGTTTCCATCGAAAAGCGCATGCATCGGCAACCCGTGGAGTGAGCCGTGTGGAACAAAGACCAGGTGATTGGCCGGGAGGGGACCAAGCGGCGCTATCAGGCAGGAATGAAGCTCGTGCAAGTGGCTGAGGACGGCTTGCGCGCTGGACCTCTCCATCTTGCCGCCGGAGTAGTGGTCGTGGCAGAGCTTGGAGAAGTGAAACTGGAGCATGCTCAACTTACCCTTGAGCTGAGCGAGCTTCACCAGGGGAACGATGTCCAGGGAATTGCGGGAGAGGACGGCAGCCAGCAATTGCCCGTTCACCTGGCAGTACTCGATGAGAACAGTATCCGCGTCAAGCGAGGCGCGGATGGCGGAGAGGGTCAAGATCGTGGGCCGTTGTGGCGCCAGTGAGCCGGGCGCGGCTGGGGATTCCTGCCGCAACTGGCGCAACAATTCCTGCTCGCAGGACCTGGCCTCGGCCCAAAGCCGTTCCACCGTCTCGGCGCGAAAGCCATCCTGCCGTAGCTGCTCAGCTTCGATCCGGCGGTAATACGAGTTCAAATGCTGTCGAAGTTGATGGGATTCGGGGGTACGCCCGGATTCGCAGGACGACTGTGCGCCAATGCGCGAGCGTTCGGAAAGGGCCTCCATAAGGCTCCGGCATTTGGCCTGTTCCATGAAGGCAAATGCCTCTTCCGCCGATTGCCCGTGCACGCCGCGGCGGACGCAGTGACCGATGAGCTGCTCGTAGACGGTAGTCTTGTTCTCGAGAAAGGCGATCTTCAGTTCCTCGCGTTGCAGGCCGGAACGGAGACTCTCCAATTCCTCGCGCGCGGACTGGTAGGCCTGGAAACCTGCGGCGAGATCGCCCGACGATTCCAGGATCTGGCCGAGCACTACGCCTGCATAGAGGTTGAGTGCAGGAGCATCGAGAGTCTGCAGACTCCGGCGCGCAGATTCGGCTTGCTCCAATGCGGCCGGCAGGTTCCCGGCCTGATGCGCGATGCGAGCCAGCAACAGGTCGCTGAGGACGGCCTTTCGCGCCAAACCGGCGAGGCGGAAGAACTGAGACGCGTGAAACGCCAGTTCGCGTGCCTCAATGAGATTCCCGCTTTCCAGCGCCTGGACGGCGCGATACAAGTCCACCAATGCCTCGCCGGCGGCGTGTCGTTCACCGGTGAACTTCTCCTTAGCTCTCGCAAACAGCGCGGTGGCGGTGGGAATGTCCCGATTCTGGCTGTGGGCAATGGCCATGTTGGTGAGTGAGCGGGCTGCCTCATATCCCATGCCGAGACTCTCGAATTGTCGCAGTGCCTTTGCGGCGAGCCCGGCGGCCTCCTGTGCGAGATTCAACTCGAGATAGATCTCCGATTGGTCCAGACAGGACAGGGCGGCGTGGTAGATGTCGCCATTGCGTTGACAGGTTTCGCTGGTATTGCGGAGCGCCTCCAGTGCCCGTTCGTACTCGCCGCGCAGATGATAGAGGTAGGCGATGTTGTAGTCGGCTTGCGAAGCCAGCAAAGGCATGTTGTGGCGGTGAAAGTATTCGCGGGATTGCTGGTAGATATCGAAGGCGCGATCGAATTCATTGAGGCTGATGAGGCAGGCTGCCATGTTGTGTAGCGCGACGCCCACTGCTTCGATATCACCTTCCTTCTCGAGTTGCCGGTGGGCGCGCTCGTAGGATGTAATCGCCTCCTGGTATCGTTCCTGGCGGTGATAGATATTGGCGACGTTAATCTCGAGCCGGGCCAACCGCATCGTATCGTTCTGCCCGGTGAAGATTTGTCTGGCGGCGTTGGCGCTTTCGAGAGCGCGATCGTATTCGCCGAGAAGGATCAGGGGTTGGATGGAGGTACTGAGGGTGCGGCCCACCTCGTCGGCGCGGCCAGCGAGCTCGAAGTGCGTGATGGCTTTCTCGAGCAGTTCGACGGCAGGCCGGCATTGGCCCTTGGGCCAGAGCGTGTTGGCTTTGGCGCGAGTGGCGCGTCCCAGGCTCTCGGCGTCGCCAAGCGCGTTAGCGATCGTTAGCGCAGCCTCGGCCGCGCCCTGCGCCAGTGTAAGGTCGACGCGGATGTGTTGCCGGACGGATTCGGCGAGCTGATCCACGTGCTTGCGATCCACCAGTTCGGGGTATTGGGCCACCAGCACATGCCTTCGAACGGAGTCGGCAGTGCAAAGTTCAGAAAGGCGGAGTTCGATCGTGGTGCTCATCAGAATCCCCTTTCCTCAAGCAGATGGCGGAGTTGGTGGAGACAGCGCATGCGGTTGAATCCGATGGAGCCATTGGGGATACCGAGAGTCCGGGCGACCGTCTCGTAGGGCTCCGGGGGAACGGTGAGAAACAGCCTTTGAATCAGCGTCCTGCAGCGTGAGCCCAGTTCCAGAATGGATTCGCGGAGAACGTGCACGCGTTGCGCTTCCGCCAGCAGTCCAGCAGGGTTATCCGGGGACACGATTCGCTCCAGGGCGTCCTCACTTGGATCGAGCGGCAACCTGGAATTGTTGCGCCGGAAGCGCGAACACTTCCGCAAGGTCACTTTGATCAGCCAGGCAGCCAGAGTCTTGGGCTCGCGAATATGGGGTAGCTCGGCGAGAAGCGAGAGACACGTTTCCTGGAAGATCTCGTTGGCGTCCTCCTGGGAGAGTCCCAGGCGGATTGGGATGCTGTAGATGAGATTGCGGTATTTGCGGATCAGCAACTCCCAGGCTTCCTGGTCGCCTTCGTTGCACCTTCGTTGCAGATGCTCGTCGGATTCGGCGGCGGAATCGGCGTGGGGATCTGTGTGGAGTAGGTTCACAGCCGCCCTCCGGCATCCCCCCGGAAATACAAAACGTCCGCGTTCCGTAGGGTATAGGAACGGCTGTCCATTGGGAGCACCTCCGGCAACAGGGCGGCGATGAACGAAAGCTGCAACATCCTCTTTTTGACCTGCCCTCATGGTGAGAAATGGTGACGCTCGTGTCAAGATTACTTTAAGACAGAAATCTACGTAATGAGAACCTTAGCGCTACGTATTGATTACAGTTGTAGAGAAAACGTCCGGTTAATGATAGAACCCTAGTCGCCCCCACGTTTGATTTCCTGGTTCCCCTTCAGCCCGTCGATGGGGACACGAACCGCAGAGGAAAATTGAACGGACTCCACTGGACATTGGCTTGGTGCCGGCATAAGAAATCGTGATCTCAGAAACAGTGTATCGTTGCGTGGGTTGCGAATAATGTGTGACGAATGCGGTTCCAATTCAGAAAGAATGGAGTGCGCGGAATTTTGCAGATCCGAAGCTTCGAAACCGCGCGCCCCCCACCGTTCTAGTACCTACTTGCAAAAATAAGCGAAGTCTGAAATAATGGATCATGAGCCAACGGGCCGTGATCTCCCTGACTGCCGACGAAGAGCAAGCACTTCTAGCGAAGGCGAGAGCCGGAACGACTGAGCATCGAATTGCGGAG
>JACQZR010000181.1 GCA_016213775.1 Acidobacteriota bacterium
CTCGGCACAATTCCGCAAAAACCTTCCCCGACGAGCCCATCCCGCCTTGGCCCAACTGGAAATTACCGTTCGCAACGCTCTGCGACCGGCAGAAGCCTATAACATGGTCCCCGGTCGTCCCCAAAACGGTTAAGCACCCCGACCGCATTAGACAGTTCTGGGCGCGACCTGCTACACTGTCCACTTGGGACATCTCCCCAATCAGGAGTAGTGCGCCTGCTTTTTTGATCCTGCGGAGCGCGCCTTTTCAACAAAATGCCGAAACGTACATTTCAACCGAATAACCGCAAGCGCGCCAAGAAGCATGGGTTCCGCGCTCGCATGGAGAGCAAGGACGGCCAGCAGGTGCTGGCCCGCCGGCGAGCCAAAGGCCGCTGGAAACTGACAGTCAGCGACGAGCGCCCGGTGCGCGCCGCCCATAAGAAGAAGTAAGCTCTGGACAAACCCGCTGCGTCCTTTGGCTTCCCGAAGAAAAACCGCTTGCTGCGATCGAGCGATTTCCGCCGCGTATACGACAACGGATCCCGTTTTGCGGGGCCGCTGTTCGCGGCTTTTTTCGTAGCCAATGCGGAGCCGGCCGGCCCACGTGTTGGCTTCACAACGCCTCGGGCACTGGGAAAGGCTGTTCGCCGCAATCGCATCAAACGGCGTATCCGGGAGGCGTTGCGATTGGAACTTTCCACCATCGCCCCGGACTGGGACGTGGTGATCAACCCGAGGAAACCGGCACTTACGGCGAGTTGGGAGCATGTCCAAACCGAAGTTCGCAAGCTCGCCCGCCGTTTGGGACCGCCTGCCCGGGAGTAATAGAATGCGCGAACTCGTTCTCGCCCTTTTGCGTTTCTACAAGAGGTGGCTGTCGCCGCTGCTTCCCTCCGCGTGTCGCTTTTCCCCCACCTGTTCGGAGTACATGATGCAGGCGGTGGAACGCTATGGCCCGGCCCGAGGTATTTGGTTGGGCGTCAAACGCCTCTCCAAATGCCACCCCTTTCATGAGGGGGGATTCGATCCAGTCCGCTAAATTGCCCTACAGCAGAGCCCATGTCCAACTCCAACCAAGATCCGGTGAAACCGACCTCCAACACACCCGCCAAGCCCGGCGCCAAGAAAGAACTGTCAATGGAGATGCGGCTTGTCATCGCCTTTGTGCTGATGGGCGCGGTCCTGTTCCTGACTCCGTATTTCATCAAAACGCCGTCGCCGGCGCCCGCGGCTAAGAAGCAGGAAACGGCCCAATCCAAGGATGCCGGAGGAAAGGACGCCGCAAAGGATGCCGCGCAGCCAACTCCCGCTAGCCCCGCCAAACCCGCTGCACCCGCCGCGACGCCGCCCGCGGGAGCGATTGCCGCGGAACGGCAGGATGACGGCATCGTGCTGGAAACCGACCTCTACCGCGTTACTTTCTCTAACCGCGGCGCGGTGGTTCGCAGTTGGGTGCTGAAGAAGTTTCTCGACAGCAGCAAGAAACAGGTGGAACTGGTGAATCCCGTCGGCGGCACCAGGGTCGGATTTCCGCTCGGATTGATTATAAAAGGCACGCAGCCGTCCACAGACCCCAATCAGGCCTTGTACCGAACAAAGCCCAGTCCCGACGGTTTACGAATCGAATTCGAGTTCTCCGACGGCAAGGTACATGTCAGGAAATCGTTCTCATTCGAGAAGGATCGCTACCTGGTGCAGATCGGAACGGAGGTGAATGACCGGGGCCGGCCCGCTCCGCACCTGATCTCCTGGCGCGGCGGGTTTGGTGACTTCACGGTCACCGGTGCAATTGCCGCCCAGCACTCCCTTTTCTTCGACGCGGCCAGCAACAAGCTGGAAGTGAACGAAGCGAAGGTGGCCAAGGACGGGCCTGTTTCCGTCACCGGCAAGTACCACTTTGCCGGACTGGAAGACACCTACTTCACGGCGGTGGTTCTCCCTCCGTCCGGCGTCAGCTACGAGGTCCAGACCTTGAGCGATAAGCTGCCCGTGCCCTCGCAGAACAACAGCGAAGAACTGCACATCGGCATCGCGATCGGAGGGGACGGGGTCAACAACTCCGCCGTCTTCGTTGGGCCCAAGGACATCGACCTGCTCAAGAGAGTGGACCCGCGGTTGGAGCAGGTGGTGGATTTCGGCTGGTTCGCCTTCATCGCCAAGCCGCTCTTTCTTGCCCTCAACTACACCAACGACAAGTACATTCACAATTACGGCTGGTCCATCGTGGTGGTGACGGTGTTAATCAACATCCTGATGCTGCCGCTGAAGATCTCCAACCTGAATTCGATGAAGAAGATGTCGGTGCTGCAGCCGGAGATCAAGAAGATTCAGGACAAGTACTCCAATCTCCCGATGCGTGATCCGCGGCGCCAGCAGCAGCAGGAAGAAACGATGGCGCTGTACAAGAAGCATGGAGTGAATCCGCTTGGCGGGTGCGTGCCGATGCTGCTCCAGATGCCGTTCTTCTTCGCCTTCTACAAAGTATTGAGCGTCACCATCGAAATGCGCGGAGCGCCCTGGCTGTGGGTGACTGACCTTTCCCAACCGGAAACCATCGCCGTTCGCATGCTGCCGCTGATCACGGTGGCGACGCAGTTCGTGATGCAGAAGATGACGCCGACGACAACAGCCGATCCGCAACAGCAGCGCATGATGATGTTGATGCCATTGATGTTCGTCTTCATCTTCTACAGTTCGCCGAGTGGCTTGGTGTTATACTGGTTGACCGGCAACGTGGTGGGAATTGCGCAACAATGGTTCTTCAACCGGTTGATGCCGAGCACTGCGCCAGTGAAGCTGCCCGAGCAGCCCAAGAAGAAGAAATAAGGCCGAATTAAGAACAATTCGCTTCGGGATCGGAACGTGTCAGAACGCATATACACAGTGGAGGAGCATGCTCCTCGCATCGACGGCTTCCTCAAGAGCATCACCGGCCTGGCTGGCCTCGACCTGGAGTGGGAGGTCAGCGCGGGGGAGAGTCCGCATCCCGAGATCGAGGACCCCGAGTTGGTGGTCCGCTTTTCCGGCCGCGACGTCGACCGGCTTCTGGAAAACAAAGCCGAGTTGCTGCTTTCGCTCGAGCATCTGACGATGGAAGCGCTGCGCATGCCTTCCGAGCATCACGAGCGGGTCTGTTTCGATGCCCATGATTACCGTATGCTGCGCATCGCCGAGCTTCGGCTTTCCGCGACAACCGCGGCCGAAAAAGTGAAGCGCACCCATCAGCCGTTCCGTTTTTCGCCGATGACCAGCCGCGAGCGGCGCATCATCCACCTGGCCTTGCGCAACGATACCGAGGTGCGGAGTGAAAGCCTTGGGGCCGGGCCCTTCCGGCAGGTGGTGATCTACCCCGCAGGCATGCCGTCGCTGCCGGAGCCTCCTCGTCCTCCGATGGGTGCGCGGCCTCCGCGTCCCGGTGGCGGTGGCGGGTTCGGTGGTCCGGGTGGTGGACGGGATCGTGGTCCGCGCCGGGACGGACGTCCTGGCGATCGCGGACATGGCGGCGATCGTGGACATGGGGGTGGTGGTCGTGGACCGGGCGGCGGGCGGGATCGTGGACCTCGCCGCGGCCCCCGCTAACGCTTGCGTCTCAACGACACCATCGCTGCTGTTTCTACTCCGCCCGGGCGTGGTGGCATCGGCGTTGTCCGGCTGTCGGGGCCTGATTCCCGCCGCATCAGCGAAGCGATTCTCTCGATACCGGAGTCGGTCAACTGGACGCCATGGCAGGCGTTTCTGGCGATCCTCACCGATGAGGCCGGCAATTCCGTCGACCATGTAGTGGCTACCTGGTTCGTCAAGCCGCGTTCGTACACTGCTGAGGATGTGGTGGAGATCTCGTGCCATGGCTCGCCCGTTGTCCTGCGGCACTGCCTCGCGCGCGCCGTCGCCGCCGGTGCGCGTCATGCCGAGCCCGGAGAGTTTACACTGCGAGCCTATTTGAACGGCCGCATCGATCTGCCGCGGGCGGAGGCGGTGCGCGATCTCATCGAGGCCACCACGCTCTATCAGGCGCGCATCGCGGCGCAACAAATGGAAGGCTCGGTGTCACGCCGCCTGGCGCCGCACAAGGAGCAGTTACTCGAACTGATCTCGCTGCTGGAAGCCGGCATCGACTTTGCCGATAACGACGTGGACATTGCGCCGAATACAGAGATCCTGCGCCGGCTCGATCTCGTGGCGGTGGGTTTGCGCAAACTCGTGACGAGCTTTGCGTACGGGAAGATGGTGCATGAGGGCGCGTCCCTTGCCATTGTCGGCCGGCCCAACGTCGGCAAGAGCAGCCTGTTTAATGCACTGCTCGATCAGGACCGCGCCATCGTTACCGACATCCCTGGCACCACGCGCGACATGGTCTCCGAAGTGGCGTCCATCGCAGGCATTCCGATCAAGTTCATCGACACCGCGGGCATCCGCAAAGGGCAGGGTCTGGTGGAGACGCTTGGCATTGACCGAAGTTATCAAGCGATGGCCGATGCCGATCTCACGATTGTTGTTCTGGATGCGTCCACGCCGCTTACGGCCGATGATGAGGCGCTGCTCGATCGCGCCACGCAACAGGGCCGCTGCATGGTGGCGGCCAACAAGAGCGATCTTCCTCGCGCGCTGATTTACGAAGGTGCGGTGGAAGTGTCGGCGCTTCACAAGCAGGGCATCGACACCTTGCGGCGGCGTATCGCGGATACGTTGGGTGTGGGTGCGGACACCGCGCAGGAACCGGGCTTCATCACCAGCCTTCGCCATGAACAGCTACTCAAGGAGAGCATCGAGGCGTTGGACAAAGGGCGAATCGCGGTGGAATTCGGCATTCCGCACGAGATGTTGCTGCTCGATCTTTACGCCGCGCTGCATCCGATCGATGCGATCACCGGGGCCACGACTGCGGACGATATTCTGAACCGCATCTTCTCCACTTTCTGTATCGGGAAGTGAAAGCGGAATTCAGTCGCTAGGCCGCACGAATTCGAAGCACCTGCAGCAGGATCGCGCGCTCGGCGCCAGACAGGTGTTCCCGGAAGTATTTGGACAGTTTGTCGCGGGGATTGTACTTCTCGAACCGCGGGAACAGGATCTTTGCCTGACCCTTGGGTACCTTGCTGCTGAAGATCGATTTCAACTCCTCGAGACGGCCTCTATACCCTTTGACATCGGTTGCCAGGAAACGCTTCTGCAGCAGCTTTTCAATCCAATCCTCGGGGTAGTACGGAGCCGACACCACTACTTTGAGCGTTGCCGCCGGAAGCGGTTCAACAGGCCGGATGGACATCAGTTCCTTCAGTTCGGCGAGTGTAAAGCCCTCGTAGACCTTATCCTGGTTGCGGATTACATAGCGGACATAGGGGAAGAGCTCATTGTCTTCCTTGGCGCCCGCCTTGTACCAGTCTTCGACGATAGAAGCCTGTTCCTCTGGGTTGTACGCTCCCCAGTCCTTGCCCGGGGTGTACGTGTAAGCGTCGTCACCCGTGATCTTCTCTTTCAGCCATCCAAGGACAGCGCCGTTCTTGACACGATAACCGCGGTAGTACTGCCAAACGTGAACCATTTCGTGCACGAACAGATCGCACAGCCTCCCGTAGTTGCCGTTCATCCAACGCGAGGTCGGGTCTTTCTTCGTGAGGTCCTGGTCGAATACATCGCCGAGCATCATCTCGTATGCATAGCCCTCATGGTTCGTCCATGGACGGTCTTCAAGTCCGAGACCGTCACGGACCAGGATCCTCGTTGACGGGGGGAGTGTAGCGCTCGTGAACACTTCGCGGGCGAGCGCCCACTCCTCGTTAGATAACAGACGCGATTTTGTCGACCTTCTCATTGCTTGTCTCCTCGCTTTACTTGCCTACCAATCGAGAACAAAGAACGGGGACCGCTCACGGCCCACGAGCCGGAACAACTCCTCCATGGCCTTGGCGGAGGGATTGCCGGGGACGTTCTGGCCGTCGGTGCTGAAGTCGTGGAGTGGGCGCGGACCAATGCAGCCGATGACCCACCCCACATGCGGGGCCTCATGAATGAGGATTCCCTGCTCGGGCCCTGGCTTGCCGCCATGCACTCGAAAACAACGCCCGTCGTGTCCGGTACGCAGCTTCTTCACCGCGGAGTTGCCCGACTCGAAAGTGATGAAATACGGATTGGGCTGGGGATGAAGCTGCACATAGAAGCCCTTCCCGCTGTCGGCCTTGAAGCGCTCCACGGTGGTGAACCGCTTCACCTGGTCGATGGCGCCGCCCCTCGGTGGCAAGCTCCAATATGCCGGTGTTGACGGGTACGAACTGCTTGGCGACCTGAAATGCGTTCAGCACGACATCCACGGACTTGACGATTCCGTCGGTCATCGATTGTGGCACCCTGGGTTCGGTTGCCAGGGCCGCGGCCTTCGCGCCGATCGCCTGTCCCATGCTCAAGAGCTTTGCGGCCTTGACCTTCGGTCCCTTCACTCCGATCAACTCACCGAAGCGGCCGCTCTGGTGGTAGCGTTTAAACTCTTTCAGCGGATTGCGCGTCAATATGAGGGTTGTCGGCATCTCCTGATTTCCTCCTGCTACCACGTACGGAAAATCAGGAGGATTTCAGTCAGACTTCTGTTGATTCTTGGCGCCCGAAGCGAGCGCCCGCCGCCAACCCTGCGCAAATCGCGGATCGCGAGTTGCTGAGGTGGAGAGTCGAATTAGGCGTAGCAGCGAACCTCGAAGATGCGCGCGAAATCGTCGCCGTTTGTCGCCGTGACGTGGATGCGCAACTTCGACGTTTCCACGCCTGCCAGTTGATGGCGGCGCAAACGCTGATGATTCCCTTTCACCTCCACCACGGGCTTCCCGTTGGCGAGAATGGCGTAGTCCTTCACCGTCTCCGGCTGCGCGGCGCGGACGATGCCGCGATTCGCAGCCTCCTGCGAAGTGAGTGTCAACTCGCGTTGGAACCCGGAATCGAAAGTGATCTGCACCTGCCGGATGCGCTGCGGTTTGTCCCAACTCAATTCGAGCCAGGCACCGCTGCCTTCCGCCATGGGCCCTTCCCAGTGATGCACTTCCTTCTTGGGAATGTCGCGGACCCAGCCGTTGTTGACAACCTCCGCCAACGCAGGCGCGCGCTCACCGGATGCCGTGACCTTCGCCTTGCGGGCGAGATCGTTCGGGTCTTCGTTCTTCACCCCGCGCAGCGATTGATCGTCGCGCAGAAGCGTCTGCTGATACCGGGACAGCAGCTTTGCGTTGTTGGCAAGCTGGCGCGGGGTAATGCCGTTTTCCAGGCACATCGCCGCCGCCGTCCCCGCCGCCTGACCTACCACCGCGCAGGTGGCCATCACGCGTGACGAAGTGAACGCCACGTGCGACGCGCTGATGTTGCGGCCGGCCATCATCAGGTTCGGAACGTTTTTGCTGTAGAGCGACCGCAGCGGAATATTGTAGACCTCCGCGGTCTTTACTGATGTGTTGGGCGGGAGATCCTGGCGGTCGAATCCTCCCGGCGGGTGATCGTCCATCGGCCAGCCCCCCATTGCCGCCGCATCGGGGAAGGTGCCGCGCACGAGATCGTTCTGGGTGATCATGACGTCGCCCACCATACGCCGGCTGCCGCGCCGTCCGGGCATCATACCCACCCAGTCGATGGCCCAGTTGGCGCTCTCGGGATGATCGCCGCTGTTCTTGATGTGATCCCAAACCCCCATCACGATGGAGAGCAACTCGAAGCGGATGCGTTCATTGTCGTAGACCGGGCTGAGGTTGCCGCCCCATTCGATCCACCAGTAGCCGTATTCCCAAGAGGAGATTTTACGGAACTTGAGATGATCTCTGGTGACTTTGCGCGCCCACTTCGGCGCGGTGAACGGCATCGGCTTGTGATGGAGCCGCGAGGTAAACAGGATGCTGCTGCCGAGCGTTTCGCCATCGGCTTTTTCCGGCGCCAGCGTCTCGTTGAACTCACTGCGCGCTTCGCGGCCGGCGCGCATTTCCGCTCCCGCTTCCAGTCCGAGCCGCGAATCGCCGGTGCAATCCATGAACAGTTTCGACTTGATGCGATAGACATGCTCGCTCTTGTCGCAACGGGCGTAGCCAATGCGGATAGAATCGCCGCTCTTATCGACGGCGAACAGCGAGGTCTCGAGCAGCAGCGTGATCTTCGGCTCGCTAATTACTTTGTCGTAGAGCAGGATGTCCCACATTTCCCAGCAGCGTTGCGGATTGTTCACCGCATCATCCAAGCGCAGTTCTTCCATAATGCCGCCTTCGCGCCAGCCCGGCCGGCTCTTGTGCGAGTTGGCGCCGACGACGTGCATTTTTACTTCGCTGGAGGAGTTGCCGCCGAGGCGCGAGCGGTCCTGCAACAGCACGACGCGCGCACCATGACGGGCGGCAGCGAGGGCGGCGCAGACACCGGCGAGTCCACCGCCGGCGACAAGGAGGTCAGTCTCGAGATCGACCATCGCCATGTGCGGATCGCGACCTTCATACTTGCGTTGCCTCGGTGCGATGTCGACGAAATCGCGTCCGATGGTTTGCGCTGTGGAAGGAAGTTCGGCCGGGGGAAGATTCTGTGCATCGACGATGAGGGAGTATCCGCCGACTCCTATTCCAGATAAAAAATTTCTGCGGTTCATGATGCCACCATCTTACCGCTTCAACGACCGGTTTCGGGGGACGTGCTACGCTAACGATTGAAAGTCTTCTGTGACTGAATCCAGTCTTCTCCCCCGCCTGCTCGCGCAGGTCCGCCGTCGCGCACTGACCCAATTGATGGCGCAGCAGGGGAGCCTTGCGCTCTCCGCCGCTCTTGCCGCGCTCATCCTGCTGCTCCTGCTCGGCACGCAGGTGCTGGCTTGGTATTGGCCCGTACTGCTGCTGGTTGTCGTGTTCGCAGTGGGGGTTTGGCGCGTGCGCGGACGCGTTCCTTCCACCTATGATGTCGCGCAGAAGGTGGACCAGCAACTCGGCTTTGCCGATGCCATATCCACCGCGGTTTACTTTCAAGGCGAGAAGGGCCGCGAGATCGGCGCACCGGAGCTGATTCGCGCGCAACGCGGTATCGCCGAGCAGATGGCAGCCCAAGCCGACGCTGCATCCGCGGCTCCCCTGTTCTTCCCGCGCGAAGCGTGGGTGTGCTTCGGGCTCCTGGCCGTTTCCGCGGCTATGCTTGTGGTGCGTTACGGGGTGCGCGGGTCGCTCGATCTCAGCCAGCCGCTGGTGCGGATTCCGTTCACGTCGTTCAGCGGTGCGCCGGAGGTGGCCGCCAATCGTCCGCTTCCGAAGCAGAAATTGCCGGAAGGAATGGAAGCCATCTCGATTCCCACCGATGGGATGGAAGACCAGGCCGGCGAACGTAAGGATGTCGCCGACGACGCCTTGCAGGGCGAATCCATCGAGGGAGGCCAGCCCACTGGCAAGGACACGCACGCGCAAGTTTCCGCGCCTGATGAGGAAGGCGGCAAGGATGGCGGAGAAGGTGGCGAGAAGGGCGAGGGCTCTCCCGCCGGCGATCAGCAGGGTGGGAAGGACGGCGGTCAGAAAGGCGCAAACAAGCAGAACGCCAAGAACAACCAGGGCGCTAACAATAAGAACGCCGGCAACCCTTCGCAAGAGAATTCGTCATTAATGGATAAGATGCGCGACGCCATGGCCAATATGCTTTCGCGCATGAAAATGAATCCCCAGCAGGGCGACGGCAGCAAGCAGAATGCGCAGTCTCCGCAAGGAGCATCACAGCAGGCATCGGCTGCGCAGAAGCAGGGTCAGAAGGGATCGCCCGCACCCGGCAAACAGGGCGATGGGCAATCGAAATCCGATGAGGCCGGCGAGCAGGAAGGCGAGGGTGCTTCCAAGAACATGAACGCCCAGGGCAAGGTTTCCGATTCCGCCGGCGCCAAACAGCAGGCTCAGGAAGGCAAGAGCGGCGCGGGTAAACAGGATGGCGAGAAGGAGATCAAGCAGGCCGAGCAAGCCGCCGCAATGGGCAAGATCAGCGAGATTCTTGGCAAGCGGGCGCAGAACCTCACCGGCGAAGTGATGGTGGAGGTCAGCTCCGGCCGCCAGGCACTGAAGACGCAGTACACCAACAAGTCCGCCGCCCATTCCGATGCCGGCGGCGAGATCCCGCGGGACGAGGTTCCGGCTGCGTATCAGCAATACGTGCAACAGTACTTCGAGGAGATCCGCAAATCGGGCGCGCCCAAACCCGCCGCCGAAACCAAAGCCGCGGATGCCAAGGGAAAGCCCCCAGCCAATTGATCGTACCCGCGAGATGAAGCGCGCCCCACTCTTTCGCCGTATCTGGAAGCGCATGCGCTCGTGGCGCACTGTGCGTCACCAGATCACCTGGAGCGGCGCTGCATTCTCCGCACTCATCCTGCTGGTGGGCCTGGGCGCGTTCGCCTCAGCCAACAACCTGCTGTTTCTGTTGCTGGCCGCGCTCATCGCGACGCTGCTGGTTTCCGGTTTCGTCAGCCGGCTGTCTCTGTCGGGCCTGGAGGTGCGGCTGCTGCTTCCGGAGCATGTCTTTGCGCGGCGCAAGACTCCGGCTCGCGTGCAGCTCACCAACAGCAAACGCTGGATGACCTCTTATTCGATTCACCTCTGGTCTATTGACAAGGATGAATCGCCGACGCGCCTTTACTTCCCCATCGTTGGCGGAGGCGCGACGCTCGAATCGCTCACCACTGTTCACTTCCGCCGCCGCGGCGTGCATGGCGACAGCGAGTACCAGTTCATGACCCGCTTCCCGTTCGGCTTCACCGAGCGCCGGCTCCAGGTGCAACTGCGGCGCGAGGTTCTGGTGTATCCTTCGGTTGATCCGCGCCCAGGCTTTGAGGAATTACTGCTCGCCTGTGAAGGTGAGATGGAGGCCTACCAGCGCGGCCGCGGCTCGGACTTCTACCGCATCCGCCCGTACGAGCCTCGCGAGAGTTCGCGGCATGTGGATTGGAAAGCCACGGCGCATACTGGGGAACTACAGGTTCGCGAGTTTGCCCGCGACGAAGATCATCTCGTCGAGATCTTCCTCGACCTCACATTGCCCGCGGGACGCGAGGCATGGCTGGAACAGGCCATCGATTGTTGCGCCTTCCTCTCCTGGCGGATTGCGGGAAGAAACTCAAGAATGCGCTTTGTTACCCAACTTTGTGATATCCGCGTTCCTGAATCGGCAAGCATCTATACTATATTGGAGTTTCTTGCTCGCGCGGAAGTATCACGCGCGCGTCCGCTTGTACAACCGCATGAGGAAAGCAGCTTCCAGATTGTCTTTAGTCTCGCACCCGAAAAACTCGTGGAGGCTGGCTGGCGTACTGCTCGCCTGCTCGGCGCTGACGATTTCGCCGGCCTGGACACAATCCCCCCAGACCGCCCCGCCAAAAAATGACGACGTCCTCCCGCCGTTGCGCACTTCCATCACCGTGGCCGGGGCCATTGAGACCGAAACACCCGCCAACATTTCTGTTTTAGGCGCGCCCCAACTCACCACCATTCCCGGCGTCAACCTGGACGACCGTCTGCGCAGCGTTCCCGGCTTCAGCCTCTTCCGTCGCAGTTCCAGCCTGGTGGCCAACCCCACAACTCAGGGCGTGTCGCTGCGGGGCCTCGGATCGAGCGGGGCAAGCCGCACGCTGGTCTTGTATGATGGCCTGCCGGTGAACGACCCGTTCGGGGGCTGGGTGGCCTGGACACGCCTCGCGCCGGAACAGATCGACCGTGTCGAGATCCTGCGCGGCGCATCGACGAGTGTGTTCGGCGACCGGGCCATGGGCGGCGCCATCGCCTTGTTCTCGCCTGCCGTGGAGAAGATGCGCTTCACGCTCGGCTACGAAGGCGGCAATCGTGACCAGAGCCTTCTCAGCGCCGGGTTCGCCACGCCCCTGGGCCGCGGGTTCGCGCTTTCCGGCGAGTTCCGCGGCTATACCACCAGCGGTTACTTCATTGTTGCCGATCGCGTGCGCGGGCGTGCCGACACGCAGGCCGGCGTGGATTTCGTTGCGCCAAACCTCAAGCTCGACTACACCACTGGCGCCCATCGCTTCTACCTGCGGTCAGACATTCTGATTGAGGACCGCGACAACGGGACGCAGTTGCAGCGCAACTCCACCGGCTTGGGCACTCTGGGCTTCCACTACTCCGGCGGCACCGTGAACAACTTCTCGCTCCTCGGCTATCACACCCGCGAGGAGTATCATCAGTCCTTCTCCGCCATCGCGGCGGACCGCAACACCGAACGCCTCACCTACCGCCAGACCGTTCCCTCCGACGCCACCGGCGGGGCACTCCTGTACCAGCGCCGATTCGATGTGCTCAACATCACCGCTGGCGCCGACGTCGTACGCGCACAAGGCACCTCCACCGACTCTCTGGTACCCACGGGAAAACGCATCGGAGGCGGGGAGCAGTTGCAGCACGGTGTGTTCGGCCAGGCCAACGGCAAACTCGGCCCGGCGCAGATCTTCTTCGGATTGCGGCATTCGTTCACCGGGCAGGGCAACACCTTCCTCAGCCCGAGCGGCGGCGTCACCATGGGCCGCGGACCCTTCCGATTCCGCGGATCGGTGTATCGCAGTTTCCGCGCACCGACACTCAATGAGCTCTACCGCGAGTTTGTGCAAGGCAACGCAACTACCCGGGCCAACGATGCGCTGCGGCCGGAAACACTCACGGGCGTCGAGGCCGGCGTCGATTGGATCGGCGAATCCCGGCGCGCCGGCTTCACTGCCTTCCGCAATTCTGTCGACGACATCATCACCAATGTGACGCTGAGCTCCACTCCCGCCGCAATTATTCGCCAGCGCCGCAACGCCGCCGCCGCCGTGAGCCGCGGCATCGAGGTGGATGCCCGCCAGCGCTGGCGTCACTTCAACGGCGAGATCAGCTACCTGTATTCCGAATCGCGATACGTGACGTTGGAACGGCTGCCGCAGATTCCGAAGCATCAGGGGTCGATGCAACTGACCTACGCGCATCGCGGTCTCTCCATCGCCGGCGGCCTGCGTGCGTACAGCTTTCAGTTTGAGGACGACCTCAACCGGTTCCTGCTTCCGGGTTACGTGACGCTCCAGTGGACCGCCCGCCAACGACTGCCGCGTGGATTTGCGATCCAGGCCGGTCTTGAGAACGCGCTCGACCGCACCTATGTCACTGGCTTCAGCCCTACGCCGCTGATCGGCGCGCCGCGGCTTTGGCGCCTCGGCATGCGCTGGGAGAGCCGCCCGCGATAGCCTGGCCAAACCCGAGCCTTTCCCCAACGTTACATCTTCGTTTCCAACGACGACGCCACCAATGCATCAGTTCCGCAACGCTTGCCAGATCACCGCTGCAGAGAGAAGATACTAAATCGGAGCCACCATCAGTTCCGAAATCACACTTTGTATGAAGTCCGAATCCACGTGTCAATGCCGCGTATTGTGCTCAATGGCTCCGTAGCGCAGTCCACTGACGAGACGATCTGCTGTCTCGTCAAAGATCACTCGGCTGCAATCGAAGCCGCAAGCTACGGCAGTCGGAACGGCGTCTGGAAGGTTTGCGGCAACGTTATCGTCTCCGTGCGCGGCAGACTCTGGAACTGACGTATAGAGTCCATGGTGCGTTGAGTCTCTTGCCACCGCCGCATAGCCTCCATTGACTCCAACGACCGTTGCGTTTCTTGCCAATGGCGCATAGACTCCAACATGCGTTGCGTTTCTTGCCACTGCTGAAGCGCTTGCCGCGTACGTTCGTATGCTCTGAAATCGAACTGTGGATCGATTGGTTTAGTGGAAAGCCGCACGATTTGCTCCGTGCGTAGCCCCGCTTGGGAGTCGAGAATAGTTGTTGGGGGAGGCGTAGAAATAACCCTTCCCAATGAACCTTCCCCAACCGCCTGACCACTCATTGTCGAAAAGCGTGGTTGCGCATGGGACAGGGTCTCCGAAGAAGCGAGCGCCGAAGAACTGTTCGAGTGCGTCACCCACGTGCCTTTGAAACGAAAAGGCAAAAATAGGGAGGATCCTAACACAAGACCGATAGTGCAAGCGGCTGTGGTTCGCCGTCCCGGCATCACGTGCCAAGTGCACCAACCCAAAGCGTTCCTGTTGATTCGCGAGAAGGATGTCCTTAACGCGGACGGACTAATGAACGTCCTTAATCTGTCATGATGTGCTCTAAGGCTTCTGGCGATCGGTGCGAGCAGCACTTGTCCAAGTTCGCGCAGTCTGGTTGTCCACGGAGGACGGAATAACTCGCGAAGCACTGTTGAAGCCTTCAAACGGTGCTTTCGATCACGAATCAGGCAACCACGGGCGATGGAAGCAAACGGCGGCGTTAGCTGACCAAGCCAGTTGGGCTTACCCGAGCGAATCGCTGTCACCTGAACTATGCACAGGAATCCGTGACCGGCGGAACGGCTGAGCGGACCGCCATCTGGAAACCCCTGGGAACTCTGCGTTAGAACAGAGGAACAGCGAAGTTCGCGCTTCGTGAGTCCCGTTCCCAGGAGTCACCC
>JACQZR010000182.1 GCA_016213775.1 Acidobacteriota bacterium
AGCACCCCTCATTTTTGAATTGAGGCAAAACACCTTTCCCCCCTCAGCCGATTCACCATCGCATCGCCGTTTTTAATCCCGTCGGCCGAAGCCTCTGGCGAAGGCTGGCACTCCTGCCCTCCCCACTGTCTGAATCGCAGATAGGTGCGAATTTCCCTTGACACCCGGAGAACAGGGGACTAAAATTATCACGACAATTTCCTTTGATTTCCTGAAGCCGCTTCTCTTTTGCGGCCCCTCCAGGCGGATTTCCCGGTTGAATATTAAGTACGGCTATTGAGGCCGTTGCATAGAATCACAACAGCCGGCCGTACATCCTGCGTAGCAAACCGCTACACAGGTCAAGAAATCAGCAGTAACCACCAGACATTCGAAAAGCAACATCACGGGTAACAAACGCGGTGCGCCTCATCAGGCTCCCCGCCGCATCGCGACCCTAGGAGGATCCATGTTTCCGAATACGATTCATCAGGCTCCGGGTATCACGCTGACCCGCGACCCGTCCCGCCTGTTATTAGCCTTCAAAGCCGCCCCAATGCATGAGGCGGTAGCCAATTCCACCCGCGAGCTCGGCCTCGATCTCGAACAGCTCGAATCCACCGAACAGAAGCGCGTTCCCGGCGGAATCAACCACACCACCGAGCGGTTTTGGGTGCGCGCGAAAACCGGTGAGGCTGCGGCCGAACCCATCACCGCACGCCTCGCCCAAGCCGGCGCGCAGCAACTGGATTTCGCCGCGCCCGTCTATCATGTCGAAGGCCGCCAAGGCCCCGAATCCTATGTCTGCCCGCTCCCCAATGTCCTTCTCATTAAGCCCCACGCCAAAGCCGCCCAAATAGAAGAAGGGCTCAAGCAGTTGGCCACCCGCTACGGGCTCGAAGAAGTTCCCGCCCGTTCCCAATACCTCGCGCCGTTCCGCTATTTCATCGTCAAGAACCCCGCCCAAGCCGACGCCTACGAGATCCAAGGTCAACTCCTCGAACAGTCTCCCGACCTTATCGACGAAGTGTTGTTTGAAAACATGCCGATGGTTGTACCCGTCTCCGTCGTTCCCAATGACACGCTCTACGCGCAGCAGTGGGACATGGTGCGCATCCAGGCGGGCGGCCCCGGCACTACTGGCTGGAATCTCTCCACCGGCCTGTCCACCGTAGTGGTCTGCGTTCTCGACTCCGGCTGCGATCTTACACACCCCGATCTCACCTACGCGAGCACCGGCATCAACCTCGGCACAATGTCCGGTACCGGCGCGCCCACCGGCAGCCATGGCACTGCCTGCGCCGGCATCATCGCCGCCCGTTACAACAATCTGCTCGGCGTCGCCGGTGTCGCCGGAGGGTGCAAGATCCTTCCCGCCGCCTTCCAGAACTGGACCGACACTGAGGTCGCCGCCGGCATCAACTATGCAGTGTCCATGAATGCCAAAGTCATCAGCATGAGCTTTGGATGGGATCTCTGGAATCATGCCGTCATCGATCCCGCCATACAAAACGCTTTCAATGCTGGCCTTGTGATGTGCGTCGCCACTCACAACTACAACGGCCCGATTACCTACCCCGCGACCAACCCGCTGGTGATGGCAATTGGCGCCTCCGACGAAGCCGACAATCGCAAGTCGCCCACCAGCCCCGATGGCGAACTGTGGGGGTCGGATTTCGGCCCCGAAATTTCCGTCGTCGCTCCCGGTGTCCACATCCCTACTACTGACCGTCAGGGAAACGCCGGCTACAATCCCACCAACAGCCCCGCCGGCGATTACACTCTCACCTTCAACGGCACTTCAGCAGCCACCCCGCACGTTGCCGGCCTCGCCGCGCTGCTGTTCAGCGAATACTCATTCCTCAACAATGTGCAGGTGCGCAATATCATTGAACGCACCGCCGCCAAAGTGGGCGCGGTCCCCTACGCCGACACCCCCGCTCATCCCAACGGAACCTGGAATCAGGAGATGGGCTACGGCCGCATCAATGTTTGGAGCGCCCTCGATTTCGCCGACGTCATGATTCGCGACTACCCCGCCGACAGCGGCAAGGAACCGAGTTCGCCACCAAGCGGCGACTACTGGGATTTCTCCGACATCGTCATCCGCAGAGCCGACGACGGTGTCTTCCTCCCCGGCAATCCGCTGCAATCAAGCCGCGTCGAGAAGGGGCAGACCAACTACCTCTATATCCGCGTCAGGAACCTCGGCCCCGCGGCCGCGCACAACGTCGTCGTCGATGTGCGCATCACGCCTTATGTCGGTCTGCACTTCGTCTACCCCGGCGACTGGACCGCCGTCGACGCCATGCACGCGGTCCCCGCGGCCGTCACCAACACCTTCGCTACAATTCCCAAGGGTGGGTCGGTGATCGCGAAGTTCAAGATCTCCACTGCCCAAACCAACACCTTCTGGGGCTGGGAACACAGCCATCCATGGCACCCCTGCCTGCTCGCCCAGGTGCGGTCAAACAATGACTATGCCTTCCACGCCGCGCCTACCACCGGCACCGACATCGTGCCCCGCCGCAACAACTTCGCCCAGCGCAACCTCACGGTCGTGAACGTCATCAAGGGCGCCAAGGTCTCGTTCCCCGTCATGGTGGGCAATCTGCTTACTCGGGAGAAGCAACCAGTGGAAGTGGTGGTGGAGACCAAGGAGATGCAACTCGTCGGGAGAATGAACTTGATGCTCGACGACATCAACCTGCTCCCGCAGATTCCGCGTATGTCTCCCGATCTTCGCCTCCTGCGGCCCACAACAGCCGAGGAGGACACCGGAATGGTGTTCCTCGAACGTACGCTAGTGGAAACCAGCATCGGCTCCGCACGCGGCTTGCTCACACTCGAGAAGGGCTCCAAGCTGGAATTGAAGGAAGCAGCCCGACCCACACTTATTGAGAAGCGCGGCGGCGAAATCCTGTTGAAGGAGCGCAAGAGAGTTCTCGAAATTCGTGAACAATCCGCGCTCGTGCGCTTCGATCTCGAACCCGGCCGCCTCTATCCAATGGTCCTCCAGACCATGATCCCCGACAACGCGGCCACCGGTACGCAGTTCACCGTTCGCGTCTTCGAGCGTGACCTCCGCGGTCAGGTGCTCGGCGGCGCTACCGTTATCTACGTCGTCCAGTAGCTTGTTCGCGATTGGTCCATCGTGGAAACTCCCGGCGCGGGTGCGGCTGCACGCACTCGGAGGAGCATCGGCCGCACCCCGCCGTGAGCAAATCAGTTCGCCCGCTTGGCCGTGAACTCCGATGCGTTCTGGCCGCCCTCTCTCTTGAACTTGATCTCCGCTCCCGATACCTTCCCCGTGAACGTGCGCTTGCCGCGCTGCGTGGTTACGCTGAACGTAACGGTGTCGCCGCTCACCTTGCCATCCTCGATGTTCTGCGATCCACCGCGGCCATCTGTCACAGTGCCCGTGAGCTTTTCGCCATCCACCTTGAAGACGAAGGTTGTCTCCACCGTACGATCGCCGCGGGACATCTGCCCGGTCCACTTGCCGTTGATATCCGCCGCAAGCGCCGTCAGCGCAAGTGCCACCAGAAGCGTGAAAAGCACATATAGTTGTTTCATGGTGCGTATTCTACACCCATTGCTTCTGGCTGGCATCGTCCTGCCCGTACTCCCGGCGCAACCGCCACAGTGGATCACTCCACCGATAACTGGTCCCGGCCTCGAACAGCGCACTTTCGAAAGCACCGCCGCAAAAGCGCGAATCAGTTACTTCGTGTCGCTCCCGGAAACTTACTCACGTGACACGCGCGTCCGCTTCCCCGTCCTCTACTGGTTGCACGGAACCGGAGGTGGCGGCGCGGGCGTAGCCTTCCTCAGTTCCTGGTTTCGCGATGCCGCCCTCGAAGGCAGGATCCCAGCCATGATTGTGGTCTTCCCAAACGGCCTGCGCTCCAGCATGTGGTGCGACTCCAAGGATGGCAGTGTCCCGATGGAGACCATCGTCATCAAGGAACTGATCCCCCACGTTGACGCCTCTCTGAGAACCGTAGCCTCGCGTAACGGCCGAATTCTCGAAGGCTTCAGCATGGGCGGCTATGGCGCTGCACGGCTGGGTTTCCGCAACGCGGAACTCTTCGCGGCAATCTCAATACTCGCAGCCGGGCCTCTGGATCTGGAATTCCGCGGACCGCGCACCCGGGCCAATCCCGCCGAGCGCGATTCTATTTTGAAGCAGGTCTACGGCGGCGACATGGAGTATTTCCGCGCCATGAGCCCGATCACGCTGGCGGAACAGTGCGCGGCCTCCGTCCGCGGAAAACTCCTCATTCGCCTCGCCGCCGGAACCCGCGACTCCACCTTCCAGTTGAACCGGCTTTTTCACGAACATCTCGATCGCCTCAAGGTCACTCACAGCTTTGCTGCGCCGGAAGGCGTTGCGCACGATCCGCGCGCGTTGCTAGCCGCCCTGGGAGATGGCAACTGGGAGTTCTATCGCGCAGCACTGCGAAAGTAGATCCGGATTGAGTCAGATTGCTCCCATGATTGGCTTAGCGAACCGACTCATTGCGCTTCGCCAATCTCACCGTCCTTCCATCCGCCCACCCGACAGCAATCCTCTCTACTTGCCCAAGCCTTGGCAAACGGTGAGTTTGTCCCCCTAACAGCCCGTGGTAATAGTCGTTCGCTCACGGACTTACACGATTGTATATCTAAACGTAGCACAGCGGTTCTGATGTCGGTTTTGCGACTGTCGTTTGGCAGTTCGCTTGCTATCAGATAAATAAGGCAGGTTTCTCGTGGGACAGATAAGATTGCAGATCATCGGAATGCTCGCAGCCCCGTTCGTGTTTCTCGGCGCGCTGGCATGCTTATTCGCCGTCGTGCGATGGATTTTGGCGCTGTTGAGACCGCGTCCGCAAATAGCGATAATACCCGCATCGCGATAGCCCAGTCAATTCGCACATCATCTCCACACTCAACCCGGTGCGCATCCGCACCCTCTCCTCCACTACCCCGTAAGCGCATTCCCGCCAGGCGTCCTTTGGGTGCGTTCGTTGCCGCAGTTGCGCAACCACACCCCTGAGAAAATCGATTACCATCCCTTGTTGCGAGATGGTCCGCTCCAAAGCACCATTCTGCTCCGGTTCGCCAGCCGCGCGCGCGCCCTGCTGCTTCCGCGGCCGTCCCCGGTCGCGCAGGTTCTCCTCACCTCCCTCGTTCACCTTCCGCAGCCATTGATACAACAACTTGCGATGCACCCCTACCTCTTGCGAAAGCGCCTTCACCGTCTCGCCGTCTAGTATTCGCCTCACCACTTGCGCGCGGAACTCGCGGCTATACACCCGTACCATCGTTCTTCTCCACCACTGTTGCGTCGATTGGACATGCTGCCGCCCTGTGGGGCGGGCTTCAGCCTGCGCGGGACTTCAGTCCCGCCCCGGCGAGTACATTTCTCCACCATCCCTACAGCGGAATCCGGCCGGAACTTTAGCGCGAATTCCTTAGTGCGAACCGGTTCTGCTCCCTCAAGAGAGCGTGAATTGATTCCTAGAGGGCAGTGGTGGAAATTTTCACGCCGGTAAGAGTTACATGTTTCTCTGTTGCGCCTCCACCGCGCCGGCTGTACCATCTCCGCGACAGGCCCACGCCCACGTGGGTCAGTTTCATTCGGCGCATCCCCACGTCAATAACAGTTATTCCTGTATCAACTATATTGGTGAAACTCACCTACAAGTTATACATCGCGCACTCTCATGTGCCCTCAGCGCAGCCTTCGGAACCCCAAAATGAGTCATTGACAGACCGTCGCTGCCTCCTTACCATGGGTTAGCTGTAATTTAGTTGAACCTCCCCGGTCATAAGAACTTATTGGTGCGACAAAGAGGAGAATTCTCACAATGAAGACTCGATCTTCGCTGGCATTATTTGCGGCCCTCGCCGCCCATGCCGATACGGCCTTCGTTTATCAGAATGGCGCCAGCGCCTATGCCGGCGCCAAGGACTTCGCGATCAACACGCAATATTCCCAATACAACGGCGGCAACGGTGTCCGCTGGACCGGCGACCCTCAGCTTGGTTGTTACACCACCACCGGGAGCGGCGCTTACACCGTCCGCTATCTGCTGAAGTTCGGGGCAGTCAACATCCCCGCTGGATCGGTCGTCACCTCCGCTACGCTGACGCTCGCCGTCGAATCCTGGAATCCAGGCAGCGGCAGTCTCACCGGCTATTATCTGAAGAATTCCTGGGACCCAGCCTCCAGCAGGCTCGGCTGGATTCATCGTAATGCCACGCAGGATTGGGCCGGCGGCGGTGCCTCCGTGGCCGGGACCGATACAGTAAGCGGTAAGACCTTCACCCTGCCGCCCCTTCGACCCGTTGGCGTCCAGACCTTCACGATTCCTCTCGATCGCGCTCAGGTCCAATCCTGGGTCGATGCTCCCGCCACGAATCAGGGCATCATGCTGGTGAACAACACTCCAGGCGAAATCGTTCGCATCCTCAGCACCACCGGCACACAACGCTACCGGCCGAAACTAACCATCAACGTCGGGACCGTGTCTGGTACTCCAGTGTCTATCAACCCCACCGCCGCCACCCTGCAACCCGGCCAGACGCAGCAGTTCACCGCCAACACCGCCGTCACGTGGACCGCTACGGGCGGTACCGTCACTGCAACGGGTCTCTACACCGCCGGCGCGACCGCCGGCAGCTTCACCGTCACCGCGACCTCGACCGCCGACCCTACCAAATCCGCCGCTGCCGCCATCACAATCCAACCCGCGCCGGTGCAGGTCACCGTATCCCCAACCGCCGCCACTCTGCAACCCGGCCAGACCACCCAGTTCACCGCTAACACCGCAGTCACGTGGACCGCCACCGGCGGCACCGTCACTGCAACGGGCCTCTACACTGCAGGCGCGAGCACGGGCGACTACTTCGTGCGAGCGACCTCGACCACCGATCCCACCAAATCGGCCACTGCGGCGATCACGATCCAACCCGCCCCGGTACAAGTCACCATCAACCCCACCACCGCAACTCTGCAACCCGGCCAGACCACCCAATTCACCGCTAACACCGCGGTCACGTGGACTGCCACCGGTGGCACCGTCACCTCCACCGGACTCTACACCGCCGGCGCGACCGCCGGCAGCTTCACCGTCACCGCGACCTCGACCGCCGACCCTACCAAATCCGCCGCTGCCGCCATCACAATCCAACCCGCGCCGGTGCAGGTCATCGTATCCCCCACCGCCGTCACTCTGCAACCCGGCCAGACCACCCAGTTCACCGCTAACACCGCAGTCACGTGGACCGCCACCGGCGGTACCGTCACTGCAACGGGCCTCTACACCGCAGGCGCGAGCACGGGCGGCTTCCTCGTGCGAGCAACCTCCACCGCCGACACCACCAAATCCGCCACTGCCCCCATCACGATCCAATCCTCCTCTGGCACCCCGCCACCCGTGCCCCGCATGAGCGACGGTGCCTACGTTGTTCTCCAAAGCCCCGTCGCGGGAATGCACTTCACCGCACCTGCCGCCATACGCCTCTTCGCCGACCCTTACGATCCCGATGCGGCCGATCCCGATGCCCTCACCGTCACCTTCCTCATCAATGGCCAGCCCGCCGGCACCTACACCGGCAGCGGCGCGCAAAATGGTTACTTCGCGCACACCGTCAACAACCTGATCGCCGGCACCTACACCATCACCGCGCAGATCACCGCCCGCAACACCACCGTCACCAGCGCGCCCGTCACGGTCTTTGTCGACAACCCCGCGCCCTCCACCGGACCCATCTACAACCTCACTGCTGACGTCGTGCTCAATGGCTCGCAAGCCGCCACCTACGCCGGCACCACCACCAACCGTTGTCTGATCAGCGGTAATGGATTCCAGATTCGCTCCGCCGCCGGCTTCACGGGCAGCCTCACCATCGCCAACTGCGACATCCGCGGACTCGGCACATCCTCCACACCAGCCATCAATGTCGCGGTGAACGGCGCAGGCTACGTGCAGTTGACCGGCAACGTCTTCGAAACCTTCGGGCAAATCTCGCTCGCCGCCAACGATCAGGCGCGCCTCAACGTACAGGGCAACGAGCTCCGCGAAAACACGCTGGTGCCGGTCGGCTCGCAGCCGTCCAACACATCCACGCTAACCGTCCCGGTCTTCTACGCCACCGGCAATTCCTCCGCCCAGCAGTACTTCCAAGGCAACAACGTCGGCCTGTCGACGGTGGTCTTTGAACGCACGCGAAACTGGATGATCGGAGGCGCCGACGCGGATAGCAACATCCTGATGGGCGTCCGATGCGGCTTCACCATCTCGCAATCCACCGGGATGGTGTTGCGCGGCAACTACAGCCAGCACAACTACCCGCACCGTTTCTCGCAAGGCCAGAACTTTGAGCTCTCCGGCGACGGCTTCCTGGTCGAGCACAACGTCATCCGCAACAGCTCCTGGGCGGTCCGCGGCATGGGCGGCGAGTTTCGCTACAACCTCGTCGATCAGGGCGGCAACTCTCACGCGTCGATGCAGGCTCCGATGAGCAACAGCAACATTCACCACAACGTGTTCCTCTACTCGGTGAGCCAGACGCTCTACGCCCCGGACTCGGTGCTCTCGCTCTTCTACAACGTCGACAACGTCACCTTCCGCAACAACGTCCTCGATGGCGGCGGCGCATACATGGCCTTCTACGGCAGCCCCGTCGCCGTGCAGCCAGGCTCCTATATCGGCAGCCTGCGCAACAACGTCATCTTCAACTTCGCCAGCCTCAACGGCTCGCCCGCGCTTGCAGGCGCGCAAGGCGAATCCACCACCACGCCGCTCCTCCGTCTACGCTACGCCGATTACAACGCCTTCTACAACCCCAACGCGCCCAACCAGGCCAACTACGGCCTCGGTGTCATCGGCCGCACGCCCGGTTCCGCTGGCTACGGGCTTCACGATCTTGGAGGCTTCAACGGCAAAATGAATCCGCAGTTCGCTCAGCCCACCGCCATTCCGTTCCCATTCCTGCCGCAGGATATCTGGACGCGCTCCAAAAAGGTTTCCGATGTGCTCGCTTCCTACCGCGCACGGTACTCGCCCACCGCCGGCAGTCCGCTCACCGGTGCAGGTGACCCGCAGGATGGCCCTGGCAACATCGGCGCAGTCGGCAACGGCGAAGCCGCGGATCAGTTCGGCAAGTTCAGCACAGGCAATCCGTCGCTCCCCGTCATCAGCAGCTTCACCGCATCACCCGCCTCCGTGCAGGCCGGGCAAAGCGTCACGCTCAACTGGTCGGTCAGCAACGCAACCGCGCTCAGCATCGCACCCGCGCCCGGCGTCGTCACCGGAAACTTCGTGAGCGTCACGCCCACCGCAACCACCACCTACACGCTCACCGCCTCCAACTCGGCCGGCTCAGCCACTGCATCCGCCACGGTAACTATCACTACCGCCCCCGCCGTCGGCGTCACCATCACCCCAACCTCCGCGTCATTGCTCCCAACCGCAACGCGGCAGTTCACCGCCACGGTGACCAACGCAAGCAACACCGTCGTCACCTGGACCGCCACCGGAGGCACCATCAACTCCACGGGCCTCTACACCGCCGGCGCAACGCCAGGCACGTACACCGCTACCGCCACCAGCGTGCAAGACCCCACCAAATCCGCCACCGCCACCATCACGATCACGCAACCGCAATCCGTGGGAATCACGATATCGCCTACAACCGCGTCACTATTCACCAACGGAGCCCAGCAGTTCACCGCCACTGTTACCAACGCCACCAACACTGCCGTGACCTGGACCGCTACCGGCGGCGTCATCACCTCCACCGGACTCTATACCGCTGGCGCAACGCCAGGCGTCTACACCGCCACAGCCACCAGCCTGCAGGACCCCACCAAATCCGCCACCGCCACCATCACCATCACCACCGCAACCACATCCGCCCGCCCGCGCATCATCCTCGATACCGCCACCCTCACTTCACTCCGCAATCGTGCCCAGGCCAACACCTCCGAGTGGACCGCGCTCGCCGCTGTCTGCAACTCTTACATCGGAGGCGGCACCGTCAACTACCCCGGTGAGAACGGCTATCCCAACAAGCCCAGTGTCGGCGAAGGCTACCAGGGCAGCGGCTACTACGATGCCCTCATGCCGCTCGGTCTCTGCTACCAGACCACACGTCTCTCCATCCCAACGGCGGCCGCCAATTACGGTGGAAAGGCCGTGCAGATCCTGATGGCGATGTCCGATCCCAACCACACCATCGTCGACGGCCGGCCCGTCTTCGATCGCGACTATGGATACGGCATCCGCAACTTCGGCGTCGCCATGGGCATCGGCTACGACTGGTTCCATGACCTCCTCTCCCCCACACAGCTTGCGCAACTCCAGACATCGCTCAACAACTGGATCAGCTCCTTCGAGAACAACTCGTTTGAGTACGATCATCCGCAAGGCAACTACTTCGCCGGCTACTACGCCGCAAAGTGCATGGCCGCGCTCGCGGTCCAAGGCGACAGCCCGCTCGGCGACACGTGGTGGAACAACTGGTACAACCAGCAGCACCTCCAGCGCGTGGCACAATACTACAGCGCCAACATGGGCGGCGGCGGCTGGACCGAAGGCTTCACGCAATACGGCATTCTCGGTTCGCGCAATCAGGCCCTGCCCGCACTGGCAGTCAGAACCGCGAAGGGCCTCGACCTCATCCACGCCGCGCAGCCATACGCCTTCCCGCTCGATCAGGCCCGCTACCTCATGGCGTTCACGTGGCCCACACGCGACATGATGGACGATCGCGGCGAGCTCTACAACACCGGCGACACCGCCATCTGGCCCGGCACCACCAATGCCGGCATCTACCGCTTCTTCGCCGGCTATCTGTCGATGTGGGGCGATCCCCTCGCGCCAATGATGCACAAGTACGCTCGTGATGTGAAGACCTCGCTGGACGCCCTTCACGTGGGCGGCACCGAAGCCTGGCTCGACTTCCTCTTCTGGGACAGCACCGCGCCCGAATCCGACTACACCTCCTCCCCGCTTTCGTATCTCGCACCGGGCGTGGGCGGTGTGTCGGCTCGCTCCGATTGGTCCACCAGCGCTGCTTACTTCACCTTCATGTCGAGCCCGTATATCAACTTCCCCAGCGCCGGCCACGAGCCCTTCGACAAAGGCTCGCTCGCCATTCAGCGCAACCGCAACCCGCTCGTCGTCAACCCGGCAGCATGGCTGACGCATGAACCCAACGGATCCCCCGGATGGACCGCCGCTTTCGACGACCGCTTCGGCAACTGGGACATCAATCACAACATCGGCAATCGCATTCTCAACAACACCTTCCAGGTGCGGCACATCAACGGCGCAGGCGCGATCCTCTCCAACTTCGGACAGTGGGCGATGCAGCGCAGCGAGGGAGCGCGCACCAAGGTGGCTCGCTTTGAAGACGGCGGATCGTACGTGCTCACTGTTGGGCAGTATCTCGAAGACATGTACCGTCCGCTCTCCTCCATCTGCACCGGTCGCTCGCCTGTAAATGAATGGTCCCGCCAGATCGTCTATCTGCGGCCGTCGCAGTTTGTCGTCTATGACCGCACCGGCATCTGCGACGCCTCGCTCGATCAGTACCTCGCGTTCCATTTCCCTTCCAGCCCCGTGGAAGTGGCTTCGCCCGGCGCAGGTGCGCGCCGCTTCGACATCAACCCGGGCGTCTTCGCCGGCTCCATGACCACCATCCTTCCCGCAAGCGCGGCAGCGGCAACCACCAGCCAGTTTTCCAGCGACACGCGGACGTGGAACAAACTGTTCCGCACTGAGATCCGTCCCACCGGAACCGCCGCCGCCACGCGCCGCTGGATGACCGTCTTCGACCTCGCGCCAACAGCCGGACAAGTAGCCGCCGCGACAGCCGTCAACATCACCAGCGGCCTCGCCACCGGCGCTTTGTTGCAGTCATCGGCGGGCAACAGCGTCGTCATCGCCGGCACCGCCTCCTTCGGCACGCCCATCAGCAGCACCATCACCTACACGGTGCCCGCGGCCCAAACGCGACACCTCATCACAGACCTGAACCCATCCGCGGGGTACACCTTAACCGTCGTGGTATCGGGCGCAACGCAAACCATCACCATCGCGCCCGGCGGTAGTGCCACCGCATCCGCCAACGGCGTGCTCACGTTCCAGCTAAGCCCCACGGGCCAGATGACTCCATAAGCAAGCCACCCACCGCTGTCCCATAATGACGAGTGATGCGAACGCAATTCTTCCTTCCGTTCTTCCTGCTCGTCATTTCCACAGTCGCGCCAGCCGCCGATCCGGAGTGGGTGTCGCGCGCCGCCTTCAACGGCCGCATGGCATCGGAAGCGCTCTCGCGAAGCAACCGCGTGATGCACGCCTGGTTGAAACTCGCCGATCCCGTCACCGGGCTGCTGCCACGCAACGAAACCAATCCCAACTGGGTAGTGCGCGACTCCGCCGCTGACCTCTACCCTTTCCTGGTGATGGCCGCCTGGTTCACTGAGCCGCATCTCTACCGCACCAGCATGCAGCACATCCTCCGTCAGGAGATGCTGCTCACCCGCCGCCTCGGTCACCTCAGTGACGATCTTCAACCCGGAGGCCGCGGCTTTGTCCGCCCTAATCTCGAAATCGACGAAGTGATCTTCGGGTCGAGCGAGTATATGAAGGATGGCTTGTTGCCGCTAACGGAACTCCTCGGCGAGACGCCCTGGTATCATCGCATGCGCGACATCGCTTCCGACATGGTGAAGCACGCTCCCTATAAATGGAAGGGCGCGCCGCTTCCCGCCCAAACCGCCGAGATCAATGGCAACGCCCTCCAGGTCTATTCGCGACTCGCCTGGAAAACGCGCGACCCCCGCTTCGTCGACGCCGTAGTCCACATCGCCGATTTCTACTTCCTCCACCAGTTGGAAGCAACCAACTACCTGCCCGCGCACGAATGGGACATCAAGACCGATCAACCCAAACGCGGCGTTTTCGTCTATTCTGACCATGGAAACGAGATCCTCGGCGGTCTCACCGAAGCCTTCGTACTCGCCCGCACGCTGCGTCCCGAAAAGGCCCGCCAGTGGGAATCCCCGCTGCGCAAGCTTCTCGATCGTGTGCTCGACACCGGCCGCAATCCGGACGGCGTTTGGGTCCACTCCGTCGATGTCGCCACCGGCAAAGTCGTGGACGCCCGCCACGCGCACTGTTGGGCCTACATGTTCAATGCCATCTACACCGGCTATCTGATGACCGGCGACGAGCGCTACCGCAAGGCCGTGGAAGCAGCCATGGATTCCGTCTCGCGCAACACCCACTACCTCTTTGATGAAGCGGGCGCGGGCCGCAAATGGGGCGCCAACGCCTACTCCGATAGCATCGAAGGCGCGCTCGTGCTGATGAACCGCATCCCTCATCCCGCCCTCGATCGCGCCTTGGATGAAGCGATGAAGAAATACTACGCCCGCCAGCGCGACAACGGCATCGTTGAGTATTGGTATGGCGACGGCAACTACATCCGCACCGCCATGATGTACGCCTTCTTCAAATCCCAGGGGACCTTCCTCGCCCCTCACGACGGCCGCGTCGAATTGGGCGCTGTGCGCGACGCCGCCGGAGTGTCGTTACTCGTCAGCGCCTCCCATCCCTATCAAGGCTCCGTGCGCTTCGACATCGCGCGGCACAAAGAGCACTGGAACATGGCCGGCAACTATCCCCGCCTCAACGAATGGCCCGAATGGTTCACCGTTGAGCCCGGCAGCGCCTACGACATATCTGTGAACGGCGGCCCGCCGCGCCGCTATCTCGGCTTCGAATTGCGCACAGGTCTCCCGGTCACGGTGGCCGGCGGTGAGCAACTCCGAATTCGTGTCACGCCTCTTTAAGCACAGCGACATGGTGCATGGGCGATGGCGCTGCCGAAGGTGAGGCTCATTTAGTTGGTTCCACGATCTGGAACATTCTGATAGAGTTTTGTTGTGGCTGTGGAGCACGACGAGATCGGCATCTGGTCCGAGGTGAAACTCGAGATTATCAAAAAGTACGCCGCTGCCTACACGACGGTTATGGATGCCTAGAGGCGGGACAGAATCAGCCGCCTGCGTTGGTTGTACATTGATGGTTACGCGGGCTCCGGCCACCACGTTTCCAGAGCCCGTAATGAACTGGTTGAGGGTAGTCCGCTGATCGCTCTCAACACGAACCCGCCATTCCACGAGTACCACTTCATCGACGCCGATGCGGAGAAGGCTGCCGAACTGCGGAAACAGGCGGGCTCTCGCGGCGATGTCTTCATCTACAGCGATGATTGCAACGCAGTTCTTCTCTCCAAGGTCTTCCCGCGCGCGGACTACGGTCAATATAAGAGGGCGCTCTGCCTACTTGACCCTTACAACATTAATCTCACGTGGCAAGTGATCGAAACGGCGGGAAAGGCGAAGTCGATCGAGATCTTCGTCAACTTCATGATCATGGACATCAACCGGAACGCACTCCGCAAGAACCCGGATAAGGTTGTGAAGAGTAAGGCCGAACAAATGACCCGACTTTGGGGCGACGATTCCTGGCTGGACGCAGGATACGATCAGGTCCGCAATCTGTTCGATGAGGACGTACCAATCAAGGTGTCCAACGCACGCTTCGCGGAAGCATTCAGACAACGATTGATCCACCAAGCCGGCTTTAAGTACGTACCCAAACCGATGCCGATGCGAACAAAGACTAATGCCGTGATCTACTACCTCTATTTCGCCTCCCAGAAGGAGGCGGGCATGGATATCGTGAACGACATCTTCAACCAGTACAGAATGAAACAGGGGCTCTGAAATGGCAGCGACGAAGATCGAGTGGACGGATGCAACATGGAACCCTGTCCGCGGCTGCACCAAGATCAGCCCAGGGTGCAAACACTGTTACGCCGAGCGATTTGCCGAGCGCTTTCGGGGAGTCCCGGGGCATCCTTTTCAACAGGGTTTCGACCTGAGGCTCGTCCCCGAGAAGTTGGACGAACCATTGCGCGTCAGGAAGCCACAACGCATCTTCGTTAACTCCATGAGCGATCTGTTCCACGAAGAAGTTCCTGTTGAGTACATCCGGCAGGTATTCGACGTGATGAACAAAGCGGACTGGCACGAATACCAGGTGCTCACCAAGCGTGCGAAGCGTCTGGAGGACTTGAACGGCGTTATCGCCTGGGCTCCCCACATCTGGATGGGCGTGAGCGTCGAAAACAGCGACTACGTTTGGCGGATCGATCACCTGCGGCGAACCAATGCCCATGTGAAGTTTCTCTCTATCGAACCTCTGCTTGGTCCAATCAGAAACCTGAACTTGCATGGCATCGACTGGGTGATCGCGGGCGGTGAGTCAGGGCCGGGTGCACGTCCAATGGAGCAGGAATGGGTGATCGACATCCGTGACCAGTGTGTGCGGTCTGAAGTAGCGTTCTTTTTTAAGCAGTGGGGCGGTGTCTTCAAGAAGAAGACCGGTCGCGAACTTGACGGGCGGACCTGGGACGAGATGCCGGCGCTCGTGGCCTTGAGTTAGCGAATCCGCCGGCGCGGAAGTGGGAACTAACCGGTCGTTCACACGGGATCGCAAATGGCCAGATTCCGGATGGCGGCGTGGGAACGATCAGAGGAGCTATCATTTGTCAGGTGCGAACAGCCCCACTCCGGAAAGGACCACATGTCATCATCCGACGCATCCTCCCCAACGCCCTTCGATGACGGTGAACTGTACGACATTCTGCTCGGTGGCTTCGACTACGGACTCGACTTCTATCTCGATTTAGCCCGGCGCGCCATGGGTCCGGTGTTGGATCTCGGCTGCGGAACGGGACGCATCCTCCTGCCTTGTCTGCGCGCTGGAGTCGATATCGACGGAGTTGACCTGTTCGAGCCAATGCTGGCGCAACTGAGGCACTCCGCCGCCAGACTCGGATTGTCGCCGCGGCTTTATCGGGCTGACATGAGCGATTTCCGAACGCAACGGCGATACGCCTTGATCATGATTCCCTTTAACGCCTTCGTGCACAACCTCACGCAGGATTGGCAGATTCAGTGCCTTGGGCGCTGCCGTGAGCACCTGCTGCCGGGCGGCATGCTGGTGTTCGACGGTGCATTTCCAGGACTGCAGTGGATCGGCGGATCGGATGGCATCCGTGTTTTGGAAGGGGAAACAGCGGATCCGCGCAACGGCCGCAAGCTCCGGATGTTTGACACGCGGACTTTCGACCGCGTCCAGCAGCTCCAACACTCGATCACCGAAGTGGAGAGCGTCTGCCCCGACGGCACGATCGAACTCGTTCAGAGGACGGAGTATGACACGCGCTGGGTTTACAAGGAAGAAATGGCATTGCTCCTTCGTCACGCAGGCTATGCCCGATGGGAAATCAGCGGCGGCTTCGACGGCCGGCCTATGACAAAGGAAACCGATGACATGATTGTGCGCGCGTGGACGGACGCTTAGGTTGGCGCCAGTGAGATGAAGGAACCTCGTTGTCGCGCTTTTTCCTTCCTGCTTCTGTCCTCTTACTTTGTCTCGGCGCTGTCCGCCGAGGCACCAGTAAATGGGTGGACCAGTTGTTGCAGAAGTAGCGGCCTCGGCGTGAGGCCGCTGAATTCACGGAACTCGGCGATCATGTGCGACTGGTCCGCATAGCCAAGTTCGGCTGCTAACCCGGCGCCGCTGTCTTTCACTCCCGATACGCATGCCAATGCTGCGCGAAAACGGGCGAGTCGGCAGAAAAGCTTCGGCGGCAATCCGACTCCTTCGTGAAAGATGCGTCCAAGGTGTTGGCGGGAGACGCCGGTGCAGTCCGCGAGTTCACTCACCGTGACGATTCCACGCTTCTGCTGCACGAATGCCCCCAGGGCAGGGAGGTCCACTGCAAATCGGCGATCCCGGCTAATGTGAAGGCGCCTGAGCAGCGCGTGTTCGAGTTGATCGACCCGCTGTTCATCGCTGCTCGCCTCGGCGATGCAGGCTTCCAATGACACTGCCGGCCGGCCCCATAAGTCCGCCAGGGGAAGCATGCGGTCTGTCAACTCGTGGGCGGCGGTGGCGAAGAAGCATTTCGCACGCGCCGGTCGGAAGTATGCCCCCACCTCGATGATGCGATCGCCGTGGGCCGCCGGGTGTGCAACGCTCATCGGCCCGATTACGTGGCCGCAGTATCTTTCTTCGGCTTGGCTCCATAAACCGTCCACGCGATAGCCGCAGCCGAAGCTGAAGGATATCGACACGTGACTATCCGCGAACAGTGGCGTTGTGTATGACCCTGGGGCTGCGCGGAACAAACGCTCGCGTCTGATCGCTCGGCCTGGTTCGTCGGCCTCCGCTGGCGCCGTGAACGTGAAGAAGCAGCGCACGTAGTCGCACAGAGGCGGGCACGGATCGAATTCGCGGTAACGCGCGATCGGCTGCGTCATTCCTTATCTTCTTGTAGCATGGGCTGTTTGTAACGTGTGCAGGTTCCATTTTTCCTATTCGCCCCACCGCGATCCCGGCTAAGTTGGAAGCATGAGAAGCACGCTAATGGTTTTCATCGCCTGTGGAGTTCTGACCTCCTGCGAGAGAGCAGCACTCCCGCTCAACCCGGAAGGAATCATCGCCATCGAGAAGTCGGCGCTGGACCGCTGGGGCAAAGGCGATCCACAAGGATACTTGGAGACATATGCCCCCGAGATCACCTATTTCGACCCGGCCCGCGAGAAGCGCGCAGACGGAATCCAGGCGATGAAGGACTACTACGCCCCAATCGCCGGCAAGATCAAGGTGGATCGCTATGAAATGATCGACACCAAAGTGCAGCAATTGGGCGATGCCGCCGTGTTGAGCTACCAACTGATAAGCCACGCGATCATGCCCGATGGATCGCCATTCACCGCTCGATGGAACTCGACGAAAGTTTACAGGCTGTTTGGCAAAGACTGGAAGCTCGTTCACGATCACTGGTCCTTTATCAAGCCGGAACTCAGGAACCCTCCGCCGGGGCCGCAGTAGGGACGCACAGGATGCGTCGCACCTCCTGACTGCATCCGGCGTTGACAACCACATTCCCCCCTTACTAGATTGGACTTGATCAGTCTTTGGGGAAAGGGTCTTATGTCTTCTCGTTCTTTGCTTGTGTTCTGTCTTGCAGGACTCGCGGCATCCTTAAACGGTCAGGATTTCCGCGCCACCATCAGCGGCCAGGTCACCGACGGTACCGGAGCCGCCATCCCTGGTGCCAAGGTGCGCGCCGTCCAGCGCACTACCAATCAGGTGATCACGCGGGAAACCAACGCCGAAGGGTTCTACACGCTACCGTACCTGCAACCCAGCACTTACGACATCGACGTCACCGCGCAAGGCTTCCGCAACATGCGCCGCGAGAACGTCACGCTCCTCGTCGCGGACCGCCTGGACCTGCCTTTCAAAATGGAAGTCGGCGAAGTCTCCCAAGCCATCACCGTCACCGCCGACTCCGTCGAACTGCTCAAGACCGCCGACGCTTCCGGCGGCATGAGCTTCGACTCCCTCATGACCTCCGAGTTCGCGCTTAACGGCCGCCAGGTCTTCATGCTCATGGACCTCGCGCCGGGCGTTCTTTTCACGCAGGAAGAGTTCGGCTCCAGCGGCTTCTCGGGCACGCGCGGATGGGACGTCAACGGCAGCTTTACCATGAACGGCGGCAAGTCCGGCACCAACAGCTTCAGCCTCAACGGCGCCCCCATCAGCCTCACCGGATCGTTCCAGGTCGCTCCCAATGTCGATGCGATCCAGGAGTTCAAGGTAATGACCAACACCTACGATGCGGCCATCGGACGCACCGGCGGCGGCAGTGTCAACACCTCGCTCAAGTCCGGCTCCAATCGCTTCAACGGAACGCTGTTCAACTTCATGCGCAACCGTCTGCTCGACGCCAACCACACGCAGAACAACGTGGTCGGAGCCCCGCGCGGCAAACGCATCACCAACCAGTTCGGCGGTACGCTGGGTGGCGCCATTCGCAAGGACAAGGACTTCTTCTTCGCCAGCTTCGAAGGCTTCCGCGAGCGCGTACCGTTCCCCGTCGTTGCTGATGCCCCGCCTCTCGACCTTCGCACCGGACAGAACTTCACGCAATACAACACCAATGTGTTCGATCCGCTCACGGCCCATCCCTGCGTGAATGGTGTCGATGTCCCCGGCACTTGCAGCAGCCCCACCATCCGCGACCCCTTCCCCGGCAACGTGCTTCCGCAAAGCCGCATCAGCCCCATCGGCCAGAAGATCCTCTCCTACTACCCCACCCCAAACCTGAACCAGTTCACCGACAACTACGTCAACTCCGGCAGCACCGGCAAATACCGGTACGAGCAGGAGATGGGCCGTTACGACAAAGTCATCAACCAGAACAACCGGGTCTTCCTCCTTGTCACCATTCAGGCAGGCAAAGAGTACCGCAACCAGACAGGTATCCCCGGCGTTGCCGCTAGCGGCAACATGTGGTCCACGCGCAAAAACGTAAACGGCATCGCAAACTGGACGCGCGTGGTGTCACCGTCCACCATCTTCGACTTCCGCGCTTCCTACGGCCGGTTCTGGCAACGCTTCCCCACCGTTGATACCGAGTCCGGCGTCACCGCCGAAACCCTCGGAATGACTGGCATGATCCACGCCCCTACCAGCACCGCCGACTACCCGCCGCGCCTCGCCATCGACCAGTTCTCCAACCTCTTCGGCAACGGCGGCAACCTCTATACCTGGCGCGCCGACAATCAATACAACGTAGTCCCGAGCTTCACCATGGTGCGCGGTACTCAGACCTGGAAGTTCGGCGCCGATCTCGTCTACGCCGCGGTTGGCGTCGGTGACGTCGGTCTCGCTAACGGCTTTCTGAACTTCAGCCGCTGGGGCACGCAGCGCTATCCGCAGCGTTCCGCGCTCACCGCACAGGACGGCTCCGGCGTCGCTGATGTTCTGCTTGGCATCCCCGGCGCGGGCCAGATCGACTGGAACGATACCTACTATCGCAGTTGGCCCTACTTCGGCTTCTTCGTCCAGAACGATTGGAAGGTGCGCCGCAATATCACTTTGAATCTCGGCCTCCGCTATGACGTGCAGGTCCCCTGGGTGGAACGCTGGAACCGCATCAACAACGGTTTCGATTACTCCAGCAAGAACCCCTTGAGCGATGCCATCATCGCCCGCTGGAAGACGCTCAAGGAAGCCTACGACCGCACCAACCCCCGCTTCCCGTATCCGGACGCGCCCGCTGCCATTCTCGGCGGCAAGACTTTCGTTCAGCCCGGAGGCAACCGCCGCATCTACGAGACCGATTGGAGCAACATCCAGCCGCGCATCGGCCTTGCCTGGCAGTTCCAACGCAAGACCGTCCTCCGCACCGGCTTCGGTATCTTCCACCGCACTGCCACGCAGAACGGTCAGACCGACGGCTTCAGCCAGACCACCACCTATCTGCGTTCCATCGACGGAGACATCACCCCGTCTGCCGGACTCACCGGCCGCTACTCGCTCGTCAATCCCTTCCCCGACGGCATCGTGCAGCCCACTGGACGCGAGCTCGGTTTGCTCACCAACGCCGGCAACGCGATCGGCTACGACGGTCGCCAGCGCCCTATTCCGCGTACTTTCCAATATTCGTTCGGCTTTCAGCGGCGGATATTCGGGAACGCGCTCCTCGACGTCTCTTACGTTGGCAGCATGACCACCAAGGATGCCATGGCGATCAATACTGACTACTGGTCCGCGGAGTTCAATCAGGCCGCGTATGCGCTCCCGGCCTTCGGCGACACCACCGTGCAAAACCCGTTCGCCACCATCGTCCCGGCCAATCGTACGCGCGGCCCCGCCACCATCGCGCGCCGGGAGCTGTTCCGCGGATATCCGCTCTTCGCCAACATCACCAACAACACCATGCCGTGGGCCCGCTATCGCTATGACGCGCTGCAGATGCGCCTCGACAAGCGCTTCTCCAACGAGCGCAGCGTCCTCGGCGGTCTGACGATGGTGTTCTCTTACACCTTCTCCAAGAACCTCCAGCAGGCGAACTACCTCAACACCTGGAACTTCCTTAACGAACGGCCCGTGAAGGAGCTGGTGAGCTACGACAAGCCGCAGAACATCTCCTATAGCGGGATCTACTCGCTCCCGTTCGGACGCGGACGCCACTTCCGCACCACCAACAAGGTTTTGGATGGCGCAGCCGGCGGCTGGACCGTCAATTGGGTCTACCGCTACACCTCAGGCAATCCTATCGCCGGCATCAACGCCGTCAACACCTGCGGCACGCTTCTGGTGGACGACCAGACCAAGACCCGCTGGTGGAACAACGATCGCACCTGCTGGCGCGGCAACCCCGCCTATCAGCCGCGCGTTGTCGAAGACCGCTACGCGTGGCTCCGCCAGATGGACAACATCACCGTGAACCTTGCTGCCAGCAAGAGCTTCCGCCTCCGCAGCGAGAAGAACTGGGAGTTCCAACTCCGCGGCGAGGCCTTCAATCTGATGAACCGCCCCATCTATCGCCCAGCGCCGACCTCATACACCGACGCGCGCTTCGGCATGCTCTCCATCGAGCAGCAGAACTTCCCGCGCAACGTCCAGGTCTCAGCCAAGCTCCGCTTCTAACTGCTCGTCTTGTGGGGCGGGCAATCTTGCCCGCGGCTGGCCTTTCCAGGCCAGCCCCTCGCGACCCCCAGGTCGCACAAATCACCGCACCGGCGAATACGCCATCGCCCGCCACAGCGACATCTGAATCACACTCGAAATCTGCCCGCTGCGGTCGATCGACTCCTTCCGCACCTTCACCCATTCCGCATCCGCCCCGAACGCCGCCCACGCCTTCTCCCGCGCAGCCAGCGAATCAAACGGGATCAAGTAAGTGAGGTTCGGCCGGTTCTCGCCAAACACCGTCGAGCTGTAGAACAACGGATGCACTCCCACACGGTGAAAGATCTTGATCTCCGGCCCCGCGAAGCGTTCATGCAGAGCCTTGGCCTGCCGCGCCGTCGGTGAGTGATATGACCGCAGTTCGAAAATCCGCGGCTTCTCCGGCGCTTTGGCCGGCATCACAATCTCCGGAGAATACGGCGTCGCCTCCAACAGCGCCGCGCTCACCGAAACATATGGCGCCTCTCCCGCCTCCCATTGATCAAACGCCTTGCTGAAATCCCTATCGCTGAACAACGCCTTGGAAACCCCATAAATCTGATCCAGCGATTCAATCCCCAGAATCACCGCCACCTGCGGCATGTGCGGCGCAATCAACGCCTCCATCACAATCCGCGGCCCCTTGTGCACCCGCTCGAGCGACGGCATCAACGTCTTGGAAAAGAACTCATGAATGCGCCCCGGCTGCGTCCCATTCTCCAAATAGAACTGCTCCAGAATGTAGAACCGCGTCTTGCGGCTCTCTTCCGCCGCCGCCATCATACCGCCCGGCACAAGCGCGGGCGCACCTTCAAGAAATCTACGCCGATCGAGGATCATGCCTGCATTATAGGCCCTCTTGTGGGGCAGGCTTCAGCCTGCGCGGGCCTTCAGGCCCGCCACCGCCCCGTCGGAGCCCCTGCTACTATGGGCATCGAATGCCATGTCCTCTTACCTGCATATCCTTATCCTAGGGATGGCTGCTGTTCTTCCCGCCATCGCGCTTTCCCCTTCTGAACTCATAAACGCCCTCGACCGCACCCGGCCCGAGCTTCGTTCCATTACCACCCCCAGCGACCTCGCGCGCCATTTCCGTAACCGCACGCGCCCGCTCTTCGAGCTGTCCAAGCGTGCCGACCGCCCGGACACCGCCGTCGCCGACCGCGCCCTCCGCCATCACTTCAGCAGCATCGGCATCGCCCACCAATTCGGCCCGCGCATCGACTGGGCCTTCGACAAAACCACTGAGCCCGGCCTCGCCCCCAACAACGAATGGACGTGGCAGCTCAACCGTCACGCCGAATGGCTCGCCCTCTCCCGCGCCTATCGCGACACCGGCGATGAAAAATACGCCCGCGAATTCGTCGCGCAGGTGACAGCCTGGGTCCGCGACTGCCCCATGCCCGAAACCTCCGGCAACGTCCCGCGCTCGGCCTGGCGCACTATCGAGACCGGCATCCGCGCGGCTCAGATCTGGCCCGAGCTGTGGTTCCGATTCCTCCGCTCGCCCGCCATGACAGACGACGCGCTCCTCGCCTTCCTTGGCGCATACATCGATCACGCGCGCCACCTCATGGCCTTCCACACCACCGGCAACTGGCTCGCCATGGAAGGCAACGGGCTCTTTCACGTTGGTGTGCTGTTTCCGGAATTCAAGGACGCCCCTGCCTGGCGCGAAACTTCCGCCAAGTGGATCTACGCCGAGCTCGACAATCAGGTCTACCCCGACGGTGTGCAGATCGAACTCGCCAGCGGCTATCACCACGTCAGCCTGATGAATTTCCTGATGGTATACAAAATCGCGCGACTCAACGACGCATCCCTCCCCGCCGACTTCCTCAAGCGTCTCGAAAAGATGTACGACTTCGATGTCTACGGTGCAACGCCTTCGCGCAAGCTGCCAGGCGTTCAGGACGGCAGCACCTTCGACGTGCGCGCCGCCCTCCGTGAAGCCGCCGGCCTGTTTCCCCATCGTAAGGATTTCCTTTGGTACGGCGCCGACGGCGCGCAAGGCCAGCCGCCCGCCGCCACAAGCCACGCCTTCCCGTACGCCGGATACTTCGTGCAGCGCTCCGGCTGGGACCCGCAGGCCCGCTGGCTCTGGTTCGATGGAGGCCCCTTCGGCTACGGCCATCAGCACGAAGACAAGCTCGAGATCATCCTCGAAGCCTACGGCAAAAGCTTCCTCGTCGACCCCGGCAACTACACCTATGAGCGTTCCAAGTGGCGGTCGTATTTCATCGACTCCCCCAGTCACAACGTCGTCTTGGTCGACGGCCAGCCGCAACGCCGCCGCGGAGCCCGCGATCGCATGGCTTACGTCGTCAAGCAGCCGCTTCCCCATGTCTGGTCCACCGGCAAAGATGCGGATTACGTCGAGGCAACCTACGACGAAGCATTCGGTGGCGACGTCGGCAAAGGCGTGCAACACACCCGCGCCGTGCTCTTCATCAAGCCCGATTTCTGGGTCATGCTCGACCGTCTCACCGCCGTCGATGGCAACGAGCACACCTACGAACCGCTCTTCCATTTCGATGGTCCGGTGAAGGCCGACGGCCTCCGCGTCGTCACCCAAAACGCCGCCGAAGCCAACCTTACGTTGATGCCGCGCACCGCTGCCGGTCTCACCCTCAAGATCGTCGAAGGCCAACAGGAACCGGTCCAGGGCTGGCTCACCAAAACCATCAGCAGCGTGCGCCCCGCCCCCGTGGCCGTCTACCAGGCGCGCGGCAAAACCGTGCAGCTCATCTACGCGCTTGTTCCCACACCGCCCGGAGTCAAAGACCCGCTCCGCGCCGTCGAACCTCTCGGCGATGACCCCGCCGCCGCACGTGTCGCCTTCCATGACGGCAGGACCTACGAGGTTCGTTTCACACCCGGCAAACCCGCCTCGTGGAGAAAGGTGAGTGGGCGGTAACTATGACGTTCCCCGTTCCCGTTCCGGAGATCCCCGCGGCCAACGTCGACAAAGCCGCGGCCTACTATGTCCACACGCTTGGCTTCACCCTTGATTGGGGCGACGACCAAGGTGGCATTGCAGGCATCTCAAGGGGAGATTGTAGACTGTTTATCACCAACCGCGCCTTCCGCGAGTCCTATGGCAACAGAGGCCCGATCCTTTTCTGGCTCAATCTCAACAGCAAGGCCGAAGTGGACGAACTCTTCGCTCAATGGAGCGCGGCGCAAGCGAAGATCGTTTCCGAGCCCGAAGACAAACCCTGGAAGCTGCGCGAGTTTATCATCGCCGATCTCGATGGCAATCTGATTCGCGTCTTCTATGATTTCCGGCGCGACGAGTAGCCCGCGCAATCGAGACGCTTTACAGATCCGCGCCGAAGGCGAGCAAACGGCCGTCGCAATCCTTCACTGCAAACTCGCGCGTGGGCGAGCTCGCGCCAAACTGCGCATGGGCCAGGAGTGGGCCTGAGTGCCATTACCAGAAATGCGCGTCCACCAACTGCGGCGGGCCGGGCGTGTTTCCCATGATCCGCGTGCGAACAACCGCCTGAACACTGCGGGACTTCCAGTCCTTTGGGGCGCGCTTGACCAGTTCCGCCAGGAAAGCTGGCTTCACGAGGAACTCGGCCGCGCTCTGAGTACCGAAGGTGGTAATACCAGCGGCGATGATTATGGGCTGGCCGCTCTTGGAGTCGAACAGGCGGGCGGCGATTCCGTAGTCCTCCTCGGGCCGGCCGTCTGGCAGCGTCCGTCCATGGACCCACTGGCGCCGCACGTCCCGCGTATCCACGATGGCGCCTACCATTCCGGTACCGGAGGGCACGTGCCGGAAATCGAATCGCAGGTCGCGACCCATATCCCGGGTCCAGCGGGACGAAAACGCGCCGATCAGGACACTGGGGTGGGTTCTGAGATCGGCGAATGTACCCTCCCCGCCCATTTTGACGAGCGGTTCGCGGTTGTGGGCAGAGAGATAGGCAGTCACGGCAATAGCGGCCTGCGCGTCACCCATCCCCACAATCCAGTCGAACACTTCCAACTCGTGTCCCGTTCCGGAGTAAATGGGCTGGCCGAGTGAGTTGATGCGTAGCGGGGGCGTCTTCGATAGCCGTGCGTTATCCCAATCCGTGAAGGACAGGGCAGTGAGTAGCGGAACGCAGATGATAGTGGTCTCACGGTGCTCGATGAAGGGGCGCCACAGGTCGTCCACAGAGCTTGCTGGACGGCGGCCCACAGCCCACACCGCGACAAAACCGGCCGTCAGCGCGAAACCTAGGACTGCCAGCAATGCCCTCCGCCTGGCACGGGACGTCCTCGCTGCCGCTGCTTCCGCAGACCGCGCCGGCGGAGTCGCGGGGATCCGGCGCTCGAACTCGGGAGCATAACCGCCCACAGGCAAACAGATTCGGATGCCGTCTCCGGGCGCCTCCAACTCGTAGTATTTCGCCAGACGCTTTCTGACTTCGGTGGCCTTCACGCGGACCAGAGAGTTCTCCATCGGCTCAAAACTCTGCCCGAGGCCAAACACGTCATGTCCGACTGTGCGCTCCTTGATCGACTCGGCTTCACCGGCCAGAGCCCGCTGGACCACGTAGCGAAGGAATTCCTGACACCGCTGGCTTCCGTGGAAGGCGCGGCTGCCGAGCACGCTACCGAGGTGCGACTCGATCTCTTCGGGGCTCGGCGCGAGTTGAGAGTGGGTGAGCACCAACTCACCTTCAACTTTGTTGCCGACGTTTTTCATGGCACCCGTCTTTCGTGCATCCCAAGCATAACATAACATGTTATGCGGCAAGTCTTTTGCCGATTAACCCATATATTGTCAAGCACTTGTGTTGGAGCAAAACGGCCATCGAAATCAACCCGCGTAGCAGTTAATGACAGCCGGGGGCTTGCGGTTCCCGCTCTCTTCAAGCCAGACTCGTTCAGTTGGCATTTCTATTGAGGCACGATCGTTTCGATGGGGAAATCGTGCTTGCCGGCGGCTGGACGCCAAAAAAGGAGAGCCCGTGACCACCAAGATGTTGTCGATTGTAATAATGACGCTGAGTATCCAAGCATACGCCCAGGAGTATCGAGGGCGCGTACAAGGCAACGTGAACGACACCAGCCAGGCGGCGATGGTTAACGTTAAGGTGACGCTACGGAATGTCGATACCGGCTTGCAGGAGACTCGCGCAACCGGCGAAACCGGGCACTACCTGTTTGATCTCGTCCAGCCCGGCTCCTACACAGTGAGGGCCGAATCGGTGGGATTCAGCACCACCGTTCAGGAGAAGGTGCTCGTTCAGACCCGCGCCGACGTCACAGTGGACCTCGTCATGAAGCCCGGAGCCATCGCCGAAGTCGTGACCGTTACCGCTTCGCCGGTCTCCGTCCCGATGAACACCAGCAAGCTGGAAGTAGTTGTTGACCATGCAATGGTGAACAGCATTCCCACTCCCAACCGCAACGTCTACCTCGTCACGCAGTTGGAGGCGTCTGTGGAGAAGCCGCACGGATACGAAGAAACCAGGCCCTACGACGTTTATGCAGCGGGAGGCTCGCCGGTTGCCGGAGGTGCTCCCTACACCACCGAGATCCAGATTGATGGGGCCGCCGTCGCCAGTGGGCAGAAGGTCGCCTACACCCCGCCGCAGGACGCCGTTCAGGAAGTCACGCTCCAGCAGAACTCGGTGGACGCCCAGAACGGAAACAGCGGAGGATCGTCGATCACCGTGTCTCTCAAGTCGGGCACCAACGAGTTCCACGGAACTGCCATGTATCTGGGTCAGTATCCCTGGCTGAACGCCATAGAGAATCGTTATACCCGCTCCATCAACCGCGGACGCAACCGAATCCTCGGCGGCTCCCTGGGCAACCCGATTGTTAAGAACAAGTTGTTCAACTACGCTACCTATGAGCAGTGGACCTTGGCCAGTCCGAACGAGAGAACCTATACGATGCCCACCGATCTGGAGGTCGCCGGCGATTTCTCTCAATCCCTGAACAAGGCGGGCGCCATGCGGTTGGTCTACGATCCCTGGAGCACTGTCGTCAGCGGCAACAAATCCACCCGGACGCCTTTCGGCGGCAACAAGCTTCCTGCCTCGCGCATGAGTAACGTCGCCAAGACCTGGGCTTCGCAACTATGGCGCCCCAACCGGCAGGGCGTTGGTCTCGACCGCATAAACAACTTCGTAGGTTCGGTGCCGAACCAGACCAGCTACAAGAACTTCCTCGACCGGGCGGACTGGTACGCCACCGACAAGCTCCGCGTGTTCGGGCGCTATAGCTGGCTTGAAGCGCCGAGCACTGGAGGAAATCCCACCGAGTCGCCTCTCTGGGTGGACAATTCCGGGAGCTTGCACGCCGGCACGGCTCATGCCGCCAACGCGGTGTACACAGCAGGCCCGCGCACAATTGTCAATGTGAGCTGGGAACGGCATACCATTAACGATGACGCGCAGTACCTGGGTGAGCTCGGTCCGGCCTCCTGGGCCAAGCTCTGGCCGAACTCCAAGTGGTATCAACCGCTGTTCGCCAAAGGCAATCCCGAGGTCTACCAACCGAGAATCCAATTGAACGGAGTCGGAGCCAACTTCCTCGCCGGGACCAACGCCAGTATCTATCGTAAGGACGCGGTGGGGAGCAGCTTCGCTGCGAAAGTGGCCCGCGACCAGGGCCGCCACTACCTGAAGGTCGGCGTCGACACCCGGGTGATCGATGCATCGGGAACCACCGGGCAACTACCCGGGTTCTCCTTCAACTCCAGTCCGACCGTTGCCGACTACATCAACACCGATGGCGGCATGTCAGGCGATGCGATGGCGACCATGCTTCTGGGCGTAGTGGCGCCTGGCGGTGGCAGCCTGACAAAGATTCCCATCCTGGCCCAGGAGAGGCCGTCCAGCCGCTCCTACTCGGCGTACATCCAGGACGATATCAAGGTGAACCGCTGGCTGACCCTCAATCTCGGGCTGCGTTACGAGTACGAACAGCCGTTCGTGGAAGCCGACAACCGGTTCTCGCTGGGTCCGGATCTCAATGCTCCGATTCCCGAGCTGAAGGCCGCCATGGGCGCCATACCCGCAGCAGTGAGCCAGTATTACACGGGCTCATGGCTTCCGAATGGCCCATGGCGGTTCACCGACAGCAACAACCGCGGCGAATGGAACGGTGGCTGGGGGACTCTACAGCCCCGCCTCGGCGCCGTCGTCCGCTTGAACGACAAGACGTCGTTGCGCGCCGCCTGGGCCCGCTATGGCATTCCATGGGTAAGCACCCAGGACTTCTATCTGGGCCAGACCGACCTTTATAACTCCTCGGGCATCTATGGGCTACCGGGATTCAGCGTTACCACCTTTGCTCCCGAGCTGATCGACGGCACGCCGGGCATGACCTTGGACAACCCGTTCCCGGCCACCTTCCCACTGCTGTCGCCCATCGGGAAATCGCTGGGGGCCTTCACCATGCTTGGCTCCAACCTGTACTTCTACACCGCCGACCGCCCCAAGCCTTTTAGCGACCGGCTGAACATCTCGTTGTCGCGGCAACTGCCGATGGGAATGGTCGTAGAAGGAACATTCTTCTACAACCGCTCGCGCAACACAGACTCGCTCGGCTCCTATTATTGGGATCGCAACCTGATAGACCCCAGGCTGGCCTATCAATACAAGCAGGCCATCAGCGCCACAATCGCCAATCCGTTCTACAATATCCTGACGCCGGAGCAGTTCCCCGGAACCCTTCGGAACCTGAGGACCGTCACCCTGGAATCCCTCATGAGACCTTATCCACAGTACGGAAGGGTTTTGCAGGGTCAGCCTGCCGGCAGCGGCGACAAATACAGGTCGGCCCAGGTCCGCGTCCAGAAGGCGTACAGCCGCGGGTTCAGCCTGCTGGCAGGTTACAACTACCACAACATCAAACAGACCGAATTCTACGACAGCGTCGCGGAGTACCTGCGCCAGTTCAACTGGCAGGATTACGCCGGGTCGCGGCACCGTTTCACTATGAACGGCACGTGGGAGATGCCATTCGGAAAAGGCCGGCCGTTCGCAGCCAATATGCCGCGGGTGCTGGACTACATCGTTGGCGGCTGGGGCCTGAGCGGGGTCCTGAGTTGGCGGTCGGGCGACTTTCTGCGCTTCGGCCCACTGCTGGCCAGCGGGAATCCGATCATCGAGAATCCCACCGCGGACCGCTGGTTCGACACGTCTGTGTTCAAGATTTTCCCGTCCTTCACACAACGTACGAACCCGAAGCAGTACCCCGGCCTGACCGGGCCTGGGCGGCGGGACGTTGACGCCCGAGTGACAAAGTCCATCGCCATCAGCGAGCGGATACGCGCTGATCTCATTCTCGACGCCCTCAATGTGTTCAATAACTACACCCCCGCGATGCCGTTTGTGGGCAACCCCAACGATTCCCGGTTCGGCAAGAGCGTCAATCAGATGGGCAACACCTATGGCCGCAGGGTCCAGCCTTCCCTGCGAATCACGTTCTGATCCGGACTGGTTCTGTTCCCGGCCCCACTTGACCCTTTCGGTCAATAGGTATAGTATTGTTTCAATAGATAACCATGCATACCTCGCCCGCCACTCAACCTGCCGCTCTGTTCCACGCCGCCGAACGGGAACAGAGCGTGCACGCCAAAACCAGTGGTTCCCGCCGGCGTTACCAACGCGCCTGTCAATCCCTGGCCGGTGGCGTCTCTACCGGGATGCGGCGTGGGGCGCGGCCCTATCCGCTCTATTTCGAGAGCGGTTACGGTTCGCATCTGGTTGACGTGGATTCGAATTCCTACCTCGACTACACCCTCGCCTGGGGACCCACGATTCTCGGACACGCGCCGCGCGAGATCGCTGAACAAATCGCAGCGCAGGCCCTTCGCGGGCTCACCTTCGGCGCTCAGCACGATCTCGAGATCGACGTCGCCGAACTGTTGACGGCGAACATCCCCTGCGCCGATTCGGTCTGTTTCGCCAACAGCGGAACAGAAGTCGTGCAGGTGGCATTGCGGCTGGCACGGGCGGCGACGGGCCGCAACAAGTACCTCAAGTTCGAGGGCCACTACCACGGCTGGCAGGACACAGTGCTGGTGAGCTACCATCCGTCGCCAAAGGAGAGGGAAGCCTCCCGCGGGCGACCGGTTCCAGTGGGCGCGGGCCAGCTTCCACCGGAGAGCGTCGTGGTGGCCGAGTGGAATGATCGCCGCCAGGTGGAGGCGGCCTTTGCAACCCACGGCGGAGAGATCTCGGCGGTGATCTGCGAGCCCTTGCTCGCCAACAGCGGCTGTATCCCGCCGGCGCCCGGCTTTCTGGAATTCCTGCGCGAGATCACGCGGCGGGAGCAAGCGCTGTTGATCTTCGACGAGGTGATCACGGGCTTTCGCCTGGACCTGGGCGGCGCCCAAAGCTTCTACCACGTCACGCCGGACCTGGCGACGTATGGAAAGGCAGTCGGCGGAGGTTTGCCGTTCAGTGCGCTCGCCGGCAAGGCTCGCTACATGGACCTCATCGCCTCGGGAACCGTGGTCCACGCCGGCACCCTCAACGGCAACCCCATCTCGCTGGCGGCGGCTAAAGTCGCGTTGCGGACACTGTCCCGCGATCGCGTAGCCGTGTACTCTGACTTGCGGCGTCGCGGGGCAAAACTGCGCCAGGGCCTGGAACGGATCCTCGCATCCAGAGGGTACAGTGTGGCCACAAACGGAGAAGGCGCCGTGTTCCACCTGGCGTTCATGGAGCGTCCAGCGCGCAACTACCGCGAACTCCTGGCGGCCGATCAGCGGCTGTACAGCGACTTCGCACTTGCCCTGCTGGATGAGGGCGTCCTGGCGTTGCCGGACGGCCGATGGTACCTGTCAACGGCCCACAACGACGACGACATCGACTACACGTTGGCCGCCGTTGAGCGGGCGGCAAGCTGAGATCCACATGCCGGGTGTACCGCCTCCGGGCCTTCGCCGTTCCTTGTCGCTGGGAGACCTGATTTTCTACGGCATCGTTCTCATACAGCCGATTGCGCCGGTGGGCATCTTCGGTATCGCATCCCGAATGTCGCGCGGCCACGCGGTCACCACCATTCTCATCGCCATGGTGGCCATGATGCTGACAGCCTGGAGTTATGGTCGAATGGCCACCCGGTATCCGGCGGCGGGCTCCGCCTACACCTACGTAAGCCACGGGCTCAATCCGCACCTGGGTTTCCTCGCCGGATGGGCGATGTTCCTCGATTACCTCATCATTCCGGTAATCAACACCATCTACGTCGCCCTCACCATTCAGCGGCTCGCGCCGCAAGTGCCGTTCTTCGTCTGGGCCGCGCTCACCGCGGTAGCCATCACCGTCATGAACCTGCGCAGCATCGGATTCACAGCGCGCGCCAACCAATGGCTGTTAGCAGTGATGTCTTTCGTGATTGTGGCATTCGTCGTTCTGGCGGTGCGTTTTCTGTTTAGCCAAACCGGCTTGGGCGGCGTGTTTGCCATTGCGCCGTTCTACGATGCGCAAACCTTCCATCCCCGCGCCATTGCCACCGCCACATCGCTCGCCGCTCTCACCTACATCGGCTTCGACGGTGTCACCACGCTCGCTGAAGAGGTGCGTGATCCCAAGCGAACCGTGCCACTGGCCACCGTGCTTGTCTGTCTCATCACCGGAATCCTGAGCGCAGTGGAAATCTACCTGGCACAGCGCGTGTGGCCCGATTACACTACCTTTGCCAACCTCGAAACAGCGTTCCTCGACGTAACCGGACGGGTGGGAGGCGACTTCCTGTTCCAGGCGATGGCGCTCGTTCTGATCGTGGCCTGTTTCGGAAGCGGACTGGCCGGCCAGGCCGGGGCAGCGCGTCTATTATTCGGAATGGGACGGGACCAGGTTCTCCCGCGGAAGCTGTTCGGTTACGTCGATCCGCGCAGCGGCAATCCGTCGCGAAACGTCATCCTGGTGGGACTGTTGTCCTTCGCCGGCGCGCTCCTGATCGGCTATGAGCACGCCGCGGAGCTTCTGAATTTCGGAGCGTTCCTGGCGTTCATGGGAGTGAACGCCGCTGCCATCCGCCTGCAGCTCCTCGACAGACGAGGTGGCCGGCGGACGCCATGGTTGGGTCTGACCGCGGCGGTGTTGGGATTCCTGTTCTGTCTTGCCATCTGGTTAAGCCTGCCGCTGCCCGCCAAAATCGGCGGCGGGGCGTGGCTTCTCGCCGGCATCGTCTACTCGGCCTTCCGCACCAGGGGTTTTCGTTCACAGCCCGCCATGGTGGACTTCACTGAGCCCTGAGATACTACCGCGCGGAAATCCGCATACTAGCGAGACTGAGTCCCGCGCTGGAACTCGTCGGCTCATGTTTCTGTAATGAAACATACATCGCCGTGCACTGAAATCCGTTGACAACCCGAGAGCACAACGCTACACTCATTTTATATTGAACATTAACGTTTCTCATATGAAACAAGCACAGGAGTCTGCGATGTCCCGATCCACAACTGCGCAACTGATTTGCGTCCTCATTATTCTCACCGCCGGTATCAGCCTGCTTCCAGCCCAGGAGTATCGCGCCCGAGTACAAGGCTTTGTCAGCGATCCCTCCAGTGCCGCAGTCATAGCAGCCGAGGTCACACTCAAGAACGAGGGCACGGGGATTTCCACCGTGCGCAAAACAGGGGATAACGGAATGTATCTGTTTGACCTGGTCCTCCCCGGCACTTACAGCATTGCGGTGGAGGTGCAGGGTTTCAACAGATTCCTCCAGAAAGACATCGTGGTTCAGACCCGGGCCGATGTTACAGTCAACGCCAGATTGGTGTTAGGCAGCGTGACCAACGTGGTGGAAGTGTCGTCCTCGAGCACATCGGTCGAGTTCAACTCGGGCAGTATGTCACAAGTGGTAAGCGGCAAAATGCTCGACCAGATGCCGGTGATCGGACGCAGCCCTTTCACCTGAACTATGCACAGGAATCCGTGACCGGCGGAACGGCTGAGCGGACCGCCATCTGGAAACCCCTGGGAACTCTGCGTTAGAACAGAGGAACAGCGAAGTTCGCGCTTCGTGAGTCCCGTTCCCAGGAGTCACCCAG
>JACQZR010000183.1 GCA_016213775.1 Acidobacteriota bacterium
ACGCTCGCCGATGACCACTACGCGATGCCGCTCGCCGTGATGGGGCGTTCGCTGCTGGAGAACCACCGCCCGGAGCGCGCACTGCACCTGAAGATCATTGATGGTGGAGTGAGTGCAGTTTGCCGGCAGCGCGTCGAGCGATCGTGGAAGGACGCAGCCGCGGGGCCCGTGAGTTGGGAGTGGGTGCAGCCGCAGTTTGGCAATGCGCGGAGTCTGCCTTCCTGGGGCCGCGTGCCGGCGCTCACCTTTGCAAGGTTGTTTCTGGATGCCTACTTTGCCGAATGCGACGGCCGGGCCATCCTGCTCGATTCCGACACGTTGATACTCACCGATCTGACGGCTTTGCACGATGTTGAGTTGGATGGGAACGTGGTTGGGGCATGCGTCGATCCGTTTATTCCCTCAGTGGGTGCAGTGGGCGGGCTACCGGCTTCCGCTCGCCCCGGAAGCCAGGCAGTCGCTCCATATTTCAATGCGGGAGTGTTGGTTGCGGATTTGGGGCGATGGCGCGCGGAGCAGGTGGCGGCGCGCTCGCTTGAGTACATTGGACGCGAATTCTATCGGCTGCGGCAATACGATCAGGACGCGCTGAATGCAGTACTGGCGGACAACTGGAAGAGGATCGACGCCCGGTGGAACACCCAGCCGCGGACGCCAAATGCGTTGGGATTACCGCTGCCGGACAACCCCTGCATTGTGCATTTCAGCGGCAGATTGAAACCGTGGGCTTACGACGGCGCCACGGAACTGGACATGGCGTACTTCAGCTACCTGGAGAGAACGGACTGGCGCGGGCTGCGACCGCCGGCTACGTGGCAGGGACGAATGTGGAAGCTGTATGATTCTCCCGTGCGCCGATTGCTGCACGGGGTGGAGTGCCGGGTGCTCGCGCTGCAGCACCGCATTTTGGGGAGGATGAAGTCCCGCACCGGCTAAGGCCTATTTCTTTGCGCGCCTCGATCCCGAACGCCGCGGGCCATCCACCCAATAGCGAGGGCCCGGCCCGAGTTGAGCGGCACGATCTCCCGGGTTGGCGAGCCGGCATCGTTCCAGAGACAGGCAGCCGCAGCCGATACAGCCCGTGAGATTCTCCCGAAGGCGAGTGAGCAGCGCGATCCGCTCGTCGATCCGGCTTGTCCAACTGCCCGAAAGAGCAGCCCAGTCCGCACCCTCCGGAACCCGCCCTTCAGGCAGCTTCGCCAGTTCTTCCGACACCTCGTCGAGCGTCATTCCGACGCGCTGAGCGAACACAATAAATGAGATCCTGCGAAGCACCGCACGTGGATAACGCCGGTGGCCGGAGCCCGCCCTTTCGGACTTAATGAGACCTCTTTCTTCGTAGAAACGGAGCGCGGAGGCAGCCACGCCGCTGCGGCGCGAAACCTCGCTGATGGTGAGCAGAGTGGGCATGCCCCGAGAAGTAACACATTTTCTTCTTGACTTCAAGTTCACTTTAACTTGTAGTCTGGGGATGACGGTGCCTCCAATGCGCCGCCTATAGGAGGGACGGCATGCTTCAAGACTCAATCAGGAACGAATACCAAGGCTTGCGAGTGGCCATTACCGGCGGTACGTCGGGCCTCGGATTGGCACTCGTCCGGCAGTTTCATGCGCGTGGTGCGCAAGTTGCGTTCGTGGCGCGCGGACGCCAGGGTGTCGAACGCGTCGCCCGCGACAACCCGGGCGTTCACGGCATCACCAGCGACGTGTCAAAGAAGGAGGATATCCATCCGATCGCGATTCAAATGGTGAGTTTGCTTGGCGGGCTCGATGTTCTCATTAATAATGCCTCTACGTTGGGACCAACGCCTCTGGAGCTGCTTGCGGATACGGATTGCGAAGATCTGGAGCTCGCCTTTGCCACCAACGTGCTGGGTCCTTTCCGGTTGACGAAAGCGGTGATGGGATCGCTGGCCTCGTCTGCACGGCAGGGCCGCGGGGCCGTAGTACTGAACGTTTCCAGCGACGCCGCACTCACCCCCTATCAGCGCTGGGGCGCCTATGGGGCGACCAAGGCCGCACTTCACCAATTGAGCCGGATCTGGAACGAAGAGCTGACCGCGCAGGGAATCGCGTTCCTGTCGCTCGATCCGGGCGATATGGACACACCCATGCACGCCCTGGCGGTGCCCGATGCGGATCCCGCCACACTCAAGAGCCCGGAAACTGCGGCGCGCGAACTTGCCGGCGCGATTACGAGCCTGCTCGCGTTCATTCGATCCGAACAGGTGTGCAGCGAGGCGGTCCGATGAGAGCGGCGCATCTTCCCATCCAGCGGCCGAGGCAGGCAAAACTTCTTGTGGTTGACGGAAGAGGCCACATCCGCCACTTGCCGCGGCGGAGAATCGTCGATCTGTTTCGCACCGGCGACCTCGTGATCGCCAACGACGCGGCAACGCTCCCGGCGAGCCTTTCCGGTATTCACGAGCCGAGCGGACAGGTCATCGAAGTGCGCCTGGCCGGAAGACCGTCGCTCACCGCGGAAGGGATTCGTCATCCGATCGCGGTGGCCTTCGGCAGCGGCGACTTCCTGATGCGCACCGAAGATCGGCCATCACCACCAAAGCTGGCAAAGGGGGACGCTCTGAGGCTTGGACCGCTGCACGCGACTGTAGAAGAGTTGATGGGTCATCCACGTCTGGTGCGGCTGGCGTTCCAAGGATCGGCGCAACAAATCTGGGAGGGACTCGCACGGCACGGTCGCCCGATCCAGTATTCGCACATCACCACTCCGTTGGCGCTCTGGGATGTATGGACACCGATTGCCGGGCCGCCAGTTGCATTCGAACCGCCGTCAGCCGGCTTCGCGCTGGACTGGAACCTGATCGGACTGCTGAAGGCGCGCCGGATTGCGTTCGCCACCGTTACTCACGCCGCGGGGATTTCCTCCACCGGCGATCCCGAGTTGGATGCGTTGCTGCCGTTCGACGAGCCGTACCACATTCCTCACTCGACGGCGCTGGCTCTCCGAGTCGCACGGGCGCGGGGTGCGCGTGTTATCGCCATCGGCACAACCGTCGTACGGTCATTGGAGGATGCCGTTGACGTGGACGGCATGGTGCAATCCGGCGGCGGAATTGCGACGCAGAGAATCGGACGCTCCAGCCGCCTGCGCGTGGTGGATGCAATTCTCTCCGGTACTCATGAACCTGGGACGAGCCATCACGAACTCCTGCGTGCCTTTGTGGATGGCGAAACACTCGATCGCATAGACCGGCAACTCGGGCTTGGTGAGTATGAGACGCATGAGTTTGGAGATTCCGTTTTCCTGGAGCGCATGGCTCCGCATAGATGTCTTGGAAAGGAGAGGAATGATGAACGACGTACAATCGGCGCCGAATTCGCAACATCTTTATCGCATCGACAAATTCAAAGTGCCGCCGCAAGCTCGCGATGAATTCCTGACGAGAGTTCACGAGATCGACGGTTTTCTTAAGACGCTTCCTGGGTACGTCAGGCACACTGTTTACGAACAATCGAGCGGTCCGGGCGCGTTCAACTTTGTCACCTTGGCGGAATGGGAGAGCGCTAGCCACGTCGAGGGCGCACTGCAATCCGTGGCGGCAAGGAACAGGGCTAACGGATTCAATCAGCGGGAGGTACTTGCACGCCTGGGAATTGAGGCTGACATAGCGTTCTACGTGAGAACGTCATGAGCTTCATGCGTCGGCTGTGCGAACACCAACCGGTGCCCGTTCAGATCCATCACGTCGAACTCCAGCATTCCATACTCCTGCTGACAAAGTGGACGCGTTATCTGAACTCCCGGCAGCGCTGAGAACTCCTCGTATAGAGTCCTCACCCCGTGCGTGAGAATGTACACATTCCACGCAAGCCGCTTGCGCCGCCCCGGATCATCCGGCGCCGCGTAGCCAGGCTGCTGTTGCAGAAATATCTCGATTTCATCACGGCGCAGGATCGCGAAGCCGGGTGGATAATACTCCGGCTCGAACCCCAATTGTTGATACCACTCCATCGCCGGCTCGATATTGCCAACCAGAAAGACCGTCGTCGACCGGAGCAGCTTCGCGCGGTCTGCTGCCGCGCCCTGTTCTGCGCTTCCCATGCAGGCTGAGCATACCACCTCGCGCCAGTTTGCGGGAGACCGGCGCGGAACGAACTGTGAACCGAGAGTCCTCCCCGTCTGCTATGCTGCGGACAGGAAGCGGAAAGTCAGCCGGACTGACTTTCGGAGAACCATATTGTTATGTCCGATGCCCTCGTAAAACTTCAAAGGAAAGGCCAAATGGTCATTCCCCGTTCCCTGCGGGAAGAAGCTGGCGTCTCGGAAGGCACCCTGCTGAAGGTTGCTGTCATAGAAGGTGGCCAATTCTTAATTACCCCGCAATTGGCGATCAACCGCTCTGTAATTGTCGGCAGCTCAAAAGACAGCAAACAGGCATTCCGCGAGTTGGCCCAAGTCGTGAGCGAGATTCGGCAGGAAGCTAAAGAAAAAGGGGTGGACATCATCCCTATCAAGGAAATCAACCGAGCCGTAGCCGCCGCCAGGCGTGATTTGAAGAAGACCAGTAAACGCTCACCGAAATGATCCGGGTCGTAATTGACACCAGCGTTCTGATCTCCGCCGTCATCTCCCCCTCTGGGCCTAACGCGAAGCTTTTTGACTTCATCACTACCAGGCGGATACGGCCCTATCTGACCGCAGACGTGCTGGCGTCAAAGTCAGGCCTGCGGGCCGCCTGAAAATTTCCGGCCATGAAGACGACAACCGCATCTACGAATCTGCCGTCGCGGCCAAAGCGCACTACATCATCACCGAAAACACCAGGCTTTTTCAAAAAGCCCCACAAGTACACCAAGATCACCAACGCCCGACAACTGCTGAAACTTCTGGGAGCCGGCCAAGCTTAACCGCCCACCCACCTCGGAAGCAATCCTGGCTTTCAGGACCACTCCTGAACTTGTAGACAGTCGTGCTGACGAAGGGGCCCGCAGCCGCCTGGACCGCAATGCTGTGGCCAGACGGCTGCGGGTTCTGTGGCAGTCAGGAGTGGGAGAAGCGTAAGTCGTCAATCATTGCCCACCTCCGAGGAAATTCGACATGGTCCACATGTCCCGCTGCCGAACCGAAAGGGTGTAGGTCAGAGTTTTTCCGTCCGGAGCGAAGGCGAGATGCAACGCATTGCCATCTAGAGCCTTGAAAAGCGACCGGGGCGGCGCAGTCCCATCGGAGGGTGCAATCCAGATGGTCGATTTCCCGCCCCCAGACACGAAGACTATGTAACGGCCATCCGGAGACCACGCCATCGTGTTCCCCCCATAGGCTCCAGAACCCGAGATCTCGATACTCCTGATGCTCCCGCCGGAAAGGTCCAGCACATGAATCCATCGGTGGGTAGTGGCCGTCCACTCCCCACCGGCCTTCATGGCGCGGGAGTTGGCAAAGAACGCCAGTCGTGAGCCATCGGGAGACATCGACAGGTTGCGAATCCCGCTCTCGTCCGGCGGGGGACTGTAAATCACTTTCTCCTCGCCGGATTTTGCGTCAATTCGTTGGATGGTGCCGTTGCTCGTCCTCGAATACAGGAAGAGCCCATCGGAGGACCATGCAGGCATGAACGCACTGTTAGGAACTGTGAATGGAACCGATACGGGAGTCATCTTTCCCGAGACTGGATCCATACGGAATAGACGATTGCTTTGCGCCCCGATGCGGCGAGTTGAAGGTACGCCTGCGCGGCGTCTCCAGCTCTGGCCGGCGCATACTCCAGTGCCTCTGCCGCAGCGAACTTCTCATCCAAGTCCGGCTCCGGCGCCCCCTCGCCTGGAACGTAAGAAATGCCTCCGGCCGGTATAACCGTAATGGATGATTTCGTTATCCGGATCTGGACATCACCGCGGGTCAGGACAAGCTGGAACAGAGCCGCAATATTGGATGCGGCACTCTCCAATTGCTTGAGCTGCCGCTGCTGCTCGACTTCGCGCTCCTGCACCATGAATTGCCAGGCAAGCCAGTACAGGGCTGCCGAACAGGAAGCCATGAGCAGAAAGAAGAGCGTAAGAACCGCGCGTGGCGGGCGTATCCACTGCTGGAATGACGGAATGGATGGAATCCGCAACGTCACAATTATAGGCTTCCTGAAGCGGACAATCCGCATGGATTTCGTCAGCCAATTGTCAGGATCCCGTCAGGGTGTGGCGCTGGACAAGGCCCTCGTCGAACAAGCTCTGTGCAAAAAAATCGCCCCGGCATTGCGGCCGGGGCGTGGCTTTGCGGCGGGCTCTCGAAACCCGCTGCTGAAACTGGATCGCGTTTAGAACTGGTTCCAGAGGTACTGATTATATACCTCGTGGTGGAACTGCACTTCCGGCGCCTTGACGATGCTGCCCAGCAGGCGGGCGCAACGATCGGCCGAAGCCTGCTTCAGTTCCGAATAACGGCCCTTCACGTCCTCGCCAAACAGCGTGGTGGTCCACGGCGCATTGCGGAAGTTGGCGAGCGCATCGTAGATGTTGTCCGGCAGGTAGCGTTCGGCCTGGCGGAGGTTCTTGATCTTCGCGGTGTCCCCCTCGATACCGGTACGGAAGACCGAGTACATCACCATGTAAGGATTTGCATCGGGAGCAACCGAGCGAACTTCCACGCGCGAGCTGCGCTCATTGCCGATCGGCACTCGGATCATCGAACCGCGGTCCACTGGCGAAGCCTTGATCTGGTTCGGCGCTTCAAAGTGAGGATCGAGACGGCGGTAGGCGTTCACCGACGGATTGAGGAGGATGCAGATGTCGTTGCCGTGAGTGAGAATGCGGTCAATGAACTGCCAGCCGAACTTGCTGAGCTTCTCCTCGCCCTTCGGATCCCACATCATGTTCTTGCCGTTCTTCATCACCGACACGTTGGTGTGCATGCCGCTGCCGTTGACGCCGACAACCGGCTTGGGCAGGAAGCTGGCGGTGCAGCCGAGTTTGTGAGCCACCTGCCGGCAGATAAGCTTGTAGAGCTGGATCTGATCGGCCGCCGCCACCACTTCGCCGTAGCTGTAATTGATTTCAAACTGCGATGGCGCGACTTCAGGGTGATCCTTCTCGTTCTTGAAGCCCATTGCCCGCTGGACTTCGGCGGTGGTGTCGATGAACTGGCGGAGCGGATCGCCGGGAAGCGAGTGGTAGTAGCCGCCTTTGTTCACGTATTCGAACTTGCCGGTCTCGTGATAGTGCCGCTCGGCATCGACGCCGGCGAAGAGGAAGCCTTCGATTTCGTTGGCGGCGTTGAGTGTGAAGCCGCTCTTGTCGTACTGGTTGTTGGCAAACTGCTTCAGCACTCCACGAATGTCAGCGGCGTAGGGAGATCCGTCCTTGTCGATGACTTCACCGAAAACCATCACCTTGCCGGGACCAAACACATCGGCGGGGCCCCACACCATGGAGGCCCAGTCGATGCCGAGGCGCAGATCGCTCTCGCGCTGGGCCGTAAAGCCGCGGATGGAGGAGCCGTCAAAGGTGAGGTTATCCCAGCTCTTCAGAAGGAATTTCTTGTCGTAGTCGAGCATGTGCAGACGGCCTTCCAGGTCGCTGAACATGAGAGTGATTGCCTTGATCCGCTTCTCGTCAGTCAGGTATTTCAGGCGTTCTTCCTGGATCTGGTCGGCGGGGACACGGCTCAGGCGCTGCTCCTTGGCGTTGAGGTTCAGATCTTCCAGCTCTCCGTACGAGAGCGCTAAGAAATCGCGCAATTCTGTTGACATTGTTTTCCTTGTACTGTGGTTTCCGGACAGGCTGGCCTGTCGCGAAGCGGAAAGGCGGATCGCCCAACGCTAAGTTTCGATTATACCCGCCAGCCGCCTCGTTTGCTCGTCAAACCGCAACCTTGGGCAATAGAAAGATCCGATAGGCTCCATTGGGGAAACTGATAGCCGGGGAAGCAGTCACAGGGCACGGATCTTGTCATATTGGTGTAAACTAAACCAAAGTTTTGGCAGGCTTCTACCTGGGAGGTAGGTCTCATGCTCCACCGGACGCTGATTGCTTGGGTGGTTGTCGCGGCTGCGTGCATGGCGCAGTTGGGGACAGAGGGCTCGATTCTGGGAATCGTGAAGGATGGCTCCGGCGCGGTGATTCCAGCCGCTGCGGTGACAGTGACCAACACGAACACTGGAGTAACCCAGATGGCCGCGACCGATTCGGCCGGGTTCTTCCAGATGCTTGCGTTACCGCGCGGGCTCTACACTGTTGAAGTTTCCGCCTCCGGATTTTCCCCTTGGCAGATCAAAGGCATCGACCTCACGGCGGGCGAGCAGCGGCGCGTGCAGCCGGTGCTCAATGTCGGCGACGTGAAGCAGCAGGTAACCGTGGAAGCGGCGCCAACCATCGTGCAGACCGAGCGGGCCTCGGTGGAAGTGGCGATTGAGCAGAAGCAGGTGCGGGACCTGCCGCTGAACGGCCGCATCGCGGTGCAGTTGGTCGCACTCACACCCGGTATGCGCTATCTCGGCGTCACAACAGCGAACGTGCAGGGAGTCCAGGTGCAGGGCAACGGCCAGCACAGCGATGCCACTCAGTTCGCGGTGGATGGCATGTCCGCCAACGACCCGAGCACGGAGACCGGAATGGCGTTCCCGAACCTGGAAGCAGTAGATCAGTTCCGCATCCAGACCTCCAGTTTCTCGGCCGAGAACGGGCGCAATCCCCTTCAAGTGAGCATGATCACCAAGTCGGGCACCAACGCGTTTCACGGCACATTGTGGGAATTTGTGCGCAACGATATTTTCGATGCGCGGAATACCTTTCTGGCGAGGAAGCCAACCCTGCGCAGGAACCAGTACGGTTTCAGCATTGGCGGGCCGGTGATCCGGAACCGTACGTTCTTCTTCAGCAGCTTTGAGGGCCTGAACGCGCGGGCGCAGGGCGGCTACAACTCGATCACCATCAACCCGGCGTTTTTAAACGGCGACTTCAGCTCCATCCGAACCATCATCAACGACCCAACGACGGCACGTCCGTTCGCGGAAAACAGAATTCCCGTTGCTCGTTTTTCCAATGCCTCGCGCTACTTCTTCCCTTACGTTCTGCTGCCGAATTCTCCCAACAACCGGTTTCAGGCGCTTGCGGGCCAGCCCGACGACAACACGAACTTCATGTTCCGCATCGACCATCATCTGTCGTCGAAACAGAAAGTCTATGGCCGCATGATTCGCGTGGGAGATAGCCAGATCAACACCGGCTACAAGCCCGATGTGACGAACGTGACCGATCTGGCGCAGTACAACTCGGCGGTGAATTACGACTACACCATCTCGCCCACGATGTTGCTGTCGCTCACTGCCGGCTTCATTCACTCCAACTACACCGGCAACTCGGATCTGGTGGGGAAGGAGAACCTAACAGAAAAGGCCGGAATCCAGGGCTTTCCTACCGCACTGCGGGCTGGCGCGATCGGTTTGCCGACGGTGGCGTTCACCGGCTATACGGGATTCTCGTGGCCCCAACAGGTGCCGTCGTCGTTCAAGCGCGAAGTGTTGAACGGGCGCGCGGGCATCAACATCGTGCGCGGCAAGCACACGCTGGTAGCCGGCGCGGAGTACCTGGATAACCGGACAGGCGTGCGGCATGCTTCGGCTGCGCCGCGCGGATCGTTCACCTTCAACAGCCAGTACACGGGTGACGGATTCGCCGATTATCTGTTGGGCCTGGTGCAGGTCGCGGGGGCCAACGTTCCGCTGGCGTTGTTCGGCATCGCGCATTCGCCCTACACCGGCATGTACGTGGATGAGACCTGGCGCGCTCATCCGAACCTCACCATCAACGCCGGCGTGCGCTGGGATTACTGGTGGGACAAAGGATTTGTGCGTGGAGGCGGAACCACGTTCGATCTCAAAACAGGCAAGGCGATCGCGGGGGAGAACGCGGCTGGACAAGTGGATTTGACCGCACAGCCGGTTGCGCCCTTCTATGGCGCGGCGACCAAAGACCTGTGGGTGCCCGCATCGCAAGCCGGCTTCCCCTCCGGATTATTCTATGCTTCGGGTTTCGTGTCGCCGCGATTGGGTGTGGCATGGCGTCCCTTCGGCAAGGACACCACGGTGCTGCGCGGCGGCTACGGGATCTTCGCGTCCAGCTATTACGGTAACGCCATCGGCTCGTCCATCATCGGACCGCCTTACTGGGCATCGCAAAACGCCACCTTTGCGCGCGCCTCCAACCAGCGCTGGGAGACCGCATTTCCAGCGGATCCTTCTAACTTCGTCTTCCCTTCGATTGCGTCCGCGGAAGCGGATATCAAACCTATGAAGGTACACGAATTCAATGTGTCGCTGCAGCAGATGATCCCGCTGCTGAAGTCGGCGGTGACGCTGTCGTATGTGGGGACGCGGGGCTACGACCTGACGGCCTTTCCGCGCATGAACACCGCGCCACCCGGTAGCTACACCAACCTGCAGGCGGCGCTTCCCTACCCGAGGTTCGGGACCATCAATCTGTATCGCACAATGGGCAAAGCCTGGTACAACAGCCTCCAGATGAAGGTGGAAAAACGCTTCTCGCAGGGACTGTCCTATCTGGTGTCGTATGCGTTCTCCCGCGACATTTCGCTGTTCGGCGCGGAGACCACGATTCAGCCCACCAGGTTCGCGCCGGAGAATTACGACCGCGGGCCGTCGCCCAATGAGCGGCGTCATATCCTCACCATCAGCGGGTTGTATGAGTTGCCGGTGGGGCGTGGCAAGCGCATCGGCGGCAGCATGCCGAAAGTGGCGAATTACATCGTGGGCGGATGGCAGGTTTCGAGCATCTACCGTTTCGTGTCCGGTGCGCCGCTGACAATGGTGGTGGGTGGCGCGACACTCGGCAATGGAGTGAATGCGCGGCCGGACATCGTGGGCAATCCGAAGCTGGACAATCCAGGTCCGGCGCAGTGGTTCAACCCGGCGGCTTTCGCGCGCCCGGCGAATTTCCGGTTTGGCAATTCGGGTCCGGGGATCATCACTGGCCCAGCGCTGCACGTGCTCGATGCGGGGATCATGAAGAATCTCTTCATCGGCGAGAAACGGTATCTACAATTCCGCTGGGAAATGTTTAATGCGATGAATGAAGTGAATCTGGGGAATCCGGTAACCACCATCGCACTCGCCACTACGGGACAAATCACCAGTGCGGGCGATCCGAGGATTATGCAGTTGGGGCTGAAGTTTGTGTTTTAGGCCAATTATCAAGGCTTCAGCCTGCGCAGGACTTCAGTCCCGCTCATGGCTGGCCTGGAAAGGCCAGCCGCGGCCAGGATTGGCCGCCCCACACGACGGCGGAATGTACAAACTCCAGCGCGGGACTTCCGTCGCGCTCCCGTGTGTCCATGTTCATCGTTCGTTCAGTGGAGTTTATCCGTCGCCATGAGCCAGCCCGAGCCATCCGCCGAGACGGGCCAGTTCCGCCTCAAGCGCCTCGCGCACGGCCGCGCGACCAACGTTCGCTTCGAAATGCGTAGCCAGCGCAACCAGCCTTTGATTCGCCCGGTCAGCCTTGAGATCCACGCGCGCGGCCAAGCGCCCCTCGTAGAGGAACGGTAGGACGTAGTAACCCCAACGGCGCTGCGCGGCAGGAACGAAAATCTCCAGCCGGTAGTCGAACCCAAACAGGCGCAGCGTGCGCGGACGATAGAAGATCAACGGATCAAACGGCGACAGTAAGGTGGTTGGGTTCCGGCGCGTGGGCCGCGCCTCCGGATGCAGATACGCTTGCTGGCGCCAGCCTTCGACATTCACCGGTTCCAGCAGGCCGTCGGAAACCAGTTCCTCGATCACCGGCTTGGCATCGGTGACATACATTCGGAAGTAATCAGCGAGGTCCGCGGCGGTGGCAACCCCGAGCGCCGCGCCGGCTTGCAGCAGAAGCTCGCGCCGGGCCTCGCCCTCGGGAACACACCGATGCAGCAGATCGGGTTGGATGAGGCGCTCGGCCAGATCGTAGACTCGTGCAAAGTTCGCCCGGCGTCCGCGCACGGCAAGCAGACCCTGCCCGAAGTATGCCTCCAATACGCCCCGCGCCGACGAGCTATACCAGCTATTTTCGATTTTGGCGGGGACGTGCGCCGGCGTTTCTATATCCTCTGCGGCAAGCGGCCCTCGCTCCCGTACCTGCTCGAGAACGGATTCGGCAAATGCGGCGTGCTGCTGGAGGAATTTCTCAAAACCCCATGGCCGGACACGGTGAGTGGCACGCCGGTGATACAGCAGCGGCCAGGATTCCACCGGCACCAGACAGGCCTCGTGCGCCCAGGCTTCCGTGAAACCGGCCGGGTACAAGGCCCGGTCGACCAGCTCGCGCCGGTAGGAGCCAAGCCGCGCGTACAAAACCAGGTAGTGCGCGGGGATCAGCACGTTGACGAAATCGAGTTGCAGCAGGCTCATCCCCCGTACAGCCGACTGCAAATGACGCGCCTGAGGCCGGCTCGGCGCCGGAGTGGAGAACCCCTGCGCCCGCAGCGCCATCGAGCGCGCCTCAGCAAGCGAGATTTGACGGGTCACGACCAGTGGAATTCCTGGCCGATGTTGCTCGCCACCACCCGTTCGGGACGGCTGCCCGCCGCGCTGAGGAACCTGTCAATGGGTTCGTTGTACGGCTCGCGGCTGAGTTGGAATGTCTTGTGATGGACCGGCATCAGGAACTCCGCTCCGGCATCGTTTCCCATCCGCCAGGCCTGTTCCGGATTGCAGTGAACACGGATCCAGGGATTGTATGCGCCAATCGGCATGATCGCCAGATCGACACCGCGAGTTTGTCGAACCTGCCGGAAAGTGTCGGTTAATGCAGTGTCACCAGCGAAGACAAGGCGGCGGCCGTCAATGTCGATGAAATAACCGTTGTAGCCGCGGTACGTATCGCTACGCATCCGCGCTCCCCAATGCCGCACCTCAAATGCAGTAATTCGTGCCGGCCCTACCTGCGTCGATCGGCCCCAGCCGAGCTCGGTCACGTGCTTGAAGCGTTCCCTTCGAATCAGGTCAGAAGTCTGTGAGGCCATTACCACTTCTGTGCGTTTGCTTTCCAACCGCCGCATCGTCGGCGTGTCGAGATGGTCCATGTGGACGTGCGAATTCAGGATCAGATCGATTGGCGGTAGCTGCTTCACCTGCAGGGCCGGAGCCACCATCCTCTTGATTCCAATGGTGAAGAGACGAAGGTCGAGTCCGGCGCGGCTCGAGAACACCGGATCAGTCAGAATCGTAAAGCCATTCAGCTTGAGCAAGACCGTGCTATGTCCCAGCCAGGCAGCGTGAAATCCGCGATCCGGCCACTTGCGAGGATCAGGAAACGTGCCAGCAGAATGAATCGGTTGACGGAGATCCTTCATGAATCGCTCGAAGAAGAAGGGGAATTGGACACGAGTGTAAACTAACCCAGCGCCCAGGGTTGCCGCCGTGGCACCGGACGCGATGAGAGTGCGACGCGTCACCTGATTCATAAGACGAATCTAGTAGCCGAAACGTTCCTCAGTCCAGGGGTCGCCATGCATGTGGTACCCATTGCGCTCCCAGAACCCCGGCTGATCCTTCGCCAGAAACTCAAGGCCTGCAAGCCACTTCGCACTCTTCCAGGCATAGAGGCGAGGTACGATGAGCCGCGCCGGCCCGCCATGCTCCTCAGTGATCGGCTCGCCGTCGTGGGCGATGGCCACCAAGGTGTCCTCAACCAGAAAATCGGCGAGCGGCATGTTCGTGGTCCAGCCGTGATCATAACCGCGAGCCAGAACGAACTGGCACTCTTCTTTCACGCCACCGGCGAGATCGATCAGCGTTTTGACGGAAACACCCTCCCAAACGTTGCCCAGGCGCGACCAGCGCGTGACGCAGTGGAAATCGGAAAACACCTTCACACGCGGCAGCTTGACGAACTCATCCCAGGTGAGGGAAACCGGGTAGCCGACGAGTCCGGCCATACGGAACTGCCACTTCTCCATGTCGATGTGAGGCGCGCCGCTGGCGTCGAGCACCGGCCATTTGCGCGTGCGCGATTGCCCCGGCGGCACGCGATTGGCGCGGTGCGTATCAGGCGAGATGATGATCCCCTCGGGCTGATCCTGAGGCATCGGGACGGCGGCGGTTTGCTCCTTGGAGTCGAGACCGAACATTACTTTTTCTTGAGTTCCTTTTCCAGCTCTTTGACTTCTTTAGGCAGGTCGCCCGCCTTTTTGACGTGGGCGAGTTCGCGCTTGCAAACTTCACCCTGTCCGTTCAGAAATGCGAGTTTGGAGTAGAACCAGCACTTGTAGGAATTGCCGTTCGGCGCATCATGGGCCTTATCGGCCTCCTGAAGCGCGCCCACGAGATTGCCCAGTTGGAACAGCGTGTATGCTGTCAGCACGCGCAAGGAGGAGTTCTCCGGATTACCCATGTTCAGCATGTTTAGTTTCTTCAGAGCATCATCGTTGCGGCCGGACTTGATGAGCGAAATCACTTCATTGACTGAGGTTTTGTCGGCATCCGGCAGAATCCGAAGGGCTTCGGTGAGTTTGTCAAAGCGAAGGTCGAACAGCGCGGCCGAGGCCGGCGCGGTCCACAGGACCATGGCAGCAAGGATGGTAAGAAGGTGTTTCATTCCAGTGGAGGTACGTAATAAGATGCCACACGGATGCCTGACGTTGCAGACGATTCCGGGCGGCTCACACAGTGAATGCCACCAGCGGGCGGAAATGTTCCCCGTCATTTCGATGGATACAGCAACTGCACCGTCGCGGGGCTGACAAACATACACGTTGCCGAATGGCCGCACCCCGATACCACCGCCGCCTTATGCTGCGCCTTGAACGTCTGCTTCATGTAATTCCAGAAGATCAACCCGCGCTCGCGTCTGTTGAAACCCTGCGCCGTGGCATTACACGTCGATTCCAGATCCGGGTCCTGATTCGCGTCAAGCGCCCCTACCAGATACGTCACGTCCCGCGCAACAAACTGCGCCCGGATCCTCTCCGGCGGCACCAGCGCCGCGTACCCCGCGGGCGCTTCCAATCCGTGCTTGTACTTGTTGTAGGTGGTACAGTTCTCGGCGTCCCAGTACTTCACAAACCGGCCCTTGCAATTGCCCTCCAAATCGCAGGCGCCCTGACGAGAAATACGCAGGTCGCTGAGGTACATGTACGAGCTGGGATTGGCGACAAAGAACCGCAGCGGCAACCGCGATTCGACGCGAGTGAGAGCGGCATAGCGCTGGACAAACTGGCCGCCGGCCGAATGCCCCGCTACGACGATCTCTCTGAGGTTGGGAAACCGCTCGCGGTTGTTGAGCAGCCGGATGAACCCATCAATAAAATCGAATGAGTGCGCCGGTTTGCCTTCCGCGGAGTTGACCGCCGGATAGCCAACCTTCCAATCCTCGCAGGTCCACGCGTATTCAGCGGGCTCGACGGCATCCGAGCAGGCGCCGGAGTTGGCGCGGAAATGCGGGGCAAGCAGAACGGTCTCCTGCAACCGCCCACCCGCCGCCGCCGATGCCAGCGCGACGCCGAAATACGTGTCACCGTTGCGCGCCGCCCCGTGCACCATGATCATCGCCCGCTTCACATCACGGTAGGTTCCCGTCTGCGGCGAATGGGTCCGATAGAACGTGATGTGCTTCTCACCCGAATAAAGCCGCTCGGCGCAAGCCGCGTTTGGCAACAGGCAGGCCGGAGGTTCCTTTGACTCCGCCACCGGAGCCAGATCCCGTCGCCCACCCGCGTCCACAATCATATCGAGCAGTCTGAAAAACTGTTCCTGCGAAACGCTACTGCCGGGCACAAAGGTATCCACGCGATGCACCACCACCAGGTTCATCCCCGGAACAACCGCCACATAGTGGCCACCGGCGCCGCGAGCCGAGTAGCTGTTGCGATCCACCCACCACATGTAGCCGTAGCCCGACGCGGCGTAGCTGCTCGCGTCGGACCACGACGTCGTCGATTCCGTCACCCACTTCGCGGGCAGAATCTGGCGTCCGTTCCAGGAGCCACGGTTCAGCATCAGCACGCCAAAGCGCGCCAGGTCGTGCGCGGTCATCTGAATCGGGTAAGCCGGATGGAGGGAATCGGAGCCCTGGGAATACTCGCCGTCGGCTGCGGTGAACGACTCCATGCCGATTGGGCGCGCAATGCGCGTTTCCATTGCCTTGTGAATCTTTTCGCCGGTGAGCTTTTCGTAGATTGTCCCGAGCGTGTTGAAGTCCCAGTTGTTGTAATACCAGTGAGTGCCTGGGGCGTGCGATCCGCGCAGAGGGCGCACTGCTTTCATAGACGCGGTCTCGTAGACGGCGGGGTGATAGATTCCTGACCGCGCTTTGAGCAAATCGAAAACAGTGGCCTTCTTCTCAGTGGCGGTGAGGACGGGCTCGTTGTCGTCGATGCCAAGCTCAGCGAGCGTCTTCTTAGGATCGATCTTGCCCTGCGCGATTGCGACGCCGTACAACTCCGCAAGGAAGCTCTTGCGAATGGAGTGGCACATGTACTTCTTCGTCACCTCACCCCACTCATCGACGATCGCGCCGTCCTGAACGATGACTACGGCGGCGGTCTTGAGCGTGCCGGCATAGGCGCGGGCAGACCTGAGCTTGGCTTCGGACCATTGCGCGGAGCGTCGCTTCTCCCAGGTTTTCCCGGGGAAAACCGTGGCGGCGGGAAGCACGCTGACGAGAGATGCAACAAGGGCGGCACTCGCCCAGAGGCAAATTCGCATATCTCATCCTACCTGAAGAACGGCCGCAATCAATGGTCCCTGGCTCAACAGGTTTCTCAACGCGTTTCTGTTGTAGCTCCATGATAATGTCCCCGTGTTAGCTCTTTAGAAAATGTTGCACGAGGGAGGGATACCACTCGTAGATGCGGCCAAGCGACTGCAGTCAGCTACCGGCAAGCCAAGCGGCTGTTCAGCCGGTTCCGGAACAGTGGAGTCGAGGGCCTCGTACACGGCAATGCCGGGAGACCGTCGAACCGAGCCAAGCCACCACAACTGCGGCGGAAAGTGCTGGGGTTGATACGCCGCCACGATCGGGGAGAATCGGGAGAGCGTTTTGGACCGACGCTGGTGGCCGAGCACTTGGCCGAAGACCACGGAATCGAAGTGGATGCCGAGACGGCACGGCGGTGGATGTTGGCGGATGGGTTGTGGAGCCGGGAGCGGAAACGGCGCTCGTACCGGCAGAGGCGGGAACGGAGCAAGCACTGTGGGGAACTGGTGCAAATGGACGGGAGCTTTGTGCAATGGCTGGAAGGGCGAGCCGAGCGCGGCTGTCTGATCAACATGGTCGACGACGCCATCAGTATCGGGTGGGGGCGATTCGACAAGGAAGAGAGCAGTTGGGCGGTGATCCAGGCACTGCGCGGGTGGGTGGAACGCTACGGGATTCCGCGGGCGTTCTAAGTGGACTGGAAGAACGTCTACCATGTGCGTCCGACCGAGCGGCAGCGGGAGACGGGAGAGGAAACACAAGCGCAGTTTCAACGGATCTGCGAAAAGTTGGGAAGCGAGTTGATCGGGGCCAATTCAGCGCAAGCCAAGGGGCGGTTGGAGAGAAGTCATGGCATAGATCAGGATCGGCTGATCAAGAAGATGCGGTTAAAGAAGCTCAAGGGCTACGATGCGGCGAACCGTTATCTGGAGGAAGCTACTTGCCGCAGCACAACTGCAAATACGCGGTGAAACCAGCCGCGGAGATGGACTTCCATGAACCCACTGCCGAAGGGAGAGGATCTGGAGGAAGTGTTTAGTCTGGAATGGGAGCGGAAAGAGAGCAACGATCGGGTGGTGCAATGGCAAGGGCGGTGGTTTCAGATTGGAACGGGAACGGCGGTTCAGCCAGGTCAGACGGTCATCGTGCAGCAGCGACAGGATGGGAGCCTGGTGCTGTTTCACAAAAGGCAGCGACTCGGTCACCGCGAGATCGAAAGGCCGGTCCGCCAGACCCCGCCGGTAGTACCGATCCGATCGCGGCGCCAAAGCAAGACAAAGCCTGCGGAGAGTCACCCCCGGAAGAGTCCGTTGTTGCCGACACGCGCCGCGAGGTCTCTGCGGTAACGAGCAGGGAACTCAATGCAGTAGCGTGTATGTATACGTTGGTGGACGGCAAGATTCGACGCAAGGATCCTTCACTCTGAGTCTCGGGTCAGAGGAGGGGCCGCGTCACCCCCCTTGCACTTGAATCTCGGGGAGGATCGACAGCCCGCTGTCTTCGGTCTCTCGCATCGGAAGGACCAGCCACCGTTCGTCCGCAGCCACGCTGAGCGTACCGGTGTAGGTGGGCATTGGCATCGGGAACCTGCAGACTGGCTGATGGACGCCGCGCACCGGGTCAAACACGAGAATGGTTCCTTGCTGCGCCGCAGGGTTATAGTCCGTGTAGTAAATGCCACCGCTCTGCCCGAGAGCCCACGCGCGGTTGAGGTCACTGCGCACCCGGTCGAGTACGAGTTGGGCCGTGCCTCCCTCCACGGGTATCCTCCATAGACCGGGCTGCCGGCGGCGAACATGGTAGATCCAACGTCCATCGCGAGACGCCCTGTGGATGATACCGCCGTCCTGCGTCAACTGGCGGGTAGGGCCACCACCTGCCGGGACGCACCATAAATTCTGTTTGCCGCTGCGCTGGGAACTGAACGTAATCGAGCGGCCATCAGTGGAGAATTGAGGCTCGGTGCCCTCAGCTTCCACGACGACGCGTGGGGCCCGGTCCCCTGACACGTCGAGCACGAACACTCCTGTCCCGCGGGCCGCGCACACAATCTCGCGGCTATCGGGCGACCACGCCGGTACGGTGACTTGCACGCCGCCCTGAAGGTTGGTAAGCTGCCTGGTATTCTGGCCCTGGTTGTCAGAGACCCAGACCTGCGGCGACCCCGAACGCAGGGATACGAAGGCGACCCGGAGCCCGTCCGGAGAGATCACAGGATTCACATCCACGCCGTTCGGGCCGGAGGAAATGAATCGCACCGGATCCGAAAAATTCCCGCCGCCGGCAGGCCTCTCCGCCCGCCAGATCGCCTCCGTGGCGTAGGTGCTCGCCATCGCCAAAACCAGGCCGCCTTTGCTTCCGGGACGAACGTCGAATTGTGCGAGTAGACTCTCAAGGGGCAACACTTCTCGCACCGGCTGCCCCTCTAGCCCGATGCCCCACAGAGCCCACCCTTTCCTCCGCGGCGCCCGGAACAAGATGCCGCGGCCATCGGGAGTCCAGCGGATCTCCCTCTTCGGCAGCTCGTCGAAAGTCAGGCGCCGCGGTTCGCCACCGCCGGCGGAGAGGACAAACAAATCCGTCCTGACTTCTCCGAAGACCCTGCAGAACAGGAGCGATTTGCGGTCGGGGGATAGCCGCGGCGCGATATCCGAGGTCCGCTCGGGAGGCGTTGTCAGCGGCTGCCGCTGGCCAGTGTCCAGATCGAGGCGCAGCAGGCGCCTGGCTGCCGCTCCAAACTCGTCCGATACGATCAACGCCTGGTTCGAGTGCCACTCCACGCGTCCGCTGAAAGCGTTGGAGCTGACTGTTACGATCCGCTGCTCTTTGCCACTCTCCACGGAGACCATGTACACGGCGTCTTCGCCCCCGCCTTGCCGAATGAAGCTGAGGCGTGTTCCGTCCGGGGACCACGCAGCGCCGACCTCGTCGCTGCCGCCGCGCGTCAACTGGACGGGATCGCCTCCGGCCGCCCGGATCAGGAAAATGTGGAAGTTCGCGCTCGAAGGCTGTTTCCAGGAACAAGCGAGGCGAAAGCCGTCGGGCGAGAAGGCTGGATCACAGGTGTCCCCTTTGCTGATCAGAGTGCCCGCACGCCAGAGGTCCGGCTTTGGCCAGAAGCGCACTCCCGAAACAGCCGCGCCGGCTACTGCTGCCGTGGCGGCGCCACCAACGACCCTGCGGCGAGAGATCCTGGCTTTGCCGGCAGGCACCGGTGGATGAGGGACTTCGGCCGGCGCGGCGCTCTCCGGCTGCGAATCCGGCAAACCGCCGTTCAGCTCGCGCGCGACTTGCACAGCGGAAGGCCGATTGCCCGGATCTTTCGCGAGCATCCGCAGCGTCAGCTTACGGAGAGATTCCGGCACGGCGCACCAAGCCACAGGGGACTTCGGCTCAGACCAGACGATGGAGTGGGCAATCTCCAGAGGAGAATGCGCATCAAAGGGATGCACTCCGGCGCACAACTCATACAGCACGAGGCCGATAGAAAACACGTCGCTAGCCGCGTCCGCAGTTTTGCCTTGGCACTGCTCGGGTGACATATAGCGTAGAGTACCCACCGGCAAGCCGGCTGTGGAACTGACGTCGCCGGAACCGGCCGAGGGGACCCAGGTGCGGGCCAGTCCGAAATCGAGGACTTTGACGTAGCCGTCGGGCCGCACCATCACGTTTTCCGGCTTGAGGTCGCGGTGAACGATGCCGCGGCTATGCGCCTCCGCCAGTGCTAATGCGATCTGCCCGCCGATGCGCCTTACCTGCTGCTCTGGCAAAGGCTGCCCGCACAGCTTACGCAGGGGCGATCCCTCTACAAGTTCCATCACGATGACAGGGGAGGGCGGAGTTCCACATTCGACAACTTCGTACACGGTCACGATGTTCGGGTGGTTCAGCGCCGAGGCAGCCCGCGCTTCCCGGAGGAATCGCTTCGATACGGAATCGGACCCGGCATGTTCAGCGCCGACGAATTTCAGTGCCACGGGCCGGCCGAGCACCGTGTCGCGGCCCACCCAAACTTCGGCCGTGGCGCCGCGCCCCAGGGGTGCGACGACTTCGTAGCGTCCCAATCTTTCACCGGCGTGGGACCACGCCGCCGGCGGCTCCTCGCCGACCGAAACGGGAGACTCCGCCCATGCCGCGGCCAGGATCGCGCGCACTTCGTCGACAAGCTCGGGGGCGTCGGACAGACGATCCAGGAAGGCTCTAACGTCTTCCGCCGGCAGCGCGTGGGCTTCCTCGTAGAGGTCCCAGACTCTCTTCCATTGGACGTCGGTCATACCATTACGGCGCCTGAGGCGCAAACTGACGCTGCAGCCAATGCTTCGCGAAGCTCCAATCGCGAGCTACGGTGGAAGGGGCGCACTCCAGTCTCGCGGCGATCTCTTCAGCGGTCAGACTCTCGAAGACTCTCAGTTCCACAACCGTTCGCAGGCGCGGGCGGATCGCCTCCAGGCGGGAGAGGACGGTTTCCATTTCCGCCACGGATTCAAAGCCTGGTATGGCGGCGATCGCGTCGCCGAGTTCCAGCTTTTCCACCTTTCGGCTAAGAGGCCGGGCATGATGGATCAGGAGCCTCTTCATGAGCAGGCCCGCCAAACCAAAGAACGCGGATTTCTCGTCGCCTCCACGATCGGACGACGGTGGCTGAAGGGCTTTGATCTTGATGAGTTCGAGGTAGAGCTCGTTCACCAGCAGAGTAGGTTGCCAGGAATGTCCGGACGGTTCGGTGCGCAACCGTGACGCGGCCAGCCGGCGCAACTGCGGGTAGAACATCTCAACCAGTTCGTCAGCGGCTTGTCTGTCCCCCTTCCGGTAGGCCGCCATCAACCGGCACACCGTCCCCGCCGCAACTTCGTTTTCGTTCCCTGGCATAGGTGTGTGGATTATCCTAGCACGGCGTCCGGATCGCCCGGAACCGGCTCCGCGGCCGTTAAAGAAAGTGACAAGAAATGGCCCCCTGCGCTCCCTCATAGAGAGTGAAGAGACATCAACCGGCAACCAGCCATGTTCGCGCCTGGCCCGGCATCCCGGAGGAATTAAGACATGCATCTATCTCGTTTCGCCTTTGCCTTGCTGGCCGCCGGATCAGCGATGGCGGCGCCTATCAGCTACCTGGAATCGGTGGGCGGTGACTTGCCCACAATCGGCGGCCTGCCGGTATTCACTTTCGACGTCGGCTCCAACACCGTCTCCGGGGTTGCGGGGTTCACTGATTTTGACTCGTTCGCTTTCGTGATCCCGGTGGGGATGAGTTTGGACTCGGCGAGCATCGCAACAACGGCGGCGGGTAGCTACCGATTGAAAGGCAGTTTGCGAACGGGTTCGTCGGTATCCCTCGGCACACTTCTGGCGAACTGGGATGCTATACCCCCTGGAACGCTGATCCTGAGCAGCACTCCGTCAGGTCCGGGTACATACCACATTTGGCACAGCGAGAACACCACTTCCCTGGCAGGGACGAACCCAACGAATTACACGTGGACGTTTGCCGTCAGCTCCACCGCGGCAGTGCCAGAGCCAACGATTGCAGGAATGACCGCCGCTGGCCTGCTCGGGCTGTTTGCTTTGCGCCGGCGCCGGTGAGTTCCGTCGAACCCGCCGATCTATGGTGTTGCCCGCGAATCAAGGAGTTTGGACTCCGGGCTGAACTTCACGGGACATCGCAATATCGTTCCAGCACGTATAGCTATGATGAGTCATTGCGACTTTCTTAGTCGGACCCCGGGAGCACGTCGTCCGGCCATTTCGTAACGACTGAACCGTAACGGAACATTTCGGATGGGATATCTCTCCAAGAGTATTCCCAGCCCTTGGGAGGGAAGGCTCATTGGGGCGCGGCGACTCGATTTCGCGAGCGCCCGTGTTCCAGTAACGCTTCGCTTATCCCCCGGCAGAGCCGGGGGCTTTGTTTGATGAGCCGCTCAAAGCGGCGGGCGGGCGCTCCGCGCTCCGGGTTTGACGATGAAGCATTGCTAAAACTCCGCTGTGGACCCGCAGCCCTTCGTGACCTAAGCCGCGTCTCAGCGCGGCTTGGTTGATGCAGCACATGGCAACCTGGTGTAGGCTCTTCGTGAGATCCATCGGGCTCTCCATGTCGTGTGCTTGGCGGCTCACGTGTGGTTTCCGGTGGACTCCGGGAAATGTCAAACTGCTACTGCCACCCCGGCAGAGCCGGGGGAACTCCCTTTGGGATTAGCCAGGGGCCGACTTTCTCCCGGTCAAGCGGTGCGGATTGAGACCCATCATAAGTCCGGGTTCAGAAACCAGCCTGGGGTGCACAGTGTAGACGGGCGCCTCCTCTTGGCTCGCATGCTCCTGTCAACAAACGAATTGACCCGCTCAGTCGAACCCAGAGTTTGAAGTCCTTTGTTCTTAGGTTCGAGTGCCACCTGGGCCTATCGGCACCAGCCGCAGCGCGCAAGCGAGATCGTATTCCCAAGCCATCTCCTTCGCCGTACGGCGATGTTGGTGCATACTGGAAGCTGAGGCGAGCGGAGCAATGAGACGAACAATTCAGGTACGCATCAGCCGGGGAGACAGTCTGTTTGTAGCCGAGTGCCTGGATCTGCCGGTGGTCACACAGGCGGCCACGCTGGACGAGCTCGCATTCAATATCCGTGAAGCGATCGGGCTGCACCTCGATGGTGAAGACTTGACCGCGCTTGGTTTTTCCAGTAACCCGACGATCCTGGCGACGATGGAACTTGAAGCTGTTGCGTGATGCCCAAACTCCGAGTCCTATCGGGTCGTGAGGTTCTGAAGATCCTCCGCGGCTTCGGATTCCAGGAATGCTCACGGCGCGGCAGCCACATCAAGGTACGCCGAATCATTGCCGGTCAGACCCAGACTCTCACCGTTCCCAACCACGATGAGATCGATCGTGGGACGCTGCAAGCGATCTATCGTCAGGCCGGACGATTTGTTCAAGAGTGCGAACTCTGCGCAGAGTTCTTCACAGACTGAGCCAACCTTTGCCGGCACGAGATCCGGGTTGTCCGGACTGGTGTCGGAAGAAATGAGCTTCGGGTCGCTCATGTCGCATATCGCCGCGGTCAATATGGCGCAAACCAACTGGTCAGTTCCATCGCAGCAGGTCCGCCTTGCAGGAACTTAGGCATGCCGTGCTCCCCTCATGGCGGTTCCTCGCGCGGTCCGTTTTCCTGCCCGAGCTCAGCCCCCTTGATAAACTGCACAAGGAGAATCTCCCGAACCATGGCCGCTTCTGTCGCCATCCGCGATCAACCACGGTCGAATCTCTCGCCCAACTGCTCTGACATGACCTGACGCGGATTATCCGCTCATGTCCTCGCGCGGTCTTCTCCTGCTCCGAACTCAAGCCCCCGTGATAAACTTCACAGGTAGAATCTCCCGAACCATGGCCTCTTCTGTTGCCATCCGTCTTTTTTCGAAGCTGCGCCTATCGCTGGGCATCTGCCTGGTTCTCTGCGCGGCCTTGCCTTGCCGCTCGATGGCCGCTGATCCGGAAGCGCTCAAGGCCGATGCGGAACAGTTCTTTCGTGGCCGCGTAACGCCGTTCATCCAGACCTACTGCATTGCCTGCCACCAGAACAGACGGCCTACGCGGGCGGGAGTCAACTTCTCACCGGCGCTCAAGGCTCCCGGCCACGCAGCCTTCACCGAACAGTGGAAGAAAGCAGCCGCCAGAGTGAAGGCGCATGACATGCCACCCAAAGGCGTGCCCCAGCCGAGCGATGCGGATCGCCAGATGTTTGCCGATTGGATGGCCAAGCTGAAATACCTCAGCCAGAAGGATCCGGGACCTTTCGTCATCCGGCGGTTGACCAAGATCGAATACGGCAACACGCTGCAGGATCTGTTCGGCGTCGAGCCGTCAATCGCCGATGGACTGCCGGATGAAGTCAGTGGCGCGGGGTATTTGAACTCGCTTTCGGCCCTCCAACTCGAGCAGTATCTGGAGATCGCTGATAAGGTATTGGGCTCCACGCCAACCGCAATCGAGAAGCGCCTGTTCGGCAAACCCGTCGCCGCCGGGATGGCCCCTCGGGAAGCGGCGCGCGAGGTCGCCCGGTCTCTTGCAACCAAAGCCTACCGCCGCCCGCCGGCTGAAGCGGAGTTGGATAAACTGCTCGAGGCATTCGACCTGGGAAAGCGCACCAACCTGGCCTACCAGCAGTCGCTTCACCTGATGCTCAAGGCCATCCTGGTCTCTCCTCAGTTTCTGTTTATTACTCCTGTTGGCGAATCGCCGTCGAGCAGCGGGGTCGTTCCGCTCGACGACCATCAACTCGCTTCGCGTTTGTCCTATCTGTTATGGGCGACCATGCCGGACGATGAGCTGATGGGGCTGGCAAGAAAGGGAACGCTCCATGAGCCGGCTGTTCTGGATGCGCAGGTGCTGCGCTTACTGAGGGATCCTCGCTCGCGTGCGCTGTTTGACGGTTTTGGCGCGCAGTGGCTGGGCGTCGGTGGATTGAAGCGCCAGGTCTTCGATCCCGCTATGTTCCCCCAGATGACCGCGCGACTGCGCACGGCAATGTACGATGAAGCCCGCCTGTTCTTCGAAAGCATCGTGCGGGAAAACAAGAGCATCCTTCGTTTCGTCGATGGCGATTATACTTATCTCAATGGAACTCTGGCTCCTATTTACGGCCTGGAGAAAACCGTCACCGGACCCGAAATGCGCAGGGTCACGCTGGGTGATGCCAATCGCGGGGGAATTCTGGGAATGCCGGGCGTGCTTGCAGGAACCTCTTTCCCCAACCGCACCAGCGCGGTGAAGCGCGGCGTGTGGGTGTTGGAACAAGTGCTCGGCGAGCATGTGCCGGCAGCCCCGCCGAACGTTCCGGCGTTGGATCAACAGGACCAGGCGACAGTCGCGAACCTGACTGTCCGTGAACGCACCGAGTTGCACCGCACCAATCCCGTCTGCGCCAATTGCCATCGAATCCTTGACCCGATCGGATTCGGTCTGGAGAACTTCGATGCCATAGGGCGATGGCGTGACCGGGACAGCAATGGCAAGCCGATTGATGCGGCGGGCGAGCTGCCGGGCGGAGAACGTTTTTCGAGTCCGAAAGATCTCAAAGCAATCATCGCCGGACGAACCGATGCCATTTCCCGCAATCTGGTGGAGAAACTACTCGCCTACGCGTTGGGCCGCCGGCTGGAAGGCTATGACGAGATTGTGGTGGATAATATTCTGCATGAGGTAGTCGAGGATGGCTATCGCATGCAGACACTCATCAAGGGTGTGGTGACGAGTTACCCCTTTACACATCGTCGAATCGGCAGAAAAGAGGATCTCCAATGAGCAGAAGCGCAAAGATGAACCGGCGAGCTTGCCTGAAAGGGTTGGGGGTTTCAATCGCCCTACCGCTGATGGAGTCTATGGGGTGGGCCGACACGCCCAAGGGCAAGACGTACAAACCGCCGGTGCGTCTGGGATTCATGTACATGCCCCACGGGGTAATCATGGATCAGTTCTGGCCAAAGGATGCGGAGAGTTTTCACAGGGCGCCACCGCCGGCGCTCCAATCGTTGGTTCCGGTGCTGGATCAGTGCCTGATGGTGAAGGGGATTTCCGGCGTCCCGATCGCTCCCTTCAATGGTGCGCCGCACGCGCTCGAACTATCCACTTGGCTCACGGCGACGCTGCCTGCCGCCGAGAAACGGGCCGAGATCCATATTGCGATCTCCGCGGATCAGATCGCCGCCAACCACGTGGGAGCCTTCACTGCGCTGCCGTCGTTGGAGCTGGCCACGATGCCACAGACGTGGAAGGAAAACCAGGAAGGTCTGAACGAGGGCTACTATTCGCATTGCAGCTTTCGGTCTCCGACGCAGGCGGTTCCGGCCGAGGTCAATCCACGGAATGTGCTCTATCGCCTGTTCCAGAAACAGGAGGAGGGCGGCGGCGGGGGGCGCCAATCGTCGCCAACAAATGCTCTGGATCGAAGCTTGTTGGACATCGTGTTGGGCGGCGCAAGGGACCTGCGGCGTACATTGCCCACATCCGACCAGCAGAAGCTGGATGAATATCTGGACAGCGTCCGCTCAGTGGAACGGCGCATCGCTGCTGTCGAGTATCGCCAAAAAGAAGACGCATTGGAGAAGGCCGGTCTCCGATCGAGCAACCGTCACGCCTCCGATTCGCCGCCGATCGAGATCAGGATTCCCGAAGGCGAAAAGCGCAGCGAGTACATGCAGGTGATGTGCGACCTGAACATACTGGCGTTCCAGACTGATACCACTCGTGTCAGTACCTACATTGGCTCGACGCCCAATGGGGCATCGTATCCGGAACTGGGCTTCAACGACCAGCATCACTCGAACACCCATCACAACAACGAACCGGAAAAGGTTCGCAAAATTGCCCTGATTACCGAGTTCAACATCGCGCAGTTCGCCTATATGGTGAAGAAGATGCACAGCCTGCGGGAAGCCGGCGGCACCTTGCTCGACAACTGCATCATGATGTGGGGATCGGGCCTGGAGGATGGGAATAAGCATACCCGCGAAAACCTCCCCTTCGTGATTGCCGGCAAAGGAGGCGGTTCGATCAAAACGGGACGTTTCTTGCCGGATGCAAAGGGAAACCAGGGGGATCTGCTGACCACGCTGCTCGCCTGCGCCGGGATTCCGATAGACCGCCCCGTTGGGATCGCGACGAAGCAACTCGAGGAAATCAAGGCCTAGGAGATTCGCGCTCTCCGTGCCGTGTAATGCGGCAGGGGCGGTATCGGGGGTGCGGTTACGGTGCATTCAAGTTTGAACCTACCGTCTGGAATAAGCCCTGAATATCAGTCTTTGCGAAATCGCCACCAACGTACAGGAGGCGGCAGCCATGCGTCTTCGCCACTTAATATGCGAAGCAGTCGCCAAGATTGAGTCCCGCCGGGTGTACACCTTTGCCCCATTGTTGGTACACCTGAGCGATGCGCCGCGCCGAGGCCGCGGTAGCTGTAACAACCTCAAAACCCAGGCCCTCGATCAGGCTCGCCAGCTCCTCCGCGACGTTTCGCCGAGCCGCGACGATCAGAACCTCAGCCAGCGTACCCGCCGAGCGTCAGAACGCGATCATTCGGGAAGTCCATTATCACCATAGAGGAAATCCTGGCTGTGCGCCGCACTCGGTCCTGGCAAAACTCGCAGCGCGCTGGATGTCCGCACTGCTTCGAGAAGCGCCCGGCGAGCCTTTCTGTCCGGTACTGTTCTGATGGGAACCAGACGCACGGAGTCGTGGCCATGACGGGTCAGAACCAGTTCCTCGCCGGCTTCGGCGCGGCGGACCAACTCAGTCAATTGTCCTTTCGCTGCGGTGACGGATACTTGCATCAGGAGCGCTCCAGTTTAGACCATTGCCCAGTCCAAATCGTAGCAGACCCGAAGCTATTTACTGAATCCGCATCCTGTTCAGAGAATCGCCTCCGCCAGGCAGTTCCGCGCTTCCCGGCTTGGATCCGTTCACTTCCAGAATGTAGGCAATGATGTTGGCATAGGCCGCGGCAGACAGCGAGGCGGGCGCCGCCGGGGGCATCGTGCGCGACTTGCTGTGGAAAGCGGCTACGGACTTGCCGCTCCACTTGCCCTTGAAATATTCGCCGGCCAGGGGTGTTCCGAATGTGCCGTTGGTGAGTGTGCTGCCGTGACACACGGCGCAGTAGGAATCGTAGGACTTCTTTCCCTCGGCCACCTGCCTGGCCGTGAACTGCGGAGGAACCCCTGGGCCCACCAGCGCCGCGGGGTTTCCATCGGACTCGGGCTCATCGGCGCGGCGGCTCAGCGAGCGCGGCGCAGACGTGACGGTCCCACCGCTTTCGCTAACGTACGTGAAGGCAAGGATCGCACCCTTGTCTTCCAAGTCCGTGGTTACCGCGCGCGTTTTGGACTCGACCATGCCTTGCGAATCCGTGGCGATGTAAATGGTTCGGCCGTCCGGGCTCACCGCCGTGTCGCGATAGCGGTTCTCCGATTGGAAGTAGCGGCTCATATGGCCCGCTGCTTTTTTCCTGCCGGCGCTAAGCGGCAGCACATAAAGTGAACCGCGCTTCAACGTGGTGATCAGGAGCACAGCGTCCCAGCCCGGAATGCTTCGCGCGCCATAGAACTCCACGCTGGAAACACCTGTGGTGGGCCAGCAGATGTAGTTTACGCCCTTG
>JACQZR010000191.1 GCA_016213775.1 Acidobacteriota bacterium
CCTCCCCCAGCGCGAACGTAAATGAGCAGCCGCGGCCGGGCTCGCTCTGCAAAGTGATTTCGCCCCGGTGCGCATCCAGGATGCGCTTCACCAGGGCAAGTCCGATGCCGCTGCCGCGGATGTTGGCTGCACGGGCGGCTTCTCCGCGGACAAACTTCTCGAAGATGCGGCTCTGCTCAGCGGGCGGGATACCGGGGCCTTCGTCTTCGACGGTAACCACAACCCTGCCGCCATCGTGGCGCGTGCTGAGCCGGACGGGAGACTGCTCGCCTGAGTACTTCATAGCGTTATCCAACAGATTCCAGATGACGCAGGCAATCGCAGTGCGGTCGGCTTGGACATCGCCGGCCGGCTGGCAATCGACATGAAGGCGCACCGCGTGGGTGTCGTTCTCCTGGTTGAACTCACGCGCCACGTCGCGAGCGAGGGCCGAGATGTCGATGCGTTCGAAGCGGTACTCGCGCGCACCTGCCTCCATCCTGCCGAAGTCGAGAAGCCCTTCCACCAGACGGCGCAGGCGGCGGCTTTCCCGCGCGAGGATGCGGTCATAAAGAGCGCGGTCCTCCTGGCTTGGCACTCGCCCCTGCACGAACAGCTCACTGATCTGGCAGAGCGAGGTGAGGGGTGTCCGGAACTCGTGAGAAACGGCGGCAACGAAATCGGACTGCAGGCGGCTAATGGCGAGCTCGCGAGTGACGGAGCGGACAATGACAACGGTGCCCACGATCACCAGCAAGGCGAAGGTGAGGAGCGAGATCCCCATGATCCGCTCGCGCAGCCGTGCGGCGCCCATCTCGGCCTCGGCGTTCAATGTGACCACTTCCACGTTCCACGGCAGCCCGGTGGCGGCGGCAAACCGGACGCTCGTGGCGGCGCCACGGGGAGCCCCCAGCACGGGAGGCCCCTGCGAGGCCGCTAAGCCGAGACCGATTCCGCGTGCGGAAAGGTTCGCGGCGAGAGGCGCTCGCCAGTAGCGTTCCAGCCAATCTGGTCCGAGCAGGAGAAAGGTAAGGTCGGCTGCGGTCTTCACTCGCAAGAACAGGAACGCCCGGCCGCCGGAAAAGATCAGCTTGCGGCTCTGCCCGTCGTGGCGGCCGCTCCATGCCTGGACGAGCGCCGACGCCAGTTGTAGCCGCTCGACGGGGATAGCAGGTGGAGATTCCGGCTGGAGCGCTCGCGTCGCCTCTTCGAGATAGAAGCCAAAGGCCGCCTCGGTGAGAGGCCAGCGGCTCGCCGCGAGCCCTGCCGCGAGGACTCTGGCCTCGGTTCGCTCGTCTTCAGGACGGTGGAGTTTCTCGAAGATGGTGAGACGCGACTGGCGGGCCACAGCCTCAGCCGGAAGCCCTTCGACGAGGATCGAACCCAGTGTGGCGAGCTGCGCATAGGCGCTCAAGGATTCCTCCCATCGTCCCGCCATACGATGGATTCGGGCCACACGGAGCAGCGCTCCGCCACGGCGGGCGGCTCGTGGATCGGTGAGCAGAGGTTGAAGCAGGCGGAGGCTACCGGCGGGATTCCCAGACCATTCGGCGGCATCTGACGGGTTGAAAACGGGGTCCGGGGAAGCAGTCCCAATCTCCGGAAGGTAGGCGGCGCGGGCGGCGCGATCCAATCGCAATGCCGTGCCGGCGGACACGAGGACGCTATCTTCGGGGAGCGGCCCGAACTCGAGGTAGCGTCCTTCTTCCACTAGCGACAAGTTACGCGCGAGCGAAGCCACAGCGAGGTCCGCGGCCGCCTCACGCTGGCTCGCTAGCCGTTGACTCGTCAATTCCAGCTCCTGGCGGCTCCACTGAGTTCCGAACCAGATCAAGCCAACCAGGAGGACGAGAATCGTAGCCAGAAAAAGAGTAAGGTGCGGGCGCGGCTTTTCGATAGGAAAGAGGCGTAGCCCTGGCATCCGCACCACAAGATGATAGCGCCGCGGAATCCCGGAGCGGTCTGGAACGTGTCTGAATTCAGTCAGGGTAGCAGCGCGGAATCAATGCTTCTCCATCACTTCAACTGGCCGGTTTTGAGGTGCCCCCCAAAGTTGATCCGCGCCTCGATATTTTGTGCATCACCTTTGCGACCGAGTTTGCTCAGGATCCGGGCGTAGTCGCGCATGGTCGCGATAACCGTGGGATCTCCGGGCCCGTAAGCGGCCTCGCGAATCTCCAGGGCACGGTGGATCAGGCTCTCGGCGTCGGCGTAACGCTTTTGACTGACGCGCAATCCGCCGAGGTTGAACAAGACCGCGGCAGTCTTGTGATGATTCGGACCGTACTCTGGTTCCAGAATTGCCAGCGCCCGGTGGTAATGCCCTTCCGCTTCCGATAATCGGCGCTGCAGCCGCAACGCGTTCGCAATGACGACATGGGCATTGGCGGCCAGCCAGCGGGCGCGGGCAGTTTCAAAGGCAAGTAACGCGCGGCGGGCCATGGTCTCCGCTTTAGCGGAATCGCCAAACTTGATGCGGATACCGGCCAGGTTGAGCAGCCCTCTCGCAACGTCAGGATGTGCAGGACCAAGTAGGGATTCGCGCGTCCGAAAGGCTCGCGAATAGAGAGATTCCGCTTCGTCCAACCGGTTTAGCGATTCCAGCAAGCGGCCGAGATTCTCCTGGACATTCGCTGTGTTTTCGGTCTTAACGCCTTCCACCTCGATGAGGTCTTTCAGGGCCTCCCGGAACAACTGGTCGGCCTCGGAAAAACGGTGGCGGGAAAACGCCACCATTGCCAGACTGTTGAGGGTGAGTGGCCGATTCGCCTTCGTCTCCATCGCCAGCGCACGCCGAAGGAGGTTCTCGGCGTCATCATAAAGTGCGCGTTCATAGAGGTTAGCTCCGAGATTCGATAGCAGATGCGCCAGATCGGCGCGCGGCATAGAATGAGTTTGCTCTCCAATGGCGACAGCCTCGGTAAGCAGAGGATGAGCTTCCTGGAAACGGCCCTGGCGGCGTAGGGACAGCGCAAGGCCGTTCAGGGCACTTGCCAACCGGTTGGGGCTCGGCGACTGGCGGGCTTCTGCGAGCTGCGCTCGAAATTGGTCCTCTGCCTCCGTATAACGCCCAATCTCGATGAGCCGGTGCGATTCCGTGGCAGCCGTTTTCCAGTCGACTTCCGCCCCGCCAGCGAGCAGCGTCGAGAGAACAAGCGCAAGCCATACAACCGAGTTTTTGGCCATGAATCTCTCCTCTCGTCAAGACTAAAGACACTTCGTCAGGAACCTGTCAGGACATGGTTCGGCTTTCGTCACCGGTTGATGAATTGTTCGCTTGAGGTTCCCGCCGCCGTTTACTTCGAGGGTTTGGGGAGGAAGTTCTCGAGTGACCAGATTTGCGCCTTGTTGGGCCTGTTGATGTAATCGATCCGGCGGCCATCAGGATGGACCACCAGCTTGCCGGGTGAACCGGCAGACTTCAGTCCAAGGCTTTGTCTCTCGCCGCCGCCCACGGGCACGCGCTGAAGCTCGCCGGGATAGTTCGGGCCGGACTCCAAAAGGAGGTAGCGTCCATCCGGCCACCAGCCGGCAACGTAGACGGGCTCGGATGCGCGAAGCACGGTGCGCCTGTCGGCGCCAGCTACTGACGCCAGTTCGAGAAACCATTCTCCTCCTTCCCACCCTGAAATGGCCAGTTGCTTCTCATCCGGGGATAGGTGGAAAATGATCTCCCCTTGAGGCCCTTGGCCACGAGCCGTCAATAGCTCGCGTTCTTCCCCTGTTTCTATGTTCCAGACAAACAGCGCCGTCCTGGAGTTGGAGACGCGACGGCTATAGTAAATGGTCTTACCGTCAGAAGCCACATCAAACCACTCGCAGACCGGTGCCCGCTTCAACAGTGTGGCTAACCCCGTGGTGGTACCCATCCGGTAGAATCCAGTGCCGTCCTTGAGATCACTCGTGCTGATCAGCAGTGATCTTCCATCGGGGAACAGCCTGCCGAGTACGTTCCGGAGGCTCGTGGAGACGGACGTTTCTTCGCCAGTGTCCACGGAACGAACCACAAGGGACAAACCGTCCTCCTCTGACCCGCCCCGGAAATATGCGAGCCGCCGGCCGTCATGAGATAGGGTCGGTGAGAACGAGGTTCCGCCGTGTGGATGCAGTGGGGCGGGAGAGCCCACAGCCTTGCCGGTAACAGGGTCGAACGCCGTGGTGAGGATCTCGCGAAACATTTTCTGCGGATCCTGATAGAAATAGGCACCGTCGCGGGTGAGGTCCTTGAGAGGGACGGGTTTGCTGCCTGCACCGAGATCGGTCTTCACCAGTTGCGGACGATCCAGCGGTTTGCCGCCGGAAAGGCGAAGCAGCCACAGGTCCCAACTCTTGCCTGGTGACCGGCGGTCGCTCAGGAATAGGATTCCACTGCTGTCGGGTGTCCAACGCGGGTCACGCGCGGTGCCCATATCCCGAAGCACCGTGACTTCGGATCGATCCGTGAGCGAAAACAATCGGATCTCGTCCGGTGACGGCTTTTCCTGTGATGGGGTAAAGCTCACGTAACGGCCATCGGGGGAAAGTTGAAGGTCCCCGAGCCAGGTGCCTTCCCGCAGAGTCGTCGCCGAGCCTTCAGCAGTGGAAACAGCAACCAGTTTGGTTGGCTTCCTGCGTTCCGAGGCCTGGAGGATTACTTGCTTGGCGTCTGGGGACCAGCCGGCAATAGTAATGCCGCCGTCCTTCACGTGTGCCCATAGCAGACGGTCGCGCGCGCCGTCCGTCCCTACGATCCACACTTCCGGAGCGCTGCTTCCTTGAATCGCGTACGCCACCTGACGCCCGTCCGGGGAAAACGCCGCGTTCCACGCAGGACCTCGCCTCGGAAGTGTCTGCACTTTATCTGTATCGAGGTTTCGGAGTTCCAGCAATTTACCGGTAACGTCGCGTTGCAGCAGATAACGGCCGTCGGGTGATGGCCCGATAACCCCCAGCCTCAAACCAGGAGTGGATCGCGAAACCACGCGAACGCCGCTTGACCCCACGTCCTTTGCCAACGCCGCCAGCCGCGCGTTCGCCGCAGCTACTGCCTCCTTCTGATTTCCAAACTCACGCACAACGCGCTCGTAGGCTTTTCGCGCTTCGGCATCGCCCAGTCTCTCGTAGCAGTCTCCCATGCGCACCAGCGCCTTCGCCGCAATCGCCGGATTGCGGCCACTCTGCACGAGTTTCTTATAGGCCTCGATAGCGCCTTTGAGGTCGCCATCTACTGTCTCTTTCTTTCTCGCGGCGTGAAACGCCACATCCGTCCGGTCTGTGCTTTGGGCGAACAGCGGACACGTCAAACCAGCCACCACTGCCAATGCAGCCATCCGTAGTGTGAATCTCATAACTGCCTCCTTATAAATGACTCTAAGGGGCGTCTGTCCGTCCGCTGTCGCACCAATGTATGGTTTCGATATGATTCACCCATCAAAGCGATATCCTATCCCCCGCACACTGTACAGGTAACGGGGCTCAGCGGGATCCGGCTCGATCTTCCGCCGCAACGCCACGACATGGTTGTCCACAGCGCGGTCAGTGACGTTGGTTCCGGTTCCCCAGCCGGCATCGAGCAACTGGTCGCGCGTCAACACGCGCCCGCGGTTGCGGATAAAAGCTTCCAGTAATTTCAGCTCGATGGAAGTGACATCAAGTGTGCGATCTCCGCGACGCAGCTCACAGCGGCCGAAATCCACCTCGGTATCACCAAAGCGGTAGACTTTGGGAACAACATCGGTGGCCTCGCCGGCACGGCGTAGTACCGCTTTGATGCGGGCCCGGAGCTCGATCGGACTGAAGGGCTTTGTCACGTAGTCATCGGCGCCCATCTCGAGTCCAAGCACTTTCTCGGCCTCCTGTGTCCGCGCCGTGAGCATGATGATCGGTATATTCAACCCGCGGTGACGCAATTCGCGGCAAACCGTGAAGCCGTCCTTGCGCGGCAGCATCAGATCCAGCACGATCAAATCGAATGGCTGCTCGCGCGCCACCCGAATCGCTTCGTCGCCGTCGCGTGCCAGGACGACACTGTAGCCCTCGAGCGTGAGGTCATCCTCCAGGCCGAGTGCGATGTTCGTTTCGTCTTCCACTACAAGAATCCGTTTCATGACTCTCTTTCTGAAGGCAACAGCAGAGTGAATGTGCTGCCGCGCCCGAGCTCACTTTGCAGACGCACTTCGCCGTTCTGACCCTTCACTACGTAGTGCACAATCGAGAGCCCGATGCCCGTTCCCTGGGCGCCCGATGAAACCGCCCTGGCCCCACGCATGAACTTCCTAAAGATCCGTTTCTGTTCTTCCGGAGGAATGCCCGGACCGTGGTCGCTGACAGCGATCGCAGCCCACTTCCCGTTCGAGGACACCTCCACCTCTACGGGGGAGCCCTCGGGCGAATACTTGAAGGCATTATCCAGAAGATTCCAGACCGCCAGCGAGAGCGCCTCCCGGTCTCCGCGAATCGGGCATGGCGTTTCCGGCAGGCGCAGTTCCAGACATCCGTTTTCGAGTTGGCGCTGGAATCCCCTCACCACGCCGCGGACCATCTCGACGGTATCCACGGGATCAAACCGGTATCGCATGACACCGGCCTCCATGCGGCCGAAGTTGAGTAATTCCTCCACCAGTCGCTGGAGCCGGCCGGTGTCCTCCACCATCGCTTCGTAATACCGCTGGCGGCGCTCCTCCTGCACGAGGCGTCCGCCTGCCAGCATCTCCGATAACTGGCGCAAGGAAGTCAGCGGGGTTCGAAACTCGTGTGAGACCGCGGCGACGAAGTCTGACTGGAGTTGCGCCACGGCCAGTTCCCGGTGGATGCCGCGGACCATGAAATAACCGCCCGCCAGCACCAGTAGTGAAGCGAGAGAAAAACCGGCAAGCAGAATCCGCTGCCGGCTCTGGAGCTCGGCCGCCACACCTGGGACGTCCGGCATCGACACATTCACGTTCCAGGGGAGGTTTACGGCAGTGCCTACGCGGGAGGCCTGCGCTCGTATCGCACCTGTGAAATTCGACACGATAGGCCGTCCTTGCTCCGCAGTCAGGGCAATCTGGACCCGAGTTTCGCGCGCGACTCGCAGGCACATCGCCTCGAGAAACCTCTCGCCGGCCATCACTACCGAAAGTCGTTCCGGACTCGCTGCCCACACGCTGAAGACGGGTTGGGATCCTGAGAAGGCCAGCTCGTGGCCCGTAGCAGGCAGCGAGCGCCAACGGTTCCACAACGATTCCACAACGGCCGAGGCGGCCAGTCTGACCTCCGATACCGGTGCACATGCCGTCCCGCCCGGTAGTAACGCCTGTGCCTCCTCGCGCAAAAAGAGCCACGCCCCCCGCGGGATCTGCCACCGGCCGGATTCGAGTTCACGGCATAGATCCCGTGCTTCCCGTTCTAAGGGCTCCTTGGCGCCCAATTTCGCCAGCAGGGTGCAGCGCGCCTCCCGGCCAATCAGAGCGGCGGGCAGTCCAGCGGTCCGGACAGAGTCCAGGGCGACGAGCGAAGCGTAAGCCTGCAGCGCCTCTCCGGGCCTGCCCGCTTTTCGATGTGTGCGGCCGAGGCGCAGCAGCGCTCCCGCTCGGGACGCCGAATCGTTGGAGGTCGCCAAACCCCTGTACACTGCGATGGCTTTGTTCGGATCGCTACCGAACTCCAACGCCTCACCCGCGCGGAAAACATCGCTTGGCGCACCTTCGTCCTCCGAGTCAGGGTAGTAGACGATCCGGCCGGGCGGCTGGATGCGAAGCATTCCCCGGTCCGCAGTGAGGACACCGACATCCTCAGGAAGAGAGGCTTCCGGCGCCTGAGAAAGTAACTTCTCAAGCGCGGCAATCTCTCGCTGAAGAACGGAAACCGCCCGATCGGCGGCGTTCTCCAGCGCTTCCCGCGCACGCTGCGCTTCCACCGCGCGCTCACGTCGCAGCAACTCCCACCCCAGCCAAGCCATTGCGGAGACTGCTGCGAGCGTGACAAGAATCGAAAGGGTCGCCACGTAGCGGGGCGGCCGTAGCAATTCGAGTAACGGCATCAGATGATGATTATAGGCATTAGTGTCTGGAAATGATATGAGGTTTGTGTCGTTTTGATATGGCCAGTTGGATCGTCCACGTCAGCGCAGATGGCGATAGAATCGTGCCATCCAGTAGGGGTGGAAGTCCGCTGCTCCGGCTTCGTTCTCCGGCTAGAGGTGTAGTTCCGACCACGTTTTGCCGTCCTTGCTGAGATAGGCGCCTCCGGGATCGGGAGAGTGGACAATTGGTCGTCCGCCCCTTCGACCCCACTGTACGTACGGTTCCGTACACGGCGGTTCGAACCAGTTAGGCTCTGGCCAGCACAGCTAACGAAGGCAAGCCGAGCGAGGCGAGTGCAGCGTTTGACAGCAGCTATCGACATGGCGTGTTTCACCAGTTCCACGTACCGCTTGCGGCTGGTTTTCCACGTTGCCAGAAGGCGCCCCGGATGCGGCCGCCTGATCCACGAGTCCAGGTCTTCGAGTACCCACGGGATTTCGCAGAAGCCGAAATATGCGACCCAGCCCGGCAGCTACCGAGTGCAATGTCCATTACATCCTCATCTCAGTACGAAATCCTATTCTAGCGTTGGATAACATATCTTGACCCCACGCTTACCCCAAACCTAAGAAATCTAAAGAGTTCCGCCGATCCAGCCGATATGCGGTGAGGAGAGAATCTACCTGTCGCCGCCCCCACGTGGAAGTATCGGACGGATTCTGAGATGGCCCATTGTCACTTTCATTGCGGCAGTCGGGTTTACGTGTTGGAGTGTCGCTCTCGGCCTGTCTTTGCGCTCGGTACAGAAGCGCGTCACAGTCAATGTGAACTTCCTCAATAGCCTCAGCATGATCGGACCTGTGGTACGCACGATGCAGCCGATGGTCGGCGGCACGAAGGTGGCTGAATACCATGAGTTGACCGCCGCACTGCGGGAGAATGCTGCGATGCTCCCGTTTATCCAGGCACTCGATGCTGCTGTCGCGACGAAAACCAATGAAAACGCCACCCCGCAAGCTCTCCACCTGGCAACGGAACAGGCCTTGACCGCCGTCGAAGCTGCAACTTCCCACCTTCGCACCCAGCAAACGGAGTTCTCAGAGCAATTGCGCTTGAAATGGCGCCACACCATCACCTTGCAGGTCGTGTCCTGCCTCTTGGCGGGGCTCTTGGCGCTCACCGTGCAGCGACACGACAAGGCCCTGAGGCAGAGCTTCACGATGCAGGAGGCACTCGGTGACCAGCAGGAGCAGTTGCGCAAAAGCGAAGAGCGCTGGCAGCTCGTGTTGCGTGGAAATAACGACGGCATTTGGGATTGGAACGCAAAGACGAATGAAGTCATCTTCTCGCACCGATGGAAGGAGATGCTCGGTTACGCCGAAGATGAGCTTCCCAACCGCACCGAGGAATGGGAACAGCGCATTCACCCGGAGGACCGCGGCCGCGTTCAAACGGCTATAGAGAGCTATTTGCGGCGCGAAATTCCTTCCTACGTTGCCGAATACCGGCTCCTCGCCAAGAGCGGCGCGTACAAATGGGTGTTGGCACGCGGACAGGCGGTTTGGAATGAAGAAGGGGAAGCCATACGGATGGTAGGCTCGCATACCGACATCACCGAACGTAAGGAAAACGAGGAAGCCCTACGGCATGCGCGAGATGAGGCTCAAGTTGCCAATAGAGCGAAGAGCGCCTTCCTGGCGAACATGAGTCACGAGATTCGCACACCCATGAATGGCATCATCGGATTAACCGGTTTACTACTCGAAGGCCGGCTTACTCTATCTCAAAGGGAAGATGCGGAAGGTATCCTCGACTCAGCCGAGGCGCTCCTCGACATCATCAACGATATTCTGGACTACTCTAAGATCGAGGCGGGCAAGCTCACACTGGAAAACATCCCCTTCGACGCCGCCTCCATTGTTAAGGATGCCGTAACCTTATTAGCACCGCAGGCTACCAAAAAAGGACTCGCGATCCGTGTCGCGCAGGATGACCTGTCCCACGCTTCCCTCATCGGTGACCCGGGACGAATCCGTCAGGTGATTCTGAACCTCCTGAGCAATGCGGTGAAGTTCACTCCTTTGGGATACATTAGGGTTGCCGTGAACTCCATTAGCATCGACGAGCTGCATGTCTTGCTGCACGTGAGTGTCCAAGACACGGGAGTTGGGGTCCCCAAGGACCGCGTTGCTCTCCTGTTTCGAGAGTTCAGCCAGGTGGATTCGGCAACCACCAGGAAATACGGCGGCACCGGGCTGGGTCTCGCGATCTCGAAGCGGATTGTTGAGGCCATGGGTGGCGAGATCGGATTCACCAGCGAACAGGGCGTGGGCTCGACGTTCTGGTTCAACGTCCGCCTGCGCACCTCCCAACAACAGCCCCACGCCCGTTTCTCCGAGTGGACACGACTGGCTCAACCGGAACAAAGTGCGGACTCACTATTGCCGGACCTTCAAAATCCCGACAGCTCTCACCCGCGCCGCTTATGGCGCGTGCTCGTGGCAGAAGACAACCGGGTGAATCAGAAGGTTGCTCGCGAGGTGATCAAGAAGTTCGGCTGCACCGTGGAGGTGGCCAGCAACGGCAGTGAAGCTGTGGATCTTTGGTCCAGGTTCCCCTATGACATTGTCTTCATGGACTGTCAGATGCCGGTCATGGATGGCTACCAGGCAACGGCAGTCATCCGGAACAGTAACGCCGTCGCTCGCTCGATTCCCATCATCGCGATGACGGCCAACGCCATGCCAGGCGATCGGCAGCGATGCCTTGATGCCGGCATGACTGACTATATTGCGAAGCCGATGCGCCCGCTTGACATACAAGACATGATCGAACGCTACCTCGCTAACTCTGAGCGTGTTTGTGACCAATCGTCCGTTCCAAATTACACCTAGACCGCCTTCAAACGTCGGCGATTCGAACCGAGGAGCCCCACGAATCCAATCAGGGATTGGCAAGTGGATTTCGCCCCAATCCTAACCGGTTAGCGCTCTTCCAGCGCGCCTTCGCGGCGCAGCAACTCCCAACCCAGCCCGGCCATGGCGGAGACAGCAACGGTTGACAAGCACCCCGCTTTCCGCACAACATCTGTGATGTGACATCCCGCCGAAACTGCCTCAATACGCTCCTGCTTGGCCTCGCTGCCAAAGCCGCCCACGCGCAGCAGCCCTGCACTGCGCCCACGCCCGCCGATACTTTCAATGGGACCATCGGTCGTCACGCCGCCGACTCCAAGCCCTCCCCACTCGAAGCCGCCAAACCTCGCCCCGGCGCGCCAAACATCGTCTACATCCTCCTCGACGACACCGGCTTCTCTGACCTCCACTGCTACGGCTCCGAGATCGCAACGCCCAACATCGACAGCCTAGCCGCCGCCGGTCTGCTCTATAACAATTTCCACTGCAAAGCCATCTGCTCGCCCACCCGCGCCGCACTCCTCACCGGGCGCAATAGCCACGCCGTCGGCATGAAGGAACTCGCTGGCCCCGACCAGGGCTACCCGCATTCGCGAGGACGCGTCACGCCCGCCGCCGCCACCGTCGCGCAAATCCTCGGCTCGCACGGCTACAGCACCTACGGGGTAGGGAAGTGGCACCTTGTCCCCGCCGCCGATATGAAAGCCTCCGGCGCCCGCACCCACTGGCCGCTGCAAAAAGGTTTCGATCGCTGGTACGGTTTCCTCTCCGGCTGGACCGATCAGTACCGCCCCGATCTCATCGAAGACAACCGCGCCGCCGAACGCCCCACCACTCCCAACTACCACTTCTCCGTCGACATCACCGACCGTTCCCTCAAGATGCTCGCCGACCATCGTGCGGCTGACGCTCAGAAACCGTTCTTCCTCTACATGGCCTTCGGCGCAACACACGCGCCTGTACAGGTCCCCAAATCCTACACGGATAAATACGTCGAGACCTTTCGCAAAGGTTGGGACCGCATTCGCGAAGATCGCCACCAGCGTCAGCTCCAGCTCGGCATCATCCCGCCCGGCACCAAACTAGCACCCCGCAATCCAGGCGACCCCGCCTGGGACGGCCTCAACGATCAGGAGCGCGCCGTCTTCACCCGTTTCATGGCGGCCTACGCAGGCTTCCTGGAACATACCGACGAACAAATCGGACGCGTCATCCGCTATCTCAAGGACAACAACTTATTCGATAACACGGCTATCTTCTTAATGTCCGATAACGGCGGCGCACCCGAAGCCGGCACCAAAGGCGGCTTTCTCCGCCCCTACGGCGACCGCACTACCGTCCCCCAAATGCACGAACGGCTCGACGAAATGGGCACCCCCTCCACGCAACCTCTATATCCGCGCACCTGGGCCTTCGCCTCCAACACGCCCTTCAAGTTCTACAAGCTCTGGCCCTACGCCGGGGGCGTCCAAACGCCATGCATAGTCTCCTGGCCGGCCGAAATCCGCAAGCCCGGACTCCGCCGGCAATTCGTCGACGTAATCGACATCACACCGACAGTCCTCGACATCACAGGCATCCCCGCGCCGGCCATCCACCAAGGCGTCTGCCAGATGCCCTTGCAAGGCAAGAGTATCCGCGCGACATTCAACGATCCAGCAAGTCCCCACCCACGCGACCGCCAGTACTACGAGCTCTGGGGCAGCCGCGGCATCTGGCACAACGGTTGGAAGGCCGTCGGCATCCACACCCCTGGCGCCCCTTTCGATCAGGATAAGTGGGAGCTCTACCATGTCGACGAGGATTTCTCCGAAACCACTAACCTCGCCGCAAAACACCCCGACAAGTTAGAAGCTCTCAAACAACTCTGGTGGGAGGAAGCCCGCAAAAACGGCGCCCTCCCTCTTTTGGAAGCCCCTGGCGGCCGCCGGGCCACCTACGACCAAGCCCTCCCCAAGTGAGTTGTGGCCCCGTCCTACTTCGCGGCCGCCTTCAAAGCCTCAAGCACTTCGCGAAGCCCCGCATTCTGCGGATGCTTCTGAATGGCCGCCTCCATGTGCGCCAGAGCCTCGGCCGGCTGCTTCTTTTGTAGCAGCATCGACACAATATTGCGGTGCGCCGGCACAAACGTCCCATCCGCCGCCACCGCCGCCCGAAACTCCGCCAGCGCCTCGTCGATCTTCCCTCCCTGCGCCAGAATCAGCCCCAGGTTGTTGTGCGCCTGCGCCGCCTGCTCCGTCGTCGGACTCATCGTCAACGCCTTCCGGAACAATCCCTCAGCCTCCGAATGCTGCTGCATCGCCAACCGCGCCACCCCGGCCAGATACACCTGCTCGGCCTTGCTGGGATCGAGCCGCATGGCCGCCTCATACTGCTCCACCGCCTTGTCCGGCTTGCCCGCCCGCATATAGGCGCCGCCGAGGTTCATCCGCGCGAGCACGAAATCCGGCTGCGCCCGCACCGCCTCTTCCAGGTTCAACAACGCCCCTTCATCATTGCCCGCCGCGCCCTGCGCCGACCCCAGCGCCGCAAGCGCAAACGGATTGGTCGGCGTCACCTGCAGCGTGTGGCTAAACAGCGTCTGGCTGTCCTTCCACAACGGAATCTGATTGAAGGTGAGCCATGCAAGCACCGCTGGAATCACCAGCAGCACCTTCGACTGCGTCCATCCTGTGATCAGCCACACCACCATGATCACGATACCGAGCATCGGGAGATACGTGAACCGGTCAGCGCGCGATTGCGCCCCGGCCTGCACCAGTCCGAGCATCGGTACCAACACACCCAGGTACCACAGCCATCCCATAATCAGATACGGCCTCCGCCGCCGCTGCGCGAAAAACACCACCGCCAGCACCGCGATAAACACAGTGCTCACCGCCACCACGCCCATCGGAATATCGACCTCGTATGGATAGTAGACCGCGAGGTTCGTGGGCACGATCATCTTGCCGATGTAGCGCGTGTACGACAGCAACCCGTTGGCGATTCGCTGATCCATCGGCAACGCCTGCATCGTCACCACCGCGCCGATTTCGCTGTGGCCGACAAACGTCAGCGCTACCGAAAACGCCGACAATCCAAAGAACGGTAACTTCTCCGCGATCAGCTTTCCAATACCCTCCTTGCGCGCCAGCGGCCAATAGTCGAGCAGCAGCAGAGCAAACGGAAACGTCACCGCGGTGGGCTTCGACGCAATCGCGCAGAACATAGCGATCACGCTACGCCAGTAACTCTTCCTATCGCCGGAACGGGCCCAGCGCTCATAAAAAATCAGCCCGATCATCCAGAACAGAACGCTCAGCACGTCCTTTCGCTCGGCCACCCACGCCACCGATTCCACCCGCAGCGGATGCCACAAGTAGACCAGCGTGGCGAGGATGCTGGCCCACTGATTCCGTGTCAACCGCAGCAGCGCGACGTAAGTGAATCCGGCGGTAGCGGCGTAGAGCACAACGCTCGTCAGATGATGCCCCCACGGCCGCATGCCGAACAACGTCACATCGATCATGTGGCTGATCCACGTGATCGGATGCCAGTACCAGTACGACACCGACGTGATCGCCCACCAGATGCCTCCCAGCGACAGCCCGCTGCTGACGTACGGATTCTTCATCACGTACGGCGGATCATCGGCATTGATGAAGCCGTTGGCAATGATCCGTACAAAGAGAAAGAACGTGGCAAATGCGATGCCCCACGGGATCCAATTCGGTTGCTTGCCTGGAGCCACTGGCTCCGGACGGTTCTCAGTCATCCGCCATATTTTAGCCCACTCAACGGCGCGGCCCACTCACCTTATAATCACGCTTCACATCGGCGGCGACCTTTTTCTCGTCAAACAAAATCGGCCGCCATTGTTTTTTCGCGAAAAGCTCCGTCTGATCAGTGAAGTGAGGCGACGAGGGATCGCCTGACTGCCCGTAGGTGAGGAACGCCTTCGCATTCGGCCCGTTATTCGTGAATTCCATCGCCATCAGGAACGACGACCCGTGCACGATGGGATAGCCCTTTTCGGTAAGGAAGCGGCTGCCGGGAACCAATTTCGGCTCGTCCATTGGCTCCAGTGTCGTGGTGTTGCGCGAATTGCGTTGCATATTCATGAGCCCGTCGATGAAGCCGTCGCCACCGTGCACCGGCATGCGCCGCCCGTTCTTGTCGGCGTATTGCCACTCGCCCAGAGGCGCGTTGAGGGCAATGTTGCGCGAGCGCAGCAGCAACACGGCCTTGCCGAGGTTGTCCAATGCCGTTGGTCCATCGGCGAGCCCGCGCGGCGTATTCACCGGATCCTTGGCACTGAAAGGAATGTCAAACAGGCGGCCCTTGTTCAGGAAATCCGGTTGCGCGAACTGGCCGAGCCACTCGCGGAACAGTACTGCGCCGCGGCTGTCGAGATCGTAGCGCCCGTTCCACGCCGCCAGCACAGCGCAGGCCTCCGCCAGATCCACAGTCTTGTCCTGCACCGTAACTGATGGCTTCACGCGGCAGCGCGCAACCAGTTCGTCCTTCAACAACTCCGCCGCGAGGCTGCGATTGCTCAACAGCGCATTGGCGAGCTCATCGAGCGTGAACCTGCTGTCCGGCCCAGCGGGCTTATCGGGGGAGAGCAGCGAAAGCGTCAACGCGTTGTTGCGTGTGCGCAGCGACCGCGGCGTGTTCTGCTCTCCGTGAAGCGGCGAATACGGCCCAGCCAGCAGCGCGCCGGCGTTGGAGAGCCAGAAGCTGTCGTTGGCGTTGAAGACATAATCCGTTCGCTGCAACTGCGGCTGGTGAGAATAGGCGACCAGTCCTTTGCTCCGCGATCCGCTATCAGCGCCCCAATCCTCGCGCGGGTCGCTGCCGTTCAAGAGCACAATGCCCTGCTGATCGAGCCGCTGGGTCGTCGCATCGGATTTGCGGCGCGCCGTCCAGCGGGTGAGCGCCTCCGGTGTCAGGAACGGCGTCGACGCATCGTCGATGTACCAGGCGATCCCTTCGCGGCTACTGGAAATCGTATTCACCCACGGCATGCCCTGATAGCGTGCATGCGCTTCCTGAAACGACTTCATCGACCGCGCCTGTCCCATGGCGAGCCATTGCGCCGCACTCGTTGTGTTCTCCCAATTGGCATCGCGCACCGCGTAGGCGCGCTGCGCCGTCCAGCCGAGCTGCGGGAAGTTGACCACGGGGCCGTGATGCGAAAACCAAACCACGCGGTCCACCGTGCTCAACGCCCCGTTCGATTGCTTCACATCCACCCGCACGTTCTTCGAAGTCATGGCGCGCTCTTCACTGCCGTAGCGGTAGAGCGTCGGCTTGCCCGGCACCAGATCGAGCACAAACATCGTGAACCGCTTGCCCGCCGACACCGTATGCGTCCAAGCGACATCGCGATTGAAGCCGATAGCGACGCCGGGTGCGCCGATCAACCCGGCGCCATATACATTGAGCCTGCCCGGCACGATGAGGTGCCGCTCCCAAAAACGGTTGGACCCGACCCACGGGTAATGCGGATTGGCGATGAGCATGCCGCGTCCGGAAGCGCTACGCTCGCGGCCAATGCCCCAGCCGTTGCTCGCATTCTCCGGCGCAATCCATTCCACCCTAGCCGTAGTGGTTGCACCGCCGTTGGGCGGCGTCGCAGAACTGATCAGCGACGACATCCCAGAGGTCACCAGCAGAATCACCTGCTGATAAGCCGCAATGTCCGTGGCCGTAATGGGCATCACCCAATCCGCGCCGCGGCACCAGCCGCCCACCTTGTCCTTGCCGGTCTTGGCCAAGTACTGGTTGTAGCCGGCAGCAAACCCGTCGTACCACTGGCGCAGCTCCGCCGGCTGCTGCCGGAGCAGAGCAGAGCCTCGTCCGGTCATATCGAACGCCTTCATCGTCACGTCATTGTGCAGATACGCGCTGGCGGGCCCGGCCCCGAAATACTTCGCGCGTTCGCCGCGCGCCTTGATCACCTGATCGGCAATGGAGCAGAGGTGGTCTTCGGCCATTGCATATCCTTCGCCGAAGCCGAGGCTGCCGAAGTCGCTGGCCTGAATGTGAGGGATGCCATAGGAAGTGCGCCGGATGCGGGCCTGGTATTGCGTCCCGGCCGCCTGTACAGCGGTACTAAACAGAAGCAACGAAGCAATGCAAAAACGGAGCATGCGTGAGAGTCTAGCATCGCCACGCGTGGAGTTCATTTCGGTAACGCGAAGGTGAAGAGCGCCGATTGCGATGCGATGGCGATGTACTGCCGTCCATCCACCGCATAGGCAACCGGTGAACTCACGATGCGCGCCCCAGTCTGGTAGTTCCACAGCAGTTTGCCCGTGCGCGAATCGAGGGCGATCAAATGCCCGTCGGCGCTGGAGGCAAACAGGACCCCGCCTGCTGTAGCGAGATTGCCCGTCTGATACGACCCGATGTGAATGGGAAAATTCCACTTCACGTTGCCGGTAGTGACATCGAGCGCGCGCACAGCGCCGGGCTCGCCGATCTTGGGGTCCACTTCCGCGCTGCCGCCGGTGTAGCCTTCTCCTGGCACCGGCACCTTGTCGACGCGAGTGTAGGTGGCGCAGGTTTCACGCACCGAAACATAGAAGAGCTTCGTCGCCGCGTCGTAGGACGGCGCTCCCCAATTCGCCGCTCCGGCGGCATCGGGGCAGACGTAGTTGCCCTCGGGGGTCGGTTCCGTGTTGGGCAGCACGATAGGCCGTCCTTTGTCGTCGAGACCCTTGGCCCACGTTTGCCGCGCGAACGCTTTGCCCGCAACAAACTGCCCGGTGGTGCGGTCGAGCACATAGTAAAAAGCATTGCGGTTCGCCGTCGCCAGCAGCTTGCGCTTCTGGCCGCGAATCTCAGCGTCAAGCAACACCGGCGTCTGGTTGCCATCCCAATCGTGGACGTCATGCGGTGTGAACTGGAACCACCACTTCCTCTTTCCGGTGGCGGCGTCCAAGGCAAGCACGGCGCTCGAATAGAGGTTGTCGCCGGGGCGCGTGGTCCCGTTGTAGTCGGGGCCGGGATTGCCGGTGGTCCAGTAGATGGTGTTCGCGCCGGCGTCGTAGGTTCCGGTCATCCAGGTGGGAGCGCCTCCGTATTTTGCCGAATCGCCACCCCAGGACGCGGTGTTCGGATCGCCCGGTTGCGCCACGGTATGGGTCCTCCACAAACGTTTTCCCGTGGCCGCGTCGTAGGCATCGACAAAGCCGGTGAGCGCGCATTCGCCCGCCGTAATACCCACAAGGATCTTGCCGTCGATGGCCAGTGGCGCGTGCGTGATGGAGAAGCCCTTGCGGTAGTCCTCCACTTCGACATCGAAAATCACGCCGCCCGATTTGGCATTCAGCGCTACCAGGCGCGCATCGAGCGTCGCCAGATAGACGCGGTCGCCCAGCACCGCAACGCCGCGGTTGGTCATCACCGTGCAGTGCCCCGCGACCTTCGGTAGCGGCCGGTCGTACTTCCAGATCGGATTGCCCGTGCGAGCGTCAAGCGCGACGACATTGCTCAGCGGCCCGGTGACGTACATGATGCCATCCACCAGCAGAGGCATGGTCTCGATGTGTCCGGCGCCGAACTGCCAGGTCCACTGGCTGGCGAGGCGGGAAACATTGTCCGGCGTGATTGTTTTGAGCCCGCTGTAATGTGTTCCTTCATAGTCGCCCCAATAGTGGAGCCAGTTCCAGGGCTCCCGGGCCGAGTTCTTCAGCCGCTCGAAGGTCACGTTCCGCTCGGCGGCGGGGTGCCATGCCCCCGGCCCCACGCGTTCGGCGGGGTAAGCGCTCAGGAATGCGATGAGGTTATCGAGCGTCTCCGGCGAGACCTTCGCCCACGGCATCGGCGATTCATACTTCACCTGAACGGACGCAAGGTCGGCCTTGGAGAGCAGATGCAGTTTCTCGCCCGCATCCATGATGATGATGGAAAACGTGTCTTCATACCTGGCCACGCCACGGATGACCGGCCCTTGCCTGGTGCGCACTTCGGCGACCTTGTAGCCCGCACGCACGTCGGCGTTCGGTTTCTCGATGGCTTTGCGCAATGCCGCAGGCCGGCGTTGTTTACCGATGCCGGACAGATCGGGCCCGAGCAATCCGCCGCGTCCCCCGTACATGTGGCACCTGCTGCAACCCGCGGCGCCGAAGAAGGCGGTCCGGCCCGCTTCCATGTCCCCGGCGAATGCCGCACCGGTCTTGCCCGAGAGCTCGTGCATGTAGCCGACCAGCGCCCGCGCATCGGCATCAGGGAGCGCAAAGCCCGGCATCTCCGTGCCGCGGATTCCTTTGGTGATCGAACTCAGGAGCTGGTCGTCGCTGCCGCCGTGTGTCCACTGGCCGGTGGTGAGGTCAGAGCCACGCCCGCCCTTGCCGGTGTCGCCATGGCAACTGGAGCAGAAGCTGAGAAAGAGCTGCCGGCCGCGGCCGGATGCATCGTGCTGCGCCAGGCCCGGCAGCGCCAGTAAGAAGAAAAGGATCGGTTTCAAAGCACTCCTATGTCTATCAAAGGCTGCCGCGAAGGGGCAACTCCCTTGCGCCCCTGTTCCGGTGTTGTGTTGTGAAGACACTTATCGTTATCCCATTCCTTGGTTGTTAGTAATGCGTGGGCTATTTCATAGTTGAATTGCATGAAACGTCATGCGGCGAGATCTTCGGGCGGGGGGCCCCAGCGTTCTTCGCGGGTTTGGCGCTCTTCGGCCGTGGGAATATAAAGCGAAACTACGCGAAATTCTTCAGGATCGCACCAGATGGACTGGTCATAATTCTCAGGACCCTTCACAGATTCGTCCGGCGATTCATTGATTTCCGCGGCTTCCGGCGTATCTTTTGTGGATTCGGCGTCGCCGGGGGCCGGTTCGCCCTCGACGGGGGTGGGGCCGGCGTCATCGGGCTGCGGGAATTCGATGACATTGGACGACTGGAAGAAGACGAGATCGTCTACGGGCTGGGGATTGCGGCGCGGCTTCTCGCCGAGACGGGCGGTCTGGAGTTCGACCAGTTCCTTGCGGGAGGTTCTGATGATGCGCTTGAGGGACTCCTCGCCCGCCTGGAAACGGTAGAGGAGGCCGGGGTGCGCGGCTTCGAGGGAGGAGATGGCGGTGGAGGTCCGCAGTTCGGCAGTAACTGGCCGGAACGCGCGTTCTGCGGCGTCCCTGGTAACGACCATCTCGGTGGAGACCATGCCAGTGGTGTGGCCCCAGGCGCGGCGGATGCGCCAGCGAGCGTTGACCATGTCGGTGACGAGATCGCGCTCGTCATCGCCGACGGGGTTGTATTCGAGGATGTAGTGGGCGAGAAGGCGCTCGTATTTGGAGCGGTCCTCGTTGGGGGCGACGATTTGTGGGCTGTACATGCCGTGGATGGTAGCGGCCAGGCGGCAGCGCTCCAAACCTTCCGGTGTGACCAGATGAAATACCCGTCGGGGCGGACAGTGACGACGAATCACGACATTGGAGGGCGCGTGAGCGGGATGCCGGGGTATGCGACGGGTGTGCAATACGCGCCGCACGGAGCGATCAAGGCGATGACGTTGGGCGGAGTGGCGCGTAGTTGGACGTTCAACAGCCGGTTGCAGCCGACGTGTTTGATTGTGAGGCAATCCACGACGCCGATTCTGAAGCTGACCAATGTGTACACGGCTGGAGCAGTGAGCGAGCGTGCACGGCGTGGCCTGGTGCGGACAATAACGGGAACGTGCTGTCGCAGACGGTGTCGGCGACGAACACGGCGAACACGGTGACGACGTTCAATCAGAGCTACACGTATGATCTGATGAACCGGATCAAGACGGCATTGGAGACAAATGGCGGGTTGGGGTGCAGCCAGGTGTACGATTACGACAATTACGGGAACCGGACGCTGACCTCGTCGTCGATGGGATTTTCGATTTGGGCGGCGCCTGGATATAGCGGCACGACGAACCGAGTGACGGGATCGGGATGGGGGCATTCGAACTCGGGGAATCTGACCACAGTGCCGTTTGGGTCTATGACGTATGACGGCGAAGGGCGGATGAAGACTTATGTGTCGACATCGTTGGGGGTGAACTCGCAGTACCAATACGATGCGGAAGGGCGACGGGTGCGCAGCACGGTTGGCGGGAATGCGGTGACGTATGTGTATGACGCGTTCGGGGAGCTGGCAGCGGAGTATGGGGGGACGGCGGAGGCTGGGACGCGGTATGTTGTGACGGATCATTTGGGATCGACACTTGCTCGTCGTTTCAAAGTAACCACGCCCTGTTCTTTGTTCCAGCGAGCGCGCCAGCGCAAGGTACTCTTCCAGATGGGCGGCATCCGCAGCACCGAGTTCCGCGCGCAGGAGGTTTGCGTCACCCAAGGTCCGGTCCAGCAGCAGAGTGTCCAATTTGGCGGCGTCGCCGCTTTGACCGGACACGGCGCGGTACAGGCGTCATAAACACCGCGAGGATTCAATTCACGAGGCAGCGGACGCATCGCTGCAGGAGATATGCGAACCATAAAGTCGCGGTAGGGACGCCCGTTACCGGACGCCCCCCGCACAGATCCGTACGGGCGCACTTTAGCGCATACGGCTCCTACCTTGAGTCTTGGCGTCGAAGCGGGCGTCAGGGTACGGATGCAGGATTCGCGGTGTCGGCAAA
>JACQZR010000033.1 GCA_016213775.1 Acidobacteriota bacterium
AACGCCCCACCCGCTTCATCTGGGTTGCAGAGCGCCTTCGACAAAATCGAGAAAGAAATCGACCTGCAAATCCGGGAGGCAAAGCTGGTGGCCTGAAACTTGACTTGTTTACATCAACTCTTGAAAGTCAAGACCCCTAGGAGCCCGGTGGCGGAAGTCCAATAAACCGCTTGCTTGCGGGTCTGTGAAAAAACCTGAAATGCCCCAAAACCGCATTTTCCTGGGGATGCAAAATGTATCCCTGGCCCGTTCCGATCGCGTGCAGGGCCTCCTTGCGCGAGGTTTTTTCGGCGCATTGCGACGTTCTGCTGGCGCGGGGGTTTCTCACAGACCTTTGCGCGCGCGACTCAGAGTGAACACGTTACCGAGCCGCGACAACAAAGGAGCGGGTTTCACCACGGGCTGCTCAACGTCGTGCCTTAGAAGATTCAATCACTTCCGCTACGTGGACTACTGCGACCTCACCTCAGTTCACTGATCTGCCGTGTCGATTTCCGGGTAGCCTGCCATGTGCTGAGACCAACACGGAGAACCCAAAAAGCGGTTCTCCGGAAAACGAAAGGACTTTCCAATGAGCTACGACAAACTGCTGGTGGTGAGCATTCTATTCGCATGCGGTGTTCTCACGGCTGACGTCCGCACGCCCGCGCCTCCGGACCCAGGGCCCCCGGAGTACTCCTTTGTTCAACGGATGCTGGATGGTTCGCCATATGTGATTCACGACGGTGAATGGGCGGCCGTCGTTTTCTACCGCGACCCAAACTGCGCGCCCGCCAACTTCAATCTGCTCGACACGGTCGATCTTACACCTGCTTTTCCGGGTGGCCCGCCTCGACCATTCTTGTGCCCGCTCACCGTCAGTGGGTTGGCGATTTGGAAGAACGGCCCGCCTCCAATCGATTTCGTACCAATTCAGGTTGTCTGGCATGGTCTCGGCTCTGTGCCCGTTTGGTTCGCGAAGCTCGCGGAGATCCGCGCCGCGGCAACCGACGATAACCTCACCATCGCTGAACTTCTCGCCTTGCCGTCACTTCGCAAGGGCCACGCCAGAATCTACGAGGAGGTCACGCATCCCGGAGCGTTCCGGCCCCAGGGATTTGGCAACGGGAGTATCGAGATTGCCGCCGCCGGCGTTCTGGAAGATGGCAGGTCTTTCCAGATCGAGTGGGTCGAAATGGGCAAGAAGGACGGCGGCGGTGCAAGTTATCTCCGGCACGGGCGAATTGAGTTCAAATAGGGGGCTGTGAAGAACAACGATAAAGCGTGCCGACGCTGGATCATTATCGTTTTGCTGGTTCTGCTGTTGAGCCTTACGCTGGTTTGCGGCCTTCTTGGCCAGATTCAAAGGCCGGTTCCGCCTCCTCGCGTCAACCCGGATCTCTCGGTCACTTATTTCGTGGATGTTGACGCCAAGGATGTCCGGCTATTCGACACGGTGTTTTCCACGGCGCCGCCAGGCTTGGCATTTACCAAGGGGCCAGACGGAATCTGGTCCCTGACAACCCCTCCTTACGAGCCTGGAATTCACGAATACGCCCTCGTCATTGACGGCGTTCCTACCAGCGCCGTCACCTCCAGCGATTGGGTGGACCGTCTTCCGCGCGGTTACTATCCTTTCGATTTCATCGAAGTTCGTGACTCCAATCCGTTCCCATACGATCTGCGGCCGGTTCCCCATGGCGTTGTCCACGCGCATACCGTCCGCTCGGAGCAGTTTGATCGCGACGGCAGACTGTACGTCTACACGCCGCCAGGGTACGAGACCTCCGGGAGAGCGTATCCGGTTCTCTACCTGATGCACACCTCGGACAATGCGTCGTACTGGACCAGGTACGGCTTCGCTGATAGGATCATGGACAGTCTGATCGCCGATGGTGAAACCAGGGAGATGATTATCGTGATGACGCAAACGGCAGGTGGACTGGCCTCAACGCTAGTGGAGCGCTACTTGCTGGATGAGGTTATCCCGTTTGCCGAGCGTACCTATCGAATCGACGCCGCCCGGACCTCACGCTTTCTCGCGGGGAATTCGTCCGGCGCCATGCACGCTCGCAACATTGGGTTTCTGCATCCGGAGCTGTTTTCAGCCATCGGCATCATGAGCGGCGGTGGACTGAACCTGGCGGCAGCTCCCCTTGAGACGACCTATCCGAAACTGACCGGCGCCGCCGCTTTCAACGAGCAGGTTCCGTTCATCTTCATCGCGGTCGGAGAGCGGGATCTGAGTGCGGCGAACATCGTAGCGAATGTGCAAAGGCTGAAGGACTCATTGGACCGCCTGGGTATCCGAAACACGTTCTGGTTGACAACTGACCAACATAGCTGGTTCAACTGGCGCCGGTATCTCACCGAGTTCCTGAAGGGACTGGGTGGGAACTAAGGCAGCGAATGAGGATTCTCGCCGAAAGGAGAACATGTGCAAGGGAACGAAAAGCTATCACTCGAAAGCATTCTCGAGCGGATGAAAGAGACCAATGCCATTTTCGACCGTGAGGTGGTCGGCAAGGGGAACGCCGCCAGGCTAGACGATGTTTACACAGCCAGTGCACGCCTGCTGCCGCCGGGTGCCCCAGTGATACGGGCCGTCAGGCAATCCGTGAATTCTGGGAAGGAGCAATTCAGACCCTCGGGTTGAAGCGCGCAATTCTGAAAACCGTCGATGCCATCCAGTCCGGCGATGGCATTGTGGAAATCGGGGAGGCGCAACTGGAAACTGCTGCCGGGCTCGTTACCGTCAAGTACGTTGTGTTCTGGCAGCAGGAAGGCGGGAGCTGGAAATGGCACGTCGACATCTGGAATGCGTCCTCCTAGGCGCTGTCACGCTGCTCGGTCTCGGACAGCCAGCGAGTACCGCCGAGACAATCAGCGATGCAGACCGCGCGTACCTTCTGGCGCACCTGGCTATGACTCAGGAGTTCGTCGTCGATGCCACACGAAGTCTCACGAAACAACAGTGGACCTTCAAGCCGGCCCCCGCCCGCTGGTCCATCGCACAATGCGTTGACCACATCGCCGGCACCGAAGCGTACGTTCTCAAGATGGTTCGAGAGCGGCTCATGAAGGGGAACAGCCCGATTGTGCCGTTTCCCTCGCTCGGCGGGCGTGTGCCCCCTGTCAGCGAAAAACCTGAGCGGTTGCCAGAACTCGCGGACGCTCTGCTCATCCGCGCCATGACCGACCGGACAGCGGCCATCCGCACACCTCCGCAAGAGCGTCCACCCGTGGAGGAGGTTGCGCCGAGGGATACCTTTCCCGACCCGCAGGCCGCGCTCGACCACTTCAAGAGAAGCCGCGCGGCCACCATCGGGTACGTGCGGACCACACAAGATGACCTGCGGAGCCATTTCGGCTACACACGCCTCGAGGGATACTATCCCCGGTTCAAGTTACACGACGGATACCAATGGCTGCTGAGAATGTCGGCCCACACCGAACGGCACCTGATGCAGGTGCAGGAGATCAAACGTAGTGAAGCCTTCACCCTTCGTTAGCAGAAGTGCCGCAACGACCGCCGTGGTCATTCTCCTGGCGTTCTTCATCAGTGCCATGGGACAGTCGAATCCCAGCGGATCCGTCGACCGTGACAATAGCGGCGCGCGACACGGATGGAAGGGAACGCGAAGTGACGGTCCTCCGCTCGAATGCCAACAACCAACTCCTCCACAAGGACCGATCCGGACCTGTCGTACGTCTGGTCAACGGGAACCTCGGGTACGCCGACCTCGACCGCATGGCCCTTTCACAGGTCGACGACATGCTTGAACAGTTTAAAGACACCCGGGCGATCATCTTTGATATGCGTGGCTATCCGGACGCAACCGCGTGGGGCATTCCGCCAAGACTGAGCCAAACCAATTCCCCTGTGGCGTCTCGATTTTCAGGAACGTCGTAAGCGTCGCCGATTTTGGTGACGGCCCCACTACCGTGCATTCCTCTTCCCATGAACAACGTCTGGAGAAGACCACCAAATCGAAATGCCGTGGCAAGACAGTGATGCTGATCGATGAGCGTACCATGAGCCAGGCGGAACACACCGGTCTGTTTTTCAAGGCCGCCAACGGCACGACATTTATTGGCAGCGCCACTGCGGGAGCCAACGGGGATGGGGCTTCCTTCTGGGTACCGGGCGGGCTGCGGCTTAGCTTCACAGGGCAGGAACCGCGATGGCCGGATGGCCGCCAACTGCAGCGGATTGGATTGCAGCCGGACATCTTGGTGCATCCGACGATTGAAGGCATCCGCGCCGGCCGGGACGAGGTTTTGGAGAAAGCGGTCGAATTCCTTTCGAAGCAATGGTGGGCTCCTCGCTGGTCTTCTTTGCCGGTCCTAGACGCAGCATGCAAGAAGGTCACCGCTTGAGCGCATCGCGAGTCTTGGTGAGCACGCCGCGCAGCGACTCCTCTGGTAGGTTGTCAATAATCGGACGGATCATGGGCGTAAAGAATAACGGAGCGTCGCGCGACAGCGTCAACGAAGAGCACTCCACATACACTCCGCCGTCGGCCTGCTCAAATCGCCAGTAGCTATCCAATCGCCACACAAAGCCATGTCCGTGTCCGGGCGCCTGTTCCTTCTCTCGCGCGCTGCCGGCATCGTCCACCTCGCTCACTTTCGTGGTGTGTGCGACGCTCTCCCATCGTGTGGCGTTGATTGGTTTGTACTCGATCGCGTGCTCCGTTTCCAGCACCACCGTCATCACCTTCTTCTTGAGCAGCCGCAAGCGCACCTGGAACCGGTTCCCATCGCGCCGCAGAGTCTTCGAGTCGATCACTTCGGGCGCGTAGAGTTTCTTGTGCCGGTCGTAGTCCTGAATCAGCCCCAGCACTTGGCCGACAGTCACGCCCGGGATGAAGACAGCGCCTTCCCAGTGATGAATGAGCCCATCGGGAGGCTCCTTGCGCGCGCGTTCATTCTTGATATAAACATGGCCGGCGCGAACCTTCCCTTTCATCCCCTCAATCGCATCAATCCGAAGGAATCGCTGCCGCTTCTCCAACGAGGATTCAAACTGTTTGAGATGCTCCTGATAGAACCGCTCGGTTGGCGGCTTCAGCATCTCACCCGAGAGTGCTTGGAGAGCGAGAAGAAACAGTGCGGGGTACCGGACTGTTACGAATGGATTACTCATCCTGATCCTTACATGATAGCGGTAATGTATGAGAACCAGACGAGAGGTGCGAGAATGAACGTTTATGAACAGGCGGGAATTCATTGCTGCGCTCGGCCTCGCCGGCGGTTGTCTGCCGTCGTTGCGCGGCGCCGGCACCTTGGATCCGGTGGCCGTGCAAAGCGGCGATGTAACTCCGGGTAGCGCGATTGTCTGGGCTCGCAGCGCCGTGCCGGCAAAGATGAGTGTCGAATGGCGAACCCATGCCGGCGGGGACGTGCGCAAAGTGCGCGGACCGGAACTCACCGCCGAAACCGACTTCACCGCGCGCGCCGGTTTGAAGAATCTGCCGGATGGACAAGTGATCTCCTACACTGTACGCTTGTCGTCTCCCACAGGTAAGGAGCTTGCCCCCCTGCGTGGAAAGTTCCGCACACCCCCAAAGTCCGGATCCGATGTGAGGTTCCTCTGGTCCGGGGACATGGTCGGCCAGGGTTGGGGAATTCAGCCCGAGAGTAAGGGGATTCAGATCTTTGAAACGATGCGCAGGCTGGAGCCGCACTTCTTCATCCATAGTGGCGACACTATCTATGCTGACGGGCCGCTGGTGAAAGAGGTTTCGCTTCCCGGCGGCGGCGTCTGGCGCAACATCGTCACCGAGGAAAAGAGCAAGGTTGCCGAGACACTCAACGAATTCCGTGGATGCTATCGTTACAACCTGCTCGATGAATCCGTGCGCCGCTTCAGCTCCGAGGTCGCGCAGTTCTGGCAGTGGGACGATCATGAACTCGGCAACAACTGGTCGCCAACCCGCAGTTTCACCGATGACTCGCGCTACAAGGAAAAGGACCTGGCCGTGCTGCTCAATCACGCGCGCCAGGCGTTTCTCGAATACGCCCCTCTGCGCCAGACCGGCCCCCGCATCTATCGCAAGATTCCCTACGGACCCATGCTCGATGTCTTCATGCTCGACATGCGGTCGTATCGCGCCGGCAACAGTTACAACCTCCAGCCGGTGATGACCCCCGAGACCGCGTATCTCGGCGCGCGCCAGCTCGATTGGTTGCAGGCGGAACTGAGGAAGTCGACGGCCGTGTGGAAAGTGGTGGCGGCGGACATGCCGCTCGGCCTCATCGTCGGCGACGGCAAGGATGCCCAGGGCCGCCGCCGGTTTGAGAACAGTTGTAACGGCGACGGCAAGCCGCTGGGCCGCGAGCTGGAGATCGCCGCCCTGTTGCGCGGAATCAAACGGGCCAACGTGCGCAACGTGGTTTGGGTCACCGCCGATGTGCACTACACAGCCGCCCATTTCTACGATCCGGAGAAAGCGCAGTTCGACGATTTCCTCCCCTTCTGGGAGTTTGTCAGCGGGCCGATGAACGCGGGTACCTTCGGACCCGGCGTGATGGACAATACCTTCGGCCCGCAAGTGATGTTCGCAAAAGCGCCGCCCGCGGGGCGTTCCAACCTGTCGCCCCTGGAAGGCTATCAGTTCTTCGGCGATGTGATGATCGACGCGAAAACCCGCTCCCTCACCGTGATCCTGCGCGATCTCACCGGAGCCGCCCTGTACACTAAGACACTGCCAGCGGAGATAGCGTGATGCCCCTCGCCCCACTACTGATCATCTTCACGATAGGAATGCCCATGTCCGCACAACAGCGCACGCAAGCGCGTTCGATGGTGATTTCCAGGTCCGGCATTGTTGCCACCAGCCAGACGCTTGCTTCCCAGGCGGGTGCGCAGGTGCTTGCCCGCGGCGGCACCGCGATGGATGCCGCTATTGCGGCGAATGCCATGATGACCGTCGTCGAGCCGATGAGCTGCGGCGTCGGCGGCGATCTCTTCGCGCTCTACTACGATGCGAAATCGAAGAAGCTCAGCGGCATGAACGCCAGCGGTCCCTCGCCGGCCGCAATGACCATCGGACGGTTAAAGGAGCTCGGGCATTCCAGCATGCCGCAGGACGGCATTCATTCGGTAACAGTACCCGGCTGCGTCGATGGTTGGCGCAAGCTGCATCAAAAGTTCGGAAAGCTCCCGTGGCGCGACATCTTTGCCCCCGCGCGCTACTATGCCCGCAACGGATTTCCGCTCACTGAGATCATTCAGGATCACTGGCGAAACAGCGTGTCCAAGCTGCACGACAGCGAGTATTCGCGGACGACGTTCTTGAAGGATGGGCGCGCGCCCGATGTCGGCGATATCGTGCGTAATGCGGACCTTGCGAAAACCCTCGATCTGCTCGCCGAACAGGGCGCCGATGCCTTCTACAAGGGTGCGATTGCGAAAGGGATACTCGAGACGTCGCGCAAACGCAGCGGCCTGATGACCGCGGCTGATCTGGATAGCTTCCAGGCCGAGTGGGTCGATCCCATCAAAACCACCTACCGCGGTTGGACCGTCTATGAGCTGCCGCCCAACACGCAAGGCGTCGGCGCGCTCGCCATGCTGAACATCATGGAGAAGCTGCCGCTCCAGGATCAGTCCGCCGGCAGCACCCTCGCATGGCACTACAGAATTGAGGCGCAAAAGCTCGCCTATCAGGATCTGAAAAAGTACCTCGCCGATCCGCGCTTCTTCAAGATGCCGCTCGAGGGCATGCTCTCCAAAACCTACGCCGCCGAGCGTGCGAAGCTGATTGATCCTGAAAAAGCCCGTTGCGATTTTGAGCCCGGCAATCCGCTGCCCGCCAAGGGCGACACCATTTACCTTTCGGTGATCGACAGGGAAGGGAACATCGCTTCGCTCATTCAGAGTGTGTATCTGAGCTTCGGATCGGGCCTCGCGGTGGAGGGTTTCGGCTTTCATCTCCACAACCGCGGGGGGCTGTTCGAGTTCGACGCGGAGCATCCGAATGCACTGGCTCCCAAGAAGCGGCCGTTCCACACCATCATCCCCGCCATGATGGAGAAGGACAACCAGCGCATTGGATTCGGCATCATGGGCGGCTTGAACCAGGCGCAGGCCCACGCCCAGTTCGTCAGCAACATCGTCGATCACGGCATGAACCTGCAATCGGCTTTGGAAGCCCCGCGCTTCACCAAGCTCAATTTCTCCGGATGCGATGTGATGGTGGAAGCGCGCATACCAGCCAACGTGCGCGAGGACCTTACCATGCGCGGCCACGTGCTCGATGTGCAGGGCGACTTCTCCGGCTGGATGGGCGGCGGCCAGGCCGTCATGCGCGATGAACAGGCCAAGATCAACTACGCCGGCTCGTCGCCCCGCAAAGATGGCGCGGCCATACCGGAGCCCGAAGATTACTTCAGCGGAGCGCGCCCGAAGAAGCGGTAAACTGTCCTCTAATGCTCACCAAGTATCGCTACGAAGAGTTCACCTGGCCCGAAATCCGCACCGCCGTCGCCCAACAGCGTGTCGCCGTCATACCAGTCGGAACCGTCGAACAGCACGGCCCGCACCTGCCCCTCGTCACCGACGTCCTCACCGCCACGGAGATGTCGCGCCGCGCCGTCGAACGCATTCCCCAGGAGGCCGTCATTCTCCCCTCGGTGTTCTACGCATTCAATGAGCACCACCTCGATTTCCCCGGAACCATCGCCGTCGAAGGGTCGACCTTCGTCAGCTACGTCACCGACATCGGCAAGAGCCTCGCCCATCATGGCTTCCGCAAAATCCTGCTCGTCAACGGGCATGGCAGCAACGTTCCGTTCCTCGACATCGTGGCTCGCAACGTCACCAATTCGACAGATTCCATTTGCGCCATGGTGCCGTGGTGGTCGCTGGTGCCCAAGACTCTGCTCACCGAACTGCGCGAGTCAGAAGTGCCCGGCGGAATGGCCCACGGCTGCGAGCTCGAAACTTCGGTGCTGCTCTACCTCCGAGGCGACCTCGTCCAGATGGACAAGGCGGAGAAGGACATCAACTTCCAGAAGTCCGATTTCTTCTACTGGGACCTCCAGGTCAGCTCACCGGTCTTTTTCCAGGAATGGTTCAGCCGCTATTCCAAGACCGGCACGGTTGGCGATCCGACGAAAGCCACGCTTGCCAAAGGTCAGCGCTTCGTCGAGGCCGTGATCGAGCAGATGATCGCCCTGATCCGCGATTTTCGCGCCCGCGAGATCCGGCCCCGGGTGGATCACCATTAACCAGGGTCAACTCGGCGCTGCGTATTTAACGCGTGGCTAGCCACGCAAGGAACATGCCGTCGGGCTCGACATCTTCCCAATAAGAGATGAAGCGGCTTTCCACCTGCGTGCAATGGCGGCGCAAGAGTTTCTCCAACTCCTCGCGCCGGAACCAGCGCTCCCATTCCGGTGTTTTCAATTTTCCCCAGTGTTCGGCGTTCTTGTCGATGATCACCATGTGCCCGCCGGGCCGCAGCACACGGCACATTTCGCCCACTGCCCGGTCGATGTGCACGGCGTGCTCCAACGATTCCGTGGCGTAGACGCAATCGAACGCGCCGGTGGCGAATGGGAGGTCGGTCATGGTGCCGGAAACAGTGTGGATGGGGGCCGGTACGTAGTGGAGCATCGCCTCGGACAGATCGAAAGCCGTGACCGCCGCACCAGGATTGCGCTCCGCAAGAATGCGCGCGAACCGGCCTTTGCCGCATCCTACATCGAGCACGCGTCTGCCCTGGAGATCTCCGAAAGAATCGAGGATCAGCTTGACGTGATAGATGCGCGGATCGATGGTGGAAGGGAAGTGCTCTTCGTCGCCAGAGGCCTCATCAAACGAACGGCGGATCTCGCCAAGCGCAACCTCGCGTGAAGGAGAGCGCCGGGCGGATCCGCCTACGAGTGTTCGCAACTTATCCAATAGCGGCTTCACGCTGCTTTAGGAATGCGTCAGAAAGATGGGCAGCCCGACTTTGCTCGAGTAGTTCGGGCGGTAGCGTTCGGTGTTGTACATGGTCTCGATGTCCACCTTGCGAGGCCCAAGCGCGGGGTCGGGGATGGAGACGGTGGCGAAGCATCCATTCTCAATCGCCATCATGGAGCCGAACCTGCCCTGCAGAATGCAGTCGAGTGCCATGTTGCCGAAGGTGGTGGCAACCAGTTTGTCGACGAAATCGGCTTCGCCGCTGCGCAAGTCATAGGTAAGGTCGCTGACGATGGTTTCCTCCTTGGTCATTTCCTTCAGCTTGTCGCTGAAGTCTTCAGCCACGGACATCTTCTTGCGATGGCCGAAGGCGTCGGGTTCACCGTATTCGCGGACCTCGTAGCCTTCCCATTCCGATCCTTCGCTGAGCACGACGAGGCTGTAGTTGCTGGGGTTTTCGCGTTTCTCGCGGACAAGCAGTTCCACCATCTTGTCGAGCTTGAACTTGTACTCGGGGATGCCGCAGCGAATCGAGGTGACATAGGCGGTATAAAGCGCCGTGTAGCCGGCGTCGCGCCCGAAGACGCGGAAGATGCCGACACGTTCATGCGAGCCGACTGTGGAGCGCTGGCGGCTAATCGCGTCCATCGCGCGAGTAATCGCGGTGGAAAAACCGATGCAGTATTCCGTGTTGCGAACGTCGTTATCCATCGTCTTGGGGATGGCGATGATGTTGACGCCTTCCTTGTGCAGGCGGGCGGCGTAGCTGAGCGTATCATCGCCGCCGATGGCGATCAGGTAGTCGATGCCCAGGCGCTCCAGGTTCTTGAGCACCTGCGAAGTCATGTCATGGACGACGGAGACTTTGCCGTCTTTGGCCTTCTTCTCCTTGCTGGGGAAGCTGGTCACGTCGAGGTAGGAGGGGCCCTTCTTCATCGAAGAAGGATTGGTCCGGGAGGAGTGCAGATAGGTTCCGCCCGTGCGGTCGATTGTGCGAGTGTTCTCCCGGGTGAGCGGCAGTGCGTAACGTGCGGTGGAGATCGGATCGTCGAGGTTGATGTGCGTCAACCCTTCCCAGCCGCGACGGATACCCATCACGTCGTAGCCGTTCTCACTGCCGCGATAGACAACGCCCTTGATAACTGAATTGAGGCCCGGCACGTCGCCGCCGCCTGTCAAAATGCCAATGCGCTTATTCGCCATCGATTCCTTTCACCTTCACTTCCACCGGAATTCCCTGTTTGATGCTTTGGGTCACCGTGCAAAAATCTTCAAACATTGCCCGCGGACCTTTCGCTTTCTCGATGTCTTCGGGAGCGAAACCCGCGTCGATGGTCACCTGCACTTTTCCGATCCGCAGACGGCGGTTTTCGTTGCGTACCGTTTGCACTTTCACATCGGCGTGGATGTTGTGAGTGGCAACGCCGGCTTTCTTTGAGGCAAAGAGCATGCTGGCGGCAAGGCAGTTTCCAAGCGAGGCCGCGAGCATGCGGGCCGGTGTGGGTCCCGTTTCCTTGCCGAGCGGGGCCGATTCGTCGGTGTGCAACTCGGCCATGGAGGCCTTGTCGAATGTCACCACGAACTGGTAGTCCTGCTGTTGCTGGATGGAGATGGAAAACTCGCTGATTACTTCACTCATGGAGGGGACATTCCAGGATAGCGCACCGCTAGAATCAGTGAGTGCACATGAGCGACCTAGGGTGCTTAACAGTTTTGGGGAATGATGGCCGAACCGGCTCTTTAATCCAAACTCGCCCGCAGCCACTCCCCGACTGGCAAGGTCTGGGGAATAGTCAAGCCACCGAGGGTTGAAACGACCACCGTAAAAAACATTTGCA
>JACQZR010000184.1 GCA_016213775.1 Acidobacteriota bacterium
GAGGGCGGCGGCGTAGCGCGGGTCCTTTCTCAGAGGATCGAGGCGGGGTTCCAAGGGAATGCTGAGGCACTCGGGGGCACGGTTGGCGATGGCGGCGCTGAGGGCTTCGTAGGCTTCGTCGGCACGGCCGAGGATGACGGCAGGAAGCAGTTTGGCCGTGGCATCCACTTTCCCTTGGCGCATGAGCTGGCGGCGCGATTCGAGGACGGCTTCGGCGGGTTTGGGATCCCCCTGCAGCGCACTGAGCCAGGCCTGATCGGCTTCGATGACTTCGGGGCGCAGGCCGGATTGGCGGAGGCTGTTGCGGGCTTCCTCGATTTGGCCGGAGGAGCCGAGGGTCATGGCGAGATAGTAGTGTGCCAGAGCGAAGCCGGGTTCGCGATCGAGCACTTTGCGGCACTCGGCCGCGGCACGTTGGAAGTCGCGGAGGAAGTAAAAGACGCGGCAGTATTCGGTGCCCAGCGGCGGGGAGGCAGGGTCGAGAGCAAGGGCTTCTTCCACGAGCAGACGGGCCTCCGGCAGTTTGCCAGTCGCGATCTTGAGCCGCGCGTATAGCAGGCGAGCCTGCACCGATTGCGGGTCTGCGGCGAGCGCTTTTCGAAACTCGCTTTCGGCGGCGGCGAAATCCCACCTGTGAACTAGGTGCGTCAGGGCAAGGGCGGAGTGCGCTGTGCAGGAATTCGGATCGAGCGCGACGGCTCTGCGAGCGGCAGCGAGGGCGACCGGGCCGGCCTGACGGTTGGCGCGCGCGCCGAATTCGATGAGCCCGAGCAACGCGATGGAGAGTCCGGAATGCGCGCCGGCGGAGTTGGGATTAGCGGCGATGGCTTGCTCGAATTGCGCAACGGCTCGGGACATGGCGTCCGGGGAGAGCTTGTAGAGAAGATGGTCGCCGATGCGGACGAGTGGTTCCACGGGTGTGGGACGCGTTTTGCGAGCAACGAGGAGAAAGGCGGCGAGAACACAGATCACCACCGCGGTGAGGACGATCCATGTGATGTTGGAACGCTTTGGGGACGCAATGACAGGCGCATCCGGGATGCGGTCCTCGTCCACGGACGCGACGAAGCGGTAGCCGCGCTTGGGGATCGTTTCGATGTACGTGCCTTCTGCGGTGTCCGATTCGAGGGCTTTCCGCAGCACGGAGAGGTTGCGCGTGAGCCCGGATTCGACAACTGTGACATCGGGCCAGACGCTCTTCATGAGGTCCTCTTTACTCACCACCTGGCCGCGGTTTTCGATGAGGACAAAGAGGGTGTCGATGACCTTTGGGGTGAGTGCGATGCGCTCTCCGTTCGATTCGAGCAGCCGGTCGCGAACGTCCAGCCGGAAGGGGCCGAAGCGATAGGCGACAGGTAGGTCCGGACGCGTCATCACGAGGAGAGCCTCTTATAAGGATAGATGGGTGAGGCTCGATCCCGGTGGGGAGCGTTAGTTCTCCGTGGGTCTTTCGATGCGCTCGATCACCACTGAGCGCACAGGCCCCTTCCTGGACTGAAGTTCCAGCCCGAGCTGGTTCTTGATAGCGGTGAAGATCGACGGGCGGGGATCGTCGTCGGCGACCGCCTCCCCTGCCGCTGCCAGGGCCCGTCTTACATCGACGCCCTCCGGCCGGAATTCCAGCTTGAATTTGAACCGCCCGTCGATGGCGGTTTCATCCAGCACCGGCCGGCCCAACTCCATCGTCAAGCTAACGGGAAGGAAGGAAACCGGCGCTCCAAAGCCTTCAATTACACCGGCGCCGCGACGCACTCCGCCACGGCCCTCGGGATCGGGCCTCAACTTGTGCCCGCCCCTTGCCACCGACAGAACATAAACCTCTGCCTCTTTGGTTTCGGTGCGAACGGCCATCCGGAAACGGTCGGCCAGCAACGCTTTCATTCGTTCCCGGGTCTGCTCGTCTCGTTCCCGTTGGGAAAGCCGCGCGGATGGGTCGTCCGGCGCTTCGAATTTCTCCGGCTTGGCTACAATCGCATAGCGCTCGGAACGGACCCAGGACGGTCCGCCGGACAACTGGGCCGCGTCGATGCGGTAAGCCCAGCAGATCACATTGAGTATGGGAACGAAGGAGCGAATCCCGCCGCCAGGCGTCACCCCGGGCGCCAGTGGCCTGGGCCCCACGCCAAGTGCATCCGGATTCATGCGCTTGATCGAAGCTACTTCAAACACCAGTTTTCCCTCGGATTGTGCACCGGCTGAAGGCACGTGCCACAAACCAACCAATACAGGCGCCGCTACGGCGGCGATGCCGGCTGCGGCCAACAGAATCTTTCTCGTGGCTGTGAGGCGCGAAGCAATGCGGTTGTCCACAATATCCTCGATCCGCTTCGTGAGATTCGCGCCGGTCACGCCCGCTGCGCAAGCCAATGGCGATTGCAGATAGTACTTGCAGACTTTGAGAATCCCCTCGGCATACACTCGCGGTTCGTTGCCAATCCTCACCACCTCTTCATCGCAAGCCCGCTCGCGCTCCTCCACCAGCCTCCTGCCGATCCACCACACCAGGGGATGAAACCAGAAGATGGATTCCACCACCATGTGCATCGCAGCGGTCAGGTTGTCGCGGCGGCGAACATGACACAGTTCGTGCGCGAGAATCGCCTGTAACTGCCCGGACGTCAGCCGGCTGAGTATCCCCTCCGGTAGCAGTAGGATGGGCTTCCATACACCGAACACGCCCGGCTCAAGACGGCCGCGCGAAGTCATCACCTGAATCGGCAGATCCAGATGTAGCGGAGTGGATGCGCGCACGGCCGCACGGAACCTCCGCCGGAACCGCAGCCAGATGGCCACACTAACGGCGAATCCGCAGAACCAGACGCCAAACAGAACGGCCGGGACAAAACCTGACGACGCGGCCACCGTGGGGACTGCCTCGGCTGGCAGAACGAAAGGCTGGCTCATCTGCTCGACGACGTGCGAGATCGGGAGTGGACCACTGACGGGTGTCCGCTCAAACTGACTTCCGATACTGACGAGCAGCGAGAATGGGATCAGGAATTTCGCAGACGCCACCAGCCAGATCCCGTACCGGATAGCCGCGCGGTTCTTCCGGAAGATCAGAGTCAACGACCAGGCAGCCGCAGCAAAGAGGGTCGATTGCCAGAGATGGTTCGCCAGCGGCGATAGGTTGGCAGTGATCATTGCGATCTCTCCTTTCTTGACTTTCGCAGGGCCCGCTCGGCCTCCTTCACGTCGTCGAGGGTGAGTTCCCCGGATTCCACCAGGTGCGCCATTACTAGCTTGGCCTTGCCGCGTCCGAATAACGCCAGCAGTTCATCGATCAGCCGGCCCTGCGCGTCCTTGCGGGAAATGACTGCGTCGAAGATGTTGGCGTTGCTGATCCGCTTGACGCAACGCAGAACCTTCTTTCGTTCCAGACGATAGACGGTGGTCTGTACCGTCGTGTAGGCGGGTCTGCCGGGCTCGGGAAACGTTTCCTGAATCTCTCGAACCGAGCACGGGCCCTTTTGCCAGAGAGCCTCCAGGACCTGCAACTCCAGCTTCGTTAGTTTTGGGTGAGGCATGTTGATTGAACTGCGACCACGTCCAGTCTACTATCATGATAGTTCATTTGCAAGGCTTTTTTTCGGGAGGCGAGGAACGGGGCTACTGGACCGGCGGCCACGGAGTAGCGATCGCTTTCGCGCCCAGTCGATGTCCGGAGACGAGCACGGGTAAAGTTTTCAGCTTGAGCCGACGATACGACAAGAAGAAACACACATGTGGACTAAGCATAATATTCGACTCGGGTTGGTGGGGGGAGTGGTTCTCGTCTTGATGTCGATGCACCAGCAGGTGCTGGGCGTAATGCTGAAGGTGACGGGGCGGTCCAGCCCGCATTGCGACGTGGCACAAGTTCTGTCCAGCGTGAGCGCGACTACGCGTCACGCAGCGCTGGAAAAGGACGTCGCCGCCAAGAGCCGCGAATTGCGGAGCGACGGAAAGGGGTACTCGTTGTGGGAAACACCTCTAGGCCAGTTCTGGATTCCGTCATCAAGTAAGAAGGAAATTTTGTTCAATGTGGCTGAGCAACTGCGCAACATCTACGACTTCAACGGACATGGTGTGAAGGCGGGCGATATTGTGATCGATGGCGGCGCGAATGTTGGGGTGTACACCCGGCTGGCGTTGCTGAAAGGGGCCGCCAAAGTGGTAGCGATTGAGCCGTCACCGGAGAACCTGGAGTGTCTGCGCCGCACTTTCGTTAAGGAAGTTGCGGAAGGCAAAGTGATCATTTATCCAAAAGGGATCTGGGACAAGGACGATGTCCTCACCTTCTACGTGAGCCCCACCAATTCTGCGGAGAACAGCTTTGTGAGGAAGATGGACGATGCGCAGGCGATTGAGCAGAAGCTGCCGCTGACGACGGTGGACAAGATGATGGACGAATTAGAACTGAAGCGGGTGGATTACATCAAGCTCGACATCGAGGGCGCAGAGCGCAGGGCGTTGCGGGGAGCCAAACAGACGTTGGCGAAGTATCATCCGCGGATGGCTCTGTGCGTTTACCACCTGCCCGATGACCCGATCGAGGTGCCGAAGGCGGTATTTGCGGCGGCCAGGTACAACATGGAGTGCGGGCAGTGTCTGGCTGCGAGCGGCCACGTCTATCCCGAAGTATTCTTCTTTTACTAACCCAGCGGACAGTTGGTGGCGACCAAGCGCTGGCCGCACACCGCAAACAGCACCACGGATGCGCCGAGGAAGATGATAACCGAGGCGCTTGAGAGATGCGGCGATCACCGGGCAACCTCGGGGTTTTCGCCTAACCCCGCGAGAGTTGCTGCAAGGTCCGATCGGTCTGAAACTCGGGTCTCATACTGATACGTTCGGTGCTCATCGCAGCACTCGGCTTCACCATCCCCCGTGTCGCCGCCGCTGTTCTGTTCGCATTTGCCTTCATCAGCCGCCGCGCCGGTTCCAACTTCCTGCTGCTTCGCGTCGCGAAGCACCTCATCCATACGGGAGCCGCCGAAACTAAGGTAATAAGCGAGGGCAATTCCATACGGAGGGTGATAGGCTGGAGCCGATGGCACTCTTCTTTCTACTGCTTGTTTTCGCGGCGGGGCCTTGCGCTTTGGCGCAACCGGCGCTGAAGGATGTCTTTGCTGATTTCAAGATCGGCGCCGCGTTGAACTTCAACCAATTCACCGAGCGTGACGCGCGTGGCCTGCCGCTCATCAAAAAGCACTTCAATACGATCTCGCCGGAGAATGTGTTGAAGTGGCAGGTGGTGCATCCCGCGCCGGACCGTTACAACTTTGAGCCAGCCGACCGTTATGTCGAGTTCGGCGCAAAGCACGGAATGTTTATCGTGGGCCATACGCTGATCTGGCACAATCAGGTGCCTGCGTGGGTGTTTCAGGATACCGCCGGCGCGCCTCTTTCGCGCGACGCTCTGCTGGGCCGGATGCGCGAGCATATCCACACGGTAGTGGGGCGATACAAAGGACGCATTCATGGCTGGGATGTGGTGAACGAGGCTCTCAACGAAAACGGCACACTGCGGCCGACTCCGTGGCTGAAGATCATTGGAGAGGACTATCTCGTGAAGGCGTTCCAATTCGCCCACGAGGCCGATCCGAAGGCCGAGTTGTACTACAACGATTACTCGCTGGAACGAGGGGCGAAGCGCGACGGCGCGGTGACGCTGATCAGGAGACTGCAGGAGGCAGGCGTGAAGATTGGCGGCATCGGCACACAGTGTCATCACAAGCTGGAATCGCCCAGCCTGGAGGATATGGATGCCTCGTTCCGCACGTTTGCGAAGTTGGGGATTCCGATCCTGGTGACGGAACTCGACGTCGACGTGCTGCCGCTCTCCGGACCGAATCGGGGCGCCGATGTTTCGCAAACCGAGGAGTACCGCGCGAAGCTGAATCCGTTCACAGCCGGCTTGCCGGAGGAGGTGCAGAACAAGCTCGCGCGGCGGTATGCGGATATTTTCGCGGTGATGATGCGCCATCGGAAGTCGATTGGGCGAGTGACGTTCTGGGGAGTGACGGATGGCGATTCGTGGCTCAATAACTTCCCGGTTCGTGGACGGACGAATTACCCGCTGCTGTTTGACCGCGAGGGCAAGACGAAGCCGGCGTTTGACGCGGTGGTTGCGGCTGCGCGAGCAGCGAGTGCGAAGTAGACTAGCGCATCATTGCACCGTAGCGACGATTGCGCGGAATCCGCTCGACGCGCCATTGCATCGTCTCCCGCACATCGCGGATAGAAAACTCAGTGGCCTGGTTGATAGAAAAGAAGAACAGGTAGTAACTGTGTTGTGGATCGAAGGGCAGGGCAGGGGCGGACGGCAATGGCACAGGCTTGTCGCTGGCAGAAAAACCGGCATTCCAAAGGTCTTTGCCGGCTTCATCGGTGACACCAAAAGTCACGCGGCCCTTCCTGACATGGAGAGAGCCGCTGTAGCGTGGGGCAACGCCTCCAGTTGCGTTGATCAATGGGATGGTGGCCTTGAACACCTCGCCGGCCTTGACTTCATAGCGCAACTCGTGTCCTGGGATCATTGGCTGGTCGGCGGACTGGTGCGTGGTGATGTTGTCGGCATGGATAAAACTAATTGCCTCAGAAGGGCTATGCAAATCGACGGTATACAGGTAGAGCCAGGGGTCGTAGGAGACGACCGGAGCGCCTAGGTCATAGGACGGCGCATGGCGGTTTCCCATCCATGATTCCACCCTGTTGTAGAACCTGCTCAGATCCTCCAGCGCTCCGTAATCGGACCGAGTTACATGCTCCACTTTCGTGATGTGCGTGGTATCCAAACCGCGGAATCTGCCAGTAATTTTGTCTGGCGGCACTTGCGTCAAGAGCACGAACCGGCCCTTCGGCCAACCTTCGAGCAATCCAGGGACGACGCGGCGCGGCGGGGTGCGATACAACCGCGGCCCATACGACTCAAAGAACAGTTGTACCGTGCCTTGCGCCTCCAGAGCCAATTCATCGGAGTCGCCTGAAGTTGCGAGTTGGTATCCTTGTCCGGCTCTTGTCTCCATCACATTTAACACTTCGGAGAATTCATAAAACCATTGCTGGTAGGCAAGCTCCTGGCCGTACAAATCCCCAGCAGTGACTAGCGGGTAGACAATCACAAACACGGCCGCCGCCCACTGCTTGGCCGGTAAGGCGTCGAGTGCCAAGGCGAGCGGAATCGCGGTGAGAAACACCGCCGGGATCACATAGCGGGAGCCTGGCTGCGCGGCCAACGCGCTGAACAGAATGGTGATGCCGCCGCAGCCCAGACACAGCGCAACGAGCCACGGAGTGTTGCCACGTGGCAAACGCCAGGCAACGGCAATCGAATAGACGAGCAAGAGTCCGAGTGCGATTGCCAGCACGCCGAAAGGAGATTGGGGCACACAGCGCGTCAAAAGGAACCAGAAGTTGTTCCAGTATCCCATTGCGGAGAGACCACCGACGCGGCCGGAGGCGGCACTCAACAGCCAGACCCACAGGGCTAGCAGAGCGATTACCGGCAGTAGCCGCCATTCGATGGACCGCCTGGCAATGACCATTGCCAGCACAAGCAAGCCAATAAGAAGGAACGAGACTTCCTTAATCCCGATGGTGAGCAGGCAGAGCGCCAGAAAGCCCGCGTACCGCCGCCAAGTCATGCGGGAGAGATCGTGAAACGAATTGTCTTCGCGGAACAACAAGTTCAGGATTGCCAACATGCCAAAGGCGACCCAGCTGTCCAGCGCAGTCAACATCAACTGAAAATCGGCAGTATGGAAGAGCAGATACCCGGCGACCGCAATCTGCACGATCCGGCTGACTCCGCACTTCTGCAAAAGCCGCACCGTCAGATAAATTGCAGCTATCTTTAGAATCCATTTCATCAAATACCATATCCAGAACTCGCCGCCAAACAGCAGCAGGCTCATATCATACCAGAGAGAGGCGGTGGGGCGAATTACATACGCATTGCTGAATGACTGAATGTAGCCGGGGAGGATATTGGACACCGTCACCGGATAGTCGAACCGCAAGGTCCGTGGAAATGTAAAATAATCCCACCAGGCGAACGGCCGGCAAAGCGATGCTGCGAGCAATGGAGCGAGAATGAATATCCACCACGCGGATAAGCAGTAGGTGAATCTGCGGCTGAGAAGCAGTTCCGGCCACGTCCGCGGAATCGCTTGCTCAGGCTTGTCTGCGACGGCGGACGATAGGAATTCCGGTTTCATGGCAGCAGAGCCTTCCCGAATTATCGCATAATGGTCAGAGGCAGGCATGAAGTTCTTTCAACATGAAACCGCAATTGTCGAGAGCGCCTTCATCGGCGAGGAGACTCGTGTTTGGGCCTACTGCCACATTCTCGCCGGAGCGAGAATCGGGCGAGCGTGTAATATCTGCGATCACACCTTTATCGAGAATGATGTTGTTGTTGGTGACCGTGTCACGGTGAAGTGCGGAGTGCAACTCTGGGACGGAATCCGGTTGGAGGACGACGTGTTTGTCGGGCCGAACGCCACCTTCAGCAACGATCATTTCCCGCGAAGCAGGCGACATCCCGAGAGATTTGCCGTCACGACAGTGAAGCGTGGAGCGTCCATCGGCGCGAACGCTACGATTCTACCCGGCCTGACGATAGGGGACGGGGCGATGATTGGCGCCGGCGCCGTAGTGACCCGTGATGTGCCCGCGAACGCGATTGTTACCGGTAATCCGGCGCGCATCATGGGCTACACGGGAACGGTAGCTCCCTCGGGGCCAGTTGCGCCAGTCCGGCAGACAGGCCAGGAAGACAGCGCGGTGCGCGGGGTGACGATTCACCGGCTTCCCTTAGTGGAGGATCTGCGTGGAACGCTCTCGTTTGGCGAGATTCATAAGCACGTGCCTTTCGAAATTCGCCGTTACTTTCTTGTGTTTGACGTGTCTAGCCAGGAGATTCGCGGGGAGCATGCCCATCGCAAGCTGAAACAGTTTCTGATTTGTGTTCATGGTAAATGCCAGTTGATGGTGGACGACTCGACGCAGAGGCAGGAGTATCTGTTGGACAGCCCGACATTGGGAGTGTATATCCCGCCGATGGTTTGGGCTGCGCAGTACCGGTATACATCGGATGCAGTATTACTGGCATTTGCTTCCGATTACTACGACCCTGACGATTATATCCGGGATTACACCGAGTTTCTGACCTTGGCCAGGGCTAGTCAATGATACCTTGTGGCGATAAGATGCTGTCGCTTGTAATTCCGGTATATAAGAACGAGGCAAGCCTCGACCGGCTGCTGAAGGCGCTTACTGAACTGAAACGCAACTTATGTGTGGGCTTCGAGGTGGTTTGGGTAATTGATGGCAGCCCCGACCGCAGCCTGGAGATTCTACGGCAGCGGCTCGGTGGCATGCACTTCCCCTCGCGGATCGTTGTGCTGAGCCGCAACTTCGGCGCATTCAATGCCATCGCTGCCGGTCTGCGGCAAGGGAGCGGCGACTACTTCGCGGTGATGGCGGCGGACGTGCAGGAGCCACCGGAACTGGTGATCGAGTTTGCGCGTACTCTGCACGATAACGAAGCCGATATCGTGTTTGGAACGCGTGAACGACGCTCCGATCCCTGGCTGAGCGACGTTGCCTCCAGGCTGTTTTGGACCATCTACAGGAAGTTCGTGGTGAGGGACATGCCGCGGGGCGGTGTGGATATCTTCGGCTGCACGCGCACCATCCGTGATCACGTGGTGTCGTTTCCCGAGTCCAACACGAATATCATCGCACTGCTGTTCTGGTTGGGATTCCGGCGACGATTTATCACCTACGAGCGCGCGGCACGGCGGGAAGGCGAAAGCGCCTGGACCGTCATGAAGAAAGTGCGCTACGCAGTGGACAGCATCTTCAGCTTCACCGATCTGCCGATTCAGGTATTGCTCTCGGCGGGAGTCGTGGGCATCACGGTTGCCTCGATTTTCGGCGCGGTTCTGTTGGTCGCGAGACTGCTGCGGCAAATCCCCGTGCCCGGGTATACGGCAATCGTTCTATCGGTGGTCTTCTTCGGGGGTCTGACGAGCCTGGGGTTGGGCATTGTCGGACAGTATCTGTGGCTGACGCTGCAGAACGCGCGGCGCCGCCCGAACTACGTGATCGCTGAGACCGAAGAGGTGCCGGGGTCTCGCCGCTGATGCCACTATGCCGGGGGCGATGGACACGAACATCAACCCAACGAACACGATTTGCCTGTGGTTCGACAAAGACGCGCATGAGGCGGCGCGATTCTACGCCGTCACCTTTCAGTAAAGTAACCGCTGTTTACGAGGCTCCGGTGTGCTGACGGTGGAGTTCACCGTCCTGGGCATTTCCTGTCTCGGTCTCAACGGCGACCAACTTTCGAGCAAACCGAGGCCTTTTCCTTCCAGATCGCGACGGACAATCAGGAAGAGACGGACCGTTACTGGAACGCGATTGCCGGCAATGGCGGCGCGGAAAGCGAGTGCGGAGGCAGCGAGGCTGGCGGGAACACGCTGCCCTTCCGGGCTGGGCTAAAGCACTGCTCGATGACTGGCTTCAGGCTGCCTAGTGGAACGCCTGCAAGGCGTTTTCGACGGGTCAACATATGGCTGGCCTGGAAAGGCCAGCCGCGGCCAGGATTGGCCGCCCCACCTTCGCGGGTTCCCACGAGATACCAGTTGGCCCGCTCGCGTCTATAGCAGCGCGACAATTTCGGGCCGGTGCATTTTTTCCGCCCAGGCACGCGGTGTCGCCCAGGGTTCCGCATCCGCCTCGACGGGATCGGCGCCCCTCGCGAGAAACAGTTTCACCATCTCGACGCGCCCCCACCGGCATGCCCATCCGAGCGGGGTGCTCTTGAGGAGTTCGTCGCGAACGTCGAGGCGGGCTCCGGCATCGAGCAAGATAGTAGCGAGTTGGACACCCACGCCGTGATCGCGCGACACGGTCTCATGCAGCATGGTCTGGCCATGATCGGTTGCGCGGTGATGCGGGCCGCAGCGGGCTAGGATCAGCTTAAAGCACTCGCAAGACTCAACCTGCTGCTGAGCGTCGTAGTCGTGGTGGCCGGGGACAGGCCGCCACAGCATCCAGAACCAGCGTGGATCATCCGTCGGCCAATCGACCTGTTCGAGTGCCATGCGGACGATGTCGGCGCACAGGGCGCTCGCGCCGCCCCATAGCAGTTGTTCCGCCACCGTGTGGCCCGAGAAATCGTTCGGCTCGAGGTGCGGATCGATTTCCCCGGCGAGCATCTTGCGTGCGATCACCGTCTGCCGGGCATAACCGGCCGAGCCGGGGTCAATCCAACCGCCATACTGTTGGAGCAATGCGATCATCTCGGGATTGCGGCCCACGAAAGCGCGGTAAGTGGGCGAGCCCGAAGTCCATACGTTCGCATTCGGATCAGCGGCGCGATCGAGCAGCAGACGCGCCATCTCGATGCGGTTCAGGACCACGGCTTGAAACAGCGGGCCGCCAGCCGACCAGTTCTGCTCGGCGATGTGGCCGACCTGGGTACGCTCGTCCGGATCGAGACCGAGATCGAGCAAGCGGCGCAGGACCTCGAATTGATTGCCCTTGACGGCGGCCTCGAGTACGCCCTTGCCTTCCAGGTCTTGCCTGGAGCGTTGTTCCAGATAATCCCATCGGCCCAGGGCAGCGGCGGAGATCGGACTGAGTTGAGCGCCATGCTTCAGGAGGAGGGCCGCGGCGCGTTCGAACTTTTGGTTGTCAAAGACCCAGTCTCCGCCATGGCCGGTAGCGGCATAATCGAGCGGAGTCCAGCCTTGGTGAGAGTTCCGGTTGACGTCGGCGCCTCGATCGAGCAACCATTTCATCCACTGCAGCGCGCCCATTCCGGCAGCCTGATGAAGCATCGTCCGGCCATCGGCCGGGCACATCTCCGCCAACTCGGGGTGTTGATCGAATACGGCCACAATCGCCTCTTCGCTGCCGGATTCAAAAGCCTGCTGGCATTTGCGAACGGCCTCCGTGGGACCGTCGGAACCGCGCGCACCGCGCTTCTCACGAGCGGCGCGGAGGACGCCGGTAATCTCGTCGTAGCCGCGCTCGCGTGCGAGGATGTACGGGCTGGTTGCATCCCGCTTCGGCCAGATGCCGCCGTCCGGATCGGCTCCAAATCCGAGCAGCAGCCTGGTCATTTCGAGATCGCGTTTCAGTACGGCCATATGCACCGCCCGCATTTCGCCACGGCCCAGGTCGACAATCTCGGGCCGGCGCATCAGCAGTTCGCGAGCGGTCCTGAGATCACCGTCCTCGACGGCCTCGTGCAATCTGGCAGCGGTGACGCCGTCGACGGCGGCCTTCAGTTTCGGCCAGCTCTCGAATCCATGGGAACGCGCCAGGACGAATTGGGCGTCATGCAACGCGAAGGAATCGGGCGTGGCGGTGCGGTGATAGGCCGTGACCTCGGCGAGGGCTTCCGGAGACGACGCACGATAGGCCTCGAGCAGTTCCTTGGCCTGGCGTTTCAGTTGATCGATGTCGGGGTTTTCGCGCAGGGCGCGAGTGGGCGGTTTCTGACTCATATGAGCTCCTTTCCTCGTCCGCGCCTTTCAAGGGCGCGCCGTTGTTGCCCGCCGTCCGCTGTACCGGGCCTGAAAAGAGTTCATTTCACGAACTGCTTTAACCAATCAATATCGGGGTGGACGCTGTCCTTCCCGCGGACTTGGGTGGCGCCCCGTTCGCCAAACGACAGCATACCAAAGCCGGCCAGGCAATGCGGAAGTTGTGGATCCGGGGAAAGTGGTTAGCAGTGGGACGCAGACTGACCGTCGCCCCGCCTTCGAGTCATTGGTTGTTGCAACCGGCAATTGACCTCTGGAAGCGGCTATCGACGCAAATCAAATGAAGGTACAATTCGCACATGCCCGATACAGCCAACATCGTGATCAACGCCTACGACGGTTCGCGCCGGCTTTTTCCGTCCACCATAAAGTGGACTGTGAAGGCATCCGACGGCCGCCCGCTGGCGGCTCGTAAAACCACCGAGTTCCGCATGAAGACTGGATCCTCCGTGGTCACGGTGCCGTTCTTTGACAACTTCGGCGACCGGTACACGGTGCTGGCGTCCGGCATCAAAGGATACGACGATTCTGCCTGGTATCCGGTGGATGTCTCGGACAAGAAGCCGGTCACGTTGGATCTGCTCTTTCTTCCCAAGAACGGCACCCTGCAATTCGCCAACGCCACGTGGAGCAAACTCCGCACGGCGCGTCCCGCTCTGGCGGACATGATTGTTCGCGGCTGTGAGAGCGCCACGGCGGCGGAAGAGAAATATGGTCAGGTGATCGAATCGCGGCCGGAGTCGCTTGCCTGCTTTCTGAACGTCATGACTGCGGTTGCCGACATCCGCCTGCCTTCGGGCAAATCGCCGGCTGACTATTACTGGAACAGCGCGTGGCCGCAAGGCGACCCCAAGGACGCCGCATGGGCCAGGTCGCTCGACTCGGTGATGACGCAGGACCGGTTCTTCTGTTATGTACAGGAGACTATTCTGGACGATGTTCGTGCCGCTGCGGGCCACGGCTTTAGCAAGGAGTCCAATCCCGAAGCATGGGGCCACATAGGGGCCACTGAGAGTTATAAGCAGAACCAGTTCGATGTCGCCAACGTGCAACTGACGTTTCACGGCCGTGACACGACGACGTTTGCGGATGCCAATGGAGTGCCCGTCAAGTGCGTCAAGATTGAGCCGGACATCGATTACTACCGCGATACCGCCGCGCATGCGCTTCTCGAGGTAATTCCGCATTGGCTCACCAAGGGGAAGACCGATCCCGTGACAGCCTGCGCACTGCGGTGGATGGCCGCCAAGCGCGAAGGGGTAGCCGATTTCGATCCACTCTTTACTATTGAACCGGCTTAGCGGCGCTGGTGCCGTATACTGGTAGTTCTGGCAATACTCAAAACACTTGATCGCGTCCTTTCCAAAGCGGGCATTGGATCGCGCACGGAAACCCGCTCCTGGATTGGAGCCGGCCGCATCGCCGTCAACGGCGAAGTGATTCGTACCCCGGACCACTGGGTAGATCTGGATCGCGACGAGGTCACCTTCGACGGTGCTCCTGTCAAGAGCGCTGAACCCGTCTACCTGGTGCTGTACAAACCCAAGGGATACCTCACCACGTACACCGATCCGGAAGGGCGCCGCACGGTGTATGACCTGATCAAGGATATCCCGCACTATGTGATTCCTGTCGGGCGTCTCGATCTCGACACCAGCGGACTGCTGATCATGACCAACGACACGCAGTTCGCTGAGCGGATCATGAACCCGGAGAGCAAGATCTCGAAGACCTACATGGTGAAGGCGCACGGCATTCTGGAGGAAGCCGCGCTGGAGCGGCTGCGAACGGGTGTGGAGTTGGAGGATGGTCCGACGCGGCCCGCCGAGGTGGTGCGGATCAGAGACAGCAAGAAAGATACGTTCCTGGATATGACGATTACGGAGGGCCGGAATCGTCAGGTGCGGCGGATGATCGAGGCGATCGGCAGTCACGTACGCAAGTTGGTGCGAACGGCTGTGGGGCCACTGCACATCGGGCCTTTGGAAATCGGCAAGTGGCGGATGCTGACGCGCGAGGAGATTGATGCGCTAGCCGGGCAGGCTTGGACGAAGCCGGGTTCGCTGGCGAGCGAGCCGGAGGGTTGGGACGAGGCTCAGGCCGCGGCAGAGGCGGCACAGCAACGGGAGGCGGTGGCGGCCGCGCCCCGCGAACGGAAGCCGAGCGAAGTGAAGCAGCCGGTGGCGCGGGAAGCCGGTGAGCCGGTGCGCAGACCGGTACGCCCGCCGCGTTTTACTAAAAGTGATGATCGGACGAGAGAGCAGCGCGAGCGCACTGCCGGGCCGCCGCGTCGCGATGCGGGGTTTGAGAGGAAACCTGGATCTGGGGCGGGGTTCCGTGGCAAGCGCGAGGGTGGTGACAGGCCGCCGTTTGAACGCAAGAGCGCAGGACCGCGAGACGCGGGGTTCCGCGGCAAGCGCGAGGGTGGTGACAGGCCACCGTTTGAACGTAAGAGCGCAGGGCCGGGTGCAGGACAGCGAGGCCCTGGGTTCCGTGGCAAGCGCGAGGACCGTCCACCGTTTGAACGCAAGAGCGCCGGGTCCAGTGGAGGACAGCGAGGCACAGGGTTCCGTGGCAAGCGCGAGGATAGTGATCGTCCACCGTTTGAACGCAAGAGCGC
>JACQZR010000034.1 GCA_016213775.1 Acidobacteriota bacterium
CGAGCCGAAGACGGCTGTGGCGGCCATGTCTTCATTCATGCCAGGCCAGAAGTGGACGTCGTGTTCGGCGAGGAGTTTGCCGGCGCGTTGGAGCGCGAGGTCGTAGCCGCCGAGGGGCGACCCTTCATAGCCCGAGATGAAGGTGCCTGTTTTGAGGCCGGCGCGCCGGTCGCGGCGCATCTGGTCGAGCGGCAGCCGGACCAGGGCCTGAATTCCGGTGAGGTACACAGCGCCGGTTTCGAGGGTAAACCTGTCGGTGAGTTGCATCCTGTCTTTTTAACCTATCAGCTTTCCGCGGGCATGATGTTTCGCTGCATATTTTCGGTAATTCCGTGGTTTTGGCGGCTCGGAACCGGTCCCGGTTAGAATAAGAGGGGCTCACGCCCTTTCATGCCTGTCACCGCGATCATCCCCACCTGGAACCAGCGTGAGCTTGTCCTTCAGGTGATCGCCGATCTTCAGGCGCAGACGCAACCGCCCCCCGTCATCTGCGTCATCGACAACGGTTCCACCGATCGCACCGCGGAAGCCTGCCACGATCGAGGCGCAAACGTCATCTCGATGGGACGCAACGCCGGGTTCGCCGCCGCTGTAAACCGCGGTATCGCGGAAGCGTCAACGGAATGGGTGGCCATCCTAAACAACGATGTTCGCCTCCAGCCCCATTGGCTCAGCCAATTGCTCGGCCGTGCACAGCGGGAGAATGCCGATTTCGCCGCCGGCAAACTGCTCCGCCAAAACGACCCATCGCAATTGGACGGCTGCTTCGATCTCCTCTCGAGAGGTGGATGCGCCTGGCGCGCCGGTGAGTCCCGGCCCGATTCGGCGCTTTGGAACCAGGCGCGCCCCATCCAATTCGTTCCGTTCACGGCGGCGTTGTTGCGCCGAGGGCTGTTCACTGAGATAGGCCTGCTGGACGAGACTTTCGAGTCGTATCTGGAAGACGTCGAGTTTGGAGTGCGTTGCGCCCTTGCGGGTAAGCGGGGCATCTACGTGCCGGAGGCGGTGGCGCAACATGCGGGCAGCGCAACGTTGGGACCCTGGAGTCCTCGCATGGTCCGGCTCATCGCCCGCAATCAGATACTGTTGATGGCGAAACATGGCGCACTTGCAGGCAACCGCTGGCCTGCCTTCGTCTCGCAAGCACTCTGGGGCTTGCTCGCGCTTCGCCATGGCGCCGCCGCCGCATGGTTCCAGGGTAAGCGGGAGGGGTTTGCAATGGCCCGCCGTCACAGCGGCGCCGCGCCGCCGGGTCTTGCCGCAATTCTGCGTGAGAGCGAAGGCGAGATCCACGCCCTGCAAAAACAAACTGGCTTCGATACGTTTTGGCGCATCTACTTCGCTCTCACATGACGGAAACCGCGGCCATCATTGTCGCTTACCAGTCCGCGGCCGTGCTCGGGCCGGCGGTGGCATCGTGCCTGGATGCCGGTATCGAAGTGATCGTCATCGACAACGAGTCCAGCGGCGACACCGCAACCGTTGTTCGGCAGTACGCCAATCGAGGCAGGCTGACGCTGGTAGAGAACTCAGAGAATCTCGGTTTCGCAGGCGCCGTGAATCAAGGTGTCCGCCTCACCACGCAGCCCTTTCTGCTTTTGCTCAATCCCGATGCGGCGCTCCGCGATGGCCGACAGACCGTTCCGCTATTGGAAGCCGCCTGCCGCGAACCGCGTGTCGCTGCCGCCGCGGGCAAACTCGTCGACGCCAACGGTATATTCCAGCAGGGCTTCGCCGTCCGCCGGCTTCCGACGCCTGCCGCGCTTGCGCTGGAATCTCTCGGCATCAACTATCTCTGGCCCACCAACCCTGTCAACCGCCGCTACCGCTGCCACGATTTAGACCCCGAGCAGCCTGCGGATGTGGAGCAACCAGCCGCCGCCTTCCTGATGTTTCGACGCGACGCATGGGAAGTCATCCAGGGTTTCGACGAGAGGTTTTATCCAATCTGGTTTGAGGATGTCGATTTCTGCAAACGACTGCTCGATGCCGGGTTCCGCATCCGCTGGGTGCCGGGCGCAAGCGCTTCCCACATTGGAGGACACTCCGCCAATTTGCTTCCATCGGAGAGCAGAGTCCGGTACTGGTATGGTAGCCTGCTAGGGTATGGCAGGATGCACTTTTCCCGCGGAGCACACGCCACTCTGTCGCTGGCGGTTGCCTTCGGAGGATTGTTAAGGTTGTTCACTGGGATTGTACGACACTGCAGTCTCGCTCCTGTTGGCATTTATGCTAAGGTGATACGTCTGGCCGGCCACTCCTTGCTGTTTGGGAGTGTTGGCGGGAAGCGGATTTCTTCCGGAAAATCAAAATCTAACCGGGCTCAGATTCATGTCCTCTAACCCTTTGGTTTCCGTCACTCTGGTGACGTACAACAGCGGCCGATTCATTAAACGATGTCTGGAATCGGTGTTGTCGCAACGCTACTCCAACGTGGAATTGATTGTCATCGACAATGCCTCCACGGACGGTACCGTTGACATTCTTGAGCAGTTCGAAGAGCGCTGCCGCATTGTCTACAACGACGAGAACGCGGGGTTTGCAGCCGCGCAGAATCAGGCCATTCGCATCTCCGGGGGCGAATGGGTTCTGACGCTCAATCCGGACGTCCTGCTGATGCCCAATTTCATCGACGAACTGCTGGAGGGCGGGCAGCTTGATCCGAAAGTCGGCACGGTGTGTGGGAAGCTGCTTGCCATCTCCGCCACCTTCGACCATTTAGAAACCCCGCTGGTTGATTCCACCGGCATCTACTTTACACCGATGCTTCGCCACCTCGATCGCGGAAGCCAGGATGTAGACAACGGCCATTATCAGGATTTCGAGTATGTCTTTGGAGCGACCGCCGCGGCCGCCCTGTACCGCCGCGAGATGATCGAGGATGTTTCCATTTTCGGCGAGTTTTTCGATGCCGACTTCTTCACCTACCGCGAAGATGCCGACGTCGCCTGGCGCGCGCAACTGCTCGGCTGGCGCTGCCTCTACACGCCGAACGCCCGCGGGTATCATGTTCGCGCCGTGCTCCCCGGCAACCGCCGCGCTCTTCCCGCCGCCATCAACATGCACTCGGTGAAGAACCGCTTTCTGATGCGCGTCAAGAACATCACGCCGCACCTCTACTGGCGTAACTTCGCATCCATCCTCTGGCGCGATCTCATGGTCCTCTCCTGCTGCCTCCTCCGCGAACAAACCTCCCTCAAAGCTTTCTGGTACCTTGGCAAGAACTGGGCGAAAGCCATGGAGAAACGCCAGGAGATCATGAAGCGCCGCCGCGTCACCGACGACTACATGGCCGAGTGGTTCTCATACGAACCCGTCTGCCTGCCGGCGCCGAAACCACAACCGCAGAAAGCGAAATCCCGCACCCGCGTCGCCGGCCGTTCGCGCTCGGCGCGGGCCTAGCAAAACGCCGTTGGGCCGGCACATCGCCATCGTCGGCACTCGCGGCATACCCGCCAATTACGGGGGGTTTGAGACCTTCGCCGAGGAACTTGCGCAACGCCTGGTGCTTCGTGGACACCGCGTCACTGTGTACTGCCGCCGGCGCTTCTCCGCGCGGTCTTACCTCGGCGCCGATCTCGTGTGGCTGCCCACCATCCGCCACAAATACCTCGACACACTTGTGCACACCGCGCTTTCCACACTCCATCTGATCTTTCTGCGTCCCGACGCGGCGCTCTATTGCAATGCCGCTAATGCTGTCTACACGTGGCTGCCCCGCGTACTGGGAATCCCTGTCGCGCTCAACGTGGATGGAGTCGAGCGCAAACGCAAGAAGTGGAACCGGCTGGCGCGGTCCTGGTATCTGCTCTCTGAGAAACTGTCCACGTGGTTCCCAACCCGCGCCGTCAGTGATGCCGTCAAGATCGCCGAATATTACCGGGAACAGTATGGCGCAGAAACCACATTCATTCCCTACGGGGCGCCTGTTGGCAAGGTCGCCACGCAACTGGTTCTCCAGGAACTGAACCTCACCCCGCAAGAGTATTTTCTGTACGTCACTCGATTCGAGCCGGAGAACAATCCGCTGCTGGTGCGGGAATGTTTTGAAAAGCTCGACACGGGGGTGAAACTCGCTCTCATCGGAGACGCCCCTTACGCTCACGACTATATCCGCCGGATTCGCGACACACGCGATCCGCGGGTGGTTCTTCCCGGCGCGGTTTACGGTGTCGGCTATCAGGAACTGCAATCCCATTGCCTCGCCTACGTGCACGCCACCGAGGTCGGCGGCACGCATCCGGCATTGATCGAAGCCATGGGACGCGGATGCCTGGTGCTCTATCTCGATACGGTGGAGAATCGTGAAGTGGCCGGCGACGCAGGCATTCCTTTCACTCCGGAAACGCTCACGGACCGCATGCGGGATGTGCTCCTCATGCCGGCCACCCAGCGGGAGAGTTGGGGCCACAAAGCGATGGATCGCGTCATAGCGCGGTACAGTTGGGATGCGGTCACTACAGCCTACGAAAAGCTATTCGAGGAGATGCTGGCATGAGCGACCATCTACGCTGTTGGGTGGAAATTTCCCGCGCGCAACTGGCCGCGAATTACCTTGCGATTCGCCACACCGTCGGCGAGCACGTCGAGGTGATGCCTGTCGTCAAGGCCGACGCTTACCGCCACGGCGCGGTGGAATGCTCGCGCACGCTCATGGAAGCCGGTGCGCGGTGGCTGGCTGTCAGCAGTGTCGATGAAGGCATCGCGCTCCGCCATGCCCACATCGGCGCGCGCATCCTCGTCATGGGCGGCATCCTCCCCTGGGAGCATGAGTCGCTGCGCAAGTTCGAGCTCACGCCTGCGTTGCATTCTCTCGATCAGGTCCGCGCGATCGGCAGGCTTGCATACCATCTCAAGATCGACAGTGGCATGGGGCGGCTTGGTACGCGTGCCAGTGCCGAAGAAATCGTGGAGGCGGTTCTACAAAGCCAGGGTTCGATCGAAGGGCTGATGACTCACTTCGCCTCCTCCGCCGATTTCACCTCGGCACAAACCGACGAGCAAGTGGTCCGGTTCACGCTTGCCCGCCGCGCACTGGCAGCCCACGGCATCAACCCGCAATACGTGCATCTTTCCAGCACCAACCCGGTCCTGCTTGCGCGCCGGGAAACCTGGCAATCCATGGTGCGCCCCGGGATTGTTGTCTACGGCTACGGCCCCGCGGGTAAAGGCAACGCTCCGCCACCTTCGCTCACGGTGAAGCCAGTGCTGAGTTGGAAAGCCTCGATCGTACTCGTCAAGGACGTTGCGGCGGGGACGCCGCTCGGTTACGGAGCCATGTTCCGCGCGCCACGTGACATTCGCATCGCCGTTCTGGGAATCGGCTATGCCGACGGGCTGCCGCACCGGCTCTCGAACAAGGGTAAGGTGATCGCCGGCGGGAAACTCACTCCTATACTTGGCGCCGTCTCGATGGATCTCACCACCATCGACATCAGCCACGCGCCGGAGATGCGGGAAGGCGACCCGGTCACCATCATTGGCACGGAAGGCGAAGTCACGCAGGACGCGCAACACGTAGGCCGGATGGCTGGAACCATCTCCTATAGTGTGCTCTGCGGCATCAGCGCACGTGTGCGCCGCGTGTATAAGTAGATCATTCGCCGGCAGGAGATTTATTGCTGTTGGGCAAAATCGAACCTCGCCCGCAGGAACGTCTCCAGCGCCGGTACCAACCCTCCGGGGATGGGTTGCTGGCCAGGCCCCGCAGGCCCACCGCCCGTGTTCACCGTCATCGCATCTTCAAATTGCCGGTCGGTGAACATCTTCTGCGTGTCGTCCAATACAAACTGCCGGATCATGTCGCGTAGGGCGTTCATGCGCGGCGCGAGCACGTCCGGATGGCCGATCCCCGCCGCCAGGGCCTTCCATTTCTCGGTGTAACGCTGCCGGTACTCCGCGACGCCGAACAAGCGCGTGGCGAGCGGACGCGCCCCGGCGCCACCCGGCATTCCTGGTCCGCCCGGCCCCGGCGGCCCCGCCACTCCCATCGGATACAGCGCCGGCAGCGTCATCAACTGCTGCAAAGGCATGTTCAGATTGAACGAGCCCCACGCTTCATTCGGATCCCACGGAATGGGCGTGAACCGGCCATCGGCCATGCGGTGATACAGATAGTAATTGTGCCCCGATCCGATGTAGCTGTCGAGGTTCACTGTATAGTTGTCCAGTGCCAGTAGCGAGAGTATGCTCTCCACGTCGAGGATCCCCTCGATGTTCCCGGGCAGGTCCTGCAGCGGGCCGCTGTTCAAAACGCGCGACAAGGTGATCAGATCGCTCCAGTTGTCGGCCTTCTCATTGGTTTCCAACTCATACATCGCTTTGTAAGGAGCTGGATCCTCGCCCCGGTACTCGAGAGTCCCGCGCGGATCGCCCTTGAAGAGATTCCCGTCCTCGTCCTCTCCAAACCGCCCGGTAATGAGTGTCTTGTCCACCTGCTCGGTGAGGAAGTAGAGACCCCAGTACTTGCCGTTGATGTAGAGGGCCGCGTAACCGACGCGCGGCGCCGCCAGGCCCATCTCCGCCGCCAGCTCGTAGTACATCTTTTCGCGCACAAAGCTCGGGTCCTTGAACGCGTTGTTCAGGTTGATAGTGCCAATGCCTTCCAGGTTCTGCTTCTTGTCGTACTTGTCGAACTTGATCTTGAAGCTCTTTTTCTGACCCGGATAGCTGTTGTAGCTGCTGTTGCCCTTGAACCGGATGCCCGATTGTGGCAGCGCGCGGTCACCAATCTCGACATCCACCGCCATGTAGTCGGGATCGACTTTGCCTTCAAAGTTCACGCGCAGCTCCCGGTACCAGTCCGGCTGGGAGAAAGTCAGCCGGACTGTATGTACCTGGTCGGTGTCCCACAGAAAGTGGGACGGAGCCGTCTGCGCCACCAGAGGCGCGACAGCGCACAGAAAAAGGATCGCGCTACGCATGGACTTTTCCAGTATGACGATGCTCGGCACAGAAGGTTTACCAGCCTCTACGCTACAATAAAAACTACGCGATGTGGCTGGCTGTTGCACTTTTGCTATGCCCTGCGGCTGGGGCGGATACAGCCGTGGATCTTCTAGGCGCCCGGGACAAACAGGACCGCGGCGCACTGGAAAAGATCGTGGCCCAACTGATGACTCAGGCGGAGAAGCGTGCCACGGACGCCAGGGCGCTGTACATGCTTGCCATCGCTGAATCCTATCTCGCTGAAATCAACCTCGAACTGCGCCTCAAGAACGAAGCGAGGGCCGCCGCCGAGGCCGGCATCCGCGCAGCCGAGAAGGCCGTTTCGCTCAAAAACGACGTGGCCGACTATCATCGAGTCCTCGGAACGCTATGCGGGCAGGTGATCCCAGCGAACGTCCTGGCCGGTCTCAAATACGGCCGTTGTGCGCTGGACAGCGTCAACAAAGCGATTCAGATGGATCCGAAATCGAGCGGTGCGTTTCTCGCCCGCGGTGTCGGCAACTACTACCTGCCTACGCAATTCGGCGGCGGCGTCGACCTCGCCATCAGGGACATTCAGAAGGCCATCGAACTCGACGCCAAATCGGCCGATGCTTATATGTGGCTCGGCGTGGCCTACCGCAAAAAGAACCAGTTTCCCGACGCGCGCAAAGCCCTGCAGAAATCGTTGGAGCTGAACCCGTCCCGCATCTGGACGAAACAACTGCTGGAGAAAACCCCCAAATAAATGCGCGACCACGCCTGGGCAGTCGCCGCGCTCGCGGTCCTTACCGCTCTGGGCTTCGTCATTTTCCCCGGCCACACCTACCTTCAGTCCGACACCCAAATCTACGTTCCCATCCTGGAGCGCCTGAACGACCCCACTCTCTACGACAAGGAAATCGTTGCCCGCTACCCGCACGTCTCCTTCACTATCTACGACGAGGTTTCTATCGCGCTGCGCAAGCTCACCGGGATGCGTTTCCAGCATGCGCTCCAACTTCAGCAGATCGTCTTCCGGTTTTGCGCTTTACTGGGCGTCTACCTGATCGGGCTGGCGATGCGATTCAGCATGTCCCACGCGGTGCTGCTCGCGGCCTGCTACGGACTGGGCGCCACCATCAACGGACCGGCGGTTCTGACCTTCGAGTACGAGCCCGTGCCGCGCGCCAACGCCATGGGACTCACCATACTCGCATTCGGACTGGTGGCGCAAGGCAAACACATGTGGGCCGCCATCGCCGCGGGCATTGCGTTTCTCTATCATGTGCCGGCTGTCTGGCCGTTCTGGTGCGCGTATTTCCTGCTGGCATTGTTGCCGGCCGCACCGGAGCGTATGCGTGCCCGTATCCGCGGTCTGATTCCGATGGCTGCGGCGGTCCTGTTACTGTTCGTCTTTTCGCAACTGCAAGGCGGTGAGAAACAGCAGTTCTTCACTACCATCGACTCGCTTTGGGAATCGGCCATCCGCACCCGCGCTTCCTACCTGTTCGTCAGCCTTTGGAGTCTCCACCAACCGTGGCAGTACCTGATCCTCTGGATCGCCGCGATCCTCGCCGCCTGGCAACTCCGCGAGCGCATCCCCTCGGATTTTCGCTGGCTCGCACTTTCCTGCTCGACACTCGGTCTGCTCAGCATGCCGGTCAGCTACCTGCTTCTGGAGCAGTACAAATGGAGCCTCATGCCGCAGATCCAGCCGATGCGTGCGCTGCTGTACGTCACCGCGATGGCGGTAATCCTATGCGCCTCTGCCGCCATCCACTCGGCATCGAAAGGCGCGTTTGCGGCGGCACTCGGGTGGCTGCTGATCACGTTCGCTCCGTGCGTGCAAACGCGCACCATTCTCGCGCTCTTTGATTGGAACAATCCCATCTACCGTCAGGCGGGTTTCGCCGCCGTGTCGCTCGCCATCATCGTTCTGTTCGCGTTGTGGGTGTCGTCGCGATGGAAGGCCGGTGCGGCCGGAGTGGTAGCGATCGCGCTCTGTCTGCCCTACCTTACTCCGAAACTGTCCAAGGTCACAAACTACCCGCCGCTGCATCATCCGGAACTCGACGAACTGGCCCGCTGGGCCCGCGACAACACTTCCAAGGATGCGCTTTTCCTATTTCCGGACGCCGGACGCAATCTCCACCCGGGAGTCTTTCGCGCGGAGGGACTGCGCGCCTTGTACGTCGATTGGAAAGGCGGAGGACAAATCAACTTCATGCGCGACTTCCTTCCCCTCTGGCAACCTCGGTGGCGCGAAGCGGCCGAGCGTGCGTTCGACCCCTCGCAGTGGACCCGCTACCGCCAGTACGGAGTCGACTACATCGCCGTGTACCGGAAGGGCCCTGCTCCCAACGCCGAGCCTGTCTATGTGAACCGCAAGTACGCCGTCTACCGTGTACCGTGAAGGCTTGGCATATTGGGGTTTGGCCCGACCGCTCGCTCACGGTCACGGCTCTGTAAGTAACTTGCGGACCACGAGATTCGAAACAGAGCCGCGCGCGTCAGCAAGCGGTTTCCGGATTTTCTCACAGACTCTCAGCCTCAGTTTAGGGAGTGGAGCACGTTTCGTTACGGCTTTACAACGCCGTATTCATGTCTGGCGTATCCTATCTCTCATGCGGCTTTCCACGCTCTTCCTGCTGACCCTTGCACTATCCGGCGGTATCGTCGAGCAGACGCCCAAGGACTCCAAACCTTCAGGGCTGCTCGCCGGTGTCGCGCGCGCCGACATCGCCCCACCGGTAGGCATCCCGCATCTCAACTGGGGATCGCAAACGCACGTCGAAGCCATTGGAGTGGATCCCGCTGGAATGGTTGCCACTGCACTCGTCTTGTCCGATGGCAAACAGAAATTCGCAATGGTGGATATGGATGCGCTCTTCGTCGTCGAAGGTAGCGAGATCATCCGCCGCGCCTCCGCCAAGACCGGTATCCCAGCCGCACACATTCGCCTTGGCGCAACCCACACCCACTCCGGACCCGCCTTCAATCGCGAGAAAGGTCCGCTCGGTGTCGATCCCGCACCGTATGAAAAGATGATGCGCGACTACCGCGAGAAGGTGATGGACCGCGTCACCAACGCCATCATCGCCGCCGATAAGAATCTCCGGCCCGCACACGCGGGCGGCATGCGCGGCACCGGTACCATCAACTACAACCGCCGCGTCCGCGCGACCAGGGACGCGCCGCCTTCTGTCGGTATTCGTCCCGAAGGCTTCGTCGACCGTGAGCTCGTCACTATCCGCATCGATGACGCTGCCGGCAAGCCCATCGCGATTCTGGTGAACTTCCAGTGCCACGGAACTGTGCTCACCTACGAGAACAAGATGCTGTCCCCCGATTGGATCGGCATGGTGCGTAAGACGGTGGAGCGTAATTTCCCCGGCGCCCTCTGTCTCTACTTCCAGGGCGCGGCCGGAAATCAAGGACCCAAAGAAGGCGGTACCGGCGACATCACGGTGGCCCACCGCCTCGGAACAACTCTTGGTCTTCAGGCTTCCGCTTTGGCTGCGCAAACCGACACCGTTCTTCGCGAACCTAAGTTCGAAGGTTATGTCGAATCCACCGCTTTCGCCGCGAAACAGCCTTGGCGCGTGCAGGGTCCGCGCGACGCGACGATTCGCTTCGTCACCAGAACGCTCCACCTGCCGCCTCGCAAGTACACCGCCAAGGAGATCGAAGAGATGGCCGGCCGCGCCGCCAAAGCCGAACGCGAACTCGAGCCTGCGCGTGCATCCGGCGATCCTTGGCAGAAGCATCAGGCCGAAGCCAAATGGCGCCGCTGGAACGACCTTCTCAGCAAGTGGAAAAAACCCTACGACCCGACTCCCGTCAAAGTGGACGTCCAGATCCTTCGAATCGGCGACATGGCGATCGTTGCCATGCCCGGCGAACCCTTCGCTGAAATCGGGGTAGCGGTGAAGAAAGCCTCGCCCTTCTCGTTGACGATGTTCTGCGGCTACTCCACTGGCCAGGGCGGCGACTACATGCCCATCGAATCCGAATACCCGTTCGGCGGCTACGAAGTCGAGCGCACGCCCTACGGCACTGGTGCGGCTGCGCAACTGATTCAAGAAACCGGTGCGCTCTTCAGGAGTCTGCGAAACTGAATTAAACTGAGTGAAGCGTCGCCCCGGTGATGCCCGGATCGGCGGTGCTTGAATGGAAGTCACACTTGCGTATGAGGGAACGCTTGGTCAGCGAAGAAAAAGTGTTTCGTTTCATAACGGATCAGATCGACACGATTCCCCACATGGAAGCTCTGTTGCTGCTCTGGAAAAGCCGCCCTCAAGCATGGACAGAGGAACAGGTGGCAGCGCGGCTTTATGTAGACGTGAAAACCGTCAAGCGCCTTCTTCAGGATCTGGCAGTGCGAAGCCTTGTTCATCCCACTGAAGAAGGACCTGAAAGGACATACCGCTATGAGTCTGAATCAGTGGAGATGGACCGCCTGATAGAGGCAGTTGCGGAAACGTATCGGGTGGAGCTTCTGCGAGTCTCAGCTCTTATCCACTCAAAAGCATCTCCCGGCATTAGAGCATTTGCTAGTGCCTTCAAATTCACACGGGAGCAGGATTAAGATGTCCACCGCTGTCTACGTCCTCTGTTCGTTCACCACACTTTCGTGCGCTGTTTTTCTTCTGCAAGCATATGCACGCGTAAGGAGACCATTGCTGCTCTGGAGCGGTCTTTGCTTCCTGGGATTGGGGATTTCCAACATCCTGGTCTTCATTGACCTGGTGGTGTACCGGGATGTGGATCTATTTCAGTGGCGTCTCATCACCGCCGCGCTCGCTATGGCGGTTCTGCTTTATGGTCTAATCTGGGAGGATCGATGAAGCCTGCCCCCACAGCATTCTTGCTCGGTGTCATCGCGGCCATGTCGGCCACTGCAGCCGTGTTCTTTCTAAAGTTTTGGAGAACCACGAAGGACCCGCTTTTCGTGGCCTTCGCCTGCTACTTTGCGATCGAAGGCGGAAACAAGATCGCACTCATCTTCATGGAACGGCCGAACGAGGGTAGCCAGTGGATTTACGGAGCGCGGCTGGTCGCGTCCCTGCTAATCCTTGGGGCTATTCTGAGGAAGAACTACGGTCGTGAAGGGCCGACTCCTCCTAAGCTCTAGTTGATAGATTCTGATCCGCGCCTAACGCCTCTGCTTTTGGCGTTCCAGTTGCACTTCACACCTCCGTGAAGCAGACCCCAGCGCGAAAATGTTCCGAAACGGTACTGGAGCACAGCAGGGAGCGGTTCAGTTCGGAAACCGGGCGCCAGAACGGTACCAACCCCGATGGTGCGCCGCAGGATTTGGCGCCGGGCGAGCGCGAATCGCTGTGGCGCAACGTTGATCTGATTTCGCTGATGGTGAGCCTGCCGCACCCCGGCCCTACTGCGCGGTTTTTGTGGGCGCTGGCGGGAAATGTTTTTCAAGCCGCCTCGCAATGGATGCTTGTGGTGCTCCTGTCGCGCCTTGGGACGCCACTCGACGTAGGCCGGTTCAGCCTGGGGCTGGCAATTACCTCTCCGATTCTGGCGGCGACAAACCTGCAATTGAGGGCGGTGCAGGCCACCGATACCGAGGGCAAGTTCGATTTCGGACATTTTGCAGCCCTGCGCGTGTTGGGTACGGTGGCCTTCTTAGTGGTGACGCTTCTGGCCGTCAGTCTCCTGCGCAATGACCAGGGTGCCGTGTTCGTGGTTTTGGCCGTGGCAATAGTAAGGTCAGCAGACTCGTTCGGGGAGCTGGCTTATGGGTTAATGCATCACAAGGAGCGGCTGGATTGGATCGCACATTCGCAGACCGCCAAGGCTATAGCAGCGCTGGCGGCGATGTACGTCGTATTCGTCGCAAGCGGTTCTCTGCTTTACTCGATCCTGACAATCGCCACTTGTCAGTGGGTGCTCTGCCTGGCGGTGGACTTGCCACTGATGAGTGCGAGCAAGCCTCAAGCGGGGCTTCGTCCCATCTGGGAATCCGCGGAGTTGTTCCGCTTGTTCCGGCTGGCGCTTCCGCTGGGGGCAACCCTTCTGTTTGGCGCGCTCAATGCGAGCATTCCGCGGTACTTCCTGAAGCACTGCTGTGGCGATAGGGATGTAGGGCTCTACTCCACCATGGCCTACGCGTCGATTGGAGGAAGCCTGCTGGTGATGGCGATGGGACAGGCTTTGGCTCCCCGTATGGCAAGGGCGTATGTCTCCAATCAGAGAGAATACCGGCGGCTATCGCGGTTTCTGATTGGATTCGCGGCCTTGGCGGGCATCCTGATGGTGGGGATCTCAGTGGTTTGGGGGAGACAGTTTCTCGCGATTCTGTATGGCGACGAGTATTCCAAGAGCGAGTACGCATTCATCATTCTTACTATCGGATCGCTGTGCTCGATGATCGGCAGCGCTGTTGGGTGCTGTCTCACATCGGCACATCATTACTCCTCGCAATTGCCGAGTCTGGTGGCCGCGACAATGGCAACGACACTGACATCGGCGCTTCTGGCCCCTGCACAAGGCATCGACGGGGCTGCGTTCGGACACCTGGCCGGGTATGCGGTTCATGCGGCGGGCGTCCTGGCCTGGTACATGCTGATGCTCAGCCCGCGAAGCGCGGCATCGGACTGCGGGGCAAATCTGGAACAGTCATGACTCATCAATACCATTCTGAAACGCCGCAAACGTCCGCCCGGGAGCACGGAAGGATCTTCTTCGCCGCAGCCTGGTTGCTCGCGTTTGCCACGCCCTGGGACGACATGATCATTCTGCCCGGGGAAATCCAACTGACACGGGTGTTGTCGTTGCTGGTTGGCGCTCTGTGGATCGTCTCAGCGGCGCAGCGCGGGCGAATGCGAAGCCCGATGCGGATCCACTTATTCATGGCGGCGTTCCTTGCCTGGTCCGTGCTCACCTATTTTTGGAGTGTCGATCCGGAAAGGACCGCAAGGCGCTCGCTGTCGTATCTCCAACTGATGATTCTGGCCTGGGTTATCTACCAAAGCGCTGAATCGCTGTCCAGGTACCGCAGTCTGCTGCAAGCGTGCCTGTTGGGCAACACCGTTCTTGTGGGATTCGTTTTCAAGGCGTATATCGAAGGCCAGTTGTGGGGAGAAGGGCGATATACAGCCAATGGGGTAAACCCGAACGATCTGGCCGGCTCGCTGGCGGTCGGGATTCCCATGGCATGGTGGCTTCTTACCACGGGATCCAGGGCGTGGTGGGCAGTGTTCAACTGGCTATACATGCTCGCCGCTGCCAGTGCGATTGTGCTGACGGGCTCACGAACCGGATTGCTGGCGCTCATAGTGGCCGCAATCTACCCGTCCATCCGGCTGCTCAAGGCTTCGTGGAAAGTCCGGTTCGCGGCGCTGGTGCTCATTGCCGGCGGCGGGTTTGTTCTTCTCGAGGTGTCCGACACGATCGCCGCACGCCGGATTCTTACGGTGCTTAGCCAATTCGAGCAGCGTGACTTCGGCGGACGCGCCTCCGCATGGCAGCTCGGCTACCAGGTGTTCCAGGAGAGTCCCCTGTTGGGTCTCGGAGCGGGTACGTTTTCGGTGGCGACGAGCTCCATTTATCACATCCCCATTGCCGCGCATAACATGTTTATCGAAGTAGCCGTCGAAAGCGGAGGGGTTGGGGTTGCCTTCTTTCTGATGATCGTGGCGAGCGCGTTTTCCTCCCGTTCGCCGAATCCCGGATTCCGCCGGCACCTTCTGTTTATCTTGCTGACGTGGGCCGCCGTTGGCATGGCTAGTAGCTGGGAGAACAAGACGATCACGTGGTTGTTATTGGGTCTGGCAACCCACTGCCCGAAGACCGGGACGTCACGCTTTGCACTGGCGAGTATTAGGCCCCACCGTGTTGGAGCTTGGAGAACCGCATGAGTATATCCATAGTCCATCTCATCACGGGGCTCGGCACGGGCGGCGCTGAAACGATGCTGTTCAGGCTGTTGTCCCGGACAAATTCGACGATCTACTCTCCGACGGTCATCTCGCTGCTCCCCTGCCGCGGGCTGAAACTGACCAAGGCAATTGAGGATTTGGGGATTCCAGTCCGGAGCGTCGAGATGCCCATCGGGCCGGGACTGCTGTGGAAACTGCCTCGGCTGGTGCGGATGATCCGGGCGGCCGTTCCGGAGATCATCATGGGATGGGAGGTACACGGGAACCTCTTCAGCCAGTTAAGCCGCCTGCTCACTCCATCCAGATTGGTTTGGAATGTGCGTGGGTCACTGGACAATGTTGCCTCGGAGAAGCGCCGGACAAGAATGCTCATCTCCGCCCTGGGCGTCGCCTCCAGACTGCCGGACCGGATTGTATACAACTCGCGGAGGTCCGCTTTGCAGCACGAGGCGGCAGGCTTTTCCCGCGATCGCACCGTGGTCATTCCGAACGGATTCGACGGCGATAGCTTCCGCCCGGACGCGGAGGCGCGATCGTCCGTGCGCCGCGAGTTGAACGTGCCCAGCGACCACGCCATCGTGGGGATGGTGGGGCGCGCCCACGCGGTGAAAAACCATCGCGGCTTTCTTTCGGCCATGGCACGGGTGGCCGGCCGGTCGCCGTTTCACGCCGTATTGATTGGCCGCGGAGTGGACAGTTCCAACGCCGGACTGGTGCGGCAAATCGCGGAATCAGGGCTGCCGGGGCGCGTGCACCTGCTGGGCGAGCGTGCGGATATTCCCCGTCTGACTGCGGCCTTCGATGTAGCGGTGTCCGCCAGTCTTGCCGAAGCTTTTCCAAACGTGGTGGGGGAAGCGATGGCTTGCGGTGTTCCGTGCCTGGTGACGGATGTGGGCGATAGCGCCTGGATGGTTGGGGATACGGGTGTGGTTGTGCGGCCTGAGGACGAGGACGCCATGGCTCGTGGTATCGAGAGGTTGTTGCGTATGAGTGTCCAGGACCGGATCCAGCTTGGCAGAGCAGCGAGGTGCAGGATTCTATCCCAGTTCAGCCTCCATGACGTGGCCGAGAGGTTTGACCAGCTCTACAGCGACGTCCTTTCCGGAGCGACAACCGAAAGGAGAGGTTGCTGACCATGTGCGGCATTAGCGGCTTTGTAAACGTGAAAGGCGACCTGCGCCGGGACTGTCTCCTGGATGCGATTCATAGGATGACCGATGCTCTGTCCCACAGGGGACCGGACGACGAAGGCTATTGGATTGATGACGGCGGGAGAGTTGCGCTGGGGCACAGACGCCTGTCCATTCTCGACTTATCGCCGCTCGGCCATCAGCCGATGGAATCGCACACCGGCCGCTACGTGATTTCTTTCAATGGAGAAGTGTATAACTTCCCGGAACTGCGGCGAGAACTGGAGCAGGGCGGGGATACAGTTTTCCGCGGCACATACGACACGGAGGTGATGCTCGCCTGCTTCGAGAAATACGGAGTTGCCAGCGCGGTCAAACGCTTCAACGGCATGTTTGCATTCGCCTTGTGGGACCGGCAGGAAAGGGCTCTGTATCTGGCCCGGGACCGTTTTGGCGAGAAACCTCTATACTACGGCTGGATTGGCAGGGAATTCGTGTTCGGTTCAGAGTTGAAAGCGCTTCGCGCCTATCCTGGATTTCGTGGCGAAATCGACGCTGACGTAATGCCCTTGTATTTCCGGCACAACTATGTGCCGGCCCCGTTCTCGATCTACAAGGGAATCTGGAAACTCGAGCCGGCATGCTGGCTGCGGCTTCCGGAGGCAGCGACTGTGGGAACCCTTCCCGAAACAGTACGATATTGGTCCGCGGAAGCCTGTTTCGACGACGGGCAGGCGCAACTCGACTTAGGCGAGGAGGAGGCCGTAGACGAGTTGCAGAAAAAGCTGCGGGACTGCGTACGAGCGCGGATGGTGTCCGACGTCCCCATTGGGGCGTTTCTCTCCGGCGGAATCGATTCCTCCGTGGTGGTGGCAATGATGCAGGAGTCCGGCATGCCCGCGGCCCGCACCTTCACCATCGGCTTCCACGACCAGAATTACAACGAGGCCGGTTATTCGCGGGCTGTGGCGAAGCACCTTGGAACGCATCACACGGAACTGACCGTAACGCCGGCGGAGGCTATGGCGACAATACCGAACCTCGCCTCCATCTACGACGAACCGTTTGCGGATGCCTCGCAGATTCCCACCACGATCGTTTCCTCTCTGGCGCGGCGAGCGGTTTCCGTGGTGCTTACGGGAGACGGTGGAGATGAAGTGTTCGGCGGTTACACAAGGTACTTCTGGGCGCACAAGCTATGGCGCGTTTTGGGAGGCATCCCGCTCCCCGTCCGAGCCAGCCTGAATCGCTTGGGAGGGGTTGTCCCCCCGGTGCTGATGCGCCTTGCTGGACAGATCGGGGAATCCACGCTGCCGAGCCGCTACCGCATCCGTAACCTGCACGACAAACTCCACCGTTTGCGCAGCATGCTGCTGGCAAATAGCGCGGAGGAGGTATACCTCCAATTGATCAGCGGGTGTCTGGACTCCGAAGCCCTCACAAGAAGCCATGCGAGGATGCACTGGGCCGGAGAGGCGATTCTCTCGCACCCCTCTGCACTGGCCGCCCCCGCTCCATTCATGCTGTTGGACATTGCCACTTACCTTCCGGACGACATCCTCGTGAAGGTTGACCGGGCGGCTATGAGTGTCGGCCTGGAGGGCCGATCTCCGCTGCTCGATCCGGATTTGTTGGCGTTTGTGGGAAAGCTGCCGCCCAATTACCGGGTTCGCAACGGCCAAGGGAAGTGGATTCTGCGGCAGGTACTCTCCCGCTACTTGCCCAAGCAGATGTTTGAACGATCCAAGGCGGGATTCGCGGTTCCACTTCAGGACTGGCTGCGGGGCGGGCTACGTTCGTGGGCGGACGATTTGTTCGCCTGTAAGTCATTTGCCTGCAACCCTTACCTGAACACCAGGGTGATCCGGCAGAAGTGGGAGGAGCATCGCGCCGGGAAAGCCAATTGGACTTCCCCGTTGTGGTGCGCATTGATGTTTCAGGCTTGGCTGGGCAATAGCCTTGAGGAACCCTCCCCGATCGATAGCACAGTTGCAGAATTTACTGTGAGAGGAATGCCGGGCTCAATTCACTAAGTAGCAGGAGCAGAAGTCAACCTATGGTCCGAAGGGCAGCCGTTCGCGGCGCGTTATTAGCCATTTGTTTGTCCGCAGGGAGTTTCGCGGCGCCTCCGCGTTCCCCACGACCGGCGAATCTCGCCCGTTTGCCTTTGGTGTTTGAGGAGAATCGCGGCCAGGCGGACCCGGACACCCGGTTTCTCGCGCGGGGCCAGGGATTTCGCCTGCAGCTCGGACGGTCGGAAGTGGTTCTCGATTCCCTCGACAGTCGAGTCACGCTCACCTGGCTCGGCGCCACCACCGGTCAAATACACGGAATCTCGCCGACAAGCGGGGTAAGCAATTACTTTCTCGGCGAGGACTCCTCGAAGTGGGTTGTGGGAGCTCGCCACTACACGCGAGTGCAATGCGAATCCGTCTTCCCGGGCATCGATTTGGTTTTTTACGGCAACCGGCGGCAAATGGAATTTGACTGGGTGGTGGGGCCGTGGACGGATCCATCGGCCATCCGCTTCCGCATCGATAGCGAGAAAGAGCCGGAGCTCACCGCCGAGGGCGAACTGCGGATTGGAGAATTTCTGATGGGCGCCCCCATGCTGTACCAGGAGACAGGCCGCCGGCGTTCGCGCGTCGACGGTGCCTTTCGTTTGAACGGCCGTGAGGTCTCCTTTCAAATCGGCGCCTACGACCGTTCGCAGCCACTGATTATCGACCCCACTCTGGTGGTGTCCTACATCGGAGGTAGAGATGTGGACATCCCCATGGGAATGGCTGTGGATGCCAATGGCTATCAATACATTACCGGGTACACCGCCTCGGGCAACTTCCCCATCACATCCACGCCATACAAGGGAACGTTGACTGCCGGTGATGCGGACGCGTTTGTCGTCAAGGTAAACCCTGCCGGCTCTCTCATTATGTACTCGACCTTTGTGGGCGGAACCGTCGCCTCAGGGACCTTCAGCAGCGGACCCTATCCCGACTACGGGCGAGCGATAGCCGTCGATGCCGCCGGCGCCGCCTACATCACCGGTTCCACCGTGGGCCGTTTCCCGACAACGGGCGGGGCTTTCAGCGCGTTCCCGTCCAATTCGCCGGCGATCTTTGCCTCGAAGCTGGATCCAAATGGCGGGACCCTCGTCTACTCTACCTACATCGATGGCGCCGGAGCGGGGCAGGCTATCGCCGTCGATTCGTCATTGCAGGCCTACATCGCCGGCTACACGTACAGTGCCACGCTCACCACCTCCAATCCGGCAGTACAGAAAAACTACGGAGGCGGCACTGACGGCTTCATCGTCAAGCTGAACTCAACCGGCACAGCCGAGGTGTACGCCACGTTTCTCGGAGGCTCCGCCGAGGACCAGATCACTGGCATCAAAGCGGACACGGCTGGCCAGGCCTACGTGACTGGTTTTACCAGCTCCAGCGATTTTCCGACAACGGGCGGGGCTTTTCGGACTTCGTATTCCGGAACCACCGACGCCTTTGTCGCGAAAGTGTCGTCGAACGGAAACAGTCTTGCCTATTCCACATTCTTAGGAGGATCGAATCTTGACCGCGCATTCGCACTCGATATCAACTCCAACGGCGAGGTATTCGTCGCCGGACAAACCTATTCCCCCAGCTTTCCCACTACCGCCGGAGCTTACCACGCCGCGCATGGCGGAGGCGGGAGCGATGCCTTTGTGGTCCGTGTCAATTCCGCCGGATCAAACCTGGTCTACTCCACGTTTCTTGGCGGATCCGGATCGTGCAGCGTTTCGGATCCCTTCCGCATGTATACCTGCGATGCCGCCTATGGCATCGTCGTGGACGCACTAAACCAGGCGTATGTTGTCGGGTTGGCCGGGGCCGGCTTTCCCCTCGCGGCCGCGCCGCAGTCCACTCCTGGCGGTAATGGGGATGCCTTTGTCGCTCTGCTCGATGCCACGGGCAGCTATCTACACTTTTCTACATATGTCGGAGGAGGAGGAACGGAAGTGGCAACCGCCGTTATCTTTTCCAACGCCAGCGGACCGGCGCTGGCAGGATTCACGTCCTCAACGGATCTTCCAGTGTCGGCGGGCGCGCTCCAATCCACCAACGCCGGAGGCGCATTCGATGGGTTCTATACCAGGTTAGCCGTTTGCTCCGCCACGCTGGCCAGCAGCGGCGGCAACTACGGGAATGCCGCGGGCTCGTTCCAACTTGGCGTCACGGCGCCGGCAGGCTGCGCCTGGTATGCCACTACCGACAAGACGTGGGTCACGCTGACCAGTGGCGGCGGTGTGGGAAATGGGAGCATCTCGTTTAACGTGGCTGGAAATCCTACGGGCCCGTTACGTGTCGCAAACATCAGCGTCCTTGGGCAAACCTACGTCATCACGCAGGCCGCGGGTTGTTATGTGACGCTAGGGTTGAGCAGTTCCTGGTTTAATCAGACCGCCTACACCAACCTTTCGCTGCCTGTATTCTCCAATTGCGCCTGGACTGCATCTACCCAACAGTCCTGGATCAATATCTCTCCGTCCGCGGGATTCGGGAATGGAACCATCCTCTACTCGATTGCGACAAATGGTACAGGCGTCGTGCGCACCGGATCGATTGCCGTGAATACGGAGTCGTTCACCATAAACCAGCTTGGGGGTGCCGGGGGGCTTTCTTCCTGCACTTTTGCTCTCTCCTCGCATAGCGAATCGTTTGGCAAGGACGGCGGTAGCAGTTCCATTCTCGTTATGACGCAGGATGGCTGCGAGTGGATGGTAACGAACCCGAATTCCTGGGTGACCCTCACCAGCGGCTCCGCGGGAAGTGGGTCTGGAGTGATCGGCTATACAGTGCAACGCAACACGACAGGCTCGACTCGCTCGGGGTTGCTGACCTTCGGCACTCAGACGCTCCAAATTGTTCAGTCGGGAAACTGAAGTACGACCAGGCTCGCACGATGAACATTTATTAATGTTTCATACATGACTTGTAATCAATAGTTTACAAAAAACTCTTGTCACTCCTCCTGGGACTGTGCTAATAATATTCATGTGAAGGGCGCTGTGGTTTCCCCATGCTCTTCACTCATACCAACTTCTCTAAAAACCAAACGGACTAGTTGAAGTCTGGACATTGGAGGTCTGTAAGAAAATGAACATCCGGCCCCTTTATGACCGCATTGTGGTCAAGCGGATCGAAGAAACAGAGACGATCCTGGGTGGGATCATCATCCCCGATTCCGCAAAGGAAAAGCCCCAGGAAGGTGAAGTCGTCGCCGTCGGCAAGGGCAAGCGCAATGACGATGGAAAGATCGTCGCTCTCGACGTCAACGTTGGCGATCACATCCTGTTCGGCAAGTACTCCGGCAGCGACATCAAGATCGATGGCAATGAACTCCTCATCATGCGCGAAGACGAAGTTCTCGGCGTGCTTGAGAATGGCAAAAAGTAACAGGAATCAGATCAAACTCAGGAGTCACTAAACGATGCCAGCTAAACAGATTGTATATAGCGAGAATTCCCGGCAGGCGATCCTGCGCGGCGTCAACCAACTGGCCGATGCAGTCAAGGTAACGCTCGGACCGAAGGGACGCAATGTCGTCCTGGAGAAGAAGTTCGGCGGTCCGACGATTACCAAGGACGGCGTTACCGTCGCCAAGGAAATCGAGCTCAGAGATCCGCTCGAAAACATGGGTGCGCAGATGGTTCGCGAAGTCGCCTCCAAGACTTCCGATATCGCCGGTGACGGTACCACCACCGCCACCATCCTCGCCCAGTCCATCTATCGCGAAGGCGTGAAGTCGGTTGCCGCCGGTGCAAACCCGATGGCCCTGAAGCGCGGTATCGAGCGCGCCGTCGAGGCCGTCGTCAACGAAGTCGCCTCGCACTCCAAGCCGGTGTCCGGTGACATGATCGCCCAGGTCGGCACCATCTCCGCCAACGGCGACGAGACCATCGGCAACACCATCGCCGAAGCAATGAAGAAGGTTGGCAAGGACGGCGTCATCACGGTCGAAGAGTCCAAGACCATGAACACCGAGTTGCAGACCGTGGAAGGTATGCAGTTTGACCGCGGCTACCTCTCCCCCTACTTCATCTCCGACCCGGACCGCATGGAATGCGTTCTGGAAGATCCCTACATCCTCATCCACGAAAAGAAGATCAGCAACATGAAGGATCTGCTGCCCCTGCTGGAGCAGATCGCTCGCAGCGGCAAGCCGCTCCTCGTCATCGCTGAAGAAGTGGAAGGCGAAGCGCTCGCCACTCTCGTCGTCAACAAACTCCGTGGCACCCTCAATGCCTGCTCGGTCAAGGCTCCCGGCTTCGGCGATCGCCGCAAAGCGATGCTCGAAGACATCGCGATCGTCAGCGGCGGGCAAGTGATCTCACAAGACCTCGGCATTAAGCTCGAGAACGTCACCCTGGATATGCTGGGCCGCGCTAAGC
>JACQZR010000185.1 GCA_016213775.1 Acidobacteriota bacterium
AGGGCGCTGGCGGAGTGGGGGGACCGGGTAGTGCTGTCGAATTCGGATCTCAGCGGGCTGTCGATTTTCGAGGAGGCGCAGCACCACGGGGTTCGGGCGGCGGACCGTGTGATGCGGCGGTTGGGGCGGGGGTAGGCCAGGCTGAAGCGATCAAATCTGGTGAACCCTTGGCGACCACCGAGGCGCCGATTCGTGCCATATCAGCTCCGTTCTCTCTTGAGGTTGCACTCGAAATGCTCGCTGCAAATGATGAATGTTGGCGCTCAGAAAATAGTGAGATGTTCAGGCAATCGGCACTCGTTTAACCTGCATTTAGGCTCAGCTAGCTAGGATCCTGGTCCTGTATGTTGTATGCTGTCTTCTTCTCTCTCTGCTGAAACTGGGTATTGACTTGTGAGGGCCGTGATGCTTCGTGATCGCACTTGCAGAATTCTTGGTGTTCTGGGTTCACTAATGCTCTGCCTACCCTGTGGGGCGCAAAAGTGGAGGGATATCTCGTGGCCCGGCATCCCAAACGGCAGAATCTCGTCCATCGCGGTCGATCCGGTCGATCCGAATCACTGGCTGCTCGGCGCCGGCAATGGCGGAGTCTGGGAAACCCTCGATAGTGGCAAGAACTGGTGGCCTCTGAGCGATGACTGGCCGACATTAGCCATCGGAGCGGTCACCTTCGCGCCCAGCGATCCGAATACGATCTACGTGGGTACCGGCGAGGCCTCTGGTCCGGGAGTGACGAAGGCCGGCCTCGGGTTAATGAAATCGGTTGATGGTGGCCGCACATGGGAGCTTCTCGCTTCCCCGACGTTCGCCAGGTCGGCGTTCAAACGGCTCCGGGTTGACCGCAGCGATGCGGGCAGCGTGGTCGCCGCGACATCGCGGGGCGGGTTCGGCCGCGACAGCCAAGAGGGCGTGCCAGGCTCGCCGCCATTCGGTATCTTCAAGTCAATCGACGGCGGCTCGACGTGGGTGCGGACGCTCACCGGGCAAGCGACAGGGTTGGAGATCGACCCGAGAGATTTCAACAATCAATACGCGGCGCTTGGTGACCAGCGCTACCCCAACAGCCTGAAGAGCGATTCACGAGGCAGCGCCTTCAATGGCCTCTATCGCTCGAGCGATGGTGGGCAAACCTGGGTCTTGATTTCGGGTCCATGGGGACCGACGAGCGCTACAACTACTTCTGTTGGGAGGGTCGAACTGGCGATCTCGGCGTCCAATCCCGACACTCTGTACGCCAGCATTCAGGTCCCCCCCAATGGCGGCCGCAGTGACACCGGACTACTCGGCCTCTATCGAACGGACAACGCCTGGGCTCCAACGCCAACCTGGATTCAGATACCGGTTAAGGCCAGTGAGCAGTATTGCAATGTGGAAACCTCACCTGGCCTTGGGACCTATAACGTGGGTAAGTGTGGCTACTCCCATGTCATCTCGGTAGACCCCTCCGACCCTGACACTTTATTTGCCGGTGGTGTCGAGCTTTGGCGGTGCGCAAACTGCGGAAAATCACCATCGTGGACCGCCGATGAGGTTCGTGCGCATCCTGGGAACGGCGACTATCACGCCCTGGTGTGGTCGGGTAGCCGGCTGATTAGCGGCACCGATCACACGATATCCAGTTCTACGGACGGCGGGCAAACCTGGCAGGTCCACTCGGCAACACTCCGCCTCATGACTTTTTTCAGCGCCGCCCTGCATCCGGCCAAAGCGGATTTCTTCCTTGCAGGTGTCCGGGATATGGGAGGTGTGGTGCTTCGTACCGGAGACGACAAATGGGAACAGATCTTTGGGCAGCGTTCGGTCGGAGTGGCTGAGGCGGAAGTGGCGGTCTCCGCGAGCCGGCCGGATACGGAATGGATGGGAGCCGGCCTCTGGGGCTTGATTGGCCGGACGACCGATGGGGGCCAATCTTGGGTCCAAGCGGACGGAGGAATCGACAAGTTGGGCGCCGCTTTCGTCGCTCCCGTGAGGATCTGCCCGAATAACTCCAATGTCTTTCTGACCGGGACATATCGGATGTGGCGTACTGACAGTTTCTTTGGCCCGGCGGCACCGCCATGGGTAGCAAACAGCCCACCCTATTCAGGAACCATTCTAGAGATCGAGTATGTTTCGTCGGATAAGACGTGCAACACGTACGTTTACGGTACGTCCGGGGGCACCGTTCAGCTCACGCGCGACGGGGGCAGGACATGGATCGATCTTGACCCACGCAAAACCCTTCCGCCGCGCCCGGTAAACGGGCTGGCGTTCGATCCCTCGGATCCCAACGTTATCTACGCCGCCCTTTCGAGTTTCGATGACGCGACCCCTGGAAAGCCGGGACACGTTTTCAAGACCATGAACGCGCTCGCCGCGACGCCGGGTTGGGTAAGCGTAAGCCCACCGTTGGACCAGCCGTTCAATGTGATCCGCGTCGACCCGAGGAATCCGAAGCTGATCTACGCGGGTAGCGATGCCGGGCTCTGGCGCAGCACGGATGGCGCCGCCACCTGGGTACATGACGGCGTGCAATCGGGCATACCCAATGCTTCGATCTATGACATCCAGATCAATCCCGATACGGGTGTGACCGCTGTTTTTACGTATGGACGCGGCGCATACGGGATTGGGATTGGATTTCCGGCTCCGCCTCTTGATGCGCCGCGGCCGCGGATCATCCCGGGACCGCGTTCACCGGCTAACGGGGCTACTTATATCGCGGGCGGGCTCGTTCCCGGCTCCTGGGCACAGGTGCTGGGGACGAATCTGTCGGGCGTGACTCGCGACTGGGATGACGCGGATTTTCTGGGTCTGGGCAATAATCTACCCACCAAACTCAGCGGTATCGAGGTCAAGGTTGGGGGCGTTTCGGCGGCAGTGAACTATGTCAGCCCGACGCGCATCGGGTTTCAGGTTCCGAGCGGCATTCTTCCCGGCCCACCCGGAACAGTGTTGTCGTCGGGACCGGTGAACGTTCAGGTGTTTCGCGACGGTGTGGGAAGCAACGTCGTGAGTACAACAGGAACTTCGAGTTCGCCAGGAATTCTCCCTGTCATCGCCAATGAAAAGAACTATCCGGAGGCGGTGTTCCTCGATGGGATGTCGGCGGGCGACCCGGCCAACGGGCCTTCCTTCCGCAAGGCGATGCCGGGAGACGTGATCCACCTTTTTGTGACGGGTCTGTTCCGGACGACGGGTGGAATCGCGGCGCAATCCGCGGCATTTAGTGACGTAACGGTGACGATCGGAGACGCCGTAATTCCCGCCGATTCCGCCAGCCTGGTGAGCCCGGGAAAATTCCAGATCAATTTCACGCTCCCGCGGCAGTTTGCGAGTCTGCCCGAGGGCGACTATCCGGTCACCATCCAATACAACGGTCCGATCGGCACATCGTCACCGGCCATCATCAATTCCGACCCGCCAGGGCCACTGGTCCTTCCGATCCAGCATTAGAACATCGAGAGGCAGGTCAATCGAGTGATTCACCTGCATTTCGGCTCTTTCAAGATCTGAGGAGAATTGATATACTCGATCACCGAAGCCGAGGAACATGAGGGAGATCCAGATTAGGCGCCGCGGCCGCCGGTGCATCGCCGTGATTCCTGTTGCACTATTCTTGGCAGGTTTGGTGAACTCCAGCCATGCCCAAACGTGGACCAGCCTGGGCCCTTCTCCACTGATCGGCGGAAACGGTCCGACGGGCAGGATCAGGAGCCTCGCGGTGGATCCATCGAACCGCGATCACTGGATCCTTGGAGCAGCAAGCGGAGGGGTGTGGGAGAGCCACGATGCCGGAGCCAGTTGGAACCCCATCATTGACTCGCAACCGAATCTCAACATCGGCTCGGTGGCTTTTGCGAGGAGTGATCCGAAGGTTATCTATGCCGGAACCGGAGAGGCCACCTGGGGATTCGAGGCCCACCCGGGACAAGGAATTCTAAAATCGACGGATGGCGGAACAACCTGGTCACTCGTGGGCGCTTCGACATTCGGACGAACTTCCATCGGCGCCATTCGCGTGGACCCTGAAAATCCGGATATCGTAGTCGCGGTGATGTCGCGAGGAAACTCGGGTCGCCTCAATGAGCAGACAACCGGCCCGCCGCCGTTCGGTCTCCAACGATCGACAAACGGAGGTGTAACCTGGACGCGAAAGCTCGCCGGCGAGTCGACAGCCCTGGAGGTAGATCCGTCCAATTTCAACCGTCAGTACGCGGGAATGGCCCTGCCTGCCTACTTTGGGCCGTGGAACACTCCTGTACCCAGCGGCTTGTATCGCACGACCGATGCAGGCCAGAGTTGGGCGATCGTGACGGGCCCCTGGAGCAGCTCGAATATTGGACGGCTGGCGATCGCGATTGCACCCTCGCGTCCGAACACGGTCTATGTGAGCGTGCAAGGCGCTTCGGATATAAATGGGCGCCTGCTGGGACTCTATCGAACCGATGATGCGTGGGCGAGCACGCCCACCTGGATTCAGGTACCGTTGGGCGGAGTCGATTATTGCGATGGGAGGTGTACCGAGTTATCGACACTCACCGTGGATCCATCCGACCCGGGCACGCTTTTTGCGGGTGGAGTCTCGCTCTGGCGATGCGAGCACTGCGACGCCACCGCCTCCTGGACAAACGCCGGTATCGATGGACAGGGCCGCCGCAGCCTGCCCGCAAATGAGCGCAGCCTGACATGGGCCGGTGATCGGATGATCGCCTGCACAGACGCTGGAGTGTTTAGCACCGCCACGCGCGGCGCACCCTGGCAGGACCAAAACGGCGGCCTGGGGGTTGCCCGGCTCCTCGCAGGCGACCTGCACCCCACCGATCCGAACATCATCCTGGGCGGTGCAGTCGACAATGGCGGCGCTCTTCGGACAAGCGACAGCTCGTGGCGCTCGATTGGAGCGGGGCCAGGGGAGGCAGCTTTCTCTGCTGCGAATCCGGACACGAACTGGATGGTGGCGAGCACGTCGCGCATCTCTCGGACGTTGGATGGAGGCCGCACGTTTAGCGCCGCCGACAGCGGCATCGATTTCAGCGGCACGGCGCCCGTTCTGCCGGTAAGAAAGTGTCCGGCAAACGATGACGTATTGATCGCCGGCGCGAGCCGCTTATTCCGCACGGAGAATTTCTTTCAACGGGGGGGAAGCCCTTCGTGGGCAGCGAATGGTCCTGCCGGCGCGGCAATCTCAACCGTCGCGCTCCCGCAGGCGGGGGAGGACTGCAACACATACGCCTACGGAACCATGGCGGGAGAGCTGCGGATCACTACGAATGGCGGCGCTACCTGGGTCGATCCAGATCCGCGCAAAACACTCCCTGCCTGCGGAACTGGCCCAGGGTATTGTGCCCGCGCCGTAAGTTCAATCGCGTTCGACGCCAGCTCGCCAAAGACGCTCTATGTTGCTTTCTCCGGGTTCGATGAAATTACTGTCAAACCGGGCCATCTGTTCAAGACCCTCGACTGGACAGCCGCGGCGCCCGTGTGGGTAAACGTGAGTCCCCCCATCAACGTGCCCGTCAATGTGGTTGCGCTCGACCCTGAGAATCCGAACTCACTGTATGCTGGGACGGATTCTGCCGTCTGGCATAGCCCCGACGGTGGTACAACCTGGGAATTCCTCGGTCCCGCCACAGGCTTGCCGAACGTTCCGGTTTTCGATTTGAAAATCAATCCCGCCACCAACCGGATTGTCGCTTTCACCTTCGGCCGAGGCGCTTACGCGCTCGATACGGGCACGACGCCGCCATCGGGCTCAATCATTACCTTCCCTCCAACCCAGTCAGCCTTGCAGGCGAGCTTGAACTCACCGTTCGCGCAAACGCTAGCGTCGGGAGACGCCCCGCGTTCTGGGTGGTCGATTGCAGGCGGCACTCTACCGCTCGGGTTGGTGCTGCTGCCCACCGGCGAGATCGTGGGAACGCCGTTGACCGCAGGTGTCTTCACCTTCACGGTCGTGGTCATGGAAGGGGCCTTCAGGGGGGCTTCTAAAACCATCACCATTACCGTCGGATCCTCCGGCGCATCACCGGTGTGGACTAATATCGGCCCGGCGCCCTTATTCCAAGGAGCGCCGGAATTCAATAACCCGAACTCAGGCCGGGTGGCTGCCCTTGCGGTCGATCCAAGGGACTTTGCCCACTGGCTCGCGGGGGTTGGCAACGGCGGGCTGTGGGAGACTCGCGACGCCGGCAACTCCTGGAGCCCTATTGCCGACTCGGCGCCCACTTTGGCGACAGGAGCGGTCGCCTTTGCTCCGAGCGATCCAAGCATCATTTACGCTGCCACAGGCGAAGGCGTCTTACATTCATTTGCCAAAACCGGCCTTGGAATCTTGAAGTCGACCGACGCCGGCAAAAGCTGGACGGTGCTGGGCGCCAGGAGTTTCGCGCGCGCTTCCGTCAGGCGTATTCGCATCCATCCGGCTAATCCAAACATCCTATTGGCGACGGCATCGCGCGCGGGGTTTGGGCGTGAGAGCACCGAGGGACTCCCCTCTTCTCCGCCATTCGGTGTGCTGAGGTCGACAGATGGGGGCGTGAACTGGGTGCGGACGCTGGCCGGAGCGGCCACCGCTCTCGAAATCGACCCTACGAACTTCAATAATCAGTACGCCGCCATCGGCGATACCCGCACTCCAAACGGCATCAATAATGATGCCGCGGGAAGCGCTTTGAACGGCGTGTACCGATCCACTGACGGTGGCCAGACCTGGAGCCCGATTGTAGGTCCATGGGGCACGTCGACGCCGTCGCGGGCCGCCACCGGCCGCATCGAGCTGGCCATCGCGCCTTCGAATCCGACCGTCCTCTATGCCAGCATCGCGGTTGCCCCCAACGGAGGTGTGAACAAGCAAAAGCTCCTAGGTCTGTATCGGACAGACAACGCGTGGGCCGAAACCCCGACGTGGATTGAGATTTCCACCGGGACGGCGGGAGATGGCGGTTACTGTGGTCCGGAAAAATGCAATTATTCGCACGTGATCTCCGTCGACCCGTCGGACTCGAACACTCTCTTTGCCGGTGGCGCAGAACTGGGCTTCTGGCGCTGTTCAGGCTGCGGACATGCGCCAGCGTGGAGGAGAATTACCGAAAGCGTCTATGTGCATTCGGACTACCACGCTACGGCATGGGCGGGAAATCGACTCATTGTAGGCAATGACGGCGGCGTCTGGAGCACAGGTGATGGTGGAGAGTCATGGCAGAACCACAACCGCGGGCTCTCCACCCAGATGTTCTATGGCGCAGACTTGCATCCAACCGATCCGGATTCCATGGTGGCTGGTTTCCGGGACTTTCAACTGGCCGTACGCGCCGGTGGCGCCTGGCTGACATTGCCCAACCAGCGGATATGGGGCGAAGCGGAAGTTGCAGTATCGTCCAGCCGGCCCGACACCGACTGGATGGGATCCTGGATTTGGGGCTCGATAAGCCGCACCACGGACGGGGGCAATTCAGTCGTTCCGGCCGATGATGGAATAGACAAGACCGCGTCCGCGTTCGTCGCACCGGTCCGCAAGTGCCCGAGTAATGATAACGTCTTCCTGACTGGTACGAACCGCATGTGGCGGACGGATAATTTCTTCATTTCGGCGGCGCCTACTTGGGCTGCAAACGGACCGGCGGGCCTCCCCAATCGGCAAAATTCGCCCGCCACCATCCAGGCTATTGCCTGGTCACCCTCCGACACCGCATGCAACACGTACGCCTACGGAACTCTTGGCGGCCAGGTTCAGCTCACCCGGGACGGCGGAAGAACCTGGACCGATCTCGATCCCGGGAGGAGTCTCCCGTCCCGCGCAATAAATGGGCTGGCGTTTGATCCGGCAAATCCCAACATCCTCTACGCCGCTGTATCCAACTTTGACGATGCGACTCCCGGCAAGCCGGGCCACGTCTTCAAAACTGTCAACGCGCTCGCGGCTTCGCCGGCATGGACGAACGTGAGTCCTCCACAGGACCAGCCATTCAACGTCGTCGCTGTGGACCCGGTCAACCCGCGGGTGGTGTATGCAGGAAGTGATATCGGGTTGTGGCGCAGTAACGACGCTGCCGCGACATGGCTTCGCCAGGGGCCCGACGTGGGCATGCCCATCGCGCCGGTCTACGACCTCAAGATCAATCCCGCCACCGGCAGAACTGCAGTGTTCACGTACGGACGTGGCGCTTTCGTGCTGGGACCGGAACTGATTGCGGTGGCCCCATCGCCCGATGACGGCGCGACCTTCCTTGCCGGCCCGCTGCGTCCCGGCTCCCTGGCGCAAGTCCAGGGTTCCCAACTCTCTGGAGTGACGGCGAACTGGCGGGGTTCTGCCACAGCGGATCTGGCGAATCCACCCCTGCAACTGAACGGCGTCGAAGTGCGAGTGAATGGGATTCAGGCGCTTATTTACGCGGTCAACCCTGCGCGAGTTACTTTCCAGGCCCCGCCGGGCATGACGGGGCCGGTCACAGTGCAGGTGTTCCGCGACGGAGTTCCCAGTAATAAAGTGACAGCGGCCGTTGCGCCGGCGGACGACGCGGGTTTGCACCCATCTACTCCGCTGATCACGAAACAGAGTGGCCCTTTGTGGAAAAGTATGGGGCGACATCTGGTTTTCTTCACTGGAAAGACGAAAAGAACTGCAATGCGGCCTTGATCCTCTGACACGCTACGCGGGTCCATCCTATTCGTAGCGCAGAGCGGTCATAGGTTCGATTCGTGTAGCTCGTCGCGCGGGCAGCAGACCAGCCAGCAACGCAACGCTTACCAGCACCGTCGAGCAGAGGGCGAGGACAAACGGATCGCGTGCCTTTACCCCGTACAATAAGGATTGCAAGATGTCGGCGGCGGCCAATGCTCCGGCGAGACCGAGGGAGGCGCCTGTGATGGTGAGCGCGAGGACATCGCGGAAGATCATCTTGCGCACGTCTGCCGAGGCAGCGCCGAGAGCCATGCGGATGCCGATTTCGCGTGTGCGGCGGGCGACGGTGTAGGCAAGTACGCCGTACAACCCGATGGAAGCGAGCAGGGTGGCAAGCACCGCGAAGGTCAGGGTCAAGGTGGACAGAAGACGTTCTGCGAAGACGTTCTCATCCACTTGGGTGCGCATGGTCTTCAGTTCGTCGACCGGAACCGCGGAGTCTGCGGCGGCGACCTCACGCCGGATTTGGGGGAACACGTAGTTGGGGTCGAGCGGGGTGCGCAGGTAATACGAGAGTGAGCCGACGCGTTCGTCCTGACGGTAGGGAAGGTAGAAGACGGTCCGCTTGGCGGTCTGGAGGTTGCTGTATACGGAATCCTTCACCAGGCCGACGATTTCGATGTCGAAGCCGACGCCGGGTTTGAACGAGTCAGAGAAGCGGCGGCCGATGGGGTTCTGGTCACCAAAGTGGCGGCTTGCGAAGGTCTGATTGACGATGGCGACGCGCTTGGAACCGAGGCTATCGGCAGAGGTGAATTCGCGGCCTAGGATGAGTGGGATTCCGACGGAGGCGAAGAAGCCAGGATTCACTTTGGAGAGATTGGCGTTCGCCTTATCGCCCTTGACCTCCGGCTGGCCCTCCACCCGGATGTTGGTGCTCCAGTTGTTGCCGGAAACGAGCGCGACGGTGGAACCGCCAACAGCGGTAACGCCGGGGATGGATCGCATGCGGTCTTCGATTGCTTCGTAAAAAGCGAGCGCTCGTTTTCCCTTGTAGCCGGAGAGGTTGGGGGAAACGGTGAACGTGATGAGGTTGTCTGTGGAAAAGCCGAGTTCGACGCGAGTGAGTTTCAGGAGACTGGTGAGGAGAAGGCCGGCGATGACGAGAATCATGAGGGAGAGCGCCATCTGTCCGGCGACGAGAGCGTCGCGGAAGAAGCGCGCGGAGCGGGAAATGATTGCCTGGTCGCCGGCATCCTTAAGAACTCCGGAGACGCCGGTGCGGGTGGCTTGCAGGGCCGGAAAGAGACCGAAGCCAAGGCCGGTGAGCAGCGAGGCGGAGAGGGAGTAGAGCAGCACCTGCGGCTCGAGTGAGGGGTGCAGGAACGCGCCGTCCCTGGAGGGGATGGCGGCCACGATGGCAGCGAGGGTCCACTGCGCGGCGAGGAGTCCGACGGCGCCGCCTGCCAGCGAGAGGATGGTCGATTCGATCAGGAGTTGACGGATGAGCAGGGCGCGGCTGGCGCCGATGGACAGACGGATGGCGATCTCCTTGCGGCGTCCGGTGGAGCGGGCAAGCAGCAGATTGGCGGCATTGGCACAGGCGATGAGGAGAACGAATGCCGTCACCGCCAGCAGGATGGTGAGCGGGGCTTTGGCCTCTGAGCGAAGACCGCCGCGGCCACTCGACAGGGGAACCAGCAGGATCTTCTTGGCAAGGAAACGATCGAGTGTTTGCTGCGTGGGTTGGACCAGGAGTTTGGCGTCTTCGGCGAGGATGGCTTTGTAGGGAATGTTGATCTGCTCCGCGGCCTGCTGAATGCGGAGGCCCGGCTTCAAGCGGCCGAACAAACAGAGCCAGTATGCCTTGCGATCGTTGAGTCCGTCCCAGGAAGGCGTGATGGCGGCTTTCAGGGTGACGGGCAAATATACGTCGGGGATGGCCCCAAGCGTGTCGCCAGTGAAGTCCTTTTGGGCGACACCGACGATGGTGACGGAGAAACCGTTGACGATCATGGGCTGATTGAGGACGTCGGGACGTGCGCCGAGGGTGCGTGTCCAGTAGCCATGTCCGAGCACCGCAACCGGCTCGTGGCCGGGGCCTTGCTCGTCGCGGGGAAGGATCAAACGCCCGAGCGCCGGCTTAACACCGAGAAGCTCGAAATAGTTTCCGGAGACGAGGGTGGTGCGGCCGGAAATCGGGGCGTTCTGATAAGAGACGTTGGCGGAGAAGCCCCGGCTGGCGGCGATTCCAGTGAACGGGGCCTGCGCTTTCTGAAGGTCCTTGAAGAGAGGATAGGGGAAGGCGGGCATGTTGTCTTCGTCGCTCCAAACCGTGCCTTGGACAGGGCCCGGGTGATAGAAGGTAACGACTCTGTCCGGCTCCTGAATGGGCATGGCGCGGAGCAACATCTGATGGAGCAGCGAGAAGATGGCGGTGTTGGTCCCGATGCCGAGGGCGAGCGAGAGCACCACGACAAGGCTCAGGACTGGCGCTTTGGCCAGCATGCGAAGGGCGAAGCGGATATCGGACATATCTGAATAATGCCATATGGAGGGCTTGGTCAGGCCCAGTTGATCTGGTGGAAGAGCGCGCGAAGTTTGCGGGCCTTGGACGGGTTGATCATTTCGACGAAGGAGATGCGGCCGTCGAGATGGGCCCGGAAATCGGGGTGGCCATTGCGGTTCTGGCTGGCTGGTCCATGGCGGAGACAGTTGGTGAGGATGGCTTTCAACCGGTCGTAGTCGCCGCGATAGATGTTGGGTATGTCGTTGGTGACCAGACCTGCGAGATGCTGGCGGACACCGCGGCGCATGACGCGCGTCTTGCGGTGATGCACGGAGAAGCCTTCGTCCATCAGAATCGCGGCGGCGTGAGTGGTGAAACGGTCGACGGAACGTTCGAAGTCGGTGTCGCCGGAGAAGGCTAGATCGTCCGCGTAGCGAGTGTAGAATGCTCCGCTTGCGAGGGCGAGTCCGGAGAGACGGCAATCGAATCTGTAGGCGCAGAGGTTGGCGAGGGCGGGTGAGGTGGGTGCGCCTTGTGGCAGGTGGGGTGTGCGGTGGAGGGCACGCATTTCCGGGACAAGCTTGGGATCGGCTGGTTTCCAGATGGATCCGGGAGTCGAATTGGTGCAGAGGATTCCGAGCATGTCGGCAACGGCTTCCGGATACCCGGCAGTGCGGAAAAAAGCCTGGACGCGCGCACGGGTGATGGTGGGGAAGAAGTCCCGGAGGTCCATGCGGAGGACGACCCGCTGTCCGGCGTGCGGAGCGGCGAAGGTCTTGATGGAATGGCCGTGGCGAAATCCATGAACCGCCGGGTGGAGAGGAATGCAATCGAGGATTCCGGCGGCGATGCGGCGCTGCAAAGCCTTCAACCGCGGCTTGGGGGCCTCAATGAGGCGGAGCATGCCGGATTGCTTGCTGAGCAGGCGGTAGTGATAGTGATGAGATGTTGCGAAGGGGACTGCGGCGCTATTGAGCGCGTCAAGGGGGATTTCGAGCCAACTGGCCAAATCGGTAACGGTTTCGATGGTGGGGATGTCCCAGCCGGCGGCCTTGCCGACAGGCTGCATTTGCCGGGGTTCGCAGAGCCAGTTTGCCACGTCGAGCGAGCGGGCATGGCGTTGCGCGGCGCGGCGGAAACCGGGGTCCTGCAAGAGAAAATCCACGACCCCGGCGGTCCGCGGCCGCGTGCCTTGCGAGAACCGGGCCAGGTAGCGCTGGCCGAGGGGGCGAAGCCAGCGCCAGGGACGGCCTAGTGTCAATACTGTTCACTTAAGAACATTTCTGTGATATTCTGTTTTGGGGCGAATGCCTCCAGAAGGAGGCCGTTCCATGCATCTCACTGCCGTCGAGTCCACCACACTCGCAATGGTTGCTTATGACGAAGCCCGCCAACTGCTTCAGTTGGAGTTCCGCAGTCGGGCGGTCTATCACTATTTCGGCGTTCCGGCGACCGTGCACGAAGTTCTGCTTGGGGCGCCTTCCAAGGGGCACTACTTCAACCAGGCGAT
>JACQZR010000186.1 GCA_016213775.1 Acidobacteriota bacterium
GCGTTCGATGAGTGCTTTGCCGCGGTCGTAAGCGACATCGCGGTGGACGATCATGGACAGCGCATCCACCGGATCGCCGGCCACCAGGACATCCAGCTTCACCATGGGCGAGACGCGGTATCCGGCAAGGTGGTAGTCCAGCGATGCGTAGCCGCGAGAGGCGGACTTGAGCCGGTCGTAGAAATCGAGAACGATTTCGTTCAGCGGGAGCTCATAGGTCAGCATGACGCGGCCGGTGCCGATGTATTCGAACTTCTTTTGCGAGCCGCGCTTCTCTTCGACGAGCTTGAGGATCTCGCCGATGTATTCCTCGCGCGTGATGATGACGGCGTCGATTACCGGCTCTTCCACATGCTGGATTTCCGCTTGATTGGGCCAGCGGGTTGGGCTATCCACTTCCACTTTCGAACCATCCAGCTTCGTCACGATGTGGCGCACACCGGGAGCCGTGGTGATGAGGTCGATGTTGAACTCGCGCTCCAGGCGTTCCTGCACGATTTCGAGATGGAGCAGGCCGAGGAAGCCACAACGGAATCCGAAGCCGAGGGCGGCCGAGTTTTCCGGCTCAACGTTGAAAGCGCTGTCGTTGAGACGGAGTTTTTCCAATGCGTCGCGCAGCAGGCCGTGTTCGTGCGATTCGACGGGATAGAGCCCGGCGAAGACCATCGGCTTGATTTCCTCAAAGCCGGGCAAGGGTTCGGTGGCGCTGTCCTTGCCGGCCGAAGCGATGGTGTCGCCAATACGCGCATCGGAAACGGTTTTGATGTTGGCGAACATGAAGCCTACTTCGCCGGCGGAGAGCGTGTCGCACGGCACGGGCTTGGGCGACTGATAGCCGAGACCTTCGACGTCGTAGAGCTTGCCGGTGGACATCAGCTTGATCTGTTGATTGACGCGGATGGTGCCGTCGAGTATACGGAAGAGGATGATGACGCCGCGGTAGGGATCGAACCAGGAATCAAAGATGAGCGCGCGGAGAGGGAGGTCGGGCGAGCCTTTCGGATGGGGGACATGTTTCACAATCGCTTCCAGGAGCTCGTGGATACCGATGCCTTGTTTGGCGCTGACCAGGATGGCTTGCGAGGCATCCAGACCGATCACTTGTTCGATTTGCTCCTGGATACGTTCGGGCTCGGCTGAGGGCAGGTCGATCTTATTAATCACCGGGACGATCTCAAGGTTGTGATGGATGGCGAGGTAGGTGTTGGCGAGAGTTTGCGCTTCGACGCCTTGCGAAGCATCGACAACGAGAAGCGCACCTTCGCAGGCCTGCAGGCTGCGGGAGACTTCATAAGTGAAGTCGACGTGACCGGGCGTGTCGATCAGATTGAGCTGGTACTGCTGACCGTCATCAGCGGTGTAATCGAGACGGACCGCATGGGCTTTGATGGTGATGCCGCGCTCGCGTTCCAGGTCCATGGTATCGAGCACCTGGGCCATCATCTCGCGCTGGCTGAGGGCGTGAGTGGCTTCCAGGAGACGGTCGGCGAGAGTGCTCTTGCCGTGGTCGATGTGGGCAATGATCGAGAAGTTTCGTATGTAGGCGGGGTCCATGCGTCAGGTTTTACTTCACGTTGTAGGCGGTCTTTTGATTATCCCACAGGGTGCGGTGAAGGTATAATTACCGGGCATGACACGACGTGAATCCGTTGGATGTATCGGCGTCGCGCTGGGCAGTGCCATTTCTCTGATGGGAGTGGGGAAGGCTCCGCGGCTCGCTCCAGGTGCTCCGAATTCTCCCGAGCGGAAAGCGCTTGTTACGGCCCTTCGCGAGAAGCTTGGCGCCGTCACGCCGCGATTTGAAGCCCGCGTCCATAGCGGGGCCGAGGGCAAGCGTATGCCGTACCGGCTGTTTCGCGCCACCGGTACGGCGGGCAAAGTGCCGCTGGTGGTGTACCTGCATGGCAGCGGCGGGCTTGGAGACGATAACAGGAAGCAGTTGGCGGGAGGGAATCTGTTTGGAAGTCATCTCTGGGCGCTGCCGGAGAACCAGAAGAAGCATCCCTGCTTTATCGTCGCGCCGCAGACAAGTTTTGGATGGATCCGCTACGACGCGGAACGCACCGCCGGTGGTCCTCGGCCGAATCCTGTGGCCGGCTTCGGCTTAGGCGCCCGGATGGTGGTTGAGATTGTGGACGCGTTGCGAAAAGAGTTCTCCATCGACGAACAACGGCTCTATGTGATGGGCAATTCGATGGGTGGCGGCGGCACGTGGCATTTGCTCGCTCATCGGCCGGGTATGTTTGCAGCCGCCATTCCGGTGGCAGGTGGTAAGACGAGCGACGACGTCAGGAACCTTGTAGGTGTGCCGCTCTGGAATTTCCACGGCGACGCGGACGAAACGGTGCCGGTGGAGGTTTCGCGAGAACGAATCGCGGCACTGCGCAAGGCGGGAGGCAAGCCGGTCCATACCGAGTACCCGGGGGTCGGCCACAACGTGAATGAGTGGGCCTTCAGCGAGTCCGCGGTGGTGGAGTGGCTGTTCGCGCAAAAACGCCGCGGTTGACCGGGTTTCACTTGGTCCACTTCTTGCGGTCGTAAGGAAAAGCCTTCCAGTCGGCCGCGGCGCGGCCGTTGCGATCCCAGACGACGCGTCCCTTTCGCAGTGTGAGTTCGCAGAGGATCCGTTGAGAGCCGCGGTTGGCGGCGCCCGCTGAATCGAGGAATCCGAAATCGCCTCTCTCCAAACCGAGCACGGCGACGTCCGCTTCCGCGCCGACGTCGAGATTGCCGAGCGCGAGCTGCTTGATCTCCTTCGCGGCGTTCCAGGTGGACATGGCGATGACATCCTCCCATTTGGCGCCGAGGTTGAGGATGCTCGACATAGAGTTGGTCATCGACTTCATGCCCGCGTTCATGCTGCCGGTGTGGAGGTCCGTGGAAATCGAATCCGGTGGGAAGCCTTGCTGCATGGCGGGCGCGGCGACATACCAATAGAAGCTGCCTGCGCCAAAGCCGAGATCGAAGATGACGCCGCGCTTGCGGGCAGCGACCATTGCGGGATTCACCTTGCCATCGACCAGTTCTTCACGATGTCCTGAGTAACAGTGGGTGTAGATGTCACCGGGCCGCAGTTTGTCGAGCAACAGGGTGGACAGATTGCGGATCTGGTTCAGGTAGCCGAAATCCACCATGACAGGCATGTCGGCCTGTTTGCCCGCTGTCACGGCCGCTTCGATGGATTCCCATCCAGGTCCACCGAAGTGGGCGGTTTTGAAGCCGACAACAATGCCGCGATTGGCGGTGGCTGTGCGGGCGGCAGCGGACGCTTCGAGTTCGGTGAGTTCGTCTTCGCGGCCGGTGCCCATGCCTGCGCCGGAGATGTTGAGCAGGGCAAGCACGCGTGTTTGGGCCTTGTCGATCACGCGGGCTCTGAAATCGGGGAAGGTGCGCCAGCCTGAGGTGCCTGCATCCACGACCGTTGTGACGCCTTCCCGGAAGGTATGCGCATCGGGCTGTACGCTGCTGTCGCGTTCGAGCGCCTTGAGTTCAGGGCGCTGGTAAACGTGGACGTGAATGTCAATGAGGCCGGGAGCAACGGTGAGTCCTTGGACGTTCACTGCCCGGTGCGCCTCCGAGGAAGGAATGTTCGCCGCGACGCGGGCGATCTTGCCGCCGGCGATGGCGACATCCATGACGGAGTTGATGCGGTTCTTGGTGTCGATGACGTGGCCGCCTTTGAGGAGGAGATCGTAGGGGACCTGGGCGCCAATGAAGGAGGCAACGGCGAGAAGAGCGAGGGTGCACCGGATGCAGTACATGGTTTTCGTATTGTTCACCTTGCGTGGCGTTGCGTCAACAGAACTATTGACTGATTGTCGACAATCTGGCAATATTGGGCGTGGCCACTTCCGTCACCCCGACTCCGTTTGTTCCTTTCGCGCGTGAATCCACCCGGTCCCGTCTCTACCAGTCCATTCGCGATGCCATCCTGAACGGGACATTGCACACCGGCCAGCGGCTGCTGGAGGTGCCCATCGCCAAGCAGTTTAATGTCTCGCGCGCCGTGCTGCGGGAGGCATTGCAGCAGTTGGCTAGTGAAGGGCTGGTGGAACAGAACGCCTATAAGGGCACGCGCGTCGTCCGGCTCACTCCCGAGCAGATTGATGAAATCATCGCCGTTCGCCTGATCCTGGAAACCGAGGCGGCGCGTCTGGCGATGCTTCACCTCACCGCGGAGGGACGGCGGGAATTGCGGGCCCATGCGGCGCAGATGGCTAAGGAGCCGGACGTCATTCGCTTCGGCCAACTCGATCTCGCTCTCCATCGCCGTATCTGGGAGCTTTCGGGGAACTCGGCGCTGGCGCGATCGCTGGAGCAACTCACCGTGCCGCTGTTCGCCATGTCGATGCTGATGCGGACGAATGAACAGCGGCGGACTCCGCGGTCGCGGCTGGTTCGCGGGGACCATACTCCGCTGGTGGAGGCCATTTGCGGCGGCAAGCCTGCCGTTTGCGCGGAAGCGGTGCGAATCCATCTGACGGAGAACTGGGCTGCGATCAAGGCGCGGTTTGCGGAGTTCCTGTCGCACGAGGCGGCGCAATGAAGGAGAAGGGCAAGCTGAAGGGTGTGATTGTTCCGGCCGCGGTTCCGTTGCGCGGGGACGATTCACCTGATCTCGAAGCTTACGCCGATCTCATCCGCCGGCTGGTGGCTGAAGGAGTGGACGGCATCTTTGCCAACGGCTCAATGGGCGGATTTGCCTTCCATACGGATGCAAACCAGCAGGCCATCGTCGAGATGGCGGTGGAAACGGTGGCAGGCCGCTGCCCGGTGCTGGCAGGGATATCAGATACGAGCCTGACACGGGTGCTGCAGAAAGCCAGAGCATGGCCACGGGCGGGTATCGACGCGTTTGTGGTGATGCCTCCCTACTACTTCATCTACGCCCAGCCGGATCTGGAAAGGTATTTTCTGCGGATGGCCGACGCGCTGGAACGGCCGCTGGTGCTTTACGAGAACCCGCGGCTGGCGCGGAACAGCATCGCGCCGGCTACCATCGCGCTGCTGGCGAAGCATCCGAATATCATCGGGGTCAAGCACAGTCACGACGACGTTCCCACCTGGCAATCGCTGCTTGCGGAGCCGCTACCCCGCGAACGGTTCGCACTGATTTGCGGCGCGGAGAAGAACATGAGCACGGCCCTCCGGCTTGGCTTTGATGGAATCACGGGAGGGTTCCACAACGTCGTGCCGGACCTGGCAACCGCTCTCTACGCGGCAGCGCAAAGAGGAGATTTTCAGGCGGCCGATGCGATACAGTCGCGAATCAACGCGGCCTACGCGGCGTTCGAAATCGCCGGCGGGTTTCGCGGCCTGGACGTGTTTTTCAGACTTTCCGGAATCGGCGCGAAGGCCTCGCCGGCTCCATTCGGTCCGCCCACGCCGGCGGACTGGCAACGAATCGAAGCAATCCTGACGGCGGTTGACGCCGCAGCCGACACACCACGGAGTTTGTCATGAGAACTTCCATCCTGATCTGTATCCTGCTCGCCAGCTTTCTTCGGCTCGACGCGCAGACCACAACGGCCCGCATGGTAGGCACCGTGCGGGACATCACCGGCGCCGTGTTGCCGAATGTGGGTCTCACCATCCGCAACGTCGACACGAACATTCCCCGATCGACTACATCGAACAGCGTCGGCGATTATGTGGTGACCAACCTGCCGGTAGGCCGTTATGAGGTGACCGCGGAACGCAACGGGTTTAAGCGCTACGTGCAAGGTCCAATCACGCTCGAGGTGGAACAGACAGCGCGCATCGACATTCTGATGCAGCCCGGCAACGTTACCGATAGCGTGACCGTGGAGGCTGTCTCTCCGATCATCGAAAGCGACCGCTCGGCTATCGGAAAAGTAGTCGAGAACCGGATGGTGGTGGAGATCCCACTCAACGGCCGCAACTTTCTGGAGCTTGCGCAACTGTTGCCGGGGATGACCGATGGAGCACCTGGAAACACGGTGGTCCGCGACCGGCAGGACGGTGCGGCGCTGACATCGAACGGGCAGCGTGCCGAGGGGAATAACTACATGCTGGATGGCACGGATAACAATGCGGCGCTGTTCGGCGTGGCGGTGGTGACTCCTTCCGTTGACGCGATTCAGGAATTCAAGGTTCAGACGAGCACCTACTCGGCGGAGTATGGACGCGCGGCGGGAGCTGTGTTTAACGTGGCGGTGAAGTCGGGCACGAACCAATATCACGGCTCGGTGTACGAATTCCTACGCAACGACAGGTTCGACGCGATTCAATATTTCTCGCGGGGGAAACCCTCGCTACGGCGCAATCAATACGGCTTCTCCGTTGGCGGGCCTATCTTCCGCAACCGCACGTTCTTCTTTCTGAACTACGAAGCCTATCGCGACCGGCGGGCGGTGACCAACGGCTATAACGTTCCCAGCCGGGCGCAGCGGCGAGGCGATTTTACGGGCCTCACGGCGGTGTATGACCCACTGGCAACAGACGCCGCGGGCAACCGCCTCCAGTTCCCGTCCAACGTGATTCCCGCCAACCGCATCAGCCCCATTACGGCAAAGCTTGTCGATGCCTGGCCGCTTCCCAACAATGAATCGGACTTGGCCCGCAGTTATGTTCAGAACTTCAGCAACCCGCTGGACAAGGATCAAGGGCACATCCGTGTGGATCAGCACCTGGGCGCCAAGGACCAACTGATGGGGCGGTACTCGCAGACGCGATCGGACGACAACAACCCTTCGATTTCCTACAACGGGCAGGTGCTTGCGAATAAGCATAAGAGCGCGGTTCTGGGATGGACGCGGGTGTTCTCGCCCACGCTGCTGCATGAGTCGCGGCTTGGCTACACGGACTACAACTATCAGATCCTTCCTGAAGGCCTGGGTCACGATTACACTGGCGAGTTCGGGTTGCCGAGCTTTGCCACTTACAACGAGATGAAGCGGTTCCCCACGATCAGTGTCCGTAATTTCACGGGGCTGGGCGGAGCGACGAACGTGCCCGTCATCCGGCGAGAGGTGAACCTGCAGTGGGTGGAGCAGTTGACGGTGATTCGCGGCCGTCACACGATGAAGGCGGGCGGCGATGCGCGTTGGTACCGGGCGAGGAATTTCCAGCCGCAGTTTTCCGCCGGAGGCTACACATTCAACGGGCCGTTCACCTCTTCCAAGGGACGACAGTACGATAACGGATTGCCGGATCTGCTGCTTGGGTTTCCGCAATCGCAGACGATTCTCGTAACGGAAGGGTTCGACCTTTCGCGGTTGCGCAACAACCGCACGAGCCTGTACTTCCAGGACGACGTCAACGTGCTGCCGCGTCTGACACTGAACCTCGGGCTGCGCTGGGAACGTGACGGCGCGTGGACGGAGAAGAACAACCGCTGGGCGTATTTCGATTACGCCGCTGGGAGGCTGGTGTATCCGGAGGCGGCGAAGTTCAGTTTCAATCTTCCCTATCCGTCGCGATTCGATCCGATGACCAATATGAAGGAGCCCACGAACAAGGCGTTTGCTCCGCGGATCGGCTTTGCGTTCCGGCCCTTCGGAAACGGGCGCACGGTAGTTCGCGCGGCCTATGGCATCTTCTTCACGCAACCGATCGCCAATGTGCTGCTGAACAATACGTTCACCGCGCCGTTCCAATTGCGCACCACGTTGAACAGCGGGACGACGAATCCCGAGATCCGATTCGGCGTGTTCCCGGGCCTTTCAGCCAGCTCGGCGTTGACACCGAATCCGGCTGCGTTTACCTCCGATCCGAGGCTGTACGGCAACGGTTACGTCCAGCAATGGAACTTCGGAATCGAGCGCCAGGTGATGCGGGACATGGCGTTCCGGATCTCCTATGTGGGGAGCAAGAGCACTCATCTTGAGCGTCGCTATGAAGGCAACGCGGCGCTGCCTCCGGCCGCGGGTTCGCTCAATGAGCGCCGGCGCTATCCGATATTCCGTGCGCTGACGCAGCAGGAGTCGAGCAGCTTCGCGACGTACCACGGCTTGCAGACTTCGCTGGAACGGCGGTTCGCCAAAGGGCTGATGTTCCTGGTGTCCTACACGTATTCGAAGTCGCTGGACGACACTTCGACGTGGACCGGGTTGGGCGGCCAGGAATCGCAGTTTGCGCAGGACCCGTCGCGGCTGTTCCTGGAGAAGGGCCGTTCGGGATTCGACCTGCGGCAGCGCTACACGACGTCCTTCATCTACCAGATCCCATACCGGCCGAGGAATCCATGGGTGGCGGGGGCTGCGGGCGGCTGGCAATTGAGCGGGGCGTTGACCGCGCGTACGGGCTTCCCGCTCACGTCCACTACCGGCGATACCACCAACGCCGGGACTGGAACGGTGAGGCCGAACCTGCTGGTGCAGCCGAATTTGCCGGCCGAGCGGCGCACTTTGGACAATTGGTTCGACCGGACGGCATTCGGTGCGCTGGCGCCGTATTCGTTCGGTTCGGCGGGGCGGAACATTCTCGACGGCCCGGGCTCGGTTGCGATGAACGCAAACATTTCGAAATTCTTCCGGATCAAGGAGGGCGTTCGATTGCAGTTCCGGGGTGAATTCTTCAACATTCCCAATCACCCGAATTTCGGCCTTCCGAACGCGGCGTTCGGCAACACGGCCTTTGCCACGATTCGCTCGGCGACGGCTCCGCGGCAGGTCCAGTTCGCGCTCAAGCTTCTATTCTGATGAAGACTACCGCCCTATTGCTACTTACACTTGCCTTGGAGGCGCAGCCTATCCAAGACGTCTTTTCCGGAGGCGAAGCGGGATACAAGTCCTATCGCATTCCCGCGCTGTTGGCTACCAGGGAAGGCACTCTGCTTGCCTTTGCAGAGGGCCGCAAGAACAATGCTCGCGACGATGGCGACATTGATATTGTGCTGCGGCGGTCGACGGATCAGGGCAGGAACTGGTCACCGCTACAGGTTGTCCATGAGGAAGGGAAGGACGCTCCGGTCACGATTGGAAATCCGTCGCCAGTTCAGGACCGCAAGACGGGCCGCATTCACCTGTTGTTCACGCGCAACAATCAACGGTCGTTGCACACATGGAGCGGGGACGACGGCAAGAGCTGGTCGCAGCCGGTGGAGATTTCGGAAGCCGTGCGTGGAGTTCCGTTCGCATGGACGCGGATTGGAGCGGGGCCGGGCCACGCCATTCAACTGCGGTCCGGGCGTCTTCTCGCGCCGCTTTGGTTGAACGACAAGATCCGGACGAATTACCGCTCGGGCGCCATCTACAGCGACGATAACGGGCGGACCTGGAAGGCAGGCGGGATCGTGACTCCGCCCGACGGCAAGGCCAACGAGTGCATGTTGTATGAACGCGCTGATAGAGCGGTGGTGATGAACCTTCGTTCGTCCCAGAAGGTGCGACATGCGGCAGTGAGCCGCGATGGCGGAGCTACGTGGTCGGAAGCTGTGGCTGTACCTGCACTGGTTGACCCTGTATGTCAGGCCAGCGTGCTGGCATTGCAGCAGCGGGCGCATCCCGGCCGTGTTGTCTTCTTGAACCCTGCGTCTGAGCGGCGGCGCGATCTCACAATGCGGCTGAGCGACGACGGCGGAAACACGTGGCCACATTCTCGCCTGATCTCGGGAACGCCCGCGGGCTACTCGGATCTCGCGCCTGGGCGAGGGCAGACCATACTGTGCCTGTTTGAATATGGGGCGCGGAACTACAATGAGCGCATCGGATTTCGTAGTGTCCCGGTGCGTTGGCTGGTGGACGCGCCAGAATGACGACGCTTGATTCGCTGATTCTGGCGGTGTACCTGGCCGCAGTGGTAGTGGTGGGTGCGCTGTGCTCGCGCAATCAGAAGTCGCTCTCCGATTTCTTCCTGGGGCAGCGCAACATTCCCTGGTGGGCGGCGGCGTTTTCAGGCATCGCGACGGTGTTGAGCGCGGTGTCGTTTCTCGGGGCGCCGGGTCAGGCGTTCAAATCGGACCTTCGTTTCCTGCAGTACAGGCTGGGTACTCCGATCGCGATTTTTGTCATCGGCTGGATCATGATTCCGTTCTTCTACCGCTTGCGCGTTTTCAGCATCTATGAGTATCTGGAACAGCGATTCGACCTGAAAACGCGTCTCGCGGCCAGCGGGCAGTTCTTTTTGCTGAAAGCGCTGTTTCTTGGTGTGGCCATCTACGCGCCGTCGCTGCTGTTTGTGCAGATGACGGGCTTGCCGCTGCACTGGGTGGTACTGTTTGTCGGCCTGTTCACGACGATCTACACGGCAACGGGGGGCGTGAAAGCGGTTATCTGGACGGACACGCTGCAACTCTTCATTCTGTTCGGAGGGCTGGCTACAGCCGCCTCAGTGATCCTTTCCAGGGCAGGCGGATATGAGCACGTCTTTGCCGATGCGGCGGCGAATGGAAAGCTGCGCTTTCTGGATTTCAGTTGGAGCCTGGATGCGGAGTTCACAGTGCTTGGGGGCATATTTGGGGGCACGTTTGTGCTGCTCAGCCAGTACGGCGTCAACCAGGCCGAACTGCAGAAGATGCTCACCACGTCGTCGATCGGACGCGCCCGCACCGCACTGATCTCGAGCATGCTGGTTGCGACGGTGGTGGGTTTCGTCTATTTCCTGATCGGCGCGGGGCTGTTTGTGTTCTACGCGCAACATCCGGAAACAGGCGCCGCCGGACTGAATCCGGATCGGATCTTTCCGAAGTTTATTCTGGAGGAATTGCCGCCCGGTATCAAAGGCCTGATGATGGCGGCGGTCGGGTCGGCGGCGATGTCGGCGTCATCGAGCGTTCTGAACGCGCTGTCCACGGTTGTGACGACGGATTTCTACGGCCGCCTGTCGGGGCGCGCGGCATCGGTGACAAGCGCACGCGCCATCACGCTGGCGCTTGGTGTGACCTGCACCGTGGCGGCCTTATATGTGGACCGGCTGGGGAACATCCTGGTAGCCGCCACGAAGCTGCAGAACTTCTTCGGCGGGTCGCTGACGGGGGCCTTTCTGCTTGGGATGACGATCCGGAGTGCGAACGGTTCAGGGGCGTTTTGCGGTGTTGTGCTCGGAACCGCGGGCGTGACCGTTCTTTCGCTCACGACGGACATTTCCTGGGTGTGGCACGGTCTTTTCGCGGCCGCCATCGCCTTTGGCGGCGGGGCCTTGCTGAGCCGGTTGTTTACCACCACGAAGCCCGCGCCTGCCAATCTCATCTGGCGGGTCTGATCTAACTATGAACCCTCTCGAATTGTTGACACGCTACAATACACCCACCATCGCCAACGCGATCGAGCTCTTTGAATTGCGGCCGCGGAACGAAGGGTTTCTTCCGCCAGGGTTGTTATGTCTCAGTCCGGGCGCTACTCCGGTGGCTGGTTACGCTGCCACTTGTTTCGTCTCCGGCGCATCGGGGAACAGCGGCGGCCGCGTGGAGACGTTCGACTATTGGGCGCATTTGGAGAGTGTTCCGTATCCGCGGATCAGCGTGGTGCAGGACATTGATCCCGCGCCGCAAACCGGATGCTTCTGGGGAGAAGTGAACGCGAACATTCACTTGGCGCTTGGGTGCTTGGGCACCATCACAGATGGAGGCGTGCGCGACCTCGACGAAATGCGTGCGGCGGGTTTTCAGGCTCTGTACCGGCATGCCTCTGTTTCGCATTCCTATGTTCATGTCACCGGTTTCGGGACGCCGGTGACCATTGGTGGCGTAACGGTTCATCCTGGCGATATCGTGCAGATCGACCAGCATGGCGCGCTACTGGTGCCGGCCGAAGTGATGCCGAATCTGGAAGCGGCGGTGCAAGAGATCGAGCGCCGGGAACGGCCCGTGATCGACTACGCCCGGTCCGGCGCGGCCACGCGGCATGGCTTGGCAGAGATGGTGACGAAACACCTCAGGAACAATCCCAAATGGACACCCGGACAGACATCCTAATAGTTGGCGGCGGAACCGGTGGATGTGCCGCGGCACTGGCGGCATTGCGGAACGGTTTGCGCGTGATAGTCACAGAGGAGTGCGACTGGATCGGCGGCCAGTTTACGTCGCAAGGGGTTCCTCCCGATGAGCACGGGTGGATCGAGGAATTCGGCTGCACGCGGTCGTATCGTGAGTTTCGCAATGCCATCCGGCGGCATTACCTGGAGAACGCTCCGCTCACGACGGCGGCGCGCGCCATGCGGCATCTCAACCCGGGCAACGGATGGGTGTCGCCGCTGTGTCATGAACCATTCGTTTCGCATTCGGTAATTCGCAGGATGCTAGCGCAGTATGAAGTATCCGGCCATTTGGAGATCCGCACCAACGCGCGCGCCGTATCGGCGGATGTCGAGCAGGATCGCATCGCGTCGGTGGTGGTGGAGAGGGAAGGACGAACGGGGCTGGTGGAAGCGCGGTTCTTTCTCGATGCCACCGAGTTGGGAGATCTGCTGCCGCTTGCGGGCGCGGAGTTCGAGACCGGGAGCCCGGGGCGGCCGGCGAATGCGCAGGCGTTTTCCTGGTGCTTTGCGATGGAGCATTTTCCCGGCGAAGACCACCGGATTTCGCGCCCGGCACGGTATGAATACTGGCGCGACTATACGCCGCGGCTCACTCCACCCTGGCCGGGGCGGCTATTGGATTGGACCACGCCGCACCCTCGCACGATGGAGCCTAATCACTACCGTTTCTCGCCGGGGAACGAATCGCCAAAGGCATTCAGCGGGCTTTGGTCGTATCGCCGGTTGATTGACGCCTCGCTGTTTTCGCCTGGCACGTACGCGAGCGATGTCTGCCTTGTCAATTGGCCGTTGATCGACTACCTGGAAGGCGACCTGCTCACGGCGTCGCCCGCGGAACGGGCGCGGTATCTCGCGGAGGCGCGCGAAATGAGCCTTGCCGTTTTTTGCTGGCTGCAGAATGACGCTCCGCGGGCGGACGGCGGATGCGGCTGGCCTGGTTTGCGGCTGGCGGGCGGGGCGTTGGGCACATCCGATGGATTCGCGAAGCAACCCTACATTCGCGAATCGCGGCGGATGGCGGCACGGAAGACGATCACGGAAGAGGACGTGTCGGCCGAGCATCGTCCGGGGGCGAGGCTTGGGGAGGAGTATCGGGACTCTGTCGGCATCGGCTACTATCGCATCGACCTGCATCCATCCACAGGCGGGGACAACTATGTGGATGTGCCCGCTCTGCCGTTCCGCATTCCTTTGGGGGCGCTGATTCCGGTCCGGCTGGGCAATCTGCTTCCGGCCGCGAAGAACCTCGGCGTCACGCACGTGACGAATGGATGTTACCGGCTGCACCCGGTGGAATGGAACATCGGTGAGGCGTCCGCGCTGGCAGCGGTGTGGTGCTTGCGTGGCGGGATTGAGCTGCATCACCTGCCGGACCGGAGTGACGAGTTTCAACAATTCCTGATGGCAGAAGGCATAGAGCTTGCGTGGCCCGCGAATCTTGACCTTGAGAATGGAGATGCACACCGCCATGCCCGTTGAACTCACCAGACGTCAGGCGCTCACGATTTCGGGCGCAGCATGGCTAGGACAAACGCGTTTGCAGGCCGCCGAACCGGAGCGCGTGACGGTTCGCGCGGAAGCGGGCTGGTATATGCATTCGGCCGGAGTTGCCGCTTACGCGGACGGCGAGATTGTTTGCACGTACCGCCGGTCTGACGAACACATCGCGTCGATCGTGGAGATCTGGTGCTGCCGATCACGCGACGGCGGGCGTACATGGTCAGACCACCGGCTCATTTCCACTTCTTCATACGAGAGGGATCAGGCGTGCTGGGTTGCACCGCAATTAGGCAAGCTCAAGGACGGAACGCTGCTCCTGCTGGCGGACCGCGGGCGAAAAACATCGAAGTTCGATTGGCCAATGCTCTCCCAATGGCAACAGCCGCCGCGCGGAATGTCGAACTGGCTTTTTGTCAGCCGCGACCGTGGGCGCACGTGGCAGGCGCCGCGGCAGATCGATGCGGTGGGCGGCGAGCCATCATACATTATGCAGATGTCGAAAGGGACGCTGCTGTACACGCGGACGGACTCGCGGCCGACGGATGCGAAGAAAGTCCCGGCAATGCCATGGGGTCCGAACTACTACCGTTCCACCGCAGTTTTCAGTGATGACAACGGCAGGAGTTGGAAGCGCACGGTTGCGCTGGCTGACGATCCGCTTGTTGGCGACTGCGAAGTTGGCGTGGCGGAATACGCGGCGGGCCGGCTGCTGGCCATTACTCGCATCGGCGATGCAGGGAGCGCTTTAGGACAGCCGAGCCGGTTCGTTCTTAGCGGCGATTCCGGCAGCCATTGGGACAAGCCTGTGTTGGGGCCGATCTACGCGCACCGTCCGATCGTGAAGCCGCTCATGGACGGGCGGCTGCTGGTGTCTTTTCGGAATGCGTGGGGGACACCATCCACGTGTCTGTTCGCGTTCCACCCGGAAGAGAAACTGGGATGGCAGCCGAATTCGCTGTTGTGGGACGAATCGCGATGCACGTTGTCCAAGGAGTGGATGGAGATTCATACCCGCGAGGGCCGGCAATCGGCGGCGGAGTTTACTCTCTACCCGCTGGAGGACGACGATTCATCGGTGGAGTTCGAGGCGGAGCTGCAGGTGTTGGAGGCGGGAGCAAACGCAGTGAACATCTGCGCGGGAGCGTGGATTCGATTGCTGCCGAACCGTGTGGAGATTGCAGATCAGCCGCAGGCCGGCTTTGACATCGACGCGCGCCAATGGCATCGCTACCGCATTCGGAACGCGGGACAAACCATCACGGTTTTTGCCGATGGAGTGAAGCGGCTGGAAGTGCCCAACAAGGATTTGTTCACGCGGCACGTGCGGTTTGGCAATCGCTCCGGCGCCACGCCGGCATCATCGCGCGAAGGCCGGAAGCCGCTGCGGGGAACGGAGTACGTGACGAATGGGGGACTCTCGCGTTGGCGTTACATTCACGTTGCGGTGAAGAACAGGCGCGACCATTCGATTGACTGGACGTGGACTCCGGCTTCGGGATATCCGGACCAGTTTCGGCGCAGCCGTGTACTTCGCCTGGAAAAATGTGGCACGTTCGCGGCCGGCGATTGCGGGTACTCGGGTTGGGATCAACTCCGCGACCGCAACGTTGTTGTCGTCGATTACACGACTACCGCTGAGGGTCTCACTCATCCGATTTTGCGGGCTTACCGCGTGCCAGCGAAATCGCTCGCCTGACGCGTTGAAATCACTTGGGGCGGTTGAGAAGGTCGTGGTAGAGCGCGGCCTGGTGGCGTGCGATGGCGCGCCAATCGAAGTCGCGCTCCACGGTGAGGCGCGCTTCGGCTTCGAGTTTGCGGCGTCCGGCTGGGTCTTCCATCAAAGCGCGAATGGCTGCCGCCATGGCTGCGCCAGTTTCGACCACGATGACGTCACGGCCGTTTGTGAGATCGAGACCGTTGATGCCGGCAGGCGTGCTGACGATGGCTTTGCGCATGGCCATGGCCTCCATCACTTTGATGTTGGTTCCGGCGCTGGCGATCAATGGGGCAATGACAATGGCGGCTTTCTCGTAGGCGGGGCGAACGTCGGACACGAAGTCTTCCACCTCAATGCCGGGGTGATTGAGATTGAGGCGAACCGTGTCCTGATAACGCTCCAGGAAATAGTGGTGACGGGAGCCGGCGATGACGTGCAGCGTGGGTTGCAGGTCTTGGAGGATCGGCCAGCATTCACGGAGGAAGAAGTCGAGCGCCAGGACGTTGGGCAGGTGGGCAAAGGATCCGATGAAGAGGATACGGCGTGGTTCGGGGTCTTGACCCGCGGATTGGAAACGGTGGAGATCGACGCCATTGGCAAGGACCACGGCGCGGGTGTCTTTCGTTTCCGCGGCGACGGTGTGGCGGTCCTTTTCCGACATGACAACGACAGCATCCACCTTGCGCCACATCTCGTGTTCGTGGCGGCGCCAGCGTTCGCACTGGCGGCGGGTCTCCCAGTCCTCGCTTTGCGCGAGGAGTTGCTGTTGCAGGTCGTAGGTGATGTCGTGCTCCACCATGATGGTGGGCACCGGAGCGCAATCGGACGCGTATTGGGCCATCCATGTGAATTCGAGTTGAGCGACTGTAGGCTTCCACTTGCGGACTGTCTGGCGGAGGACAGCCTGCATGGCGGGCGAGCAGAATTCTTCGACGACATCGGGGCGGCCCTGATCGGGAAAGAGATGCGTACCGTGGCGTTTGACGAGGATGATCTCCGCCGTGATATCCAGTAGCTCTTGTGGCGGAGGTTTGAGTTCATCGACGAAGGCCACGAGGATCTGGTCGTGGTCCTGGGCGGCGCAACGCATCAGGTTGAAGATGCGTACTGCACCTCCGTGTGAGAGCGGGAAGGGGATATAGGGGCTCGCGATTAGCACGCGCGGTTTGTCGCGGTGGAGGCGGCCAGAGAAAGTGGCTGTGAGTCCGCTGCCGAGGGCGAGGATCCACTCTTCGTTGTAAAGGGCGGTGGGCGCGGGTTTCAGATGGCGTGTGGCTTTCCAGGCGAAGGCAAGGGATTCTTCGGCCCAGGCGTAGGAGCCGGGTCGCGCGGACTGATCGACAGCGATCCGGTTGAGTCGGCTGAGCGCGTCGCTCCATAGACGGCGGAACACGGCGGGTTGATTGACGTGGCGAGCGAGGAAACGGAGGTAGTTGTATTCGACGAAGCTCTGCAGCATTTCCGGGCGGTAGTAACGTGTGGTGGTGCTGCGGTGGAAGTGCGTGACGCGCGCGGCCGCGACATAGACAGTGGGCCAGTTGCGCTGCCAGGCGCGCCAGCCGAGGTCGAGGTCTTCCACGTAGGCGGGGGCCAGGAGTTCGTCGAAAGCGCCGATTTGTTCGAGTTTAGCGGCATCGTACATGGAGCAGCCGCCACTTCCGTACAGCACGTAGGAGTGGTCTTCACCGTCGATGGGAGTGAGGCAACGGATGGGAAAATCACGCGCTGTGCGGTCATCCTGTTTGCTCCAGTAGACGGCTTTGCCTGTTTCCTGGCGGCGCATGCCCTCGGGGAAAAGGATCTGGGCGGTGGCGCAGAACAGGTCCGGTTGGTGGTAGAAGGCGTCGCGAAGAGGGCCGAAGAAATCGGGTTCGACGATCATGTCGTTGTTGAGCAGGCAGACGTGCGAGTAGTGGGCAGCGCGAATGCCACGATTGACTGCCGCGGCGAAGGAGAGCGGCTCAGGGCTAACTTCGATACGCACTTGCGGGTAGGTGGCGCGGAGGTAGTCGGCAGTGCCGTCGTCGGAACCGTTGTCGACAACGATGACTTCACCTGTGTCGTGCGGGAGTTGCGGAAGTACGCCGGGGAGGAGACGCGAGATGAGGTCCTTGCCGTTGCGCGTGGGGACAACGACGCTGATGCCATCGGTCCGGTGGCGCGGCGCCGGATCTGGCTTGGGCGGCTGTACGCGGCGGATGATACAGGCGATGAATGCCGCGAGTCGGGCTGCGTGATAGGAGGCGGGGCGGCGGAGAGACTTGGGGTGCGTCAGGCGCCAGAGCCAGGTGTAGAGAGTGCCGCCGGGATTGGTTTGAAAGACAAGCTGTTCCCGGATTCGCCAGTAGAAATGCCGCGCAATAGTATTGGCGCAGCGCGGACGGAGCATGAAGTTATCGAGGTTGGTGTTGAAGGCGATGAAGTGAACTGGTGAAAGTGCGAGGGCGAGCCATTTCATTTGCCAGTAGGGCGTGTCGGGGTCGAGGACGACCGCGGAGAGGCGGACGTTTGTTCTTTTGATGGAGGCCTTGAGACGCGCCATGTTCTCGGCGATCGTGCGATTGGGTTTGAAGGGGACCCAGCGGATGGGGTCGGCGCCATCGTGCTGCGGCGGTGGGAACTCGGACATCACACACAGCGGCACGTCCGGATAGATGGCACGCATGACATTGAGAAAGGCCTCGATGCGCGGTTCTTTGCAGGAGAGGAAGGCGACCTTGATGGTCACAGGCGTTCCGTTAGATGAGATCTTTCCAGGTGAAGTGGAAATTGCCGTTCAGATGATGGTGCCACATGTCGAGGGCCTGCGCGCAGAATGCCGTGGAAACGGGGTTGGCGAAGGGCATCAACTGGCCGTCGCGGCGGCCGAAGGAGAAGCCACCATGGAGATGCGGGTCTTGCGACTCGTATTGGAAAGTGGGGATCGCGTCGGCTTCGATTTGTGCGCGGGTCTCGTTGAGCGTGACTGCGCCTTGATGATGCGCGAGGAGCCGGACACGGAGGATCTGCGCGTAGACGTCGGAGCGGGCGAAGTCGGGGGCGATGTTGTGGAGGTAATCGGCGGCACGCTCAATGCCGGTGGTTAGAGCCTGACGGCAGATGGGGCGATCGGCGACGCTGAGCAGTGCTTCGAGGTAGTAGCTGTAAGCGTGGAGGCGATCCATGATGCGGAGACGTTCGGGGGTACCCGGGAGGAACGCTGTGTCGTTATCGACGGCGCGTTGGAGGGCGGTCTCCCAGTGGGTTCGGAAGACGGGGTCGTTTGTTTCGAGGGCGAGTTCGTGCCAGGCGAGCGCGGACTTGAGCTGATAGCAGCCGGGGTTGTTCGACCAGGTGTTGCCGGGCGGCAGCGCATCTAGATTGGGGAGTTGGAGGATGGGGGCGTAGGCTTGGTTGCGCTCGAATGCGGCGGCCATGCCTTTGCCACAGGCGATGGCGGCATCGCGATAGGCGGCATCGCCGGTGAGTCGGTGGAGCGTGAGGAGGCCGCGGGCGATGATGCCGGAATCGAAGAAGAACGCGCGATTTTCCGAGGGGTCGGCGGTTGGGGGCCACTCGAACGGGAAGATGCTATTGGTGGGGTCCCAGGCGTCGCTTACCAGGAACCGCGCGGCTCGTTGGGCAGCGGTGACCAATGCGGGGTCGTTCGTTGCCCGATGCAGTTGGCAGAGCGCGCTGATGGTATAGCCGGTGATCTCAGTGGAGAGGCGATTATTGCGGGCGAGGTCGATGCGGTAGTAGCGGGCGACACCGCCGGAAAGCTCCTGGATGCCGGAGAGGAGATACCACTTTCCGGCGCGTTGGAGAAAGGCTGGGATGCTCGCGATGGGAGTCTGTGTAGCAGAGGACAAACTGTCTATTGTAGCAGTGTTGGGAGTGGGTGGCGAGGGTTGACAGAGGGCGTTTGGGTTTGGTTAAATCGAAGAGTCGCCACGATTGTTCCTCGGTAGCTCAATGGTAGAGCATTCGGCTGTTAACCGAAGGGTTGTAGGTTCGAGTCCTACCCGAGGAGCCAATTCCTTTCCCTCCAACGTCTTTCCCGCAGTTCGTTGACGGCATCGCCGTGCCGGAAGTGTGCAACTGGCCGACGTTTCGCGCGTTCGCCGTCTCTCCGTTTCGTCCGCGTCCTGCTTGAACCGCCAGCCACGCCCGACTTCAACGTTTACCGGACGCCATTTCTCCGCGTCTCCAGTTCCGTCCCGGTCGTTGGTTAACTCGCCCGAGAAATTGTCCAATCCGAGCCGGACACTTTTCCAGCAGCCCGCGTATATAGTTAACGGAAGCCCACCAGACAGCGCTTCGACCGCAAAGCGGACATCGTTGTGGGTGGTCTCGATTAAGGAGACCGCTCATGCCCGATCACAATCCGCCGCTAGACGATGCCATCCGCGAAATCGCCAATCTTCTAGCCACGGCCTACCTGCGCCTCCGGTTTCCGGACCAGGCCCGCCAAGTTGACTCTCCGGAGACGGAGAGCCCTCATGTGAGTGCAGGTTAACGCCATGAGAAAAGAAGAGACGATCAACACTACCGCACTGCGTGAGCAGATTGAAGGGCTGCGCCACATGACCGTGGGCCAGCTTAAGGACCAGTACCTTGAGGTCTTCGGCGAGGAGAGCCGGTCCAATCACAAGCAGTTCCTATTCCGGCGAGTCGCGTGGCGCATCCAGGCGAACGTCGAGGGTGGCCTTTCCGAACGCGCCCGCCGCCGCGCGCTTGAAATTGCCAACGACGCCGACCTCCGCATCCGCGCGCCGAAGAACTTCCTGAAGGAAGCGCTGGACGAAACGCGTACCGTCGAGTCGCGCGTCTCGCCGACTACCGACCCGCGGCTTCCCCTTCCCGGCACGCTCCTGGTTCGCCGCTTCCAAGGGAAGGACGTCGTCGTCCGGGTTCGCGAGGACGGTTTCGAGTGCGACGGCAGATTATACCACTCCTTGAGCGCAGCCGTGCGCGTGGCAACCGGTACCCGGTGGAATGGCTTCGCTTTCTTCGGGCTGGGCGGCAAGCCAGGGAGGCAGCGTGGCGAGTACAAATAACGGAACACCAAAACCGGTTCGCTGCGCGATCTACACGCGAAAGTCCACCGACGAGGGGTTGGAAAAGGACTTCAATTCCCTCGACGCGCAGCGTGACTCGGCGGAGGCATACATTCGCAGCCAAGTTGGCGAAGGGTGGGCCTGCCTGCCCGCGCAATACGACGACGGCGGCTGCACGGGCGCCAATATGGACCGGCCCGCGTTGCGGCGTCTGCTGGCCGACTCCCAAGCCGGCAAGATCGACTGTGTGGTCGTCTACAAGGTGGACCGACTCAGTCGGTCGATCCGCGACTTCGCCAAGATCATGGAGATCTTCGAGAAGCACGGCACGACGTTCGTCTCCGTCACGCAGCAGTTCAATACCACGACTTCCCTGGGACGGCTGACGCTCAACATCCTTCTATCGTTTGCCCAGTTCGAGCGGGAGATCATCTCGGAACGTACGCGGGACAAACAGTCGGCTGCCAGGAAGAGGGGGAAGTGGACCGGCGGCCACCTCATCCTCGGCTATGACCTGGACTCGGGAAGCAGTCGGCTGGTGATCAACGGCGAAGAGGCGGAACGGGTGCGCTCCATCTTTCAGTGGTACCTCGCGGGAGAATCGGTTTTCAGCATCACGGCAAAAGCTGGTCAATCGGGCTGGCACAACAAAAAGTGGACCACGCGCGACGGCAAGCCCTACGGCGGCCACCCGTTGCGCAGGGCGCACATCTACAACCTGCTCGCCAACGTCCTCTATACGGGCCAGATTGCGGTCGATGGAGAACTCTATCCTGGCGAGCACGCGGCCATCGTTGACCAACAGACCTTCGATCTCGTGCAGGCGCGTCTGAAGCAGAACTCCACCGCCGGCGACAACCGCCACCGCACGCGGATGGAATCTCTGCTCCGCGGGCTGATCTACTGCGCCGGCTGCGGATCAGCAATGTACCAGACGTACTCGTCCAGCAAAGAACGGCGGTACCGATACTACGTCTGCTCGCGCGCGCAACAACAGACGGAGGACTACTGCGTGACCCGATCGGTGTCGGCTCCCGCTGTTGAGGACGCGGTGGTCGAGAGCATCCGGCGTGTCAGCGTCCATCCGCACGTGCTGGACGAAACCGCCCGCGTAATTCGTCACCGCTTGACCGAGGAGATCACTCGGCTTCGGGAGGAGTTGAACGGAGTGCAACTCCGCGTGAAGAACCTAAAGTCACAGGTCGCGCGTCTCCGCAAGCCGGACGCCAACCGCGAGGCCGAATTGAAGGAACAAATAGGCACCGGCGAGGCCCGTGCAACCGAACTCAAGCGCGAGATCCTGGTCCGCGAACGTGGTCGCGTGGACGGCGAGGAACTGCGCAAAACGATGGAGCCCTTCGAGGCATTGTGGAAGACGATGAACATCCAGGAGCAGAGTCTCCTCTTGCGCCAACTGGTCGACAAGGTCGGTTACGACGGCCGCACCGGCAAGGTGACGGTTAGCTTCAAGTCGGCCAGCATCAAGGAACTCTGCCAGAAATGAGGAATCGATGAGCACGGTGGATGTCGAGATCATCATTCAGCCGAAAGGCCGCGGGAAGCCGCGTCGGGACGATCGGGCCGCTCGGGAGGCAGCCACACCTCGCATTCCGCGCATCACTCGCCTGATGGCGCTCGCCATCAAATTCCAGGACATGGTCGACCGAAGCGAGGTTCGTGACTACGCAGATTTGGCTCGGCTCGGATACGTTTCCAGGGCCCGCCTTACGCAAATCATGAACCTGCTCCTTCTCGCGCCTGACATTCAGGAGTCGATTCTCTTGGCTTCTGACCTATCGAACTCGATTCCCCTAATGCGTGAGCATACTCTCCGCAAGCTGTCCGCCGAGGTGATGTGGGGTGACCAGCGGCAACTTTGGCTTCAATAGTCACAGGCAGGCGGATACGCAAGGGGAGTAGACGGCCACGCAATGGTAGAATACGCCTTCGAGGGCGTACGAGATTGCTTGTCGGCATGCTGCCAAAAAGTGTAGACGACACCAACCCTGCTTCGAGCGAGGCGGCGCTCCCGCATGTCGAAGAAGGGGGTCCTCTCGATGCTTGAGGCGAGCACAATTCAAAGTCGCAAATCCAATCGGCCGATATTCCCGAGCAGTGGCATTCCCATAGTGAGTCTCTTTTCGGGTTCCGGAGGACTTGACCTCGGCTTCATGGAAGCCGGATTTGAGCCGATCATCGCCATCGATGTTGAGGAAGCCGCTGTTGACACGCACAGGGATAATCTTCTCCCGGACCACCAGAATCGCGTCATTCAGTGGGACCTTTCCGACATCCCTCCCGGCTTCATCCTCAAGAAGCTCAAGGAGACCGGAGCAACGAAGGTGCCGGTGGGAGTGATCGGAGGTCCACCCTGTCAGGCGTTTTCCTTGAGCAACGTGCACAAGAAAACGAATGATCCGAGGGCCCGTCTCCCACTGAGTTATGCGACGATTCTCAAGGATCTGAATGACACTTTCGCGATCGATTTCTTCCTCTTCGAGAACGTCATGGGTCTCCGCCACAAGCAGCACGAGGAGGTGTTCCTCTATTTCAAAGAGCTGTTTGAAGCCGCAGGGTTCAATATATTTGAGGGCGAGCTTGATGCCAAGCACTTTGGCGTTCCTCAAGAGCGGAAGCGCGTGTTCATCGTTGGTTTAAACAGGAAGCGGTATCCCGATCTCGCCTTCCGCTTTCCAACCGGACGATCCGAGGTCCGGACTGTCCGACAGGCTATAGGGGATCTGCCGGAACCGGTGTTTTTCACACGCGGACTGGCACCGGATGATATTCCAGTGCATCCGAATCACTGGTGTATGACTCCTCGGTCATTGAAGTTTCACAACGGCGCGCTCAAAGAGGGTGATATCAAGGGCCGCCCGTTCCGGGTCCTGTCCTGGAGCCAACCTAGCTGGACGGTTGCATACGGTCATCGTGAAGTCCATGTTCACCCGACAGGCAAGCGGCGGCTGAGTGTTCTTGAAGCGATGCTGCTTCAAGGTTTTCCACCGTGGTACCAACTCCACGGCACGTTGTCCGACCAGATAAGGCTCGTTTCCGATGCGGTGCCGCCTCCCCTTGGCAGGGCTCTCGCGAAGCAGATCTGCAAGACGCTGACAAACACTGAATCCCAGAATGCCGAAACAACCCCGCATAAGGACCGACGGCCCGCGTGAGTTTCGAATCATAACGGAATCCAAGCGACTCTGCCCCTCTGTCGCCCTGTCACCACGACTACGAGCATATTTTCAAAAATTCTCGTCGGAGACGTATCGGTCGTTCCCCTGGCGGGACTCGGGGGTCGGTGCGTTCGAGCTGCTCATCGCTGAGGTGCTATTGCGACAGACCAAAGGCGACGACGTTGTGGGCCCGTGGTTGGCGCTGATGGCAAAATATCCTGATGCGTCGCGGCTTAGCCGGGCACGGGAGGGGACGTTGAAGCGGATCCTGCAACCACTCGGTCTTCAAAACCAGCGTGCCCGTGCGCTACGGGAGATTGCTTTGGCGCTCGTTGCTTGGCACCAAGGACGGGTCCCACTCACTTTGCAAGAACTTCTGCGGTTGCCTCACGTTGGCATGTACGCCGCGACCGCAGTCTCCTGCTTTGCATTCGGCGAACGACTGCCTATTGTGGACGCAAACATCCTGCGTGTATTCCGCAGAATCACTGGTGTGAATCTCAAGCGCGATCTCCGGCGATCTCCGGAGGCGTGGTCTCTAGCATGGTCCATATTGCCCCGGAAGGCTTCCGAGCACAACTATGGCATGCTCGACTTCTCCGCTCTCGTGTGCAGCCCGACGAAGCCGAGATGCGAAGTATGCGAGCTGCGGGCTATCTGCGCATATGGATTGCGGGCGCGTCCATGACGATTAACCCCGTTGTTCGAGGCTGCTCAGGAGTGTGACTCTCTGTTGCGACGAAAGCTTCTTGTCGGCGCTGATATTGCGATGTACTTGCAGTCCAGCGGCGGCATCTAAATCCGGCTCGCGACTGTTCAAGACGTATTGGTCCTCGCCAGCAACCCTTTTCCACTCCACATGGAAGCCCAGGCCGCGCAGGTCCCGAACGCGACGTTCGGTGTGAGTTTGGTCTGCAGTGAGCACGCGGAGCTTCGAAGCGCGGACCGGCTCTCCAACGTGTTGGGCCAAGTACTCCAAGAGAATCGGGTGTACTCCTTTGTAGCCACGCAGCACCAAATAGCTCTCGGGAATCCTGTCGGCGAAGAGATCGCGCATGCGCTGCTCGATTCGCTTCTGCGTCGCATTGAGGAGGGTTTCACCTTGTAGGAGGAATCGTTGTGCCAGGGTGCTGAATTGTCTCGCAAGCGATCGCCGATTATCCAGATAGCCATCGAGTAGGCGCTCGAATTCAGGGTCAGTGCTGTCGACCTGGCTTCCAACCAACGTTGTGAAATGCTCCAGGCTATCTAACGCCTTCCTCAAGTCGGCAGATGCGTTCACTCGCGCCCCCCTGGCAAGGGCGGTGGAAATTTAAGAACACCCGCATCCTCACCCGCGGCTTCCACAGCCGCGACGTCTTCCAGCCACTCTCTCAAGAAGGACTCTGCTTCCGGATCTTCGTGCCCTACCCGTTGAAATCTCACTTTATGGGGCAACCGAACCCGGATAGATCCAGTCTGGCCGGTTTCCCCGGCTCCCTCAAGCTTGTCCTTTAGCTCGATGCCGGCGGCAAAGCGCCGAATGTCCGAAACGAAATCCAGGACAATCACCTTCTCCTTACCAGGAGCGAGCCGAAGCCCGCGGCCGAGTTGCTGTATGAAGATCCGCCGACTGTGCGTGACCCGCTGGAAGACAATAATGTTCACATCAGGCACGTCCACGCCCTCGTTGAATATGTCCACCGCGCAAACTACGTCAATCGTTCCATCGTGAAAATCGGACAACACCCTATTCCGCTCATACGGTGCCATCGCCTTGCCTGCAACCGGCTGCGAGTAGATTGCTGCTGCAGAACAGAATCCGAGAGCATTGATCCTGTCTCGCATAGTTATGGCGTGATCGATCGTCCCGCAGAAGACGATCGCGCGAGGCTTTGGCTGCTCTTTCCACGCGGCCTTCAGTTCATAGACAACGGCATCGTCCCACTGAGTGATAAAAAGGGTTCGGTTGATCGCACGGGGTGAAAATGCTCGGCCATGCAGTTCCGTGAGCGCCTTCCAGTTGATGTTGTCTGTATACATTCGATAGTCAACATTCGTCAGGAATCCCCTCTTCAGTCCTGAAACCAAATCAACACATACAAGGGGCTCGCCGAAGTATGCTTGCAAATCAACTTCGTCTGGGCGCCACGGCGTTGCTGTCAGTCCGACCAGAAACGGACCATTGGCTTGGCCCCCGCGGAGCTCCCCGAGTACTCTTTGGTACATCATGCCGCCGGCGTGGTGGCATTCATCGACAAGCACGATTTCAAATGAGGGCAATTCTTGATTTCGGTTGACGTGCTCAAAAACCGAGTCGAGACAGGCGAACACGCACGCAGCCTTGGATAATTCGCTCTGAGCGGGTCGCTCATAGCCGTTCCACACCACGGTGGTTTGGCTTGCCTTCAGAAAGGGCCAGAAAGATCGCTCAAGCTGATAGATGAGCTCGTTAGAGTGCGCCAGCACGAGCAGCAAACGAATCGGTGATGTGGCGTTAATTCGTCGAATTGCCTCCGCGGCGACGAACGTCTTACCCAGCCCCGTCGCCATGACCACGAGCGCTTTGCGAATGTGACCCTCTGAATAGATCTGCACCAGCGAGCGTATCGCGTCCTCTTGGTAGTCGCGGATTTCAAAGCGCCCCGGCGGCAACGGATACGCGTCGTCAAGCCGCTGGGCTCGCTCGACCAGAATCGATCGGTCCCATAGCTGAAGTGGGATCCCACCGCTCAGCAGAGCACGTTGTTGTTCGCGGACTGCATCTTGGAACCCGTTGAGCGCGACAACGACTGGGACCTGTGCACGATAGAGCCTCATCGCCTCCAGAGTCCGATCGATTACGTCTGGCCCGACACGAGCCTTCCAGTGTTTGACCTGAAACAGCCATCGCTTTGAGGCCAGGTGCGCGATTACGTCTGCGCCGCCATCGCGCGTTTGGCCGACAACTCGCAAGCCCTCGAACCCCTGGTGAAGCAGGAGGCGGGACACCGCGCGCTCAAATGCCTGCCAAGTAAGGTGATCGATGTTCTCCTTGCTGATGAACACCTGCTACCCCAATCCAAGCATCAAGAAGTCCACGGACGCCCTTGCACGCTGGCTGATCAGGCTTTCCGGGGCATCATATCGAAGGAATCCCGCGCAGTCTTCCAGGCAGTTCATGTGCTTTGCCCGGATTCGGTCCTGAGCATCTCGCAGCACTATCTCGGGGAGATCGGTAATCCCGCTGTAGGCCATGGTCCAGACGCCGCCGTCAAAAAACATTGCTGGTGTCTTGCGGAAGATCTCAACGACGGTCTCCTCATCAACGTAAGCAAGGTACTCGCCGGTTGTCTTCATCTGGCCCAGCTTACTTATGTCTAGATTGCGGCCCAGCATACGGCCGACCAAGCTCTTCTTCTGGCCATCAGATAAGTCTTCGAACAAGTCCTCCGCCTTCTCGCCCACGAGCGCTGGCAGGCGGCCGCGTATGGCATCGAACAAGCGTCGGATATCGTCCTTAATATCGTCGGCACTGTCTTCCAGCACACCCGCCCAGCGGCGCTCCAAGATTAACCACGTCAGATTGGATACGCTGTGCGCAGCGGAGTTTTGCTGCGTTAGTAGTCGCCGGTTACTCTCGTACAAGAACTGTGCGACCTCTGCGGCGATCATAGTTTCCGGACGCGTCCGGTACGTCCGGAACACGGGATGGCCTTTGTCACCTGAACTATGCACAGGAATCCGTGACCGGCGGAACGGCTGAGCGGACCGCCATCTGGAAACCCCTGGGAACTCTGCGTTAGAACAGAGGAACAGCGAAGTTCGCGCTTCGTGAGTCCCGTTCCCAGGAGTCACCC
>JACQZR010000187.1 GCA_016213775.1 Acidobacteriota bacterium
CACCAGCACTCCGGCACCGATACCCTCGCCAACGCCTCACCCGCCTACATCGCCAACGTGACGAAGCTGAAGCTCGCCGCCGCCGCCAGTCTCGCACTTGCACCAAGAACACCGGATGCCGCCATGGGACTCTCCCGAGGCCAAGGTTACGATGCGCGCCTCCGCTGGAAGGACCCCGAGCCTGCCCCCGACCTCCTCGGCTACTCCGTTGTCTACCGCTCCACCACGGCACCGTATTGGGAGCACGAGGTGTTCACCGGCAAGGTAACGGAGTTCGTGCTCCCCGGCGTCGACATTGACAACTACCTGTTTGGCGTCAAGGCCATCGACGCCCAAGGCAACGAGAGTCTCGTGGCGCCATTCGGCGGCCGCGCAAACACTTCGGCGGCGCCGCGCAAAATCGAGACATACTAGTCCTATGCGCCTTCTCGCCGCACTCCTCGCCTGCTCCTGCTACGCCGCCGACGCCAACTGGCCTGCCTTCCGGGGCCACAAAGCGGACGGGCTCGGCGCTTCCGCGGTCCCCGTCACCTGGAACGCCGATCCATCCCACGGCCCCCTTCAGAACGTCCTGTGGAAGACGCCGATCCCCGGCCTCAGTCACTCGAGCGCCATCGTCTGGGGCGGCAAGCTGTTTGTCACCACCGCCGTTTCTTCCAAGGGCTCGGCGCCACTCAAGGTTGGCCTCTACGGCTCCGGCGCCTCGGCCGACGACTCCGACGAGCAATCCTGGGAGATCTACTGTCTGGACAAACGGACCGGGAGAATCCTCTGGCAGCGTACTGCCTACAAAGGCGTCCCCAAGGCCAAGCGTCACACAAAGGCCACGCACGCCAACACGACCGCCGCTACCGATGGCCGCTACCTGCTCGCTCTGTTCGGCTCCGAAGGACTCTACTGCTACGACCTCGATGGAAAGCTCATTTGGAAAAAGGATTTCGGTCTCCTCGATGCCGGCCCCGAACCCGATCTTCAGTGGGGCTTCGCCAGTTCGCCGGTCATCTACAAAGACACCGTCGTCATCCAGGCGGACGTAAAGCAAGGCGCCTTCCTGACGCTGCTCTCGTTGAAGACCGGAGCGCAGATCTGGCGCACCGAACGCGCCGCGCTGTCCTCTCGCAGTTGGGCCACTCCCGCCGTTATTGAAGCCTCAGGGCGTACTCAGATCGTCACCAACGGCTGGCCGCACATTGCCGGTTTCGATTACGCCACTGGCAAGGAGCTGTGGCGGCTGAAGTCCGAGGGCGACGTGCCTGTGCCCACTCCGGTCAGCGCCCACGGTCTCATCTATGTCACCAACGCACACGGCGGGTGGGCCCCGCTTTACGCCATCAGGCCCGACGCCACCGGCGACATCTCCGTCACCGCCGACAAGCGCACGAGCGCGGGCATTGCGTGGAGCGAGCCGCGCAACGGCGCTTACATGCAGACTCCACTGATCGACGGCGACCTGCTCTACAGTTGCTCAGACCGCGGCGTTCTCAAGGTCTACGACGCGCGGACCGGCGAGCGCAAGTATGAACAACGCCTCGGCTCGGGTACCACGGGCTTCTCCGCATCCCCCGTGGCAGCCGGCGGCAAACTCTACTTCTCCAGCGAGGAAGGCGAAGTCTATGTGATACGCGCCGGACCGAAGTTCGAACAGCTCGCCGTCAACCGCATGGGGGAGATCACGATGGGCAGCCCGGCGGTATCGGAAGGGGTCCTGTTCTTCCACACGCGGGGGCACATCGTGGCTGTGGGATCGAAATAAGCGGCGCTTACTGCACGCGAACCCGATGCCGCTCATTCGTCACCAGTTCATCGAAAATCGCGAGCACTTGTTTGCGATATTGGTACACCCGCTGCAGACTCTCGCGCAGGGCGGCGTCCCGCCGGTAGTGCGTCTTCCATTTCCGCAACGTCTCTTTCGGAATGTCGATGTCGCGGCGGATGGCATCGGCGGAGTGCCCTCTCAGGAACAGGCCGTAGAACATCGCAGCCTCTCTGCGAGTGGTAACCGGATCGAAATCGTCTGGTCGTGGCATCCTTCGCTTCTTCCTCACAGGCGCGCTTCGGCGCCCTCCAGGCTCCCAGTTTTCCGTTTCCCGGAAAAAGACCCGGAAAACAGCCAGTATAAACACGCCGACGCCGACTGGCAAGCCCTATTTCGTTTTCGGCCAGGGGGACGAAAATCTTAGATCCGGCAGCGCTAGAATATGAGAGTCATATCAACCACTGGGGGTTTCTTCCAATGAAGAAGTTGTTGCTGGGATTTACCTGTTTCTCGCTCTCCACGGCTTGGGCCGAATCCTTCACCGGCACCGTCGTCGACGTCATTTGCCGCGGCAAGGATGTCGCCAGCCATACTCGCCAATGCGCCTTAGCCTGCGCCAAGGGGGGCTTCGGCCTCGTCCTCTCTGACGGAAAATTCCTCAAGCTCAATGAGGCAGGCAATGCTATGACCCTCTCCAAGCTGAAAGCCTCCACCCGGGACAAAGACCTCAAGGCCAAAATCACAGGAACCCTGGACGGCGACGTCATCCAAGTGGAGACTCTCGAGCTCCAGTAAGCCGCGGCTTGCGCAGCCCGACCCACATTTCAAAAATCGAAGGGTTCTCCAGCCACGTCATCATCCAGAGGACCATCTCCTCTTTCTGCCCGCGCTTGCCTTGCTCCACCTTCGGATTGCGCGCCGCCAGCTTGGCATGATCCTTCGCCGCGATCACCAGTTGCCGGCACTCCCGCTGCCTCGCCTTGTCGCCGCTCTCGCCCGCCAGCCAGTACTCCTGCGCCAACCCCAAAAGCGTCCGCTCCAAGACAGCAAAATCCTCCTGCCTCACCCCTTCGACTATTGGCGCCAAATCGACTCCCGCTCCTCGTATCAGATCGCGCCACATGCGCGTGCTCACCGGCTCCAGCCCCGCTCTCAGCGACGCCGCCAGAGCCTCGCCGATCAACACCAGCTCAGTCCCCGTTCGTCTTTCGGTTTCGAGTTCCTGCTGGAGCCGCAACCGGAGCTTTTCCCTTTTGCTGGCCACGCCGGTATTCTCCTACTGCCTTGTTGTGCGAGTTCACGTTGGTGGTGAACACGTGCCCGCCGCTTCTGTCCGGCTTGGCGACAAAGTACAGAAACGCACTCTGGGCCGGCCGCAGCGCGGCCTCCAGCGATTTCATCCCCGGATTCGCCACCGGCCCGGGCGGCAGCCCTTCATGCTGGTAGGTGTTGTAGGGGTGCTTGCTATCCAGATCGGACCGGTAAATCGTCCCCCGGTAGCGCCCGTCCAGCAGCGCCGCGTAGATCGTCGTGGGATCACAATCGAGCTTCATGCCGCGCTCCAGCCGGTTCTCAAACACCGATGCCACCATGGCCCGTTCCGCACCCACGCCGGTCTCTTTCTCGATCAACGACCCCATTGTGACGATTCGATGTATGTCTACGCCTTCGTCGGGATGCAGTTGCTTCCACGCCACGCGGAAGCGCTGAGTCATGTCGCGGGCGAATTGCGCGGCCGTGGTGTGCTTGGTCAGCCGGTAGGTGGCGGGGAACAGATATCCCTCTAGACTCGGCGCCTGCGGGGACAGGTCCCGGATCGGGGCCGGGTCGCGCGCCACCTCCACGAATTCCTTCGCGGCCAGAATCTCACGCTGCTCCAGAATTTCTCCGATATCGAAAATGTTGCTGCCCTCGGGGATAGTTACTTCGTAGAAAAAGATATCGCCGCGCGAGATGCGGTCAAAAACAGTCCACGCGTTGGCAGGCTGAAAAAAGCGGTACTCGCCTGCTTGCAGCTTCGCCTTCGGCCGCAGGATGCGGACGGCATGAAACGCCATTGGCCATCGCACCACGCCCGCCTCCGCAAGCATCTGGGCAATCTGCCTGCTGCTAGCGCCCGGCGGGATGTCGACGTAAGCTTCCTCTCGCAGTGCGGCATCGCCCTGTACCAGCCACCAAGCCGATACCCCTAGCGCCCCTGCCGCCAACACCGCAAGCAGCATCAGGCGTGCAATCAGCTTTCGTTTTCGTTTGCGGGCCAATCGGTTCCGTCCTCCCGTCCGCCCTGCCGCGGCATCGCGTCCAGGTAGCTCTGCAGAATCAACACCGCCGACAGCCTGTCCACCGCCTTGCCCCGTTTTTGTTGGCTTATTCCGCTTTCCTTCAACACGCGGTTCGCCACCACTGTTGTGAACCGCTCATCCCAAAGACGTACGGGAATCCCACTGCGTTCTTCCAGTTTCCCGGCGAACTCTCGCACAATCGCTCCCTGCCGGCTTTCGTCGCCGCTCATGTGCAACGGATAGCCCGCCACAATCAAATCGACGTCGTTCTCCCCGGCCAGCCGTGTCAGCCTCGCCAAATCCGAGCGGAAGTTGTCCCGCACCATGGTCGGAATCCCTTGCGCGGTTATCCCCAACCGGTCGCTCAGCGCCAGTCCAATGCGCCGCATCCCCACGTCAAGGCCAAGGATACGCTTCCCCACGCTACGTGTTTTTTCCTGCACGAATTCGATAACTCCGACGTTCTCATTATATGGCCCCGCGTGGTAGAGTAGCGGATAACGGCGGTTTCCATCCGGGCGGTTTCGTGGAACTACTTACTCCCAGTTTTGTCAGTCGCAAGCCCAAGAGCCCTACCGGGGCGCTCCTTGGACTCGCGGCGGTGATCGGGCTGTTGTACTTCGGCCGTCTGTTCTTCATCACCATCTCCATCGCGGTGATCCTCGCATTCATCCTCGATCCGCTGGTGAAGCTCTTCATGCGATTGCGTTTCCCCCGGGGCCCGGCGAGCTTTCTGACGTGCTCTTTGGCACTCCTGGTGGTCTACTTCGGAGCACTCGCTTTCTACTCGCAAGCTTCCGGATTGCTGGCAAATCTGCCCACCTACAGCAACCGTATCAACGAACTGGCCGACATCATCATCGTCAAACTCGAGAACACCGAGAAGAACCTCTCGTCCATTCTTGTCCCCAAACGCCTTCAGCGCGTGGATGGCAAGGCTGCGCAGGTCCTCGCAGAACCGCCGCCACCGCCGCAACAGAAGTCGACAGCCAAGCGCCGCTCAGCCGAACCGCCTGTCCCAACGGTCCAGGAAGTGCGCATCAGCCAGGAGAACGAGCCGCTGCTCAACCGTCTGCTCGGCTACTTCCGCGGCTTTTACGACGTGTTTCTGATGGCCTCGTTCGTCCCGTTCCTCGTCTTCTTCATGCTCAGCCTGAGCGAACATCTGCGCCGCGCTTTTCTGCAGATGTTCGAAGGCCCCGACCGCATGATCGCCGGCAAGAGTTGGGAAGGGATCGCCGACATGTCGCGGGCCTACGTCGTCGGGAACTTCATTTTAGGTCTGCTCCTGTCGGCGCTCAGCACGCTCATCTTCTGGTGGGCCAACCTGCCCTTCCCTCTCCTTGTGGGTCCAGTGAGCGCCTTCCTCAGCCTTATCCCTTATGTCGGGCTCCCGCTCGCCTTGATCCCGCCCTTCTTCACTGCACTCCCGCTTTACGACAAGATCGGTTTCTACATCATCATTGGCAGCGCCGTCGCTTTCCTTCATCTGCTCGCACTCAATCTGCTCTATCCCAAACTGGTGGGCGCGCGCGTTCACCTTAACCCGCTGGCCGTCACTATCGCGCTCATGTTCTGGGGCCTGCTCTGGGGCGGCGCAGGCCTGATTCTCGGTATCCCCATCACCGCCGGCATTAAGGCCGTCTGCGACAATGTCCGCGACCTGGAACCATACGGTAAGCTGCTCGGCGACTAGTCCCACGCCACCCGAATCTTTTTGCCCTGTTCCGGCCACCGCAGCCGATGCTCCAGCCCCGCCCCGGCGAACTCCCTCCAGATATCACCCGCCCCTTCCCGAAAGTGCTCCCATCCCTCGAAATGCACCGGAATGATGGTGGCGTGCGCAAAAGCCCGAGCCGCCTCCACCCCCTCTCGTGCGGTCATCGTAACCGGAACAGGACCGACAGCCGGAAAGCTCGCGGCGCCTAGATGCAACACCACCGCGCGGACCTGGAATCGCCGCGCCACTTCCGCCACGCCTTCAAACCAGATCGTGTCACCGGAAACGTAGACCGCCTTCTGATCCGATTGCGCGGGGAACAGCACAAACCCGATCACCGGTCCGGGAGTCTCATGGCGCGCCGGCGCCGCCACCACGCGCAGCATCTCGCCGTGCGCTCCAGGCAGATCCATCGATTGCCAAGGTCTCAGGCCGACGCTGTGCCCTCCCAGCCGCTGCGCTCCGTCTTCGGTCGTCAAGACGGCCTTCGCCAGTCCCAGAGCCGCGCGTCCCGCATGGCCCAGATGGTCCGCATGATGATCATGACTCAGCAGGACATAGTCGATGGCGCCCAGGTCTCCCACCGCCATCGCCGGATCCGTTAATTTCCGCAGCGTCCCCACCCCGTTCTCGTACTCGCTTCCGCCGGAATCGAAAACCGGATCGGTGAGCAAGCGGATACCATTGAATTCCAACAATACCGTGGGACCGCCAATGTAAGTGATTGAGAGCGAGTTCGCCATGACAGGTATTCCAACAGGAAGGGACGGCGCCATTGCCGTCCCTCGCGTCCTTTGCCTCAGTTTTTCCCTTGGTCGTGAGGCACCGTTACAGTCGCCGTCGCCTTAGTCGTGAACCCTTGCTGGTCCGAGCACGAAATCGCGATGCTGTAGATTCGCGGTCCATCCGCATTGCCGGCCCGCTCACTGCGCAGTTCCACATGATGGGCATCGATCACCAGCCAGTCCGGAGAGGTGTTGCCGCTCCCCCCTCCGGCGCCCTGATTGCTCGACACCGTCAACGAGCACGACGGATCGGGAGTGCAGTTGTCCGTCACCTTGTAGTTGATGGTTACCGGCACCATCTTGTGATTGGGCGGCCACAACTGCGCCGGCGATGCAGCCACGTTCTCAATTAGCGGGGCGCGGCACGCCGTCAGACTGCCCAACAATCCGTGCGTCTCCTTTTGAATACCAGCCGTGAAGTAGAGCACATCCTCCGCACCGCCGCTCTGCCCATTGCCAAACAGGAGCGCCCACAGCCCGTCGATCGCAATCGGATTCCCGTCCGGATCCTCGATCCGGCCGAGGAAGTTGCCCGTCACAGGTTCGTACGCGCTGATGTTCCCCGCTCCAGTAGCAGGGTCGCCCGAGTTGAAATTGCCCACCAGAATCGCGTTGCTGAACTTGCCGAAACCGGCCGGCGCCGCCGCAACACCCCACGGGTTCAACAGTGCCCCTCCAGTTGCGAACCGGCGCAGAAACACTCCGTTGTTGTCGAACACGTTCACCACGCCCACCGGCCCGATATAAGTCACATACAGGACGCCGCCAAGCGCCACCACGTTGAACGGGCGGTTCCCCGCCGGCAGACCAGGATCAGTGAACGTTCCAGGCAGCGCCACCGGCATGAAGTTCTTGTCGAATACATCGATCCGCCCCGCTGCCGGATTCGCCGCATACAAGAAGCGGTCCGACCCGCGCATTGCCATCGCCAGTCCCGTATAGCTTGCGGGCGCAGTTCCTACGGCCGCCGGCACCGCCATAGTCGAGGTAGGTGGTGGTGGTACAGCCGGATTCCATCCGAGAATCAACCCGCCCAAGCCGGCGAATAGAAACGTAGCCGGGCCTGAGCCTCCGCCCGCCGTGATGACGAAGTCAGCCGACGGATTAAACAACTGTCCCGATGGCGCCGGGACCGCCACCGTCAGCCCAACCTTCGTCACAGCGCCGCTGGACGCGTCCACCCGATACAGCGTCGATGTATTCGTCCCCGCGTTCGATACCCAAAACGGACCCGTTGGGTTGTACGACATGCCCCACGGATTCACCAATGCCGCATCGGTCACGACTGCCGTCCCGGGCAAATCGGACACCAGCTTGTCCAGTCTGTAAAACTGTGCCTCAACCGTCGTCGTACAAAGCCACATCAGCCCCAGCGTGGCGGCTGCGGATGCCGCGAGGCTATTCCTTTCACCCCTCTGTTGCGTATTGATCATCGAAATCCCTTTCGTAGTGATTTTGGACGCGGTTCTTCGGGGAGTGTGAAGCGAGCGGGCAGACGGCATTCCCCCTCGGGAAGTTCTTTCCGGGAGTGCGAGTCATTCTTACTCAGTCGGCGCGCGCCATCCCTCGCATCACAAACAAACAATTAGAACGGAGAGACTTTATAGGAGGGGATTGAGCAAGCTGCGCACCACTTCGACAGCCGCCTAAGTCGACGCCCACTGCGATTTCGCGCAGGCACGAAACCCAACAATTACCGCGCCGCGCCGTTGGCGCCAGAGCCAATAATCGTTGCGCGGGTCCGCCCAGAAATTCCCAGGCGCCGATGGCTTGTTCTGCGTGTCGAGCGTGAAGTGGTGGGCGTATTCGTGTGGCAGCGTCGTTTCCTTCGCCTCCCGCAGCCCGATATACGTCTGGTAGAACCGGTTCCCTATCATCTTCGGACGCGACGGCCGCGGTCCCATTGACGCGCCGCCTGTCCGGTCATGATCCATATCGTAGGTGAGCGAGTCCGTCACAAATACATTGATCCGGCCTGCCACCAGGAACTTGTCCGGCAACTCGGAATATCCTAACTTGCGCAGAAACGCCCCTTCGCTGTACTGCACCTCGAAGCGGATGCCGCTCACCGCGAATTCCGCCTCCGCTTTTCGCTGCAGGTACCGCATCCGCTCCCGGTCGGCTGTGGTTAGCCCCTTGCCCGCGTTGGCTCCCGCATCCGGCAGCATCTGGACACGCACCACGATCGGCGGCGGCGTGGCCCCAACCAGCACCGCCGTGCTCGCTCCAAACAGGAATCCGCGACGGGTCACTGAAATCTATCTTAGGCGCAGACCACTCCCTGAGTCTGACGCGCGCGGCTCGGCTTCGCATCACGTCGCCAGCAAGTCACTTGCGGAACCGTGACCCGAGAGCGGTTTCCCGCATGTCAAGCCGCCACATCTCTCCTGGGCTTTCCACCCGTCTCAAACAGAGATTCCTGCCGCGGCGGTTCTGTATAGCCGCGTAGTTCCGGTCCGTAATGGCGTAGCAGTTCCGGCGGCGCCGCCGGGTCGCGGTTCTCCACTAATGCCCGCAACTGGAGCGCATTCACCACCGACTTGCCGCCGCCATCATTGTTCGCGATCACGTATACCTCCGGCGAGAACGAGCGCAGCCGGTCTATACGCTGTTTCCACTCGGCCAGTTCGACCGCGGAATACAGATAATCATATCCGGCCCCCTGCTCGCCAGTCACGCGCATGCCCACCAGCGGCGACACACCATCCTTCGGCCGGGAACGCCCATGCAACCGCACGTATCCGATTGACGACGTCAGAAACGCCGTCGGGGGCATGGATTTCACGTACTGCGGCTGGTCGATATTGGCGAAACCGACATGGTAGTCCATGAAGGTTCCCAGCGCCTCATCGCTCATCCAACTGCTGTGCCGCATCTCCGCCACCAGCGGGTAGGCATGAAAGAGCCGCCGCAGTTTGATGAAGTATTCGCGGTTCTCCGGCGTGAAGCGGAAGGACCACGGAAACTGCAAGAGCAGACATCCCAACCGCCCTGCGTCCACTAGTGGCCGAAACCCCTCGTGGGTCAATTCGATCAAGGAGTTATCGTAGCTGCGCTCGTGGGTAAACGCCCTCGGCACCTTCGCCGTGAATCGGAACCTGTCGTTCTCCTTTACCTGCTGCACCCACAAACGCGGCAACTCCGGCCGCAGCGGGCTGTAGAACGATGTGTTGATCTCCACGGCCTCCAGATACCGCGACAGATACCCGACCGGATGAAATCCCGGCGGGTGTGGACGCGGATAAACGGTACGGTTCCAATGCGGGTAAGCCCATCCGGCAGTGCCGATGAGCGTGGAATGCAAAGTGGGGGAAGTTCTCGGCATAAGCGCTCCAAGTGATTCGCTTTTTATTCGCCAATTAAGAATACGGCATTTTCGCCTTTTCGTCAACCCCGAATCTTGTCGTTGTCACGACTATTAAAAACACAAGAAATACTTCTACCCCTCCGTAACCTGGAAGTGACACCTCTCGCCTATATCATCAAATCCCCGTTACGACGGCGGGCGCACTCACCCCTTTCACCCAAATGTTGCGCCCGCTTTTCCCTTCTTAGAGACCTTTCCTCCCTCGTCCCGTTTTGGCCCTTAGCGTGCCAAGAACGGTCTGCACATGGAAGACTCGTAAGGTGAAGGAGGCTGCCACCACGGCCACGGATGGCGCGAGAGCATCGGGGGCCGTAGCCAAAGCCCTCAAAACCGGCCATGCGGACGAAGCCATGGCGGCCTTCAAGAATGTCACCGGCACCTGCAAGCCCTGTCACGATGCTCGCCGCGAAAAGGGCGCTGACGGGAATTGGAAGATCAAAGGCAGCTAATCCACTTGGCCCTGCACTTGCGCGGGAAACCGTAGGACGCTCTCCGGCGGCCCCGCGGTGCCGGATCGCGCGCGATTGGTGTGTCAATTGCCTCAAGTCGCGTCATCCCACCCTCGGCCTCCTCTCCGCGGTGATTCTTTTTGATTCGTTCCCAAACCAGCCCTTGCCTCCCCGCCTCCACTGTGGTATCACTGAACCATAATGTGTCTGCAAGTCCGGCCGCGTCCCTAACGGGGAGTGTGTCCGGTCGAGAAGTGTACCCCACCTGTCGGAGGTAAACCCGAAATGGAAACAGGAACTCGCCGGCTCATCCGGCCCCCGTTGAATGATTTGAAGGACAAGATGGACAAAAACCGTCCACCCTCCAGTGCGGCGCAAAAGAAGCCGGTCCCTCCCGATCAGACCAACGCCGAGAATTTTTACTACGTGAAGCAGATGCAGTCCAAAACACCTATGGTGTTTGTTCTCAAGGGCGGCGAAGAAATTCACGGGACCATCGAGTGGTACGACAAAACGTGCCTCAAGGTGAACCGCGAAGACGGCCCGAATCTGCTCATTTACAAATCGAACATCGCCTACATATACAAGGCAGGCGAATAAAGGCACTTACTGGGACGTTTCCGGTAGGATAACCCGTGCCCGCACCACCCGCGAATCGGACCCGTCCGGCGCGCTGCCCGCGGTTGCGTAGAGGTACACCCGTCCGTCCGCCAACTCAACTAACGTAGGGTCAAAGAGCCCTGTCGCGCCCGGCGAAAGCGTCCCTGGTTCAACCGGCTCTTCCGACAGCGGGACCACTGTCCGCCCGTCTGTGCCCGTGAACAGATACAACTTCGCCGCCCGCATCGCGACCGCCAGGTAGCCTCCGCGCGACAGCTTCAGCATCGCCGGATCGACATTGATGTCCTGCGCCCGCGGATTCGGCACCGCGATGTCTCCAAAAGGATTCGCCGCCAGTTTGTGAAAGCTCGCACCCCCGTCCTCCGACACCGCCACCTGGCTGTTTTTCGGCGTCCCGCTCAGCGCCACATACACCAGATACATCGCCCCGTTCCCAGCATCGGCCAAGTCCGGGACTCCGACATACGGCTCGTCGGTAAACACCGGATCCGGCGGCTCGCGCACAAACCGTCCCCCCTCCGATTCCACCAACCGGAATACTGTCGCCCTGCTCGACCCCGGCGCCCCAAGTCCCAGCACAAACAACGCCCTCCGGCCATCCGTCAATACTCGCGGCACCACTTCCGCGGGAGCATACCCGGTCCCCTGGAAGGCCTCCTGCAAACCGGCCACCGGCTCACTCAGCGACGCCTGCGACCCGTCCGCCGAACGGTACAGCCTCGACCCCTGCCTCGTCCCCACCACCAGCCACACCTCGTCGCCCATCAGACCCACATTCGGTATGCTCGCCCCGCGAATCTCAAACCCGGCGTCGCGCTCCACCTGGAAGCCGGCGCCGGCCGGCAGTGCGCCCTCTCTCTCCTCCACGATCCGCAAAAACGCGTCCAATGCCGCTTTCACGTGCGCCGGTGTCATGTGAAATCCTCCATGCGGCGCGTTGGCATCTTCGATCATCAGATCCACCACACCCCCATAGCGGCCCACCCACTGCGCGGTCTGCTGCATGGCGGCGCACTCGCTCTCCGGATTCGGGTCCTTGCCGCCACAGAAGATTGTCCAGTACAGTCCCGAGAACACGTTGTAGCCGAACTTGCCGCTGGCGATCTCGACGTTTGGCGGGAAGTTGCCATTCGCCCGGCCCGAGTTCGAAATGATGGTGGAGTAGAACCGGTCCCCCGAAGCCCGGTCCTGCGCCGCCACCGCATACGAATTCGCCGACCCGCGGCTGAACCCGTGCAACGCCACCGTCCCTGGCGCGTTTCCCTGCGCCTTCAGAGCCGCGCTCAATTCCCGATGCAACTCAGCCGGTGTGTAGTAGGCATCGTTTCCCTCGCCGCTGCCAAACCACCACTGCAGCGCCACTACGCCAACCCCTGCCGCTACCGCCTGTTCGTACCACAACATCACCTCATCGAACGCCCAACTGGTGCTCCCGTGCAGCGAGGCGACTATCGGCGTCTTCCCCGCCTCCGCCGCCGGGGGCAGCCATACCGTGTAGAAACTCCTCCCGTCGGTAGTGGGCAGAATCTGCGCGCCGTGCTCCAACGCGAATTGATACCGCGCCGGCGTCGCCCGTATTGCCTGATCCAGCAGCGCCTGCGCCTGCGCGGGCAGTGTCTGCCCCTGCCCGATTGCGGTCAGGCTGAATCCAACCAGAAGTGTCTTGAGCATCCGCATCCTCCGATCCCATCTCTGACGACGGATTTGCCGCGCCTGGGATTACCGGGGATGATCACTCTCCGAAGCAATACAGCGTATTAGTGGTCCGCAGATACATCCGGCCATCCACAAGCGCAGGAGTCCCCTTCACCCCATCGTCCATATCATGAACACGTTCCACCTGCCACTGCGGCCCAGCCTGAATCACGGCCGCTTTTCCCTCCTCGCTCACCACGTAGATCTTCCCATTCGCCGCCACGGGCGACGCGTAATACGCCCCAAGCGCTCCCTGCAACCGGCCTTGCTTTAACACCTCCCCGGTCTTAGGATTGTAGGAAGTGAACACCCCGCCTTCCTTCAACGTGTACAGCACATCGCGATAGACCAGCGGCGACGGAACATTGGGAAGCGACTTCGCATTTTTCCAAATTACTGCCGTATCCGTCAGATCTCCCGTACCGCCCAACTGCACCGCGCGCAATCCGCTTTCCCCTAAACGCCGCTCGCGAAACTGCTCCCAGTCGCGCGCTTCCAAAAAGCCCGTGTCATCCAAGTCGAGGTACTCCTCAAACCGCGCCTTGGCCCGCGGATCCACTATTTCGTCTTTCGACAGCTTCCCATCTTTGTTCTTATCCCACTGGGCGAGCGCCTCCGGAAACGGCGGAACATTCTCCTGCTCGCCCGGATCGCTCTCGGCCGAGAAGGTGACAAAGTACACCACGTCCCCCGCAATCGCCGGAGTCGGCTTCACCTGCCACGGGAGCCGCCGCACCCACCACACCTCCTTCCCCGTCTTTGCGTCATACCCCGAGATCCGGTACGACCCCGCCACCACCAGTTGCAACCCCATCTTCGCTGAGCGGTAGAGCACCGGCGTCGCATACCCGCGCTGCGCAAACGGCCGCTCGGTCCGCCACCGCACCTTGCCGCTCATTTTGTCCAACGCCAGCAGAAAGGCGCCCGCGTCCTGATCGCAGGTCATGTACAAAGTGTCGCCATCGAGAATCGGCGAAGCCCCATGGCCAAACGGGTTGTTGAACGGTCCAAGCGCCATTCGCCACAACTCGTTCCCATCGGGGCCATAGGCAATCAAGCCGAAGTCCTGAAAGAAGCTGTAGACGTTCTTCCCATCGGTGGCCGGAGTAGCCGACACCGGCCCGTTCGCCGGCCGCTCGATCACCTGCTTCCGCGGACGCGGGGCTTCCCTTCTCCACAGAATCCGCCCACTGGCCCGATCCATCGCGATCGTGAAGAGCTTTTCGCTTTCCACCGCCGTGACGTAGATCCGATTCCCCGCCACCGACGGCGACGAGTGTCCCGGCGGCAGCGCCGTCTTCCAGACAACGTTCTTGTTCGGCCCGAACTCCACCGGTACCGCTTTATCATCCGATACGCCTGAGGCGTTCGGTCCGCGAAACTGAGCCCAGTCCGCCGCCATCAGGACGGCGGAGCCAATCATCCAGCACGAGACGAACCTGCGTGTCAGCATCCCTACTCTTGTATCACGGAACCATCCACGCGGCGCCGGTGTCCAATCCCAATAGTGAATGACCTATTGACCTTTCTCCTCTTCATGTCGCTGCTTTCGCCGTTCTGGCTGCCCGCCTGGATCGTCCTGATGCGCCTTCGCGGCGATCTAAAGCCCACCTCTCCGCGGTTGCCAATCGCCGCGCGACAAATCCACCGGCAATTGGCTGCGCGCATCGACACCCTGCGCACCATCGCACAAACCGCGCCCGCATTCGGGACTCTGGCCACACTGGAAGGCCTTCGCAACGGCCTCAAGGTGGTTGCCGCTGCTCCATCCTGCTGCGAACCGGCCTTTGCTGAGGCGCTCGTCCCCTTCGTCATTTCGCTCATCGTAGCCATCCCAGCGCTCGCCGCCCACCAGATCCTCCGCGCCCAGCTCGAACGTCTCGACGCATCGATGCACTGCGCCGTCCTCGACCTAGCCAATCTCCTGAGGACCTATCCCGCGCAGCCCTTGCGTGCTCAGCTATGATCATGTTCGGAGCCCCCAAATGTTTTCCACATTTCGGATTGCAGTCCGGACTCTGGCCCGCCGCCCGTCACTCACACTCGTTGCCGTGTTTTCCCTGGCGGCTGGAATCGGTCTAAATACCGCGGTCTTCAGCCTCGTCGACGCGCTCTACCTGCGTCCGCCAGATGTTCGCAACCCGTACAGCCTCGTACACGTCAACGGTTGGTTCAAAGATAGCGGCAGCGCCATACTCGACTGGCCGGACTATGAGGAAGTCACGAAACAGACCGATGCCTTCAGCTCCGTCACAGCCAGCATGCGCCGTGGCGGATTGTGGCGCACGGGCGACGAGGTGTTGCCCCTCCTGGTGACAGTCGTCGCGGAGAACTATTTCGACATGCTCGGAGTCCGTCCGGTGATAGGGCAGTTGCCGGGCAAGGGCCACAACTACGCCAGCGACTCGACTCCACCCATTGCCGTAGCTCACTGGTTCTGGCAGGAGAGAATGGGGGCGCGCTCCGATATCATCGGCTTGACGATGGATCTCAGTGGAAGGTTGTATCGCGTAGCGGCGGTGCTGAGTCCTCAGTTCCGCGGCGTCGAGCCAAGCGGCACCCGTCATATCTGGATTCCGGCCGGTAGTTGGAAGCGCTACGCCCCGCGCGATTTTGAGCGGGGCAGCGGCCAGTTCGAATTGCTCGCGCGGCTGCGGCCGGCCTCCACCGTGGAACAAGCACAGTCCCAACTCGATGTTCTGTCGAACCGCATTGAATCCGCCGATTCGAAAGTCGCCAAGGGTCGCCGGCTGCTCGCCGCGTCGCTGGCCAAACAGATTCGCGACCGTGTGCGGCCTGGCCTGATCGTCCTCGCCATCGTCGCGCTGGTGCTGTTCGTGGCTTGCGCCAACGTAGCCGCCGCACTGTTGGTTCACGCCGAAGAACGGCGCCGCGAAATCGGTGTCCGCCTGGCGATGGGCGCCCGCCGCTCCGCACTATTAGGGCAGTTTTTTTCCGAAAGCGCTGTCCTGGCGGTGGCGGGCTCGGTTGCTGGGCTGCTGCTCGGCAGGTGGCTCATGTTGCTTGCACCGTTGCTGGCGCCGCCCACCACCATCCCGGTGTCGTTTGATTTGCGCTTGGACGTTCGGCTCCTCGGATTCACTGCCGCTGCCGCATTGCTCACGCTCCTGATTTTCGGTTTTGCGCCGCTTGCCTACTCGTTGCGCGTTTCGCTATTGGACGCCCTTTCCGGCGCGCGCGTGGCCGGCCGTAGCCGCCATTCCAGGTCCAGTCAGATCTTTGTGGCCGCGCAGGTGGCACTGAGTGTAGTTGTGGTTGCCGGGGCAGTGGTTGCCTCTCAGTCGCTACGGGAGGCCGGCAACATCTATCCGGGCTACGATTCCACGCGCCCGCTGGCCCTGGTTTGGGCGCACAAGCAGGCCGCTGGAAAGTCCGAACCCATCATCTACTCGGAAGCAGCGCGACGAATTCAGGCCGTCGCCGGAGTGGAGTCGGTCACCTTTGCCCGCCACTTCGGATTGGTGGGAACCGGGTCCGGCGCCACGCTTTCGGCCATCCCCGAGGGCATGAGTCCCGGCGCACCGCCGCCGCGTGTGTATTTCAATCTGGTGGGACCCCGCTTCTTTGAGTTGACTGGTGCGCGAATGCTGCGCGGCCGTGCATTCACCGATGCCGACCACGCCGGCAACGCCCCAGCGATGATCATCAACGCCGAAGCCGCTGCCCGATTCTGGCCTATGCAGGACGCGATCGGCAAATCGGTCAGAATTCGGGACAATCTGTATCAGGTCACCGGTATCGCCGTGGATGGGCGGATCTCGTCACTCTACGAGGCTGTCGCGCCTGCGCTCTACTTGCCGGCCTCGCGCATGCAGTGGGGAGAAACGATCTTCATCGCCGCCACGAAAACAGATCCGGCGCAGGTGCTCAAGGAAATCGCGAAAGCCACGGGGCAGGACGGTGATCTGCGCGTGTATCAATCCATGACTCTGAGGACGTTGATGAAGCAAGCGTTGTATTTGGATTGGCTCCCAACCGTATTGGGTGGCCTCCTTGCCATCGTTGCCTTGCTGCTCGCCGGGGGCGGGCTCTACGGCGCAATGTCTCATTCCACGCAGCGCCGGCTGCCCGAATTTGGAGTCCGGATGGCTGTGGGAGCGTCGCCGCGCCACATCGCCTCTCTTGTGATTCGCGAGGGCGCCGCGATCTGTCTTGCAGGCGTGCCCATCGGGGTGGCGGCATTCGTGGCGATATACACGTACACAGGCGCAACTATGATGCACGGACGTCCCCTGGATCCGAAAGGACTCGTAGCAGGTGTCATCGTGACCGTGGTCACCGTACTGTCGGCGGCGCTGGCGCCCGCGCTGCGAGCCGCTCACGTCGATGCATCCGAAGTGCTGCGCTCGGAGTGAATGACGATGTTATCATCAAGACATTGCCACACAGAATGCGGATGTGGCGGAATTGGCAGACGCACTGGATTTAGGTTCCAGCGCCGAAAGGCGTGGGAGTTCAAGTCTCCCCATCCGCACCAAACTCTTATTGTGCCGGACCAACGGGATGGGTCAACGGCAGATTGTTCGCGATCGCCGTGGCAGGCGCACCTGCGCCGCAGGTGGGATGCCCGAAACCACCGGCGCTGGAGCTGACCGGATTCCCATTTATGTTGGGCGCGTAATCGTGGATGATGTTGTCCGTGTTTCCCGCGCCAACGCCCCCCGGAACACTGTCGAGGTTCAGCCGGTGGCGCACCTTCCAGGCGACGATGTGATCCGTGCACGACGTATCGCCGCTCACGCCTACCGCCCCCACCAGTGTCCCGTTGGGCCGGTATAAGGCCAAGCCGCCACCGAACACGTTCACTCCGCCAATCTTGTCTCCGGTGAGCGGATCGTTGGGTTGTCCGTAGTTGGATGCGTTACCTCCATAGGCGGCCTCCGTGTTGACGGGATTGCTGTGCTGCAAGCCGAAGAGGCTGCCTCCCGGCTGCGTCGCCGCGTGCAGGTTCGCTGTCGAGAGCGCAAACGCGGGCAGGCTGAACGCGTTCGCCGTGTTCGCTTTTTGCGCTGAGATGACCCGGCTGCCCGGCCACTGCGCGCCCCGGTTCGACCCGGTGAAGACGACTGCACACACCACTCCGTCACGATTCACCACCGTGGCCCACATGTGGAATGCCAATCCACCGTTTCCGCCGACGGTCACCACCGTCGACAGCGCTGATCGCAGCGCGGCGTGGCTGGGAAGATCCTGGCACGCGGCCCGGTTGCTATCGTCATCGTCGTCGCAGAAGGCAGGCATGCCCAATCCGATCAACAAAATCAGCATCGCTCCCTTTGTCATGGGTTGTGAAAACCTCCTCCTCAAATTGTTTGCGCCTGGCCACGTGGAGTCAAGTAAACTTATTTATGCACTTTCTGTTGCTCGCGCTCCTCACTGCCGCCCCGGCGCAACCCCAACCGCTCGATGCTCTCCGCAGCAACATCGAACGAATCACCCGCTCGGTGAACGCCACCTGGGGTATCTATGTCAAGAGCATCGAAACCGGCGAGGAGATCGACATCAACGCCGGCCGCCAACTGGACACCATGAGCGTCATCAAAATCCCGCTGATGGCGGAAGTCTTCTTTCAAATCCGCGAGGGCAAGCTCAAGCGCGACGACCGCTACACCCTCGCCGCGGCCGATATCCGCCCCGGCACTGGAGTGATGCGCTCTCTGGACACGGGGGGCACATACACAGTCAAAGATCTACTCACCCTCATGATCATTGTGAGCGACAACACCGCCACCGACGTGCTGTACCGCATGACAGGAGGACCAGAAGCCACTACCCGCCGCATGGCCGCCCTCGGCCTCAAGCAAACCGTCGCTCCTGCGGCCAGCAAGGTCTGGTTCGACGGCCTCCGCGCCGCCGGCAGCGCTGAAAAATTCCACCGCGCCGCCAAGACTCCGTACGGTCTGTCTTCGCCGCGCGACATCGGCACTCTGCTGGAGAGGATGGAACGCGGCACTCTCGTGGATGAAGCGGCGTCAAAGATGATGCTCTCCATCCTTCGCGGCCAGATCTACCGTACCCGCCTGCCACGTTACCTCTCCGGTATCGGCATTCCCCACAAGACCGGCGACTTCCTCCCCTACATCGCCAACGACGTGGGAGTGCTCGAGTTGGCCCCCGGCAACCGGGTTGTGATTTGCATCTTCACCGCCAACCACTTCGGCGAAGGCGTAATGCTGGAACAAGCCGAAGGCCGCATTGCTGAAGCCGTCGCGCGCTACTTCCAGGCGCGCGGATGAGCGCTAATCCGACCTGCTCAACCCACTTGTGTCATCATGTGATGAACCATGAAGTATCGCGTGCGCGTCCTCGCGCTCCTCTTCCTCCTGTCGATCATCACTTATATCGACCGTGTCTGCATCTCCGTCGCGGGTCCGCGTATGCAAAGCGAGCTTGGCCTCGACCCCAGACATTGGGGCTATGTCGTCAGCGCCTTCACCCTCTCATACGCGATCTTTGAAATCCCCAGCGGCGCAATGGCGGACCGCACCGGCGCCCGCAACGTCCTCACTCGCATCGTTCTCTGGTGGTCAATCTTCACTTCGCTCACCGGAGCAGTTTCCAATTTCTTTGTCCTGCTCTTCGTCCGCTTCTGCTTCGGGGCCGGTGAAGCCGGCGCCTACCCCGGCAGCGCCTCGGCCATCTCACGATGGTTCCCGGCTCGCGAGCGCGCCCGCGCCACCGGTATCGTCTGGATGGCCAGCCGCTTTGGCGGCGCACTCTCCCCGCTGCTCGTTGTGCCTATCCAACAGAACTTCGGCTGGCGAATGTCCTTCTACGTGTTTGGCGTGATGGGCCTTATCTGGTGCCTCGTCTGGTATTGGTGGTATCGCAATTCGCCCGCCGAAAAGCCGGGCGTCACAACGAAGGAAATTCAGGAGATCGGCGGCGGCGCAGCAAGATCTCACCACGGAATGCCCTGGGGCGAGGTGCTTCGCAACAGTAATTACTGGAAGATCCTGGCCATGTACCACACCTATTGCTGGGGTAGCTACTTCTACCTTTCCTGGCTCCACACTTACCTGCAAAAGGGCCGCGGCTTTACGGAAAACGAAATGGCCTGGGCCTCCACCGCGCCGTTCCTCTGTGGCGCCACCGGCAACATTGTGGGCGGCACCGTCAGCGACATCCTGGTGCGGCACAAAGGCCTCAAGATCGGCCGCCGCCTCGTTGGCTGCCTTGGTCTGGCTCTCTCCGGCACGATGATGCTGCTCACATCGCAGACCGAAAGCAAACTGCTCACCGTGGTCTTTCTATCGCTGGGCTACGGCTTCATGGACTGCATGCTCCCTGTCGCCTGGGCCGTCTGCCTGGACGTCGGCGGCAAATACGCCGGCGCGGTCAGCGGATCGATGAACATGGCCGGACAGTGCGGCTCGTTCCTCACCGGACTCTCCTTTGGCTACATCGTTTCGGCTTACAACAACAACTACAATGCTCCTCTGCCATTGATGGGCACCATGCTCCTCATCAGCGCTTTCCTGTTTACCCGCATCGACCCGACGCGCCCGATTGTCAGTGGGGAAGACGACCACCAACAGATTCCCCAAGCCGCCTAGACCTCAGCGTAGTGTCTCGTTGATCTCGAACGCCTTCTTGCGCCCCGTGGTTGCCGGATAGCCATGGAATTTGAGATTCCCATTCAGCATCAGGTCGATCGGTTTGTCGAGGCCGTAGTCGAAGCTGAGCACATCTCCGGTCTCGAGCTTCATAAGGTCCGAGACCTGTAGAGTTGGTCCGCGAAGGCGGGCATCCACAAAAATGCTGGATCGCTTCACCAACTTCAGAAGCCGCTCCTGCTCATCCATCGTCGACTCCGATTTCCGCATCGACCATTGCTGGTCGAACTTCTGCCGGAGCATTTTGATGATGATGGAGGGCATCCCGATGTTCATCATCCCGGAACTCTCCCCGATGCGAACTTCGAGGCTTACCGCCACCACCGCTTCGTTCGGCGCCAGCACCTGCAGCAATTGCGATTCCGTCTTGAACGATTCGATGGTAAAGTTCATGGCCGAAACCGAGGACCATGCGTCTCTGAGGTCGTGCAGAACAATTCTGAAAATACTCTCGAGGATGCTCTGCTCAATCTCCGTAACCTCGCGGTCCGGGCGAAGGGCGCTCTTTCCGGTTCCGCCGAGAAGCATCTCCAGGATGGGAAAGACCAGCGACGGATTCAGCTCCAACACCGCGCTGCCATCGAACGGCCGCATGCCGAGGCTCACCAGCACAGTGGGCGCCGGGAGACACTGCGAGAATTCCATGAAACTCAACTGCTCCACCGAAACAAGGTTTACCAGAGCATAGTTCCGCAGATACGCCGACAAGCTCGAACTCAAACTGCGCGCGAAGGATTCATGCAGCAGGTGAATCGCCCTGAGCTGGTCCTTCGCAATCCGGTCCGGCCGCCGGAAATCATAGGGTATGGCCTTCTTTGCAGGGTCTTCATCCGATGCATTATCCCGCAGGTTGCGAAAAACGCTGTCGATCTCCTCCTGGGTGAGTACTCTATCCAAAGCCATGTCTTTCTATCGTCACTCCAGGTTCAGGGGACTACCCTAATTGGGCAGACGGATTGCGTAATCTTTTGCGCAACAAAGTGGAAACAATTGTCGTGCGCGCTCCATCATATGTACAAGACCTGGCCTATGAAGATCCGCTTTCCGGGCTTTTTCCTTTGCCTCCTTTTCCCCTGTTTACTGGCCGCTTCGGACCCGGCGCATTCCGACCCGTCCGGCGGTGCAAATCCCGTCATCGCCCCTGCGCCACAAACCGCCGAACGGAAGGAGGGTGTCGATTGGAATGGGCTGATTCTTCAATCGGTTAACTTTCTATCGGTGGAACACGGATTCCGCCTGCTCACCGAGCCCGGCACCAGACGTGGAATGCGAGGCTCGTTCTGGCCCGGGTATTCCTCCTCAATCCGCAGCCTGCATGGATGGGCAGACGGCGATCCATTCTACGTCAACTACGTCGGGCATCCCATGATGGGTGCCGTTGCGGGGCAGATATTCGTGAACAACGACCATCGATACAGAAATGCGGAGTTCGGCAAGAGCCGTGAGTATTGGAAAGGCCGCCTTCGGGCCACCGCTTTCTCCTTTCTCTATAGCACTCAATTCGAACTCGGCCCGTTCAGCGAGGCTTCCCTCGGCAAGATCCAACGGACGTTTCCACAGCAGGGGTTGGTGGATCTGGTGATAACCCCCTTTGCCGGTTTGGGTTGGATGATTGCCGAGGACGCCCTCGACAAGTACTTCGTCAAGCGGGTGGAGGGCTGGACCACAAACTCGTGGATCCGGCTTTTGGCGCGTGGTGGACTCGGTCCCACAAAATCAATGGCAAATCTGATGCGCGGCGAAGTTCCGTGGCGGCGTGACACGCGACCGGGCATCTTCGTGGCTGACTCCTATCTGAGCGGACGCGCCCAGCCTGCCGCGGAGGTAGTTTTGACGGAGCCTCCTCCCGGTGTGGCACCCTTTGAGTTCACTCTCGACTTTCTTCCCGAATTCCTGCCGGGCACCGGCGCAACCTGCTACGGGGGAGGAGCATCAGCCGCCTTTCGCCTGTCGTACGCCTGGCAGTTAGTGGGCGAGGCAGGCGGCTGCAAACTGCAGGGGCTGCGGGTCGATCTCACCGGCGATTCGATGACCTACCTGCTCGGCCCACAGTATACATTCCGTGCGGGACGGCGGCTGACGACTCACCTGAATCTCCTGGCCGGAGGGCACAAAATGACCGAGGAGCTTTTCTATCCCGGGAAGTGGAATGCTCTCCCGGAGAAAATGCGCACCTCGCCCGACATCGCGAAATACCGCGACCTCTATGTCCGGGGAGAAGAGACGAACGGTTTCGCGGTTGCTGCGGGCGGCGGTGTCGACTGGAAGCTCAACAGCGCTTTTTCGTTACGGATCGCGGACGTGCGCTTTCGCCATTCGTGGATTCGCCCGCTCGACGGCGTGAACTACTCCAATGGTATTCAGTTCAGCACCGGCCTGGTGCTCAAGATGGGCACCTGGTAGACTCACGGATTCCTGACGACATCCTCATAGCTGTGCCTGCGGGTGATGAGTCCGTTGAACAGGAACACCTCCAGGGCCTGCTCGTACAATTCACGTGTGATCTCGATTCCGCCCTTCCAACAACCGAGCCGTTGATAAGAGAAGATCGCACCTTCCAAAGCCCATTCCGCGTATCCGGGGAAATAGGGCATCTCCACCTCCCTCACTTTTTTATAAGACGCAGTCTGCACCCATTCACGAGCCGCCCGGTAGGCCCGCAGGAATGCCTGTCCCATTTCGGACGACGGGAATCCGGGAAGCGCGGTCAGACTGGAGAACGCCACCTCCGGCATCGCCGCGCCAACCTTCGCCAATTCGAACCCCTTGCCCTTCACCTCCAACTGATCCGCGGCCGGGCCCTGCAAATGCACATAATCCCCTCTGCCGGCGAGATAGGCCGCGGTCATCTCTTCCGGCGATCCGGCGTTCTCGATCCTGACCAGTTCCCGGTTCACTCCGTTTATATGACAGGCGTAGCGAAGCATAGCCATCGGCTGGGTGCCGTGATCGGCGAGCAGCACGTTGTGGTGCAGGTCCGGCCACGCGAAGTCATGCAACCGCCGGCACACCAGTTTGAAGCCGTCGCGGCAGTTGATCTGCGCGAAGTGGACGGGAAGGTCCGTCTCGCCCTTTTCCATCGCCAGCCACGACGACGATACCGCCGATTGAATGACGTGAGCTTCCCCCGCCCGAAGCATCTCGCGCGAAGTCTGCCCTGGCTGCAAAACGCCGTAGGTTGCGTCCAACCCCTCCTGTTTCAGAAACCCGCCGGCGATGGTCGCAATCAGAGGACTATAGAAGGCCGAATGACGCGAAACCAGGATTTTGATAGTCATCACAGCTCCCGAAACACTTCGTACAAGTTCTGTTTTTGCTCAATCCCGATCCCCGGGGCGTCCGGCAACCTCACTCTGCTGTTGTGGACCGGCATACCGTCGGCGAATCCGCCAAACGGTTGAAACACGCCCGGATACGATTCGTTGCCATGCAGCCCAAGTCCGGAGGCGACGTGCAACGCCATTTGATGGCCGCCATGCGGAATGCACCGCCGCGGGGACCAGCCGTGCGCGCGCAACATTTCCAGTATGCGCAAATACTCCACCACGCCGTAGCTCAAGGCCGGGTCGAACTGGAGGAAATCGCGCTCCGGCACAAGCCTGGCGTAACGGATCAGGTTGAGTGCATCGGGCACCGAGAAGATGTTCTCGCCGGTGGCGATGGGATTCCTGGATGCCTGCGCGACATCAGCGTGAATCTCGTAGTCGAGCGGTTCGCAAGGTTCTTCGTACCACTTCAGCGAGTAGTCGTTGAGAGCCTCCGCATACTCGAGCGCGGTGGCATGATCGAACCGCCCATTGGCATCCACCGCCAGATCCTGGCCCGGCCCCAAAATCCTGAGCACCGCTTCAATGCGCCGTTGATCTTCATGCAGCGGCGCTCCACCGATCTTGATCTTCACGGTGGAATAGCCGAGGTCGAGATACCGCCGCATTTCCTCCAGGAGGCCTTCGATCTCCTTGCCCGGATAGTAGTAACCACCGGCTGCGTAGACATACACCTCTTCCTGGTACCGGCCTTCGTTGTAGCGGTCCGCCAACAAGCGGTAGAGGGGCTTGCCTTCCGCCTTCGCCACCGCGTCCCAGATGGCCATATCCAGCACGCCAACAGCGACAGAACGTTCGCCGTGCCCGCCGGGCTTTTCATTCGACATCATGACCCGCCAGCACCGCGATGGATCGAGCATGCCGGCTTCGTCGCACAGCGACACATCATCGGCCGCCATCAAGCGCGGAATCATACGGTCCCGAAGAATGCCGCTCTGCGAATAACGGCCATTGGAATTGAATCCATATCCCACCAGGGGCTTGCCGTCGCACTTCGCGTCCGTGTGAACCGCTACCGCCGAGGCGGTCATCTCCGAGAAGCTGATATAGGCATTCCGGATCTCGGAGCGGATAGGAACAACCGTATCGACAATGCGTGTAATCTTCATTTTGTTTTTCCGTAATAAGCTTCCAGCACGGCACTGTTGTCGGAATGCCCAAAACCCAGCGCCTCCGCCGCCTCCAACAACTCTCTGTGAACGGCGCTGAGCGGCAGCGGTGCGCCCAACCGTTCGCCTTCTTCGAGTATCAGCCGCACATCTTTCAAATGCTGCGACAAGCGAGCTTCGGCAGGATAGTGGCGGCGGAGCATTCGCTCGCCCTTGATGTCCATGACACGCGAATAGGCCGGACCTTCTTTCAGGATCTCCAGCGCGAGCGCCGGATCGCAGCCGCTTGCCGCGGCGAAACGCAGCGCCTCGGCCATCACCGCCCGGTTCAACCCAAGGGCGAGGTTCAACACGAGTTTCATCCGCGCGCCGGCGCCGGCCTGTCCCAGATGAAAGACGCGGCGGGCGAAGGTGTCCAACACCGAACGCGCCTGCTGGAACGCATTCGCTTCGCCGCCTACCAGCGCGATCACTTCGCCGGCGAGCACCTGGGTGCTGTTGCCGCCGACGGTCGCGTCCACATAGAGCACACCACGCGCGGCCAGCCGCTTCGCGAATGCCGCCATTTCTTCGGGGCGTCCCGTGGTAGTGTCGATCACAAGCGCCCGCGATAAGAGGTGCTGCCCGATCTCCTCCAGAACCAGCGCACTGATGCCCGAATGGGGCAGACTGAGCACAAGAACTGGTGTTCGACTTGCCACTTCATCGGCTGATTTGGCCGCGATTGCACCCAGATCACGGACTTCCGCCAGCGCCCCCGGATCGCAATCCCAGGCCACCACGGGCATTCCCCGCGCCAGAAACCGCGCTGCCATCGCCGACCCCAGCAGGCCTGTTCCAATCAATCCAATCGGCATGTCATCACAAGCCTATCGCGAAAAACACAAACGCCGCACTCAGGCTTGATCAAAGCCGGCGCGGCGTTTATGCTCTCTGTTTTCTCTCTCTTGGAATCGGACGATGCGAAGTTTCTATAGGTGGCCCTCCCTGCGAGATTCTTTCGGCCTTCTGAACTTGGTTGCCCTGTTCATCTGCCTTCAACTGGTAACGCGTAACTGGCGAGCAAAGAGGGACACTTTTCTCGAAGAAATTATGTGGACCCCTGTGTCACCGCTGTTTACGGCAGGTTGCGGCGAGCAGATTTTCTTCTCGCGATCGAAACCCCGGCGGCGCAGGCGGGGCTGTTCGAACGACCGGAATGCGAGGCTCCGGGGCAGAAACTGGCGGAGCGGACAGCGTTCGTCATCTGTCATGACGGTGGGAGAAAAGCGGCGGCATGGACGGCGTACGAACTGACTCTATCGATGGCCGGCGCAGCGGGCATCGAAAGTCGATCCGCTGGTCGCGCTTCGGGAAGAGTAGTTACTTCTTCGTCCAGGTGTGCGTGGCGAAATCGAAGTTGTAGGCGTCGCGCTCCGGCACCGGCTTGACGCTGGACGCCGGCATGTACTTCGCCAGCTCGCGCTTCACCGCCGCATGTTTCGGATCGGCGGCGATGTTGCGGTACTCGTTCGGATCCGCGAAGCGATCGTACAACTCCTCGGTGCCGTCCTTGTAGCGTATGTAGCGCCAGCGTTCCTCGCGCACGGCATGATTGTCCGGCTCGAACGTGGAGACCACCGGCTTGTGCTTCGCCTTCGGATTCTTCAAAAGCGGAACCAGGCTCTCGCCTTCCAATTCCTTGCGCGGAGGCAATCCGCACAACTCCACGAGTGTCGGATAGATGTCCAGCAGGCTTACCGGCTGCTTGCGGGCGGTGCCGGCGGCAGCCATGCCGGGTCCTGCCATGATGAGCGGCACGTGCGTCGACCGCTCCCACAGCGTTGACTTGTGCCAGTGCTGCTTCTCGCCCAAGTGCCACCCGTTGTCGGACCACAACACTACGATCGTGTTGCCGGCATGCGGGCTGGCATCGAGCGCTTTGATCATGCGGCCGACCAGCGCATCGGCGAAACTGATGCTTGCCAGATAGGCGCGCACCGCATCCTTCCACTTGCCTTCCTTGAGAATGCGCGTATGCTCGCTGCGGCGGAACGCAGCCATCCGCTTGCCTTCCGCGGGGACGTCGTCGAGGTCGTTCTCCGGAACCTCCGGAAGCCGCGGATCGGGATACATGTCGAAGTATTCCTTGGGTGCGAACATCGGGATGTGCGGATGCCACAGCCCCACCGCGAGAAAAAACGGTTTCTTCTGTTCGCGTTTCAGGAACTCCGCGCCCCATTCCACGGCCTTGTAGTCGCCGTATTCGCTCGCTGGCTTCGGCAGCACGCCCCAATCGAACTCACCTTGAAAATTCGTCAAGCCGTTGAACGGATGACCTTCCGGGTTCGGTATCTTCTTCACCCACGGATACCATTCCAGCCGGCGGTACCACGGGTCATCAAAAACCTGCCAGTGAAATTCGTCCCATTGATCGGGCGGATTGAACCCGGCCACATGATGGAACACTTTGCCCATGCCCGCGACGTGATAGCCATTGGCGCGGAAATGCATCGGCAACGTGACAGCCTTGGGTAGCGCGGGCTTCCACCATTGATCGTTGCCGTACACGCCAGTGGTGGAGGGCCGCATGCCGGTGAGCAGCGCAGTTCGCGATGGGTTGCACAGCGGCGCAGCGCAGTGCGCGTTGGAGAACAGCACACCGCGCCGCGCCAGCGCATCAATGTTCGGAGTGCGAACGCCGGGATAGCCTCCGAGGCAACCCACCCAGTCGTTCATGTCATCCACTGACAGGAACAACACGTTGGGCGGCTGCTTGGCGCCTATCAATGATGGCAAGGAGGCAGCGCCCAATGCGGCTCTGAGAAAATCCCGGCGGTTCGGCATAACTTACAGCGCCAGGCTGAGCAGCAGCATCACCACGGAGCAAACCGGCAGAACCAGAAGCGCCTTCTTCAGTCCCTTCGGATCGTCGCCGGCAATGCCGCCAATGATGGGTGAGCTGATGACGAGTCCGAACCATCCGGCGGTCACCGCAATACCCGTTGCAGTGGCGGCCATCTGCGGGAACTTCGCGTTGACGATTGCGAGCGCGGTGGGGAACACCGGAGCCATCGCCACACCGGCGAGGAAAACCAGCACCCACGCCGTTGACGGATTGCCGGTCTGGAGCATCATGAAGGTGGTGATTGCCATCAACACCGACGAGCCGAGCAGGACTTGTTCGGGAGCGACGCCGGTTAACACCTGCGAGACAACGACGCGGCCGATGAGCAAGCCGAGAGCGAAGCCGAGAGAGAGGATGGTCAACGCTTTGGCTTCACTTACGCCTTGAGCGATGAGGTGCCGCACGAGCCAGTTCCACACGCCCACTTCCGCTGCCACGTAGACGAACAGCACCAGCGCGAGCATGATTAGCGGCACCTGGCTGAGCAGTCCCACCGCGTCGCCGAACTGGAACGACACCTGGCCGGCAGCGCTGGGCATTTCCGTAATGGCGTGATCGAGAAACGTGATGCCCACCAGCGAGCCCGCGAACAGCAGCAACCGGTTGGCGTTGTTCTGGAACAGCTTGGCCGCAATCAGCGGCGTCACCAGGCCGCCGAGCCCGAAAAAGAGGTTCAACAGATTGTAGACACCCGCGGTTGTCAGCGACTCCATTTTGATGAAGGGAGGGAGCGTGTTGGCGGCCGTGACGATCGCACCGCCGCCGGTGCCGAGGGTCAACATCATCGCGGCGATAGGGGTGAATCCTTTCACCGTCCGCAATCCGAAGAGCGCGATGAAGATGAGGCCCAACCCGAGTAGAAGACCGATCTTCTTGCCCTGAATGTCGGTGAGTGGTCCCACGAAGAAGGAGCCGATCATCAGTCCCACGGCCTGTGCCATGGCGATGCTGCCGTTTTGTTTCGGCGTGAGGGAAAAGCGTTTCGAGAGTTCGGGCAGGATCGTGCCGAGCATGGCGGCGATCATCCCGTAGACGAAGATGGCGAGTACTGCAGCAAGGATCAACATGGATTTGCGATCTTACCAAAACGCGCTCTCGCGTGCATTGGCGTTGCGAGGCATGTCCAGGCGCGCTACTTCTCCAATGCCCGCTTCCAGGCCGAGAGTTGACCCAAATGAAACGCAGTGTGTCCGACAAGAACCGAGATCACCGCATGCCCCACCGTGGGCAGAACGGCACGGTAGTTCTCGTCCGGCAGCGATGCCCGCATGCCTCGCAGTCCCAGTTTACGGATGCGATCGACCACCCGGCCGGCCGCGTCGTCGTATGCCTGGAGGAGGAATTCTTTTGGGGGATAAGCGGTCCTCTTCGGCACCGGTTGCGTCCCTTGACCAAACAGGGGATCCCAGCGATCATCCAGCCAGTGCGGTATGCCCAACTCCTCGCCCATTGCCTGGCAACTCACGATGAGGTGGCCAAGCGTCCAGGCCACGTGGTTGGGCAACCCGCGTGGTTGCACCGCGATCGACTCCTCATCCACCGTCTGGGCCAGCGCGACGATTTGCTGACGCAACAGTTCGTACGCGTTGAGGGTCTCGTCGATCATGCATTACTCAGGCAACAGAATGATCAGTTCCATCTGCGGAGCCGGGAAATCGCCCGGCACATACGCCGCGAGATTGCGAGCGCGGAGCACCGCTTCCCAATAGACGCCGCTCATGTTGAGGCTGAAGTACTGATGATTCAGCTTCACCGGAATGGCGCTCGGCGGGCGCGGATTGTGCGTCAGCAACACGCCCGGCAGCGCCTGCCGCACGAGGTGTTCAATATGATTGGCCGAGCACACCTTCACAAGCGAAGGCACCTTGGCGATCAACTCGCCTTCGTTCATGTCCGCATTAATGGCCAGGTACATCCGTGTGTCGCGGAAATACTTATCGTCGGCCAGCGCGGTGGCGTAAATGTGGGGCTGTACGAGCTTCAACGGCAGCGAGATGAAGTTGCTCGGAACAACGGTTTCCAGTAGATTGCGCAGCTTCTCGTCCAGGTCGGTGAACGGCGGCTCGAGGTCGTCATGCAAGTACTTGGGCAGATCGCGCGGATGCACAGTGGGAGAGAAGGTGGTGAGCGATCCCGCTAGGGAAAGCATCGTTTCAAACAGCTCGTGCGGATGCCCCCGCTTGGTTTCAAACAGGTGTTGAAACAGCGGGAAGTGCGAATTGATGGTATACAACAGCCAGAAATTGGCAATGTCGGACGAGCCGAAATCGGCCAGCGTCAGATTCTTCTGCCTGCGCAAGCCGGCGAGAATGCTGCTCTTGGCGGAGAGGATCTCCACGAGGCGCCTCGCGATCACCATCAGATAGTCGCTCGACTCCATGGAGAGGAGCGCCGGCAGAAACTTGGCGTCAAACTGCAAAGTGCCGGCCGAAGTCTTGCTCACGCGGGCCACGCGCAGAAAGGAATAGCCCTTCAGATTCTCGCCTTCAAAGAGGAAGCGAAAGTTCTTGCGGGCCACCTGGATCGGTTTCTCGTTCAGGCCGGTATTCTCATCGCGGAGCATGAGGACGTCGGCCACAAACCGCGTGTCGCTGCTGCGCGCGGCCATCGCGACGTTCAGGCCCTGTTCGCGGTAGGCCGGTATCGCCAGGTAGACGTCGCAGCTCGTCTGGTCTTTCTCAAAGTAATCGGCGATAGGGCGCATTGGCGGCCCCTGATCGGATTCGGGTATCTCAAATAACAGACCATCGGGAAAGATCCCGGAAGCGCGTGTCAGGGCAATCTGGCCTGCGGCCAGCGCTTCCTGGTCGAGCCTCATTTCCCGAAAGCCCCACGGGTACGAACTCAACGCGGACATCTGGAATTGCAGCGTGTTGTCGAGAAAGCGGTCCTGGCTTTGCAGATACTGCGCGTTGAGAAAAGTCCCCTTCATCCAAATGACTGGCTGCAATCGTTTCATTCGTCACTAACGTACCAGATTGCGCCCGGTTCGCGAGCGAGGTTCAATATAGGAGCATGTCGCGGCACAACTTCCCACTCCGCATGGGGCCAGGTGCGGCCTTTGAAACCGTGCGCAACTTTCTCCGCGAGGCAGACTTCACCGATACATTTCTGCGCGCCCACTTCCAGATTCCCGGACTCTACACGTTTCTCTATAGCGTTGGGGTGCAAGGCGAGCACATCCGTCGTCACTATTCGCATCCCGCTACGGCGGTGCTGCTGGCGCGCCTGCTCATTGAAGGACAACCGTTCACGGGGCAGGAGCTGAGTGCGAAACTGCCTGAGAGCTTTCTCGATGCGCTCAAGGATCTGGGTCTGCTGGAACGGTGCAGGACCGGCTGGCAGTGTCCGGTACTCCTGATGCCGCCGATGGGTTTCTGGGTGGCGTCGGACCGCGGTGCGCGCCCGGGCGCCAATGTCTACCAGGAAGGCGACTACGTCATGAGCGGAGTGGAGCGCGTTTGCTGGGACTACGCTTCGCGAATTTCCATGAGGCCGTGCCGCAAATTTCTCGACATGGGGACGGGATCGGGACTGGGTGCGCTTTTGGGATCGCGCTGCGCCGAAGATGTCTATGGCATCGACATCACGGATCGCGCGGTTCAGTTCGCCAGCTTCAACCGTGCACTGAATGGCATCGAGAATCTGACATTCCTGCAGGGCGACATGTTCGCACCAGTGGCCGGAATGCAGTTCGATCGCATCACGGCGAACCTGCCGTTTGAGCCGCCGCTGAAGAAGAACCTCATCTTCTCGGTTGGTGGCGAAGACGGCGAAGCTATCATCCATCGTTTTGTCTCGGAGGTTGCACCGTTTTTGGCGCCCGGCGGCCGCGTGTTCGCGCTTGTTCTGGGGACCGACCGCGAGAGTGGCGACTTTGAGGACCGCATCCGCCAGTGGCTTGGGGCGGCCGCCAGTGAGTGCGACGTCGCTCTCCTGGTGACTCAGAAGTTTTCGCCGGTTGAGTACGCCACACAGCAGATCATCGGTGAGGGCGAAGGACTTTGGAAGGCGCATGAGTGGGACGCCTTCTACCGCAAACTCGATGCACGCCAGGTTGTGTTGGCGCATCTTCTGATTCAGAAGCGGGCAACTGAACGTCCGGTGTTCTTCACTCGCCGCGACTTCGGCCCATTGACCGGGCTTGCGGAAATGGAGTGGCTTCTCGACTGGGAAACTTTCATTCGTGAGCCCGGCTTTGAGGAGCTTCTATTGGCAACAGTTGCGGAGCCAACCTCAGACTGGGAATTGCTGGTCCGGCACGCGCTTCGCGAAGGTGCGCTGAAAGCCCAGAGCTACACCTTTGTGAAGAAGCATCCCTTCGCGGTGGAGCTGGAAGCCCCTCCATGGATGGGCATGCTCGCCAGCAGTTGCGATGGCAAGAAGACCGTCGGGGAACTGTGTCAAAGCTTCACCGCGAAGGGACTGAGTCGCGAGCAGTTTCTGGCGGGGGCGACGGCATTGTTTTCGGCCGATGTGCTGCGGATGAACGGTCATGCACCGCCGTCCAGCGGAGTGTGATGGCCCGGTTCGGCCGCCGATTTGCATTTGTCGAGGAACTCCCCGGGCGGTTCCAGTTCGAGCTGCGGTAGCAGCGAATAAGTGTCCGCTAAGGCTGCATAAGCCGCCACGTAGGCCGGATCGATCTCGACGGCTTGGTTTAGATAGAAGATGCTCTTGTGTAGCGCCTCCGGGGTGAAGCGATACCAGAAGTACCGGCCTTTCAGGTATGCTTCGTAGGCCTCCGGCTTTACCCGCCTCGACCGCGCCAGTTCCCGGTCCGCGGGGCAGCCGGAGCCTGAGCGCGCGGCGTATTTCCGACGCAATCCGCTCCTGGACGTCGAACAGCCCGGCAACGTCTGCGTCGTATGCATGTGACCAGATGTGCGCACGCGTACCGGTGTCTACCAACTGAGCGACCACGCGGAGCTTGTCGCCGTCCTTTCGGACACTGCCTTCGAGCGCCCACTCTGCCTTGACCCGCTCCCCGATTGCCCGCACGTCCTCGGAGTGGTTTTTGAAACGGAAGGCGGAAGTCCGCGCTACCACGCGCAATTCTCGTATGGCGGCAAGCGCGTTCGTGATCTCTTCGGTGAACCCGTCGCTGATGTACTCGTTGGCCGGGTCCGGACTCAGGTTGAGGAATGGCAACACAACGATCGAGGGAGGCTTGGCGCTGGGGCGGGTCCACAGCAGCAGTACGGCTGTGATGGCGGCCAGGCACACTCCTGCGCCGGCCAGTAGTGTGCGTCGATTGATCGGCCAACGGCGCGAAGACATCCGTTGCTGAAAGCGGAAGGTGAGGACATATCCACGGTCCGGGAAATTGATCACGACGGGATCGCCCCGTCCATCCACTTCGTAGTACTCCTTCAACTTTGCACGCAACCTGCGCGCCTCGACACGAACGATCGTGTCCTGGCGAGGGTCGAAGTCCTCGCTGGGTCGAATACGCGCACGCCAATGAGGTATTCCTTTAGCGGCCCCGGATCTTCGCCAAGCGTATGTTCTACGGTGGAGCGAAGAAAACGGCCCATCCGCTCGGAAGCCTTGAATGGCCCGCTGGAGAGAACCTTGCGGAGGTCACTTCGATCGTCTGTCGTTCATCCTGCGTCAACTTGGACGTTATTGTACGACAGGCCAACGGACAAGGAGGCAGTTCGGTGTGATGCGAGTCCCAATTCCGCGGAAGCCTTCGAACAGGAATTAACCCGCCCGTCGAGAAGTAATCGGATTCTCTTGGAGGCCGGGATGACAACGCGCAGCATGTAGGTCTCTGATCTGAAAGTAGCGTGCTCTGATCGCCGCCGGTGGGCCGACCGCCAAGTTCGAAACGCGTCCACGATGGGGAGCCAAATTCCATCTCGTTGATTCCATCGACTCGTCTTCAGGTTCGAATCCTAACTGGGGTAGGCTAGGAAACGCTAGAGGGATGGCATGCCGATCTTCAGCGTGGAACAAAATTCTCAATCAGCATCAGGTCGCTGCCGGACTGATCGGATTGCGAGAAGATAACGAATCGTTCGTCAGGCGAAACGCTGATCGAGGCCAATCGGCGATCCGAGCTCACAATTGTACGAGTATCCCCTGTCCTTAAACTGTGGAACCGGATCGAGTGCCGGCCGTTCGAATCGGGCGCACCTGTATAGTAGATTCCTTCTCTTGTGACATCGAGTCCACATAGGCCCGGGCGCAACGGACCAGCAACGTGCTCAGCTTTTCCACTCTCAACCGGCACTCTCCAGACCCCCTTCTCACTATTAATGTGGCAATAGTAGATAGTCTTGCGGTCCGGAGATTCCACTTGCATGTAGGCTCCTCCTACGTGGGTGATTTGAACCGCACGGCCGCCTTCGGCTGGCATCTTCCAGATCTCGCTTTGTCCGGAGCGCCAGGAGGAGAAGTAGATCCATTGTCCATCCCAGGAGTATCTAGGGGAGCCGTCGTCGGCCGGATCGGTTGTGAGACGCTGGGCTGTGCCGCCGGAGACAGGAATGCGATAGACATCGGCGTGCCCCTCCATGTGAGAGAGAAACACCAGCCAGCGCCCATCGGGTGACCAGTTTATGACTCCCACATACGGTCCCCCGATTGATGTCAGTTGTACCGGATTCGAGCCGTCGGCCTCCGCCACCCAGATTTCGGAACTGCCGGAACGGTTCGATCCAAAGGCAATCTTGCGTCCATCGGTAGAGTAGCGAGCCTCGCTGTCCCGCCGCGTAGAAGCTATTAGACGTTGTACAGCTCCCGACGCCGTTCCCCCGCGTGGAATCTCGGCGCGCCAGATGTTAGTGTCCTCAGTCGAGCGCGCATACACCAGGTGGCGGCCCAGGCTCAAACCTGAGATCCCATCCTCCGGCAGCGGAACTCGTTCAGCGCTTCCCCCGCCGGACACGCCTATTATTCGGATTTCTCGGGGAGCGTCCCCTACGGCAGCCGAAAACACATACAGGATGCGCTTCCCGTCGCGACTCCAGACCGGACTCTCGGCCAAGCCGCCGTCATGAGTGAGACGCCGCGCTGGACCCGTGGCACGATTGTCGCGCGACAACGGCAAAACATAGATCTCGCGCACAGCGCCACTGCAAACTCGACTGAATGCCAAGGTGCGCCCATCAGGCGAGAAGGCTAGTGACTGGTCGTCATAAGGCGACTCCGCCGAACTCAGCTTCCGCCTCTCGGGCGTGGCTCCGCGGGATACGGCCGAAAGCAAAAACAGTCCAGGGGTCTTGTCCCCAGGATTGCGGTCGGGTATGGCGAGCCACAGTCCGTCTGGTGACCATGCCAGCGAAGGCCCCGCCATAAATGTGGCGTTGGTTTGCGCCAGTCTACGTTCGGCGCCACCTTCTGCCGGGATCAGCACCACCTCCATCCGATCATCCTTCAGCCGCCGGAAGAACGCGATCGTCCGCCCATCAGGCGACCATACCGGACTGATCTCCTCAGCAGGATCGCTCGTCAATCGCCGGAGAGGTTCCGAATGGAGCGGCTTGATGTAAATATCGGTATTGTCCTGCTTCTCGCCATCCCACGTGAACGCGACGTGGTTGCCGTCCGGCGACAAGGCAGGACTCCGTTCCAACCCCGGGTAGGTGGTGAGAGGGCTGATCCGCCAAACCGCCGAAGGCTGTGGCCACGAAAGCCACAGCGCCAGTCCGGTAACCGCCAACAATGCCGGGACGACCACTGGCCAGTATCGGGCCACGCTCGCGCCCGGTCTAGCCTGTACCTCGTCTACCTCGTCCGCGCATTCTACCGGGGCCACAAACTGATATCCGGTTCCAGGCATTGTAACGATATAACTGTGGTCATCCGGCTTCTCGCCTAACATCTTGCGGAGAACGGAGATGTTTCGCGTCAGGCTGATTTCCTCGACCGTCGTACCCGGCCAGACGGCTTGAAACAACCCCTCCTTGCTCACCGTGGCGCCATAGTGCTGCACCAATACGGCGAGCACATCAAAAGCCTTCGGTGTCAGCTTGATGCGTTCGCCCCTTCGCAGCAGCAGCCGCTTGGCAGAGTCCAGCTCGTAATCGGCGAACCTGTAAAACCGGGCTGTGGATTGTTGCCTCATCCCAAATTAAGGCCAGTATCTCATGGCGTGAGCTGCTCTGACCGCGGGCGGGGACACGATTCGCCCGGCATCCTTTAAGTGATTGTCCCCCAACGCTTGTCAGCTTTTGTAAGGAACTGTAAGCCGCCCGCAATGGAACAGAAGACCTGGATGCAGTAGACTGGCCACACGGTCGAGCTGGCGCAAGTCCGGTAGGGTTGCGTCAGGCAAGGGGAAGGTATGCTGAGCGTCCCGATTCTGCTTCTACGGTTCACTGCCTCCTGTGTTCTTGTCGCCCAGTACGTGGAGGCTCAGCCGCAGTTCTTGCGTAAGGAAATCCGCATCGGGCAAGCAGCCAGTCCATTCGTTCTCGACGTAAACGGAGACAGTCGGCCGGACATCGTTTTTTCGGGGGCGCGGACCACTCGAGGTCCGCAGGACACAACCGTTCTGCTCAATACGGGCGGGGGAGATTTCTCATCGCCGATTGTCTCCGACGGCTGCGTGATCCAATTCGGCGTAGCAGGCGACTTCAATCGCGACGGCAAGTTAGACCTCGCTAGCGCCCGATGGTCGACTGCACCTCCGGTCCCCGAGATTTGCTACGGCCGCGGCGATAGCACTTTCCTGCCGAGCCAAAGAATCGAGGGTGTCTCCGACGGAGTTCCATTGGCCAGCGGCGACTTCGACGCAGATGGGAAGCCGGACTTGGTGCTCGCCAGGAATGGTTTTCTCGAAATTCTGCTAGGCCAGGGTGACGGAACATTCCGCCAAGGCAGTGCCGTATCGGCATGGAGGGTGGTTGACGTTCACGTGGCCGACTTTAACGCGGACGGTCTGAGCGATTTGGCCGTGCTCCCGAATGGGTGCCCATCCACTGATTGTTCCTCATTCAATCGGATTTTGATTTTTCTGGGCCAGGGCGACGGCTCATTCCGCGAGCCGGTCGAGATTTCAGTCTTCCTGGCGCCTGCCACTCTCACCTGCTGTCCGTCAGGCGGTCTGGTGGTTTCCGATTTCAACCGGGATGGGCGGCCCGATATTGCTACCTCGAGCGCATTGCTTCTGGGCAAGGGTGACGGCCGCTTCCAAGCCGCACAGAGTTTCGATTCGTCCAGCCTGATCTATGGCCAGTTTCCGGTGGCCGCCGCCGACCTCGACGGTGACGGTCACCTGGATTTAGTGATGCACACCGGCTACGAAGGAGAGGGCGTAGGTGCCTACATTTTGTTTGGCCAGGGCGATGGCGCCATGCGATACGAGAAATACGCCAGTGGCGGTAGCTGGCTTGACTCAAAACCTGGCTGCGGCTGATCCGCAACTGGATATCGGAGCTCGGAGGGTACAATGCAACTCCAAAATTTTTCCGCGCGCACGCTGAGCGTCGCTGCGCTTCTCATTGCATCATCGGCCTTTGGTCAAAAATGGACGGACGCCAGCACCGGCATTCCGAGTGCGGTTCCTTACGTCAGCGCCCTGACTATCGATGCTGCCGCACCATCAACAATCTACGCCACGACCTCCGACGGACGCTTGTTCAAGACCACGGACGGAGCGGGAAGCTGGCGTCTACTGAGCAATATTGCCGGCGTGTTCCGGTTCGTGCTCGATCCAAGCGACCCCTTGACATTGTATGCCGCCACGAACAGAGGGATTCTCAAAAGCACGAATGGTGGAGAAAGCTGGAGCGGCGCCAATGCAGGTCTGACCCTCAGCTTTGTCGGCAACATTGTCATTGATCCGGTCACTCCGTCAACGCTTTACGCTTGGGCGTTCCAGGGCTTTGGTGGATTCCTTTTCAAGAGCACGGACGGCGGAGCAAACTGGGGAGCGCTGGACCGCGGTCCACGCGACATCCTCACCCTGGTTGTCGATCCAACAACGCCATCCAACATCTATGCCACTTCTGTCGATCCGAGATCGCCACAAAACCCCCAGATTCTCAAAAGCACAGATGGGGGCGAGAACTGGGGCTCCCTCAACATCGACCTGTCCTTGAATTTTTGCGTACCGCTAGCTGTCGCCCCTACGGCTCCGGCGACGCTATACGCCGGCTGTCGTGATCCGGTCACCAGGACGGCGGTCCTGATCCAGAGCATTGATGGCGGTAAGGGCTGGAACATAGTGAATGCCACCTTTCCGGAACGTACCGCTATCGTCACCATCACCATTGATCCTTCCGATCCATCCACTGTCTATCTCGTCTATAACTACCCCGGCCCCAGAGTCGGAATCACCAGAAGCACCGATGCAGCAGCAAGCTGGAACGTGATTTACGACGCCCCGTTCGATCGGGTCTTTCCGCCGATCGCGATTGATCCTGCTACTCCGTCGACCCTATACATTGGCGGCCCCGGTGGCGTCCGCAAAACCTCGAGTGGTGGGGCCGATTGGCAAGTGGCGAGCGACGGCCTGATCGATTTCGACATCCGTATTCTGGTCCCTGATCCCGTCAATCCGGCAGTGGTTTATACGGGCGGGCGCGACGGTATCTTGAAGAGTGCTGATCGTGGTGCAAGCTGGTCCAATCTGGTCAAGTTGCAACTCCCGGCTCCAAGTTTTCCTCCACCCCTCTCGCCGCCACCATTTGGCGCCGGACCAGCCCATACGCGTTCCTTGCAGATCGACTTTGCCAATCCGAACGTCCTCTACGCCTTGACTTTCAGGCCCAACGGATGCGCCTTCTCCGACAAGCTCCTTTTCAAGAGTGTCGATGGAGGGGCGACTTGGACCGACAATGTCAGCCCGCCTTCAACCGGGTGTATTCTTGGCGATCTCATGGTGATGGATCCCACCAATCCGAATACCCTCTACCTTTCCGCATTCAACGAGGGTGCCACCTCGCTGCTCAAGAGCACCAACGCGGGGGCGGCGTGGAACGACATTTGGGGGCGGGATACCTTCGTCCAGGCGCTGGTGATCGACCATTCCAACCCAGCCATCCTTTTTGCAGGGCTCGGCGATACCAGTGAGTCGCCGGTCAACGGAGTCGTGAAAAGCGTGAACGGTGGCGTGAGTTGGACCAACGCCGGTTTGACAGGCAGCGCTGTCACCCTAATCGCCATGAGTGCCTCCGACTCCAGAACCCTCTACGCATCAACGGAAGGCTTCTATACCGAGCCGAGAGGGTTTCGCGGTCTCTATAAAAGCACCGATAGCGGGACGAGTTGGTTTGCGATCAACGAAGGGTTGGAAGAACTCATGGACACCCGCACACGCATCAGCGCCCTCGTCATCAATCCTCGTAATCCCAACATCCTCTATGCCGGAACCGCAGGGTCCGGGATATTCAGGAGCACCGATGGCGGCGCTACCTGGAGCCCGTTCAACGATAGGCTGAGTGACCTCAACATCCGTCTCATGGCCTTCGCTCCACACGAGCCCGCAACCCTCTATGCGGGAACCCCATCAGGAGTTTTCAGGATCGTGGACGACAAAGCGCAAGCATCAACAGGGAGATAAACATGCCACGCCGGTTACCATCTTCAGCATCCATCATTCTTCACTTCCGCGAAGCCTTTCTTTGTAAACCAACCACTGTAACAGAGAGGAGTTCACAATGTTTGCTCGTAACAATAGATTGCGTGGCGTAAGTGCATCGGCACCAATTGCTGCGTTACTCGTGCTCGTTCTGACCGTTCAGACCGCTGCAGTTTCCAGCTACCAATTTGCAACTCCGGTGTTCGGTTTGGCGGCTGCGCCAGATGGAAGTCTGCTCGTGGCGGACGCCGGAGCGGGGATCGTAGAACTCCGGAAAGGCGTCGGCACTTTGATTGCGGCGCTCCCGGGCGTGACGGATATAGCCCCGATCGGAAGTGGCGATATGTTCGCGATCACCAGCGGAGGACAATTCAAACTGTATCGCATTTCAAAAGGCTCAAAGCGGGAGATCGCCGACCTGGGGGCTTTCGAAGCCCAAGTCAATCCTGACGGAGGAGCCATCGACTCGAACCCCTTCGACGTCGCAGCACTGAACGGAGGAAGCGCCCTGGTCGCAGATGCTGCGGCGAACGACTTGCTCATCGTCGACCAGCGAGGAAATGTCGATTGGGTCGCGACGCTTCCCAGCCAATTAGTCCCAAGCGCCCACTTGAAACAGCTTGCAGGTTGTCCTACTCCCCTGCCACAATTCGCGTTCATCTGTGGTCTCCCCGACATGATGTCCGCCCAACCGGTAGCTACCAGTGTGGCGATCGGTCCCGATGGCGCTTATTACGTTGGCGAGTTAAAGGGGTTCCCTGCGCCGATCGGCATGTCGCGCATCTGGAGGATCGAGCCCGGGACACGTCATGCGACTTGCGGGACCAGCCCGGCTTGCACCATCGTCGCGAGCGGCTTCACGTCCATCGTCGATCTCACATTCGGTCCCGGCGGGACGCTCTATGTTGTGGAACTCGATGAGGCAAGTTGGGCAGCCGTTGAGTTCGGGTTTCCCACTCTTGGAGGCACTGTGAATGCGTGCAATTCAAGCACGTGGACATGCACACCGGTGGCGACCGGGCTTCCCCAGGCGATAGCCGCCACAGTCGGCACTGACGGCAAAGTTTACGTAGCCACTCAGGTGCTCATCCCTGGCGCCGCGGAGATTATTGCATTGCCATAGCAGGCCAGCCGGGACCTCTCCCGTCCCCCAAAAGCTTACGGTTGCCGCTAATGTCAATCACAGCCGCGACGGATTCCGGCATTGTTGGCTTCGGGACAAAGTATTACTACCATCTGTGGCGGCCGGGTGAATCGTCGTTTACGGCGGCGGATCTAGTGCGCGTTCAAGTGTCGCGAACAACGGTCGTCGGGTTCGCGATTGACAAGGAGAGACGATGGAGATTGGACTACGATGACCGAGGTGCGCACATTAACGAAGAAGATTTCACAAAGGCGCCTGGACTGCAAAAGGTGAGACACAACATTACAGGAATGTCCTTCAACATGGTGGACGTGCAGTGGCGCAAGTGGTCTTCTCAAGGTGGGTGAAACTCGGGCGCTCCCCAGCGTCAAAGGACATTGACGGATTCAGGACTGCCTGAACCTGAGCCGCGTCCTGAACGAAGGTGGGAGAGAACAGATCATCGCGCTGGTTATGCTAGTCGCGCAGGCACTCTTGCCGCATGGGGGACGCCGGCCTTTTCATCGTTCGGGGTAGCCGGCGAACGAGCCGGCCGTGAGGAGTTCGTCTGTGGTTAAGTAAAACTATATATAGTATTTCGCCAATCACAGCCACGGCGGATTTATTTCCAGTGCCCTTTCAGTCACATCCACCAAGAGTTCGAGGCTGCGGCCATCGCCTTGTGCTAGAACTCGATGTGAGGCCCCCGAACAGGAACTCCTCGAATGGATCTTTGAAAACCGAATAGTTACAAGGCCGCATCAGCTAAGAAACAAGGGTGGAGCGTATCTGCCGGCGCCCTCCGCTTTCGCAAAGTGCTATTTCCAAAACGAACCTAGTCCCATTTTCGGACAGCGCAGCAAAGGCGAATTCCAGCGCCTTGGACAGAACACGTCAGTGAATCGGTTCGTCGCGCGTCAAGACTTCGGGGGATACTCTCAGACACGAATGTCGACGCCGACGGGGTCGTGGTCAGACATGGGGACATCGAGGCCTTCGCGGAATTCGTGAGGGATCACAGGGTGGATAGGATGAAGACCGCGGGTGGCGAACCAGTCGAGTTTTAGGGGACAACGACCGCCGTGGTCGCGGAGCGCCCACTGGATGAAGGGCATGCACCAGCCGGGAACCCACTCGCCCAGATTGCGGAGAGCGACCGGACTGAGCATGTCGTAGTAGGCGGTGCGTTCTCCCATCACGTTCGACTGGCGATATTCGAAGGCGTTCTTTTCGAGCGCGTGGAAAATGCGGCGCTCGAACCAGCGTTCGGGGTGGAGGTAGTGATTGCGAATAACGTTGCCGGGTCCCATGAAGACGCGAAGCCAGAAGCCCATGATCGCCATGAAAGCGCTGGAGGAGTTGTAGGTACTGGTGTTCCAATCGCCGCCGAGGATTGCGGGGCCGGGTTTGACGTGTTTGAGGATTTCGCGCATTTGCCAGGCGCGGTGACGCTGCGTGGATTGCGCGTCGAGGTGAACGGAGACGGCATCGACGGTGAGGTTGGGGAATTCGATTGTCGCGGCGACGGCGGCCTGGCGTCCGATGCGCTTTTCGTTGTGGGCCATTTTGTCAACACCATTGACAAGCGGGATGACGCGGATGTCCTTGAGGGGATAGCGGCTGAGGATGGCGTTGCCGTGGAGGCCGTAGGCGTTGTGCCCTTGGATGTCGCGTTCAATGCCGCTGCCTTTGCCGAGGGCGAGGTAGCAGGGGGCGAACACTTGCGCCATGCCGAGTTCCCTGGCGAGGGATTCGGCGACCATGCGGTTGTCGGAGCGGGCCATTCCGGCGTCGGCCTCGGTGATGAGGAGAACATCGCATTCGCGGAGGTAGGGATGCTCTTTTAAGGCGCGGAGCTGGGCGTCGTACTGGCGGCCCCGCTCGATGTTCCAGGCGACGAAACGGTAGGTGGATTTGGCAGGGGGGAGGGATGGGCGATGGTCAGAGAAGTGCGGCGTGCCGATGAGGCGGTGGGTCGTCTCGGCGATGGGAAGGAACTCGGGGTGCCCGGCGAGTTCGCGCTCCGAACGGCAATCGAGAAAGCGTTGGAGGATCGGGAGGATGTTGTCCGGCAGTTCGCCGTAGACTTCGGCGGCGGTTAGAGCTTGTGGTTGGTCAACGGTCATAACCTATTCGAAGAACCTCTCCACTGGTTCCACTTTGGCGGCACTGGATGGGATCTTTATGGGGAAGTCCGCGACGATCTTGTCTTCGGCTACGACGTCGTCGAGCTTGGGGGAGTTGTAGGTGATGGGCGAGGGTTTGCCGGCAACGATATCGGCGCGGAGGGCTTCGCAGTTTTCCCCGATGAGGACGATTTTCATGTTGTCTGGTGAAAGATGCTTCCGGATGGCGGCGTTGACCTGATCGCGGGTGAGTGTCTTGAGTCCCTCTTTGATGTAAGAGTTGTACTCGGAAATGCCATAGAAGGCGCTGTCGACGGCATAGCCGAGTTCAGCGCGCTTGGTTCTCGTGAGGAGGTTCACGTATTTCGACAGGAAGCTGCGGGTGCGATCGAAGTCGTCTTCCGACAGGCCCGTGCGGTGGAGACGCTCGAGCTCGTAGATGGCGAGGCGGAGGGTAAAGTGAGCGGTTGCGGGTTCGACAGGACGGATCCACACCTGAAAGATCTGATGCCGGCGGGCGAGGTTCGGGTCGGGCTCGAACTGGAACATGCCTCGTGGGAAGTATTCGATGTAGGCGTAGTCGCCGTAGTTGAGACCGCGAACGGCGCGGATACGGTCAAACAGACGGACGCCGCTGTTGCGATGCTGGCCGAGCCAGGACTGGGCTACGAGGAGGGCGAGGTAGTCGGGGTGGCCGCGACGGACCGGGATGGGGAAGCCCATCGACATTGCGACGGAGCGGGTCTTCTTTTCGACCATGAGCAGTTGCCGGCCGCGGATTGGTTTGGGGTCTGGAAGTCGGAGTGCGGAGGGTTCGCCTTTGGGGAGTTTGTCGAGGTCGGCTATGACGCGGCCGGGGAAGTCCTTTGGGTAGCCGCCGGCAATGGCGATGGTGAGGTTGGCCTGGGTGAGTTGGGCGCGGTAGAACTGCTTCAGGTCGGCAATCGTGAGTGCACGGATTGCGGAGACACGACCTGCGGGATGGCGGCCATAGGGGTGGCCTTCGTAGATCCAGTTGTAGAGGATTTCCTTACCGAGTTCTTCGTCGTTGTTGCCGCGGAGGGAGACCTGGAGGAAGTTGATGGCGTCGTCCTTGAGGCGGCGGAGATCTTCTTCGCGCCAGCCGGGATCGAGGAGCATGTCGCGGAGAAGGGCGTAGTATTTTTCGAGGTTGTCGATGTGGGTTTCGCCGGAGAAGGTGATCATCTCGTGATCGACCTGGGAATCGACTTCGGTGGCCATGGGGAACATCGCGTCGATGACCTGCTGGTAGGAGAGTTTGCGGGTTCCGCCTTCGGTGAGCATGGCGGCCATGAGGGAGGCGACGCCTTCCTTGCCCGCGGGTTCATGGGCAGCTCCGGTTCGGAAGGTGAGACGGATAGTGACGAGTGGAGACTTGCCGGGTTGGAGGATGGGTGGGGCGGCCATGAGGTTGGTGGTTGCCATGGTGGTGAGTATCAGGGCCAGGGAAGAAAGGACATGTTTGCTCATGAGAGGCTCACTGGAGGACCGGGAAGAAGGCACGTTCCCTGAGACCTTGGTCCGTGACGGCTTGAATGGAGATGTCTAGTAGGACGTTGGCGGGGCGCGGGGTGGCGAGCTCGACTTTGAGGTAGTTGCTGCTGAGGGCGGAGTGGTTGTGGTCAAGCGTGACGACGGAGAGAGTGCGGCCGGGCATGGATTGACGGAAGGCGAGGTTCTTGGCGGCGGCGAGTTCGCGTAGGACGCGGTTGCGCTGCTTGCGCACGGGCATTGGGACGTGATCGGCGGCCGCAGCCGCTTCGGTACCGGGCCGTTCAGAGTAGGTGAAGACGTGAAGGTAAGTGAAGGGCATACGCTCGATGAAGGCGCGGCTTTCTTCGAATTCGGTTTCGGTTTCGCCGGGGAAGCCGACCATCACGTCTGCGCCGATGGCGGCATCGGGCATCCAGGCGCGGGCTTTGGCGATGCGGTCCTCGTAGTGGCGGGTGCGGTATTTGCGGCGCATACGCTTGAGGACGGAATCGGAGCCGGATTGCAGCGGGGCGTGGACGTGTTGGGCGATGCGGGGAGTGGTTGCCATGAGGTGGAGGAGCTCATCAGAGAAGTCCATGGGCTCCACAGAGGAGAGACGGAGGCGTTCGACGGAGGTTTCATCGAGGAGTAGTTTGACGAGATCGGCGAGGCGCATTCCGGCATGGAGGTCGCGGCCCCAGCGGCCGAGATTGATGCCGCTGAGCACGATTTCCTTGTAGCGAGTGCTGAGCTGGCGGACCTGATCCAGGATGCTTTCGATGGGGGCGCTGCGGCTACGTCCGCGGACGGAGGGGATGATGCAGAAGGAACAACGGTTGCTACAACCATCCTGGATTTTGAGGTTGGGACGGGAGCGATCACCGGCAGCATCTTCAATGGGTGCGGAGAGGAATTCCTGCTGCGCGAAGATGTCGCCGACGTGGATTTGGGAGTGATAAGGAGCGGAGATGAGATCGGGGATTTGGGTTTTGTGTGAGTTGCCAATGACCCATTCGACGCCGGGGAGCGCGGCGAGTTCCTCAGGTGCGCGCTGGGCGTAGCAGCCAGTGACGAGAATGCGGGCTTCGGGATTCTCACGCCTCACGCGGCGAACGATCTGGCGGACTTCGTCGTCGGCGGTGGCGGTGACGGTGCAGGTGTTGAGGACGACGAGTTCGGCTTCGGCGTTGGTGGCGACGGAAGTGAGGCCCTGCTTGCGAAGGAGTCCTTCCACCGCTGCGCCATCGGCCTGAGCGGCACGGCAACCGAAGTTGTGGACGACAAATCTGCGTATGCTCATGGACTACTTTGTGGCGAGCGTGACGACCGTGCGCTCGCTGTCAGTGAAGTATTTTCGGGCGACGCGGCGGAGGTCGGCGGGTGTGACCTCGGCGTAACGGGAGTAGATGTTGTTGATGGTTTCGGGGGTGCGGCGGAGGTTGATGTAGTGGGCCAGTGACTCGGCGATAGCTTCGCTGTTGTTGAGATGGAGGGCGAATGCGTAACGCTGACGCTTCTTTACGGTGTCCAGTTTGGAGATTGGGACGAGTTTGTCCTGGAAGTGGCGAACGGCGGCGAGGATTTCCTTTTCGACGCGTGCGAGATCTTCCTTCTTCTTCACGCGGGCGGTGATCTGGAAGAGGTTGGGATCGACGTGATCCATATTGTTGACGTGAAGGCGGTCGACGATTTGCTCGTCAATGAGCAGTTTGCGATAGATGTCCGAGTTCTCGGAGAAAGCGATGGAGGAGAGGATGTCGAGTGCGGCCGAGTCGCGGCCTTGATCGTCATACCCAGGCGTGCGGTAAGCAACGGTGACGTAGGGCAGGGTGGGAGACGGCCAGTCGATGTGATTGCGGCGTGGCTTGTCGTGTGCGGGTTCGGCGGGGATGCCGGCATGGAAGGCGCCACGCTTCCACGGGCCCCAATACTTTTCGATGAGTGTCTTGACGCGCTCGGGAGTCACGTCGCCGACAACGATGATGGTTGTGTACTCGGGGCGGTAGTAACGGTCGAAGAACTGGCGGCTGTATGCGAACTGGTTGGGCATGTCCTGGATGTCTTTGAGGAAGCCCATGGTGGTGTGTTTGTAGGTGTGGCGATCGAACGCGGTGTCGAACAGGACTTCGGCGAGCTTTTCGGTAGGTTCGGCACTGTTCTTGTTGTACTCGCCGAGGACTGCGAGCGCTTCGGTGCGGAAGACGTTTTCCGGGTAGTAGAGGTTTTGGAAACGGTCAGCTTCCAGCCGCAGCATCAACTCGAGGTCTTCTTTGGAGAAGGTGGTGTGATATTGGGTGCGGTCATCCCAGGTGGATGCGTTGGAGGATGCGCCCATGCGTTTGAGGTGGCGTTCGTACTCGTCAGGCGGGACGTTCTTAGTACCGCGGAACATGATGTGTTCAAAGAAGTGGGCGAAGCCGCTCTTGCCGGGTTCGATTTCGTTGCGCGAGCCGGTCTGGACGACGATGTAGAGAGCGACGACGTTGGGATAGTCTGTGGGAACGGTGATGAGCCGGAGGCCGTTGGGGTAATCGTGCTGATCGTATGCGTACGGAAAAGCTTTGGATTGTGGTTCCGCGGCGTGTGTGGTCATAAGGAGTGCGGAGAGGACGAGAGACAGCATTCGATTGAGCCCTTATGTTGAGTTTCGCATTTCCCGCTGGATGTCCTGGATCACGTCGGGCTTGGACTGGCTGGCGAGGTCCTTTTCGAGGCGGCGGAGGGCGACGCCGACGACATCGCGATGGTGGAGTTTTGATCCGAGGCCTTCCTGTTCGGCGAGGCGGAGCCAGAGGTCGTGGAGGCGGTCGAGGTCTTCAGGCCAGAGGCGTGGGGGATGGGGGCCAAGGTTGATGTAAGAGGATGGGCGGTCGGCGCTGATGATTTCGAGGGAGAAGGCATGTCTGGCACCGGGCTGCCGCTCCCAGGCGAGACCGATACGGCGGGCGAGTTCGTCGGAGGTCATTCGCGCGGAGACGCCGGTGACAAGGCGGGAGGCTTTGAGCTTGGTGGCGGTTTGGACCATGGCGTCGAAGGGGTCGACGCCTGGGACGACGAGGAGTTCGACGGGTTTGCCTTCTTTTTCGGCGAGTTCGACGACGCGGCTGAATAGCTGCTTCTCGTAGTCGCTGAAGAGCTGCTCGTCGCGGAGGCCGTATTCGGCGGCGCCGGTGGAGAGTTGGCGGACGGTCATGACGACGATGTCATTTCGACGAAGGTTTGTTTTTTCAAGGACCTTCTTGAAATGCTCCATGCGCTGGAAGTCGCGGACGGCGACGAGTACGCAGCCGGGGCGGGCCGAAAGGGTATCGGGCTGGACCTCCTGTTCATGTTCGAGGTTGAAGTGTTCGAGACCTTTTGGGGTTTGCCTGGCGCGCTTCTGATTGAGGTATTCGGAGATTTTGAAGATCACGAACAGCGAGAGACTGAGGGTGATGCCGGCCTGAGTAGCGACCTTTTTGGTGAAGAGATTGGCGATGGCGGTGAGGAAGAGGGCGAAGACGCTGATCATCAGGCCGACGGGGATTTCCTTACCTCCCCATTGGAAGTTGATCGGCGTCTTGTATTCCTGGTCGTGGCGTTGGAAGCGAAGGGCAAGTACACCGAGGCCCTTCATAAAGAAGCTCCAGACAACACCGAAGGCGTAGGCTTCCCCCAACCAGACGAGGTTACCGCGGCTGAGAACGATGGTGGCCACTTGAAGGATGGTGATGAGGTAAATGATGTGGTAGGTGGTTCCGAACTTGGGGTGGGGTTTGCGGAACCAGTCGATGAGGACGCCGTCTTCGGCGACGCGGTTGAGGATGCCATTGGCGCCGATGATGGAGGTGTTGACTGCGCCGGACAGGATGAGTACGCCAACGATAACGACGAAAACGTGGAACCCGAGTTTGAGGAGATCGGGCCCGACGAGGTTCATGGTGAGACCACCGATGAGGTTGTTGTAGTAGTTTTTGCGCACTTCGTCGGGGATGATCATAACAGCGAAGAGGCTGACCATTCCGGTGGCGAGGAGGGCATAGATGCAGACGATATTGGCGGTGAGTCGAAGATTCCTCATCTTCGGGTAGGCGATTTCGCGGTAGACCTGGGCGAGGGTTTCAAAGCCACTCATGGCGAGGAGGGTGTGACCGAAGGCGACGAGGAGCATGGCGGCGGAGATGGTCTCCCAGAATGTGCCGTGGAGCCAGCCAAGGGATTCCTCAGTGAAATGCAGGTTCTGTGGGGTGGGGAGTGGGGGGAGTGCCCAGTTGCCGCGGATGAGAAGGGTAAGCGGACACCAGATGAGCAGCGCCACAACCATGACGGTTGTGATTTGCATGATGCGGAGCGCTTTGCCGCTGGATTCGTGAATGCCCTTGATGTTGCTCCACCAGAAATAGAGGGTGGCGGCAACGGCGAAGAAGACAGCGAATCCGTCAGCGGAGATGCGCATATCCTGGTGCAGGAGTTCACTGATCTCGTTGAGGAGATGGCCGAGGTACTGTCCGGCGGCAACGGCGCTTATGGGGCCCGTGAGGATATAGTCAACGACGAGGGCGGAGACGGAGAGCTTGGCCATGGTAGGCCCCATGCTGTCGCGAACGACGACGTAGACGCCGCCGCGAACGAACATGGAACAGCTTTCCATGTAGATGGAGCGGACCGCGAAGCTGAACAGCATCACGGCGATGACGAACCACGGGGCGGTCTTACCGATGGCCTGCTCGGTGATACCTCCGACGTAGAACATTGTCGAGGCAAGGTCGCTGAGAACGATAGCGGCACCACGCCAGAAGCTGATGAAGGTGAGCGCTACGGTTGTTGCAACGACAACTTTGGTTGCTGAACTCCCTAGTGAGGAATGTGAAGCAGCACCAGACTGGCTGGAATCGGCAGCCCCCGAGTTGGAACCCATGTTGGTAACCCCTATATGGTACCCATATCGTTATGGGAGAATCTACCGCGCGGCGGATTGCGGGGGTGTTGCGCGAGTCGGGGTATGCCGCGTTGTTCGTCGGTGGGTGCGTGCGGGATACATTGCTGGGGATCACTCCTAAGGATTTCGATGTAGCGACGAATGCGAGGCCGGAGCAGGTGATCGCACGGTTTCCCGAGGCGGAGACAGTAGGCGCACACTTCGGTGTGGTGCTGGTGCGGCTGGATGGGGTTTCCGTGGAGGTAGCCACATTCCGATCGGACAGCGCGTATTCGGACGGACGGCATCCGGACCGGGTGAGCTATGAAGCTGAACCGAGGGCGGATGCAATGCGACGGGACTTCACGATCAATGCGTTGTTTCAGGACCCGTTTAGTGGGCAGATTCTGGATTATGTTGGAGGGCAGGCGGACTTGCGCGAGGGCGTGGTTCGAGCGATTGGGGATGCGGAGGCGCGGTTCCGCGAGGACCATCTGCGGATGCTGCGGGCTGTGCGGTTCGCGGCGCCCTTCGGCTTCAGGATTGAGGATGGGACGCGCCGGGCGATGGAGCGGTTGCACGGGCTGATTCACAAGGTATCGGTGGAACGGATTCGCGAGGAGTTGCTGCGAATTCTGACGGAAGGGGGAGCGCGGCGGGGTCTGGAATTGATGGACGAATGCG
>JACQZR010000188.1 GCA_016213775.1 Acidobacteriota bacterium
ATGGGATAGGCTCTGATAAACGTCCGACATTTAATCCTCTCCTTGCGGATCATCAAGCCACTTGGAGAGGATTCTACTCCCGGAACGGTCAAACCTGTTCAAGTCTCACTGGTCGAACCAGTGGCTTACCGATTTCAGTTATTTTTTGCGTGGACCCTTAGCGAATGATCGCCGCCAAGAGACGGACTACAGTGAAAGGCTGAACTGACCATGAAGAAAACAACCAAATCCATCACGGAAGGCAGCAGCAATGTCTTCGCCGATCTCGGATTCGCCAACCCGGAGCAGGAACAGCTCAAGGCCCATCTGACGCTGCAAATCTATCGCACCATCAAGCAGCGCGGTCAGACGCGACGCAGGCCGGAGCGATCCTTGGCATCAAGCAGCCGCACGTCTCCGGTCTCATGCGCGGACGGTCCGGTAATTTTCGGTTGGCCGCTTGATGGAGTTTCTGACCGCGCTGGGACAGGATATTGAAATCGCCGAGCGGCCCTCTCGCAAAGCGCATGGCGAAGTGTCTGTCACGCTTGGATAGGACCCCGGTCTAACAGGGCATCCCCTTCCACCCCTGCAAACCGCGTCTCACCCCAATCCGCTTCACCCTGGCCCAAGCCTTGCCCTACAGTGTCACCATGATGCTGATTCGAGTCCTTGCCACCCTTGCCTGCGCCGTCACCACCACGCTTGCGCAGAACGGCAAGATTCCCACCTGCGATGGCCCCGAGTTCCATCAGTTCGATTTCTGGATCGGCGATTGGCAGGTGCGGTCTGGCGGCCAGACAGTCGGCTACAGCCGCATCGAATCGCTGCTCAACGGCTGCCTCATCGTGGAGAACTGGTACGGTCTCGACGGCGACATCGGCAAGAGCATGAACTTCTACGACCGCCGCTCCAGCACCTGGCGTCAGGTCTACGTGGGAGCCGGTTGGAACATCGACTACCAAGGCGCACCCGTCGAAGGCGGCATGCAATTCCTCGCAAAGCAGGGCTCGGTCCGCCTCACCTTCACTCGCGATCGCGAAGGCCTCGTCCGCCAGCACAAGCAGCAGTCACCGGACGGTACCGATTGGCGCACAGTCTACGACTTCACCTACGAACGCCGCCACGACATCGATCCCGCCTTCATGACCGCCGCGCGCGATGCCTCCACTCGCTGCTCCAAACCGGCCGCCCGCGAGTTCGATTTCTGGGCCGGCGATTGGGACGTCTTCGTGCCTCGCGGACGTGCCGGCGCCAACACCATTCAACCCGTCGCTGGCGGTTGCGTGCTGCTGGAGAACTGGTCCGGACTCGGCGGCGTCGATGGCAAGAGCTTCAACTTCGTCGACAACGAGACGGGAGAGTGGCGTCAGGTATGGGTCTCCGCGGGCGGCAACCTCGATCTCCGCGGAAAGTGGGATGGCCGCCACCTCCGCCTCTCCGGAGAGAACAAGGGACCCCAAGGCGCGACACTGCAGCAGCGCATCACCTGGACCCCGCGTATCGACGGCGCTGTGCGCCAGCACTGGGAGCAATCGCGCGACGGCGGCGCAACCTGGGTAACAGCATTCGACGGTACCTACCTTCGCCGCGCCTCCGTCTAAAAACCGCCACTCAAGCCCGCCGTGCTAGCCTGAAAAAATGCGTGAATTTTTGTTTTTGATCCCTGCGCTTGCCTTGGCGCAGACGCCCGCTCCGAAGCCCGCCACGCAGGCGCCAAAGCCAGCCCCCGTGGCCGCTCCCAAGCCGGCATCCGCCGTCAAGCCTGCAACTGGCGCAGCGACCCCCAAGCCTGCCGCCGCTGTCAAACCCGGCGCACCCAAACCCGCCGCTGCCGTCAAGCCAGCATCTGCCGTCAAGCCAGCCGCTGCAAAGCCCACCGCCAAGCCACTCGCGCTCAGCACCGATGATGAAAAAGCCATGTACTGCATCGGCCTTTCCATCGCCAAGTCGCTTGGGCAATTCGAACTCTCCCCCGCGGAATTGGATATCGTCACCCGCGCCATCGCCGATGCAGCCTCCGGCAAGCCGCAGATCGATCTGACTGAAAACGGTCCCAAGATCGAACCCTTCGCCCGTGCCCGTGGCGAGCGCGCCGCCGGGCGTGAGAAGGCCGCCTCCCGCGCATACATCGACAAGGCCGCAGCCGAACCAGGCGCACAAACAGCACCGTCAGGCTTCGTCTACAAAGAGCTCCAGGCCGGCACAGGCCCCACCCCGAAAGCCTCCGACACCGTCAAAGTCCACTACCGCGGCACACTCACCAACGGCACCGAATTCGACAGCTCTTACAAGCGCAACGAGCCCGCTTCGTTCCCCCTCACCGGCGTCATCAAGTGCTGGACAGAAGGCGTCCAGATGATCAAGGTCGGCGGCAAAGGCCGTCTTGTCTGCCCCTCCGATATCGCTTACGGCGATCGAGGCCGCCCGCCCGCTATCCCCGGCGGCGCGACGCTCGTCTTCGAAATCGAACTGCTCGAAATCGCCCCAGCGGCAAAGTAATCACCGCGCGTTGAGCAGCCCGTGAATCGTCTTCCGCAGGTCCTCCTCGCTGGGAAACCTGTCTCCCTGCCATTGATACAGCAGATAGCCATGCTGATCAACAAGCGCCAACACCGGCACGTAGAACCGGCCCCCAGTGATTCCCAGAAACCTCCACATTTCCGAGTTCCGTGCTGTTCCCACCGGATAGCTCAATCCGCGATCGCGTACGTACAGGGCGATATGCAGTCCTTCATTCAGCGCCGCTCCACTGACCTTCAGGGCTCGCGTCCCAAACTCCAGTTGCAGCCGCGACATCATCTCCGCCGCAGGACCGCAATGCTCGCACGTAGTGAGCATGAACAGCACCGCACACACCTTGCCGCCCTCGACAGGGTGCAGTTGGCTGCCATCCTGCATATGGATGACAAGCGGACCGGCCTTCTTCGCCTCCGCACGCATGCGCTCATCCCTCAGAACGGTGATGTACTCGACGATCTTCTGTCCCGTCGCCGGATTGACAAACAAATCCATCGCCACCGTGTCACCAGGACGCACCATCTGCGCAGCCGGCGGATGTGCAAACGGTACGTGCGACCATCCGCCCTTGTTCGCGAACAACTCCTCCATTTGGCGCGCTGTCATGCTCAACGCCGCCAGCTTCAGTTTGTAAGTATCAGCCCCCATCGGATCGAACGACAGATCGTACCCGTAGAACCGGCCGCTCGCGAAATCGCAGAGATGCCGTTTCGCGACGCTATGGTGCTCCACCAGCAGCCCGCCGCACACACTCGATATCGACGGCGCCGCCGGCTCCAGCTTCGTCTCATACCGAAACGACACCCCGTTGACAGACCCCTTCCCCGCCCATTGCGCCAAAGCCGCGCAGGGCAATAAAAACAGAATCAACCATCCGTGTTTCATTTCACTTCCTCATACCCGCTCTTGATCACCCTCGGCTGCAACTCTTTCACCGGTTCAAAATCGGCCAGCGTCGACGGCCTCCGGGGCGTGCGCATCACCAGCACCACCAGCAACACCACCGCCGCCGCGGCCAGCGCAACCGCCGCCCACCCGCGCCATGTCGCGACAACAGGCACAGGCTCAGCCGCTGCCATCACCCGCTGCTGAATCTCCTTCGGCGTCGCCGGAGCCTTCCACTCCCGCAACATCCTGCTCAATTCGTCATCATTCATTTCCGGCATGATTCACTCCATGCAGGAGCCAACATCCTGCGAAGGTTCTCGCGCGCCCGGTGCAGCCGCGCTTTCACGGTGCCCGTCTCCGCCTGTACTGCATCCGCGATCTCCTGTATCGTCATCTCCTCGTATTCGGCCAGCACCAGGGCTTCGCACTGCAACGGAGGCAGCGCCGCCACCGCCCGCGCCACGCACTCCGATGTCTCCATGCGCGACAAGTCCAACGGAGCGGCCACCAGTGAATCCTCTTCCACGTCCTCCCACGCTCGCTCCCGCCGCCAGCGTTTGCGAACCAGGTTGCGCGCCACGCCAATCAGGAACGCCCGCATCGGTCCGCGCTCCCGGTCGTAGCGTTCCGGCAGATGCATCAGCGTGACAAAGCAATCCTGCGTGACGTCCTCGGCCGCTTCCACTGACCCGGTCATTCGCCAGGCAAAACGGAACACCGCATCCTGATGTTCCAGGAAAAGGCTTTTGAAGTTTCCGCCCGCGTGCATCTAATATGGATTACCACGACCTCAGGAAAAGGATACGCCCCTCTGGAGGATTTCCCACGCTCACGCGCCAATCCCGTAGCAGGTTGTGTTTGTACCAACGCCGCCCGCTGATCCTGCCCAGTGGAGTTATTCGTGGCGCAGTGCCGCCATCGGCTCGACGCGCGAGGCTTTCCATGCGGGGATGACGCAGGCGACAAGAGCGACGGTGGCAAAGATCAGGGAGACTCCCGCCAGTGTGAGCGGATCGATGGGATCGATCACAAAGAGCATGGACTGGATGAATCGGCCCATGGCCAGAGCTCCTAAGAGTCCTGCGATAATGCCGAGCACGACCGGAGTTGCGCCATTGCCGGCCACGAGGCGTAGCAAGACACTGCGCGAGGCTCCGAGCACCGCGCGGATTCCCAACTCGTGCGTACGGCGGGCCGTGACAAAGGACAGAACGCCGTAGATTCCGGTGCAGGCAAGCAGCATGGCGAGAATGGCAAGTCCCCCCAAAAGGGAAGTGGTGAGGCGGCGCGACAGTAGAGCCTCTGTCTTTAATTCCTCGACGGTCCTGGGGCGGTCGAGCACCTGAGACTTGTGCACTTTGGCGACCGCGCGTGCCACGGCTTGAATGAGCGATCCGGCGTCGGCAGCGCCTCGGGCGACGATTCCTAAACGAACCACGGGGTTTTGCGTGAAGCTGGCATAGGCACCCACATCCGTGCTGCTCTCGACGCCTCGTCCCTTTTCGTCCACCACCACTCCGACGATTTCCCAAGCGGTTTGGGGTCCGAGTCCGCGGCGATTGGGGAGTATCTTTTCCACCAGGATATGCTTTCCAATTGCGTCGCCTTTTGGGTAATAGCGGCGGACGAAGGATTCATTGACGACAACCACCGGCGGCGAGCCTGCTGTATCGCGATCGTCGAAGTATCTGCCGGCTTTGAGAGGGAGTCCCAGTGCCTGTAGATAGCGCGGGGATATGATCTTGAATCCCGTCCCCACTTCCTCTTTTGGTCTGTCACCGAGCCGGAACGGCATACCGTCCCCCCAGCCGCGGAGAGGGAGTCCCGTGGTGACCGCGGCCTCGCGCACGCCGGGGATGGAGCGGACTTCCATTAGAATGCGCTCGATGTAGGGAACGAGAGTTGTGACCTCGGGAGACTTCTCCATCGGCAAGGGAAGGTAAGCTGCAATAAGCCCTTCCGTCTGATATCCGATGTCGACGCTCATCAGCTTTTGGAAACTGCGGACCAAGAGGCCGCCGGCGACTAACAGAACGAATGCGACAGCAACCTGCACGCCAACGAAGACATTGCGGACTATCATCTTTCTTCTGCCCGCGGTATTGGCGCGGCCGCCCTCTTTCAGGGATTCGGCAGATTCTTCGGCGGAGACCTGCAAAGCCGGCGCGAGGCCCATGGCGAGGCAGGTGAACAGGGTGGCAGCGCTGAGGAAGAGGAGGACTCTACCGTCCATCGCCACGTTGGCCGATGACGGAAGGTAGAACGGGGGCAGCAAGCTGCGGATCCAGCCCAACAGTCCATATCCGAGGACCACTCCGGCAACAGCTCCGGCGGCCGAGAGCAGCAGACTCTCCGTCAAGAGCATGCGGATGATGCGGCCACGGCGCGCGCCCATCGCCAGCCGAACAGCCATCTCGCGCGAGCGGAGGGTGGATCGCGCCAGAAGCAGATTCGCCAGATTCGCGCAGCCGATCAGGAGCACGGCGATGACTGCCCACATCAATATCTGCAAGGACAGACGCATCTGGTCACCGACGAGACGATCGACATATAGATCGACGATGGCGCCCCATCCCTTTTTGACATCGGGGTAACGTTCGGCGATGGAGGTCATCTCCGCTTGCGCCTGCTGGACGGTGACTCCGCGCTTCATCCGCGCCACGGCTGAGAAGGAATGGTAATTCCGAGGGGCGTTGGGAGGAAAAACAAGAGGAATCCAGAAGTCGTTGGTTCGCCGGTCGAACTCGCTCGCTCCCGGGAGCACACCGATGATGGCGTAGGGCTGGCCATCGAGCATGATCTTCTGTCCGAGGATGTTGCGATCGCCTCCGAACTGAGTGAGCCAGGTCCGGTGAGTGACTACCGCAACCTTTTCCTTTCCCAATTGATCCTCGTCGGAGGCGAAGGTCCGGCCGAAGGCCGCCTTTGTTCCGAAGACATCGAAATAGGGCGCGGAGACGACCCCGACCCGAACGGCTTTCGGTTCGGAACTGCTTTCGGCTGGGAGGTAACTCATGGTTGCGCCGCTGCTCGCAGCCATGTATTCAAACGATTTGCTGAGCCTGGTCCAGTCAATGTAGTTGGCGGGGGCGATACCGTTGCGCAGCCCTCGCGGAACTTTCTCCCAAATCTGGACGATACGTTCGGGTTCGGGATAGTCGACGCCTTTGAGGAGAACGCCATCGACAAAGCTGAAGATGGCGCCATTGGCTCCCAATGCGAGCGCGATCGTGATGATCGCGAAGCTTGTGAAACCGGCGTCGCGGCGGAGAACGCGCGCCGCGAAACGGATGTCCTGGACGATGGAATCAATGGCAGCGCCCACACGAACCTCCCTGACCTTTTCTTTGATTTGTTCGGGTCCTTCAAAACGCACGCGAGCGGCGCGCAGGGCTGCTTCGTGTGATAGGCCATGTTGCATGCCGCGTTCGACGAGGATGTCGAAGCAGGCGCGGACTTCCTCGTCGAGGTCGTCTTCGACCTGCTGCCGGTGAAACAGGCGGTGGAGAAAATGTTTCGCGGGATTAATCCACGACACGGGTTCAGGCCTCCTCGGCGAGTACCTGGTTGACGGCGGTGTGGGCCTTTTGCCAGTTGCGCTTCTCTTTGGCCAACTGGATGCGGCCGGATGAAGTGATGGCGTAGAACTTGGCGCGGCGGCCGCTTTCGAGTGCGTCCCATTCGCCTTTGATCCAGCCTTTTTCGGCGAGGCGGTGGAGAGCAGGGAAGAGTGAGCCCGCGCCGACCACAAAGACCCCGTTGGTGACCTGCTCTATGCGATCGGCGACACCGACGCCGTGGAGGGGGCGCAGTTCCAGGATGCGGAGGATGAGCATGTCGAGGGTGCCCGGCAGGAGGTCGGTGGATTTGCCCATTGGAGACATGATATCGCCCGTCGATATCGCCAGGCAATATGGGAGTGAGAAGTTTACATGAGCACGTACATGTGCCCATCGCTCTAGTCCGGCTCCCGTAAACAGAGTAAACATTCATTCACGAAGAACCGCGATCCGCCATCCGAACCTACCTCGATTCCGTAGGAATAGAGGACGGCCCGCAATGGAACCTTGTTTGATTTGGATCCGCCCGCGCCAGCCGCTGAAATTCCCAAGGAGATTCTCCATGCTGAAACGCATCCTTCTATTGACAACTGCGTCCGCTTTGGCGGCATTCGCCGGCGATGACGTCCGGTTCGGGCGCTGCTCCAATGCTTCGCTGAATGGTAGCTACGGCTTTACGGCCCAGGGTTTTACCGTGGCCGCATCCCAACTCCCGCCACCGTTACAAGGCCCCTTCGCCAGCCTCGGCACAGCCGTTTACGGCGGGCGCGGCCATGTCGTGCTCACCGCGTCGGCAACCTTCAACGGTCTCACTCAGGCCTTGCCTCCGGTTAAGGGCACCTACCAGGTGAACTCCGATTGTACGTTCGTTTCGAGACTTGACAATGGCGCCACCTTCTTCGCCTCGATTGTGGATGGCGGCAATGAGCTCTTCGTGCTTCAGACCACCCCTGGAGTCATAGCCTCCGGTGTTGCTTCCCTTCAATTCCCAAACCGCCGCGATGACGACGATCCCAGCCGTTTTGCCGGAGCCTGCCGCTCAGTGATTACTCGCGATGTCTATGGATTCATCTCGCAGGGCACGGGAGCTCCCCCCACTGTAGCTCCCCCCGCTGCCGGGCCGCTGGCTGGCGTCGGCACCGTGAGCTTCTCGCCAAACGGTTCCTTCAAACTGACTGCAGTCCGCAGCGCCAACGGCTTCATCGATCCACAGCCGCTGAATCTCACGGGTAGCTACGTCTTCACGCAGGACTGCAATTTCCAGATGACGTTCGATGTGGTCGGGTTCCATTTTAACGGTACGGTAGTCAACGGGGGCAAGGAAGTGGTTTTCCTTGAAACCGATCCCGGCACCACTTTCGTGGTCAAAGCAAAGCGAATGTAAGCCGGCGGAGTTCAGTGGCACTGCCGGATCCCGTTTGACAGGTGCCCGTCTCCATCAGGTACACTGGATTCCTTGTACTAGTCCGATAAACCCTATAGGGATGCTACTCGCAAAAGAATTTATCTATTACCTCTCCCGCGAAGTTGTCAAACGGCTTCATCCTCACATTCTCGAAACCAACGATCCCGTTGCAGGCAGCGAAGTCTTCGCCCATCTGATCGAGGATGACCTTGCCGTCGAGGATACGCTCAATGATGAGGTCCGCGAGATTCTCAGCCAGTACTCCGACTACATGCGCCGCGAAGGCGTCAGCTACCAGGAGATGTTCCGCCGCATCAAGAATCAGTTGGTTCGCGAACGCAAGGTCATCCGCGCTTCCGGCCGCGACACCGGCGATAGCATGAAGTTGTCCCGCGACAAGATCACCGACCTCTCTCACAAGATGCTCACCGCCGCCAAGAAAGAACGCTACTTCCGCCTCAAAAAGCCGCCCAATGACGTCCGCCTCGAGATCGTCAAGTATTTCACTGAGGTGCTTGGCATAGAGGACAAAGTCGATCGCGCCGCCCGCCAGAAGATCCGCTCTCAGAAGCGCGACATCACCGAAGGCACCGAAGAGTGGGACCTCCTTCACCGCCGCTATTATGCCGATGAATTGAAACGATTCGGCATTGATTTGGGCAACAGATAAACGGAAAAATCATGAAACCGGCGCTCGCGGTGCTCGGCAGCCTGAACATGGACTTCGTCGTTCAGGTGCATTCGCTACCCGCGCCCGGCCAGACCGTTCTCGGCTCCAACTTCCTCATGCTCCCCGGTGGCAAGGGCGCCAATCAGGCATGCGCCTGCGGACGCACAGGCGAAGGCGCAGTCTCTGTCCGCATGGCCGGCCGCGTTGGCTACGACATCTTCGCAGATCAGCTCAAAGCCAGCCTCGCCGCCGCCGGTGTCGACGTCAGCGCCGTCTACTCCACGCGTTCCCAACCCACCGGTGTCGCTCTCATCTGGGTAGACTCCCGCGGCCAGAATTCCATCGTCGTCGCTTCAGGAGCAAACCATGCCATCGCTGCATCTGAAGCGGGCAACTACCGCAACTGCTTCCGCGCCACCAGTCACTCCCTCTTCCAACTCGAAACCCCGCTTGACGCAGTCGCCGCCGCCGTCAAGGTCGCCCGCGACGAAGGCTCAACCATCATCCTCGATCCCGCGCCCGCGCAGCCGCTCCCGCGCGATCTTCTCCAACTCGTCGACATCCTCACGCCCAACGAAAGCGAAGCATGTGTACTGCTTGGCAAAGAGCCGGCACGCGTGTCATTCGCTGAAGCACGTGAACTCGCCCGCCAGTTGCTCGCGCAGACCGGAGTCTCCTCAGTAGCGATGAAACTCGGGGATCAGGGCTGCCTTTGGGTGGATGGCGCGCGTGAGTTGCCCGTGGAGGGATTCCGTGTCGACTCCGTCGATACAACGGCTGCTGGCGACACGTTCAATGGCGCTTTGGCCGTCGCTTTGGCGGAGGGGAAACCCCTCCCCGAAGCCTTGCGCTTCGCCAACGCGGCAGCCGCTCTTTCGGTGACAAAGCTCGGCGCGCAGGCGTCAATCCCCTCGCGCGCCGAAGTCCTGCAATTCCTCACTTAAACCTCGGAGTTTGGACATTCTCCCGCCCAGTGGGGCAAGCTTTAGCTTGCGCGGGACTTCAGTCCCGCCCTGGACTTTGGACATTCAGCCGTCTTGTGGGGCGGCCAATCCTGGCCGCGGCTGGCCTTTCCAGGCCAGCCAACGCAAGACTTCAGTCCCGCCGTCTCTACACTCATGTCGAGTCGCTTCAGGCAGAGCCTCCGCATCGCCGGCCCGCCGTGCTCCAGTGACTATTTGCCCTTGGACAGCGGAACCAGCGTCACCTTGTTCGCGGTGATCGTGACATCCTGATTCACCGATCCGAACAACGGCGAATCCATCTTCAGACGATACGTCCCCGGAGGCAGCAGCAACCCGCCGCCCGCATTGTTCAGCTCATCCAGGTACCCGTAAAACCTCTCGTTGATATACACCGGGCTGACGTCTCCCGAGGTGACAGAAATGAACGATTCGGCCTCTCCCCCGCCAAAACGCAAACGGCCATATGGGGGAGGAGGCAGCGTCACCGGCTTCAGCTTCCCCTTGATCACGGTGGTCTTCCCTGGCTTCACCGATACTTTGGTGGACCAGTCTTCATAGCGCGGATCGCGGAACGTCACTTCATGGTCCCCCGGCTCCACGTTGTATTTTTCGGGCACGGAAAAACGGCTCGCCGGCCCAACATATTTCCCATCAACCCAAACGCCTGAACGCCCCGGGTTGACGCGCGCTTTGATCGCTCCAGCCTTATCAGCGGCGGAAGCAATCATGCTGCATGCGGCAGCAACGATCAATAGCCAAACTCTCATATTCTCCACTCTAACACTGGGATACGTAAGAATCCATAACGTTCGGAAGGCATTCACCGCATGCTAGTTCACTGGTCGCATCGTGACAACAAAACTCTGCGACTGCCCGCCCCCACTCTGCTTCACTGATCCGTTTGTCACCGGGAAATCCCTCGAAAACGTGTAGCCGGTGAGATAGAGTAAGCCACTGGCATCCGCCGCAACCGCCGTCCCCACGTCGTTCAGCGTTCCCGCCAGCAGGTTCGAATACGTGACACTGTCCGCTCCCCGCGCCGCATCCAGCCGCACCACAAAAGCCTTCGCACCGCCCACCAGACTCCGTGGCCGCTCCTCGCCGATCACCGCAAAGTCGGGTGAAAACGTATACCCGGCAAGCGCCACGCGCCCGTTCGGCAGGAACGTCATGCCATAGATCACATCGGTGGCACTACCGCCGATCAGCGTCGCATACGTCACCGGATTCGGCTGCCCCGCCTTGGCCGGATCGTACCGGAGCACAAACGCGTCGCTCGTTCCCGACAGTTGCGACCGCAAGCCATTGGTCGCCTGGAAGTCGGTGGAAAACGTGTAGCCCGTGATCCACAACTGCCCACTCGAATCCATCTTCATGCCAGTGGCCACGTCCTGTCCGTTCCACCCGAGATAGCTGCAATATTCTTCCCCGTCCAATCCGCTCTTGCTGATATCGAACCGCGCCACAAAGAGGTCGGTGCCCGACGCCGAAATCGCTTGCGTCGCATCCCCGGTCGATGGGAAATCGGGAGAGTTGGTGTAGCCGGCAATCCAGATCTTGCCTTGTGCGGTCAGCGCAATGCCGGTCGCAAAATCCGCCCCGCTGCCCCCGAAATAGCTCGCATACGCCAACGAATTGCTCGTAGCTGCCGGAATCGCCTTCCCGAAAAACGTGTCCGCACCACCGCGGTTGCCGCCCTGCACCACCATTGCATCCACGCCAGTCAGCGAATCGGAGCGCGTGTTGCCGGCAAAATAAACGTTCCCCGAACCATCCACTGTCATCGCCGTAATCACATCGTCGTTATTGCCGCCGTAAAACTGGCTCCACTGCAAAGCCTCTGCTCCCAGATCGGGCCGCAGCACTGTAATAAAGGCATCGCGCGCACCGCCCGGATCAGCCTGTAGCGCTGCCCCGCCGCGTGGGAAATCCGATGAGGTCGTGTACCCGCCGAGATAAACAAGTCCCGAATCGTCCACTAGGATCGTTGTCGCTTCGTCGTCCGCACCGCCGCCCAATTGCGTCCAGTAGAAAAGCACCAGCGCGCCAGTCGCATCCGGCGTGAACCCGGCGAGAAACACATCCTTCGCACCGTTGGTGCTGTTCTGAATCGCCGCGTTCGGAATCGACAGGCCATAATAGGACGCGCTCGATCCTGTCACCCAAACGTTGCCAAGCCGGTCCACGGTCATCGCTGTGGCGATCTCGTTGCGATCCCCGCCCAGGTAGGACGAATACAGAATCGGGTCGATGATCAGCGGCTGCGAACGATCATAGGCGCCAAGTTGAAATCGTACTTCCTGCTGCCCGTTTAATACGTAGTTCGCCGCCACTTCCTTACGCCGGCCGTTCACTTCCTGATACGCCACCGGCCGCCTCTGCGCGATCCCGTTCGGAAAAATCAGGTCGCCTTCGGAATTGACGCGCACATTCCCCGGCGCATCGAATGCCAACTGAATCCGGCCCGGATCCGCTCCCGGCGCCACTGCAAAGTCGAACTCCAGCGCTTTGCCGTTGAAGTGGTATAAAACGTCAATCCCCGGATATGCTTCGGCGCCGCGCACCACCGCAAACTGCGAAACGTTCGCGCGCCAGTTCTGCTTCCGGTTTCCGATCCAGTAGGCGCCCCTGGACGTGAGCGGCTTTTGCGCCGCCAGCGCCAACAGTGGATTCGCCTTCAACAACGTCATCCGTACGCTCCCCGACTCCGTCTGGTAGCGTGCCTCATTGCGGTTGACAAAAAGTGTGCCGTTGGCGTTCCTCGAAAGAAAGGCGCCCTTGCCGGCGCTCTCAAACCATGCCGGCATCGCCGCCATCGCTTGCGCTGTTTTTGTGGAGCCCGGCGACCACGCGCCGGCAAAGCTCAATCCCGTGAAGAGGCACAGACTGGTTGCAGTGAACAAAAATCGAAGCATGATTGTGCGAGTGAATCTTCTAGCGTAACAGGTTCTGGACCTTGGACGGGAGAACCCGTCCGTCGGTTTCGCCCGATCACGTCGCAGTACGAAGATTTCGCGCCATCTGCCACAATTGCGACACCCGCTCCCGCGTGCTCGGATGCGTCCGGCAGCGCTCCGCCAAAGGCTCGCTCGGAAACGGATTCTGAATAAACAAAAACGCCGTATCGCGCGAACCGCTGAAGAAGCTGATCTCACGGCTGTAAGCGTCGATCTTCTCCAGCACGCCGGTCCGCCGCCAGACTGCGCGCCCGCAACCGCACCAGCCGCGCCTGCCACTGCCGCAAACACCGCCAGACACCGCCGCCGCCAGCCTGGTATCCAATGGATGCCAGCCCTTAACGTTCCGCCGAGGACGTGATCGACAACCGGAAAAACGGCGGAAATCCGCCTTCCCCGTATTGCGCCAACGTCCGGTCCAGGCTCTCGCGTGAGATCACAAACCGCGCCGCATCCAGTAAATCCTCCACCACAGGCGCCGTCAACAGCGTTACCCAACCGTGCGTTTGCGTCGGCGCAATCCGTTCGGCAATGGGACTCGCCGGAACCCCGTCCAGAAAGCGCGCCAGCCACCGGTTGCTATCCGCGCTCCCTATCAGAATCAGATTCCGCCGTGACAGCGACTCATCATCGACAGACCCTGCCGGCAGCATCTCCAGCCGCTGGTCCTCCTTGTGAAAGGTCATCGCGATCATCGCCGCCGCATACGCTTCCGCGATCGGCATCGCCTCCCCCGGCAGTTCGCCATGCAGCAGCAGCGTCGGTTGCGGCGATTGCCAGTGTGGAGCCCAGAATTCCGCCAGCCCCGACACCTCCTCCGACGTGTCCACCGTAGCCGGATCTGCTTCATAGAAGAACGCGCGATACTCCGCTTTCGGGATCACCAGCCGGATCGCCTCCCGCCGTCCCTCCGTCGCGAAGAACTGCTTCAGCCGGTCTCGCGTCTCCTCCGCCGTCACCCGGACAATCGGATTCTCGTTCACGTCGTAACCCGGTTCCAGACTGAACAGATGCACTCCGATGTCATGCTCATAGAGCACATCGTGATTGCCGTTCTGCGTCTGTACGCACAGGTATTCGAGCAGCGCCCCATGCGGCGTCTCGCCGCGAAACAGTGGACTCTTCAGGATCCGCTGCAACAAAATCTGTGGAGAATGTTCAGGACTCACGAACCCTCCGGCATCCCGCGCAAAATCTGATCCGCCAATCGCGCCGTCGCGGCCATCTCCTTCACATCGTGCACGCGCACCATATGTGCGCCATACAGGATTGCCGCGGCCACCGCTGCCGCCCCCGCGTACGATGTCTCCATTTCCGTCGGCTGCTGCAGAAACTGTTTCCGCGACGGCCCCACCAGAAACGGGAAATCCAATTGAGCCGCTATCCCGCTCAATCGCGCCAGCAACTGCGTATTCTCCTCGCGCCGCTTGCCAAAACCAAGCCCAGGATCGAGCACAATCGCCGCCTTCTTCGTCCCCGCCAGCATGGCGCGATGCGCGCACGCAGTCAGATCCGTCAACACGGTTCCCGCCGGGTCCTTCAGCGGTGGCAGCTTCGCCCACGTTTCCGGCGTCCCGCGCATGTGATTCAGAATCAACCCGGCGTCGTGCTTCACCACTACCTTGGCCAGGTGCGGATCGAACGTCAGGGCCGAAGGGTCGTTGATAATCTCCGCCCCGTGACCCAGTGCCCGGTCGGCCACCGCGGCCTTGTAGGTGTCCACCGAGATCGGAATACTCATCTTCCCGGCAAGCCGCTTCAGCACCGGTATCAGCCGGTGCAGTTCCTGTTCTTCGGTAATTCGAGCCGACCCGGGGCGGGTCGATTCCGCGCCAATGTCAATCACATCGGCGCCCAACTCTTCCAGTTCCAACGCCCGCGCGTACGCGGTTTCGGTCTCCATGTACTTCCCGCCATCCGAAAAGGAATCGGGAGTCAAGTTCAGGATTCCGACAATGAGAGTCTGGTCGCCGAGAGTGAGCTCGCGCTCCTTCAGCTTCCAGATGTATCGTTTGCGATTCATTAGTGCGGGACGGAACGTCCCTGGCATCTATTGTAGCTGCCTGCCTCGCCTCATTCGCCGCTAGTGGGTGCACCGTCCATGTCCATGCGATACCAACAGAATCGGCGGACGGTTGCGGCGGGGCCGCCTCCAGCGTCGCCTACCGCCTCATCCATCGGGGCGACCGCCCCCCCCACACACATGTGACTCGTTAAAAATCCCGATGAACTGAACCGCTTCGCGGTATCGCCCGTTGCCTTGGACAACAAACCGTGCCGCTGCGTCCCCACCGTCGGCGGGAACACTCCTCTAGATATTTTTGCCCCAGTCATACTATAGAAATGTTTGAAACAGCCGATCTATATAATGTATGCTGCTAACGATCCTCCTCCTCGCAATCCAAACCCTCAGCGCCCAGCCCAACCGCTTCGGTCTCCCCGCCTGCACCGCCCCCGATCAACAACTCGCTACCCGCTCCGCCTTCACCCTCTGCCTCAGCAACTCTCACCGAGTCCCCGTCTGGACCGCCTACCAACTCACCCCCGAAATGCTCGAAGCCCCATCCGCCCCACGTCAACACTTCCACCGCGACCCCGATCTCGCCTCATCCGCTTCTGACGCTGACTATCGCAATTCGGGTTTCCACCGCAGCCACGTTGTCCCAGCCCGCGACCTGGCCTCTTCCCCCGAAGCCCTCCGCGAATCCTACTACCTCTCCAACGCCGTCCCTCAACTCCCCGAACTGAATATGTCCGCCTGGCGCAAAATCGAAAACGACATCCGCAAACTCGCCTCCCATTCCGACTCCCTCATCATCCTCACCGGCACCCTCTTCGATTGCGACAACATCCAGCACATCGGCCCCAACCAGATCGCTGTTCCCTGCGCCACCTTCAAAATCGCAATCGCCCTCAGCGGCGGAACCAAATCCGCCTATGCCGTCATCCTCCCCAACCAGCCCGCCGCCACCCGGCAAACCGTCTCCATCCGTGAAGTCGAACAACGCGCCGGCTTGGACTTTCTCGAGGTTGTGGCATACTGCACTCAATCCTTTCTATCTATGCAGAGGGTTGTTGTGATGGTTTCTGTCGGATGATCCGCTTGGGGATCTGCTGTTCCACAGCGGCTGACGGCGGTTCGTAGAGATACTCTTGATCGGTTG
>JACQZR010000190.1 GCA_016213775.1 Acidobacteriota bacterium
AAGTGCCTGCGTAGAGTTGCGGGTTGGCGGCCACTTGCGCCGCAGTTGGCGCCAGTGTGGCGCTCACCGGGAGCCCCAGTGGATTGAATGGCGATTGCACCACCTGTCCCGCCATCGGAAACGCCGGGTTTGCGACGGACGGGACCGTTGCTACACTGTTTGCCAACGGTGCGGGCGTGGAAGTCCCCGCGACACTCGCAGCCGGCGCACCGGAAGGACCTGTGGGATTCTGGTTTTGTCGAACCGGGTCGAAAGAAGTGCCTGCGTACAGTTGTGGATTGGCCGCCACTTGCGCCGCCGTCGGCGCCAGCGTAGCGCTCACTGGAAGCCCCAGTGGATTGAAGGGCGATTGCACCACCTGCCCCGCCATCGGAAACGCCCCGTTGCTGGTGGCGTTCGTTGATTCGGCTGGATTCCCGCGAGTATGCGACTCACCCTGGACATCCGGCCCGGGTGTCGAAATCTCGACAGACACCTGACGGGCTGACGACGTACTAGTTCTCACATCCCGAACCGTGTCGGAGAACGAGCCTCCCTGTAATCTGCTGCTTTCAGGCCAGTTAGTCTCTCTGCTGGCCACCGGAGGAGAGTAGTGCTGATGTGTGACTCGGATCATGATGAAACATCTAGGGCATTTGAAGCGCCACTCTCGTCGCGAGTTTCTCTTCCCCACCCGCCGCAGCGGCTCGAAAACGCGCGTCTTCTCTCGACATGAAAGGCGGATCATGCAGAAACTAACAATACTGGACGGCGATTGCGCGATAGCGAAAGGCGGCAACGAAATGCTCTGCTCTCCCCGCCTTGGCAATTCCGTCCTTGTCGCCGCCCATGACCCCCTCAACCACATCACCGGAATGGTTCGCTTCGCCTTCCCGCGGGCCGAACTCTCCCCGGCCGGCAGGCGCAACCCCTGCCTGTTCGGCGACACAGCCGTAGAGTATCTCCTGCACAGCATGGCCATGGCGGGCTCGACGCTTGCCGGCCTGCGCACTTTCGTCTTTGGCCGCACGCCCGAAGCTGCCCCGTCGGCCCAAGTAGGTGAATGGAACCTCCTGTCGGCTTTGGCCGCTCTCTGGAATCACCGCCTGCTCGCCAGGCAGGAGGTGGGCGATATCTCATTCGTAACCATGACCGGTCACTCCGCGCAATTCTGGATTCGTTACACCCACGAACGCCCCTGCTCGGCCGAGGCTGTCATTGGCGCACCCCACAATCCGAGCTGTCGCCGTCGGACGTACTTGTCATGACACCGAATCTGCAGCTTGTTTCGCAGCGAACGCAGCCTCGTCCGGCACCGCAGCCTCACCAATGCAGCGGCCGGGGAACGGCCTTGATAATCGAACCGTCTTCGGCGATGGCGGAAGTGCTCAACGCCGTCATCACCCAGTCGGATCTCCCGATCTATCGCTCAGTCGTTGCGCGAAACGCCGAGGAATCGGAAGAACTGCTATGCACGCAACAGGACATCGGGCTCGTCGCGGCCGAGTGTGACATCCCCACGGAGGGCAGCCAGGATCTTGTTTTCGTGCTATTGCAAGACCAGCGTCTCCAGGGAGTCCCGATTGTCGTGCTCGCCTCCATCGTCGATCCCCGCCGTATCGAGAAACTGCTCGACTTGGGTGCGGCCGCATTCTTCCGCATACCCTTCGATCCTACACTGCTGCAGCGTCAGCTGGCCGAGGTTCTGGAGCGCTCGACAGCCGCTGCCTCCTTGAAGGAGGACTGATGTCATCCTACCTAGCCCACTGCCTCAACGCTGCGGCTCGCGAAGTTCTTCGCCTGCATTTCTACGCCACCTGTGAACCCATCGAAGGGCAATTGCCGATGGCTGAACCGCCGTTGGAGTACGGACAGTCGTTCGGCGGCGAGCTTCAGGGAAGTCTCATCCTGTCCGTCGAGACACCGCTCGCCAGCCGGCTTGCGCAACAATACTGCCCTCATCCGATCGATATCCCCTCCGCTATGAGGGATCTGCAGCGTTTGGTCTGCGGATCTGTTCTGCACCGCTTCCGTCCCGCAGCAGGGGTCCGATTCACCGATGGCCATCCGCCTAAGGACTCCTCAACCGAAGCCGAGAACGCATGCGTTTCCCTGCTTCTTTTCGATGGCGCAATGCACCTTCGCATCAGTCTCTCGGATCAGGATCTGCGTACCTGACGGGCGCGCTCCATCATCTGGTACACGTAAGCCAGCACTTCCGCGATTGCCCGATAGAACAGCGGCGGTATCTCCTGACCCACTTCCACCGACTTGTACAACGATTGCGCCAGCGGTGGGTTCTCCACTAACGGGATCTGGTGCTCGCCGGCGATCTGGCGGATACGCAGCGCCAGGTAGTTCTTCCCCTTGGCTACCACAATCGGTGTCGCCATCGACTCGTGAACATAGCGAATGCAGACTGCGTAGTGCGTCGGGTTGACAATCACAACCGTCGACGTCGGAACAGTACTCATCATCCGCCGCCGGAGCAGATCCCGGCGCAGCCTTCGGATGCGCGCCCGGACATGTGGATTCCCTTCCGCTTCCTTCAATTCATCGGCGATTTCCTGCCGGCTCATCCGCAGTTCCTTCCAATGCTTCTGCTTCTTCCGGAACAGATCAATCACCCCGAAACACAACAAGAGGCCCGCCGCTTTCCACAGCAAACCGTAGACGATCCCGGCAGTCAGCTTCGTACTGGTCTCAAGTTGAGCGAAGGGCAGCGAGGCTAGTTTGGAGATGTTGTCATTCGCCAGGACGTAGAGAACGGCGCCGGTCAGCACCAGAATCGCCAGACACTCGAGGACTTTGTAAGGTCCCTGCTTCGGAATCTCTTTGATCTTCTCCACCGGGTTGAACCGGTTGAACTGGAAGTTGAGCTTCTTCACGCTCACACCGAAATTGGTTACCGCCAGATGCGTCATCAGCACCAAACCGCACAGCGCTCCCAATGCGATTCCCACCGGGATCACGTTGTGCCGCAGCACCAGATGGAAGAGATTAGTTAGTGCCACGATGTCCGTGTCTTTATCAAAAGCCCTACGCAGCAGGACTACTGTGGTCGCTTTCACCTGAACCAGCCAGGTGGAAGTCCACGATCCGAGAATGAGCACAAAACCGAGAAACTGAATGGCTCCTACAAACTCCGCTGAAACCGGAAAATTCCCTTCTTCGCGTGCCTTTAGCAGGCGTTTCGCAGTAGGTTGTTCGGTTTTTTGCGAGGAGTCTGCCATTGGTGGCCCCCTCAGCCCTGTAACACGGCACGCAGGGTCTCAAAGACGGGCTGCGAGGTCTTTACGAAGATACGGGGCAGAATGGCCGCCAGCGATGCGAGGATCAGTATCGTCGCCAGGATCTTCGCCGGAAACGCCAGCGACACCACCTGTAACTGCGCGTTGATCCGGGATAGCAGCGCCAGCGCAAGGTCCATCATCAGTAGAAACGCAATCGCGGGAAGAACCAGCCGCAAACCAGTCGTAAACAGCACGCTTCCCACCTTCACAATCTGCATCCCTAACGACTGGCTGAGAACCACGCTGCCGGGCGGCAGCTTCTCCAGGCTGTTGGCGAAGGAGAGCAGAATTTGATGGTCGACCCCGGTTGCAAAGAAGAGCATCCCTGCCGCCAGTTGCGACAACGTCACCAGTACTGTCGATTCCGCTTCCGTATTGGGGTCGATCGTTGCCGCGTAGCTGAAGCCCCCCTGAAGACTCAGGAGTTGCGCCCCGAAACTGAACGCTTCCATGAAAAAGCTGATGATCAGACCCACTGCCATTCCCAGGCCCGCTTCCAGCACAATCCAACCCGCCAGCACCATGAAGTCCGGTTGTACGAGCTTCGGCCACAGGGGATACATCGCGAGCGTGATACAGATCGCCAGCGCGACCTTCGCCAGGTCCGGTCCGCTTCTCACCCCGGGGATTGGCAAAAACACAAAGACACCCGTCACCCGGCAGAACACCAGCAGACAGCCCACCAGCGACGAAAGCGAAATGCCGAGGTCAGTGGGCATACCGGCTTAGATCGCCCAGAATGCTGACGGCGTACATGGAGATCCGCTTCAGCATGTACGGCATCAAAAGCATCACCGAAAACACAAACACCGCCAGACGCGGAATCGTGCTGAAGGTGGAGTCCTGAAGGGAGGTTGCCACCTGTACGAGGTTGATCACTACGCCGGCAACGAAAGCGATGATCAGGATCGGTGCACAGAGCCAGAATGCCGCCCAAAATGCCTGGTTAATAATGTGTGCCACTGAGTCGGGAGTCATGATTTTCCTCTGCCCTCCGTTCTTGGACCGCTACTGATAGAAGCTCTTCAAGAGAGAACCCAAAACCAGCGTCCAGCCATCTACCATCACAAAGAGCAGGATCTTGAAAGGCGCCGAAATCATCACCGGTGGAAGCTGGATCATTCCCACCGACAACGTCACCGACGCAACCACCAGGTCGATCACCAGAAACGGAAGAAAAAGCACCGCCCCGATCTGGAACCCCACCTTCAACTCCGACAGAATATAGGCCGGGATCAACACCTGCAGTTCCAATTCCGAGGGATTCTTCGGCGCCGGCGCTTTCGAGATATTCACAAACAGTCGAACATCCTTCTCCCGCGCAAATCGCACAAGGAACTCCTTCAGGGGCTTCGCTCCGGCTTGCATCGCATCGTCCGCCGTAAGCGTCCCCTTCTGCATCGGATCCCACGCCTCTTTGTAGATCTGCTTCACCACCGGCTGCATCACCAGCAGCGACAAGAACAACGAAAGCCCCACCAACACCTGGTTGGAAGGAGTACTCTGCGTCCCCAGCGCCTGCCGCAGAAAGTGCAGCACTACCGTGATCCGCAGGAAAGGCGTGATCGACATCACGACCGCTGGCAGCAACGTCAGAACCGTGAGCGAAATCAGGATCTGCATCGGAGTGCTGAGCACCACCTCCGACTTTCCTGCATGCGTCGTAAGCCCGAGCGCTGACAGTGGAGAACCGTCCTGTGCGTGCACGGCATACACCCACACGGGCAGCAATCCGAGCGTCTTCCAGATCATACCTTCTCCACCTTGGGCTGGTTTTCGCTCGGCGGCGGAAGCGTCTGTAAGAGCGAGCATCCCGACGGGGATAACCCGATCAGCAATTGGTTATCCGCCACCCGGACCAGGTGGATCGAATGTTGTGGCGTCAACACCAGCCGGTCCAATACTTCCAGATTCCGTCCAGCCTGCCCGTTGGGACGGAATAGTCTCACCTGCGCGATTCCCTTCCTGCGAAGAAACGCCAGGCACAGCAGCAGCAGGAGAACCACTGCCGCCGCGCTCATGACGGACGAAAGCATTTCCATGTGGCAACGACTCCTACGGTTTGACTCTCGCCGCCGAATTCATCGGGATGAGGTGCGCAAGACGCAGCGCCATCCGCTGTTCCAGTAGGATGATTTCCCCCTCGCCCAACGCTGTACCGCCCACTCGCACATTCAGATTGTCGCCGAGCGACTTGTTCAGATGGATCAGCCCGCCGGCGCGCAACTCCAACACTTCACGCAGGGTCATCGTGAACCGGTCGAGTTCTACCTCCAGCTTCAGCTTGACGCCGGAATACAATTGGGTTTGTTGAGGAGTAATCATCGCTCGTTAACGCTTCAGATTGTTGGTTTCTTGACTCAGTTCATCCAGCGTCGTGATCACTCGCGAATTCGCCTGGTATCCCCGCTGGTAGATGATGAGGTTCGTAAACTCCCGCGCCAGGTCGACGTTCGAGGCTTCCAGCGCTTCGCCCATCACCTTGCCGCGGCCGCCGGTGTCCGGAAGTCCGATCGCCGGTGCCGATGTGTTCGAGCCCAACTGGAATTCGTTGTCCCCAATCGACACCAATGATTCCGGATTCACCACCGAAGCCAGTGCCAACTGCGCAATCACGCTCTGCTGCCCGTTGGAGTAAGTCGCGACAATCTGTCCGCCGTCCGCCACTCCCACTTTCGCAATCTGCGCCGCCTGGCTCCCGTTCTGGTTGGTTCCAGATACCGCCGAAGCCTGTGAAATCTGCGTCAGCATCGGTTGCCTATCCGCCGTGTACAGATCCCACTTCATCTCCATATCGGCGGCCCCGTTTGCCAGATTCCTGAAGTTGACCGTAACGGAACCGGAGGCTCCTGCAGCCGGGCTCGTCAGTTTTCCGGCGCTGTCAAACGTCAGCGATCCGGTGGCCAGTTCGCTGGGCGTTCCCGCCGTTCCGCCGGTCACCTCCTCGCCTGGCGCCGTCACTTTGTAGTCCCACGCATTATTGCCCGTCTTGGTGAACGTGACTGTTACCACGTGGCTCGTTCCCAGTGAGTCGATCACTTCCACCGGCGCTGCAAATTTCCCGGTGTTCGCTGTCGCCGCATTCAGATTCCCGGAGATGGAAAACTTGGTGGTGGCCACAGGCATCCGCAGAACTCCGAACGGCAGCGTGATGTTTCCCACCGGCCCCGTGGTATTCAGAACCCCCGCGGTCTGTCCCCAACCCTGAACTCGGTCCCCGTTTGCCGTCAACAGGTTCCCCGAAGCATCCACCTGGAAGTTGCCTGCGCGCGTCAAAAGAAGTTGGTTGGTCGAATTGCGGGCCACAAAGAACCCGTCGCCTTGAATGGCCGCATCCAGCGGACCATTGCTGAGTTGGATGGAACCTTGCGTATATCCGCGGAAGACGCCCGGCCGGTTCACTCCCAGTCCTACCTGGTTGTTCGAACCCGCGGCGCCGATGCTCTGGCTCACCAGATCCTGAAACGACGCTGTGCTCCCCTTAAAGCCAACCGTATTCAAGTTGGCCAGGTTGTTGCCGACCACGTCAATGGCGGTACTGTGTGCACTCAATCCTGATAGCGCGGTGGAAAATGTCAATGCCATGTCTTATCTCCTCACTCCCTGTTGTGCTGGATAATTCCCTACTAAGTCGTCTGCCCCGTCCCATCTGTTGAGGGCGGGTTGGTGGCTGTTTGCGATGTCGTTGCCGCACTGGCCGTGGTGGATAGTGTGGCCAGTTCCTGACGGATTCCAATGAGTTGCTCCAGTTGGCTGAACTGCGCCAGTTGGGCCAAAAACTGCGTCCCGTCTTGCGGCTTCATGGGATCCTGGTTCTTCATTTGCGCAACCAGTAGTCTGAGAAACGTGTCAGCGTTGCCAAGCTCCGCCGCTCCCGTTCCTGTTTTGGTTTCCTGCGATGTCGCGGCACTGGCGGCACTCGCGCTGGCAGCGGCTACTGAAGTTACGTCCATACTGTCTCCTCCTGGCTCGTTAGGCTCTCTAAGTCCTCTCTGTAGAACATCCGCTTGAAAGGGTTTTGCTTTGCCTGGCCTTGTTGCCCGCCATCTGAGCCCGGTGTGTGTGCCTGCTGCCGGTTGCCCTCGTGGTTCCGCTCATCCCGCCGGAACTCCATCGACGACGATTCGACTGCAGCTCCAACGGGTTTCCAGGCTTCACCGCGGATTCCGTTCTTCTCCAGGCTTGTCATCAGGTCGTTCAATCCCAACCGCAGTTCCTTGGCGAGTTCCGTATCCGCTGTGCGCACGGTCACCTGAATACGGCCGTCTCGTTCCACCAGTTGGACCGTCGCCTGTGCGCGATTGGCATCGGTCACGCGGAAGGAAACCTCGCGAACTGTTGCCGCCGGATTCGCACGCTGTTCCAGCACGGCGCTTCGCAACGCCTTCACGGTTTCCCGCACCGAACCGCTTTCCACCTCCACCGGTTGAGCACTCACTTTGGACTCCGCACGCACGCTGGCCGCACCTTGGAGATCGGAGAGTTCGTTCACCTTGGCGAACTCCGAACGCTCGCTCTGCGTCGCGCGACGGCCTTCTGCCGCATCGCGCGCCGCTGGACGGCTGTTTGAGCCGGATTCCATGCCAACCTGGCGGGCCGCGGTTCGCGACGGACCAGGCTGCGGCTCACTGCGCTCGGTGGAAACCGCCGGCGGAGCCGTTCGTGTGCGATCCTCAATTCCGCTTCGAGGCTCTGCACGGTTGGTGGTCGAACCGTTGAACCGTGCAGGAGCCTGCGAAACGGTCGTCTTTGGAGGAAAGTAACGGGAAAACTGTCGTGGTTGCGGGATACTTGCCGCCGCTGCCATCCCCGCGGCAACTGGGGTTGCCGTCGGCTTCGTCTCCGCCATCCAATTGGCCGGCGGCCCTGACTTGGCCGCTTCCGGGAGATTGGGCTGTCTCCCCAGGAGCGCTTCCCGCTCCATCGCCATACCGGCTGCAGCGAGACCCGCGGTAGATGGCCAGGCCACCGCCCCTCCGGTCTCGGGTTCGGCGGAAATCCGCATCGCCACTCCTGCTGCCGGCGGCGCCGCTTCTGCTGTCGCCCGCGGCTGGCTCTCCTTCGACGGACGGAGCACCACCGCGAACGCTACTTCAGCGTTGACACCGGCCGCGGATGGTTCCGTCATTGTGAACGGCTCCACCCGGATCTGTCCAGCCCGTTCGGGAGGTGCAGTCTGCTGCGGCCCGGCATCCCTGCCGGTGAGCAATTCCGGCGCGACGGCCGTTTTGTCCATTTCAGGAACGGCGGAGTTTTCAGGAACTGCGGAATCGGTGAGACCGGTCGGAAAGCCAATCCTCTCACCCGACGACGCTACCCCCAGGACCGGAGCCTCTCCCACCTCGCCGCCCACCATCCCCGCCCCTGTAAGCAATGCCATTGCGGGTTGCGATGGCGTGCCTTCCGCACTGCCCGAAGGAGCGTCCTGTCCCTCGCCCGGCACTCCCGTGAAGCGATCACTCGTAGCCGTTCCTGGCCAGTCCATAGTAAGGCAGGTTATCGACTGACTTGCCGCGGCGATCAGCCACGCCCATTGCCCCGCGCCTTTCTCCTCCGGTTTCTTCAGCTCGTCTTCCGACCTTACCTTAGAATCCGTTGGTTCTTCACTACTAACTGCAGATAGCCAAGTGGTAGCTTCGGGTGCAGCTAACTCCAACAGTCCGGGAAAGCCGGCCGGCCTAGACCCCCGGGCCGTGCCGTTCGACGGGCTAAGCCAGGTACTACTCGGTCCTGCTCCTATCGTGTTACAGGGCGGCACCGGCGAGGCAGAGCCTATGCTGGTAATATCGGTAGGCATTCATCCCGGCCGTTGCACGTCACTAGCCAAATGGTAAAATCTGTGTTTTCAGAATGATCGGTATGGAGAAGCGAAGGGAACTGTCGAGATGTCGACAGATGTGTCTTAGTTCAGACGGAGCAGGACTCGAGCTCTATTCACCATATCGTGGATTACTAGGGACTTTCGAGGATAATTAGTGAAAAGCTAATTGGCCCGAGAATTGCATCCCACACGGCAGCCATGAATCCAATGATCATCAGCGCCGCCAGCGGATTGCGTTCTCGCATGGAATCGCTGGATATGATCGCCAACAACCTCGCTAACTCCGCTACCAGTGGCTTTAAGAAAGATAGCGAACTCTACGGACTGTTCTCTGGACATGCTGAGGATCCCGAGACTTACTCCTCCACCTTGCCCGTGATCGAGAAACCGTGGATCGACCATTCCCAGGGGACTCTCCAGGTTACCAGCAACCCCTTCGACGTCGCCATTCGCGGCAAAGGCTTCTTCGCCGTCAAGGGACCCACCGCTACTCTCTACACCCGCAACGGCAACTTCCAGATGAAGACCGACGGAACTGTCGCCACCGCCGAAGGCCATCCGGTCCTCCTCGAATCCGGAAACCCTCTCAAAATCGACCCCGGCCGCGCCTTTGAGGTCGGCCTCGATGGCACAGTCACTCAGGATGGCACGGCTTTGGGAAAACTCCAGACCGTGGCTTTTCCCGATCCCGCCGTCCTCAACAAGCAGGGAAGCACATATTTTCAACTGGGCGATCCCAAAGCGAAACCGGCTCCCGCCCTTGCCGAAATCCATCAGGGAAAACTCGAAGGTTCTAACGTCAACACCGCCGAAAGTGCCGTTCGCCTCGTGTCGGTTATGCGCCAGTTCGAAATGATCAACAAAGCCATCTCGCTGGCCGGAGAAATGGATCGGCGGGTTGTCGAGGACGTAACCAAGACGAGTTCGTAATGAGATCAAGATGCTGAAGAAAGGAACTGAAGATGATTCGAGCTTTGTTTAGCGCTGCCAGCGGCATGACCGCCCAGCAGATGAATGTCGACAACATCGCCCACAACCTGGCGAATGCCAACACTACCGGCTTCAAACTGCGCCGTGCCCAATTCCAGGACCTGCTCTATCAGAACCTGGTCCAACCTGGCGCATCGGCCGGCCAACAGACCGTCATCCCCACCGGCCTTCAACTCGGCTTGGGCACCCGCGCCGCCTCCAACGAGATTGTCTTCACGCAGGGCGACTTCTCCTCTACCGGCAATCCAATGGACGTGGTCATTCAGGGCAAAGGCTTCTTCCAGGTGCGCCGCGCTTCCGGAGAACTCGCCTACACCCGCGCCGGTGCCTTTCATCTTGATCGCGACGGTAACATGGTCACCTCCGACGGCGATCCGATCGAGCCTCAGATCACTGTCCCCCAGGGCGCTCAATCCATCACCATCGCCACCGACGGCACCGTCAGTTACACCATGCCCGGCCAGACCACGGCACAGCTCGGCGGACAGATCCAGCTTGCCAGCTTCATCAATCCTGCCGGTCTCAATAGCGTGGGCCGCAACCTCTACACTCCCACCAACGCTTCCGGCGATCCAATCGTAGGCAACCCCGGCGGTCAGGAAGGACTCGGCTCTCTTCTCCAGGGCTACATCGAACAGTCCAACGTCAGTGTGGTGGACGAGTTCGTCAACCTGATTGTCAGCCAGCGTGCCTACGAAGCCAATTCCAAGGTGGTGAAAGCCGCCGACGAAATGTACCAGCAAGTGAATAATTTGTCCCGATGATCGTCTTGATTCTAGTTTGGTGCCTGTCCGTCTTTTCCCTCTCCGGAAGGCTCTGGGGCGGAGCCTCGCCTACCTGCCTTCCGGTAAGTGGCGACTCCATCCAGGCCCGCCATCTGTCAGCCTCCTTACCGGAATTCAACAGCATCGCCCCCGACACCATCGTTTTGCCCGCACCGTTGCCCGGAGTCGTCCGCACCCTCCATCCCGACGAGGCTCGTCGCATTGGCCGTCTGCACGGCGTGACCCTCGATAAACCCGAAACCCTCTGCTTTGCCGTCCCCATGACCCCGCTGAAGGAGTTGCAGATCCAGCAGGCCATGCAACGCGAATTGGGCCGCCAGACCTTGCAAGTCGACATCCTCGATTTCAGCAAGGTGCATGTCCCCGATGGCGAATTGGTCTTCCCACGCAATGCCCTCTCTCCACCGGCCAATGGCGATGTCAATGCGCCCCTCACATGGAGAGGATACATCCAATACTCCGCCCATCGCCGCTTCACCGTCTGGGCGCGCGTCCGCGTTTGGATCCTCGTTCCGCGGGTCGTCGTCACCGCGCCGGTGAAAGCCGGCGAGACCATTCAGGCCACCCATCTGAGTCTGGAAGTCCGACGCACCTACCCGTTTGAGCCCGATGCCCTCGAGTCTCCCAATCAAGCCGTCGGAATGATTGCCCGCAGATCGTTAGTCCCCGGCTCTACCCTCTCCCTCCGTTGGATTGCCCCCGCGGTCATTGTCCAAAAAGGAGAGACTGTCCGAGTCGAGACGCGGGTCGGCGCGGCTCGCCTCGTGCTGCAGGCTGTCGCCGAAACGTCCGGCCGCCTCGATGGAACTATTCTCGTCCGCAACCCCACCAGTGGCCGCTCCTTCCAGGCCCGCGTTGTGGGTCAGGGGCAAGTCCAGGTAGGCCCTTCCGGTTACGCGCACCTTATGCACAACGAAAAGAGATAGACCATGTCCATGCTGCTGAACTTTTTCATTTGTGGGCTCCTACACTTCACGCTGCTCCCGCTGCCGGTGGTGGCTGCGAAACACCCCAAAGAGAAACCTCCCACTCCGCTCGAGGTATATGTCCGCGAAGCCACCAGCCGCCGCGGTCCCGAGCATACGCCCCCGCCTGGCTCCCTCTGGACGCCCTCCGCCCGCTTCGCCGACCTTGGCGCCGACCTTCGCGCCTCCCGCGTCGACGATCTCATCACCATCCTTGTCTCCGATCGCGCCGCCGCCGTTTCCAAAGGCGACTCCAAAACCGCGCGCAGTTCCTCCGTCAAAGCTGGTGTCGACGCTTTCGGGATCGTTCCCAAAGCCGGATCCGTTCTTCCCAATCTCGCCAAGGCGAGTTCGCAGCAGTCCCTCGATGGCACTGGCCAGACCAGCCGCGAAAGCACGCTCACCGCCACCCTCTCCGCCCGCGTGATCGATGTCCTTCCCAACGGCAATCTCGTGGTCGAAGGTACCAAGAATGTCGTCGTCAACTCGGAGAACCAGATGGTGCGTGTTCGCGGAGTTATCCGCCCGGTGGATCTCGATACCAACAACATGATCATTTCGAACCGCATCGCGCAGCTCGACGTTCAAATCAACGGCAAAGGGGTCGTCGGCGACGCGGTTCGCCGCCCCATGATCCTCTACCGCATTCTTCTCGGATTATTGCCCTTCTAAGCAGGACTTATGCGACTCTGGACTCCAACTACTCTCCTTCTGCTCGTCTTGCAGCCAGAGGGGACCTTGCTGGCCTCGGCCCCCACCCGCCTCAAAGAGCTGGTTTCCATCGAAGGGGTTCGCGACAACCAACTGCTTGGCTATGGACTGGTGGTCGGCCTCAATCAGACAGGTGACCGCCGTCAGACCTTTTTTTCCGTTCAGAGCCTGGCCAACATCCTCCAACAGATGGGCGTCTCCGTTCCAGCCAATGCCATTCGCGTCAACAACGTCGCAGCCGTGATGGTCACGGCAACGCTACCTCCCTTTGCCCAGCCCGGCACGAAACTTGACATCACCGTGGCCGCCATCGGCGATGCATCAAATCTGCAGGGGGGGCTGCTCCTGCTCACCAGCCTGAAAGGCATCAATGGACAGGTGTATGCCGTCGCCCAGGGACCCGTCGTCACCGGCGGTTTTGTTGTCGGCCGTGCGCAAGCCAACCAGTCCGTCAACCACCCCACCACCGGAAGAGTCCCCAATGGGGCGATCGTCGAACGCCCGGCTCCTTCCATCGCTCCCGGCGATCATTTCCGCCTCCAGTTGCGCCAAGCCGACTTTACCACTTCTGTCCGCATTGCTGAAGCCATCAACAGCAAGTTCCCCCAGGATGCCGCCAAAACAGCCAAAGCCGAGAATTCGGCTGTCGTCACGCTCTCGCTTCCCCCAGCCTTCCGCTCGCGGCCCATCGAGTTTGTGGCGGAGATCGAAAAACTCACCGTCGAAGCCGACCGGCCGGCCAAGATCGTCGTCAACGAACGCACCGGTACCGTCGTGATGGGCAAAGAAGTCAAAATCTCGCCCACCGCCATCATGCATGGCAATCTCACCGTGGAGATTGAGACCTCCTTCAACGTGTCTCAGCCCCAGCCCTTTTCCCAGGGCACCACCCAGGTTGTGCCGCAAACGTCCGTCGCCGTGAAAGAAGAGAAGACGCGAAATCTAGTTCTGAAACAGGGAGCTACTGTCGAGGAACTGGTACGCGCACTCGCCTCTATCGGGTCCACTACCCGGGATGTCATTGCCATTCTCCAGAACCTGAAAGCCTCTGGGGCCTTTGAAGCCGAGTTGGAAATCATCTGATCTCTGGAAATCTCTTATGAACCCTATCCTGCCCATGACCGGAATGCCGCTCGCCGATACATCGCGTCAGTCGGTCCGGACTCCCAGCGAGGCCGCTCAGCAGTTCGAGTCTCTCATCCTCGGCCAACTTCTCAAAAGCGCCCGCGAGTCCTCTTCAGTCGACGGTAAAGCCTCCAATCGCGACGCCGTCTTTGAGATGGCGGAAAACCACTTCGCTCAAGTTTTGGCGGCCCATGGCGGCTTGGGGCTATCCTCCATCATTGCCGCTGGTCTCACACGCGCCTCCGAATCCGCCACCTCTCCGGACAACGTTCCCGCCGCCAGAACTAACGAGGTCTTCGACCTCAAACCGACGAGATTGCCGTAGCTTTGCGGTTTCGCATTGGTCTCTCAAGGCGCAAGGAACGCAAAGGAGGACGGGCTATGATGGGAAGAACAAACACCGTGGATCGGTGCCGAGGTCTGAGACGGGCCGGACAGAATCAGAGACAGGTTCGTCATTTCGGATGGGAGTGCCAGCCTTATCCTTCACGCTGAAAGTGATAGTGGGTTTCTTCCCGGAGCGCCATCGTTGACGTCGAGGATTTCAAAGGTGGTTCCGGGCAGTTCCCTGGACTTTGTGGCGACCGTATGCGCACCTCGAATGGACAGGTCGAATTCCAGTTCACCCTGCACGGTGTGGCAGGTGGCGCATTGGCTATCGGAAACCTGCGGGAGGTTGGCATGGTTCTCGCCAGTGGCGAAACTGACGTTGTCGTGGCAGGAGCCGCACGCGGCCCGGGTTGCTTTGGTTTCGAAGAAGTCGGCCTGGGCGGCGCCCGCGGTGGTTTCGTGGCAGACGGCGCAATCGCGTTTGTTGGCGGAGTAGAGGATTTTCGAGTAGTCCTTTCCGCGGTAGCCGAACTTTGCTCCGGCCACGACGCTGGGAAGGCTGGAATTCATGTGAATGCGGTGAGTCATGACGCCCATATCCAGCGATTCGCCGTTGGGATCGAAGCTCTTGGGATTATGGCAGAGGACGCACATTTCGACGCTGATACGGCCGGACCCGGTATGCGTATCGAAGCGCATGTTGTCGTGACATTTCCGGCAGGTTTGGGTCTTGATGACCTCGGGCGTCTGCTGGGGCTTGGATCCGTCGGGCACGAAGTGGAAGACGGCATCCGCTTCATCAATGTTCAAAACAAATTCGCGGAGGTCGCGAATGCCGAAGACGCCGACGGTGTGGGTGGCGGTGCGATCAAAACCGGAGGGGAGGACCAAACGGAAGGTATAGTCGTACTCACCGGAAGCGCCCCTTCTTCCAGGTTCCGTTGTTCTCCGAAGTTGCCTGGCTGGCGACCTCGCCGGTGGCCGCGTCGGTGGCGTTGCGAGTGATGTAGCTCTCGTACTTGGTACCATTGCGAGGAATGTAGGCAATCAGCATACCTGGGGCGCCGGCGCGGATGGCGCCCGGCGTTTCGATACCGTCCTTGTCGAGGGGTTACCCACGCGGGTCAGTGAACCGGACACGAGTGGTGATCTTTCCGTCGGCGGCGTCTTCGGCAGCGAGGATCTTGATCACAAGCCCTGGGCGGACAAAGCTCACGGTCCTTTCGTCGGCGTAGTACGCTTTGTCGCTGGTCGTGAACTTCGACTTTTCAGCGCTGATGAGAGCGGCGCACCCCAGATACAAGAGTCCAACGCCACAAATGACGGCGGTCCACCGAGCGAGTCCTTTCATTGTCTTTGTACCCCTTCATAGTGAGGAGCTTGAAGCTCACTAGTATATCGTTTCACTAAAACATATCCAGTGTGATTTGTTTTTTGGTAGACTCGTTGCATGGCGAGTCATTCGCGGCATCCGAAGCTCTTCTTGTTTGAGGAGGAGCAACACATGCTCGATCAGTTACGGAATTCCAAGACCGCGGC
>JACQZR010000189.1 GCA_016213775.1 Acidobacteriota bacterium
GCCCCCGTGCATAAGAAACAACTACTGACACATCTACGGCTGGCGGACAAGCGACTGGGCCTGCTCATTAATTTCAACGTTGTGCTCATCAAAGACGGCATCACGCGCATCGCCAACGGGATGCCAGATTGATATCTCGCAGAGCCCGCCAAGAACGCCAAGCCTTCCAGTCATGGAATACCTTGCGAGCACCCAATACATCTCGTCGGTCTGAGGCGGAGCCTCGCTAGATGTTCGGCCATGACGTCGTCTTTGCGCTGTCCTTTGCGGAAGTGCACCATCGGAATCTCTTTCTGTTTCGCCTATCGTTCCATGCCCGCCACGAAACTCTTCGTCATCGGGTCCATCAGGGCGGAGGAAGCAAACGGGTGGCCGCGATGACTGCGGAAAAACTTCACCACACCGCTCTCGCACTGCAAAGCGGGAACGTATACGTTGAGGTACATCCGGTCGATGCACTCCAACTGGAAGGTGACGTGATGACTGAGGATTTCGGCTACGCTTTGTGGTACGCTCATTTCCGGCTCCGGTACGGCTCCGGTCCTTCGGGATCGACTGCCACCTCGGTGGCTATATCATTGGTAAGAACTGCTTGCAGTTCTTCACTGTCGGCCGGAGCCATATTCAGAATTAGGAACGACGGGCGGATCGCCGTACCTTTCACCGGGTGGGCGTGGTTTTCTTGGCATGCTTGGCGTGCTTGGCGAGAGATTGTGTTTTGACGTTAATTTGGTCAGAAGGACGTCGCGCTGCGATGGACCCGTATTCTCGCGGCGGGAGTGAGGGCGATTGCGTTTTTCCGGACTTCGATCTTCACGGTCCGGGTGGGAGACCAGGATCTGGGCGTGGGGACGGTGAGTTTTCTCCAAGTGATTCTGGGTGCGGTGGACAGGGCGGTAGACAGGGCGGTAGACAGCCGGAGGGCGTCAGGGCGAGCGCAGGAAATCGACCAGATAGGGGTAAGCGGGCTCTCTTACGAGAAGGCCTATGTCGCACTGCCTGCCTACTGCCTGAGCGTTGATGCAGAACCTTCCTGTTGACGATCAGAAACGCCTCGGCGAATCGTTGGTCGCCTTGCGTGACATGAAAATGCCGGAGAGCGTGAAGCTTCGCATACTTGCCGTGTACCTGATGAACGCCGTGGGGCCGGATGCGCTCAAGGCGGCCATCAGATCTCTGGAGAAGGACCTTCGTCCTGATCCATGACCGGATTGTCAAGACGAGCTAACAGTTTGTAGATCTGCAATTGCGCGGGCACGCTGTCCTGGAGATTCTGCAAACTCGCGAGGGCGGCAACCGCATAGTCGCGGGCAGGGAGACGGCGCTGCACCATGGATAGATGTTCAGCGATGTTCTTGCGGGTGTGTGCGGCGCGGATTTCGTCGCCGAGCCGCTCGGCAACCTTCAGCGCAATCTGGAAATGTTCCATGGCTACATCGAAGTAGCTGCTGGTCTGGTCACCCCAACCGGCAACGAGATGGTCTGATGGCGGTTTGGGCGGCCTGAAAGTGACCTTCGTACAACTCTCGGTGGGGAGTCGGAGGGAGCAGTTGGACAGCGTCACTGAAGTAGCGATAGGCAGTACGGATTTCCTCTGTGATCCGTCCCACCCAGTTGGCAAAATCGTCTTTGTCGCGTGGCCGGTTCTCGCGATGGTTGGCAGCGTACCACCGTTCCAGCCAAAGGGCTCCCAATTGAATGTAGTCCCGCGCCCTCCCCAGGCGATCGCCCTCGGCGCGCAAAGAGAGATTTTGCCGAAGATAGTGATCGGCTTTGTCGAAGTCGCGAGGGTGGAGAGCCCGATAGACACCTCCCAGATTCTGGCTCAAGGGAGCGAGCAGGCTAGGATCGTTTAGCAGCGTGGCCAGCCGGTGAGACTCCTCATAGACAGCGATGCATTCCCGGTCTTGATGTCGGGAATGCAGGCTGCCATAGTTCATCAGCGCCTGGCAGAGCCAGCGGATTTCGCGCCGGTCATCGCGAGACCGCACGCCGGGATCTTTGACTACGATGGCCGCCGTGTTCGCACGATGGTGGCGCAGGATTACGCGTGAGGCCCGCCCCGCCTCGTCCAGGCGGCCCAGTTCGTGACAGACAACATGGTACATTCCCAAGATGATCGCGGCCTGTTCCTCTCGTCCGGGGATGAGCTCCAGGGTAGCGGGGTGGGTAAAGTCAGAGAGCATCTCCGTGATGATGGTGAGCCACTGCTGGCGGTCGCCTTTGTGCTGATAGAAGGCCAGTTGCAGACCTTGGGCTATGATGACGCAGTCCTTCCACATGGATCGCGCCCTGGCAAACTCCGTCCGTATCGCGCTGCGATGGGCGCGCCTTGTCGCGAAGGGAGCGGATAGCGGGCTCGAACAGGGGGTGAACATGCCAAAACACACCTTGCTGCTCAGTCATCAGGCCTTCCGAGGCGCACTCGCGGCAAAGCGCTTCCCATTTCCGCCGCTCGGAGTCGAACGCATTGGGAGTGCGAACGTCGAAGATGGGGAAAATAAGCGAGATGATCCGGCCACGATAATAACCGAGGATTCGGAGCTTTCTCGCAAGCGCGGAACTATCCTCCGCGCCAGGTCTGGTGATGAGTCTTCGTCCTGCCAGACGAACTGCTGCCAGTTCCGGCGCATCGGGGTGCTTCCAATCATCTTTCCTAGCCGAAGCGACGAAGGCAGCGGGTGACTCCGCGGACGCCTCGACATCGCGCCCGGCAACTAGCAGGGCAGCGGGGTTGCCGCAAGCCCATGTCAATACAGGAGCCCAGAAATGCGACGAGCCTGGGTGTGCGGGATTGACAGTAGTATGGGATTCGAGCAGCCGCAGGGCATCGGAATCAGAGAATCCGAGAGCAAAGATCTCGGAAGGTCTGTTGCCGAGCCACTCCTTGCCCGTGACTCACGTGGTGAACAGCCAGCGGCATCGTGGCGAATCGAAGAATTCGACGACTTGGCGGAGATTCCGCCAGTGAGCCTCGGCGTAGCGGGACGATCGCCCCTGCGCTGAGCCGATGGTTTCGTCGATTCCATCCCAAACCCAGATCACTGGCCAGTCGAACAGGACATCGCGCAACGCCGCCATTTTCCAGGATACGTCTTGCAGCCCAGCCCAATTGTAGCCGGCGTCAATCAATTCCGAACTCATGACAGAGGCGACATCCTCGGCGAGAATCTCCGCCGTCAGGGTCTCACGGGCACTCGACCAGATGACCCGGTAGACGCCCGCACTAGAGGAATACCAGGAAGCGAATTCCCGCGCGAGGGTCGTCTTCCCAGATCCAATCATGCCGGTGACAAAGAGCACTTGCGTGTAGTCAAAGACGCGGTCGATGTGGAGAATCGCATCTTCCTGACTGCGCGAGAGGACAATCCGGTTGCGCTGGTGCATCGCCGGATCAGCTTGCGCAGAGTGCCTAAGACCGCTGCGCTCATCCACTAGGCGAACGGGTTTCTTCTGGAGCAATACGGGCACCGGCCAGTCCTGCAAGCCGGCGTCCATCTTGCGAGACGACAGCCTCGTTGGCAGCTAGAGAACGCCTGGCCAAGGTCACAGCCTCTGAAAGGGCGCGCCCGCGCATCAACTGCTCATACATGGAACTCAGGAATTGGGCGGCGCTCTCCACATAGACGGAGTATTGCATCGCAACAACGGCATGCACGCCGGCCCGCACTAATTCTTCACCGAATGATGCCACGCCGGTTGTGTACCCCGAGCGGCACGCATTGAGGATAACGGCGCGAACACCCGCTCCGGCGAGCAAAGGTCCAAGGTCAGCGCCACTCGCCTAAAGCGGGCCAGCCTGAATTCTGGTAACGCCGGGTTCGAAAATTTCCTTTTCCAGAAGGACGTACCCTCTCGGTCCACCAGCCGGCGGGGAAGTTACCGTTTCGAATTCAGCAACCGCATCATCATCAAGGAACTCGCCGTGACAATCGAAATGCACCAGGTCCCAGGCTTCGCCATCCCCGAAGTACTGTTCCAGCACCCAACGAAGCTGTTTGAATGTGGGCGGTCGTAGAACCGACAGTCCAATGGGAACGGGGCTGGCCATCAGTTGAAACAGTACCCGCCGGGCAACTGAGTGGTAGCCGACGTCTTCCCCCAGATACGGCCTGCGGATAACGATCAACGCGCGCGGCCCCTGCGCGCGTCTGCCATCCGCGGCGGGGACATTCCACCGGATGATCCTGTGGAACTCGCAACAGCACAACGCAAGGGGTTCGCTGTCAGGCGGGCGGATCAGTTCCCACGGAATACGTCCGGCCTCCGGAGAAAGAGCCTCGATCTCGATCCGCAAATCAGCCAGGCACCCCGAAACCGCTTGCCACGCTTCGAACATGTCGCGGCCGGGTCCAAAGAGGCTGATGAAGAGTTCCTCGCCGATCTCATGCATACGCCGTTCCACGCGGCCGGCGATCTGGGCCGCGGGGTCAAAAGGGGAATCGACGAACTGCTCCCAATACCAACGAAGGTCCTCCCAATCAGCGGCTGCGAGGTGGAAGCTGAGCGTTCCTACCCATGTGGTCACCGGCTGGTCCTGGCGTTCGATGTCAGCGGCAACCTCATACTCGTGGCTGCTCAACGCGCGAACCGAGAGGCGCATGACCATAGCCGCAAGTCTAACACCGGCTGTTTTGCTGAACGGTCGGCTGTAAGATAAGGAATCATGGCGCAATCGCGAGTAGATCTGGGTGTTGCACTGGCGAAGCAGGGCAATCCGGAGGAGGCCCTGCGGCAGTTCGATCTTGCTATTGCAGAGGATCCATCGGACGCAGTTGCGCACGCCAGCCGAGGGAAGGACTTGGGCATGCTGCAGCGGCTCGCGGAAGCGGCCGCCGCATACGACAAAGCGGTGGAACCAGTTCCCGATGACACAGCAATCATCTACAACCGAGGCACGGCAATGCTGAAGATAGGACGCTTCGGCAGAGCGCTGCGCGACCTCGAGACCGCTCTGAAACAAGATCCTCTGTTCGCGCAGGCTCATGTGAATCGCGGAAGCTGTCTACTCAACATGGGGCGTGAGGATGATGCGTTGGAAGCATTCCTGACCGCTGCGCGGATAGATCCAAATCTCAGAGAAGCTCACGTGAATTCCGCCATTCTGTTCTACAAAACCGGCAAACTGCTCAAGGCGCGGGCACACTTCGAGAGAGCGGCTGAATTGGGCGATCAGCAGAGCGCCAGGGTGCTGCAGGCACTGGCCAAAGCGAGTGGCTGATGCACAAGGGCTCCGGGGACGTGTAGAGTATCACTCATGATCACTCGCCGGGCTTTCTTCCCCGCCGCAGCCGGATCCCTGCTCCAGGCGCAGCGTCCCAGCCGCAAGATGAACGTGGTGATGTTCATGACCGACGATCACGGGGCTTGGGCCATGGGGGCGTATGGATGCGGCCAGATGCACACACCCAACCTCGATAAGCTGGCCGCCGGCGGTGCGCGCTTCACTCGCGCCTTTGCGTGTACTCCGGTATGCTCGCCGAGCCGCATGACGTGGATCACCGGCCGCATTCCTTCGGTCCATGGCGTCCAGGACTGGCTCGTGCCCGACGACAGTTTCGGCGTCAACACGAAGCTGTGGCTGGAGGGGCACAAGCCGTACTCGCAAGTGCTGGCGGATAACGGCTACACCTTGGGCATGTGCGGCAAGTGGCATATGGGCAATGACGACAAGCCGCAACATGGATTCACCTTCTGGTCCACCGTGCCCGGCGGCGGCGGCCCGTATCGCAATCCGGAGTTCGTCAAGAACGGCAAGCGCGGCGTGATCAATGAATATAAGACCGACGCTGTGGGTGATTCAGCGCTTGAGTTCCTGGACACTGTAAAGGACAAACCGTTTTATCTGCTGATGCCGTTCTATGCACCCCACACGCCGTTTGAATACCAACCGGAAAAATACCGCGAGCACTACAACGATACGTCGTTCTCGTGCTTTCCCAACACGCCGGCGCATGCCTGGCAGAATCGCGGCCTGCGCGCCCATCACGGCAACAAGGCGAGCATGCATGCCTATTCGGCATTGATCAGCGGCGTCGATGCGAACGTCGGGCGCGTCATCAAGAAGCTGGAAGAAATGGGCGTTCGCGACAATACGCTGATTGTGTTCACGGCCGATCAGGGGTGGAACGCGGGGCATCACGGCGTATGGGGAAAAGGCAACGGAACCTGGCCTTTCAACATGTATGAAGAGTCCATCCGTGTGCCGCTGATTTGGAATCATCCGGGCAAGATCGCGCCCGGCCAGGTGTTGACGCCCATGGTATCGAGCTACGACTACTACCCGTCGATTTTGGATTACCTTGGCATTCAGGCGCCGCGCGATCCCAAACGGCCGGGCCGCAGCTATGCGCCGTTCCTCCGCGGAGAGCGTCCGGCATGGGACAACCGGTTGTACTTTGAATACTCGTTCGTGCGAGGGGTTCGATCGGAGACGCTGAAGTACATCCGCCGCACACCGGAGTGGCCGAGCGAGTTGTACGATCTCGAGCGTGATCCCGGGGAGACAAAGAATCTGGCGGACGATCCGCAGTACCAGACGCTGCGGCGGTCGTTGGATACGGATCTCGATCAGTGGTTCGCCAGGCATGGAGCCCCCGTACAGGATCAGTGGCGTGGCACTACGAAGCAGAAGCTCACCGTATACTCGCGGTGATATGCTCTCCAGATGGCACGAACACAATTCGACGTCTGCATTGTCGGCAGCGGTCACGGTGGCGGCATCGCGGCGTATGTCCTATCCACCGCGGGATTAAAGGTCGCCCTCGTTGAGGCGGGCCAGCGGCTGCGTGCAGGCCTGGATTACGGCAAACACACCGACCCCTACGATGTATTGGAAGAGCGATTGAAGAAGGGCTTCCGCAACCCCGTCGAGAGTCTGTTTGGCGACCGCCGCGAGCGGGACCATTTCACTCCGGTGGGTGACAACCCGAATCATGGATTGCTCAAGGCGCTCGGGGGACGCTCGCTTTGCTGGGCTGGTCATACGCTTCGGTTTGGACCTGGCGACTACAAACAGTGGCCGGTTTCGTATGACGAGGTAGCGCCTTATTACAGCCGCGTGGAGCGCTTCATGGGTGCCTATGGCATGAAGGACGGCCTGTGGAACATGCCCGATGGGGAGTTCCTCAAGGGCGTGCCCATGCGCTGTTCCGAGTCGCTCTTGAAACTCGGTGTGGATCGGCTCAAGGCCAAAGGACGCAAGGCCGAGCTGGTGGCGCTGCGGAAGGCCATGCTGACGCAGCCGCATGCCTCGGGGCGCAATCAGTGCCACTTCTGCGGCAAGTGCGGCAATTGCTGTGTCGACGCCAAATACACCGCGGCGAACACGGCCATTCCCGCGGGGCTGAAAACCGGCAACCTGACGGTGCTGACGGACTCCACCATGGTGCGCATCCTGTTGAACAGTGATGAATCGAGAGTGGCCGGCATCGAGTTTCGCAAGTCCGATGGCACGGCGGATCAGGTGGACTGCAAGGCGCTCGTCTTGGCATGCAGCAGTGTGGAGACAGCCCGGCAGTTGCTGGCAACGCGCACGAAACGCTTTGCAGCAGGCATCGCGAATGGCAGCGGCCAGGTGGGGCGCAATCTCACCAGTCACTTCGGGCACACCGTGGTGGGACATTTTCCGCAAGTGCGCTCCCGCGACACCTCCGCCGATGAAGGCACCGGCTACTATCACAGCCTCCTCACGGCACTGTATTGGGAACAGCCAAACAAGGATTTTCAGGGCACGTACCAGGTGCAATGTGGCGCCGGCTATGCTCCCGATCGAATGATGGTGCGCGACGTTCCAGGCTACGGGGCGGCCTTCAAGAAAGAGTGGATCGACCGCAACATCTGCCAGGCCGGAATGAACATGCAGGGGTCTCTGCTGCAATCGCCGCGGAAGTATGTGGATCTCGACCCGGAAAAGAAGGACCGGTTTGGCGTGCCGCTCCCTCGCGTGCATCTGCACTATGAACAGAACGACCTTGCCATGGCACGCGATTGCATGGAGCGCTGCTGCGAGATCATTGAAGCCGGCGGCGGCAAAGTGATCGCCAGGCCGGAGATTGCCGCCAACCGCCTTGTGATCGACTACAACCACTGGGTGGGAACCGCGCGCATGGGTCGCGATGCCAAATCATCGGTGGAGAATACCAACGGGCAGTCGCATGAGCTGAAGAATCTGTTTCTGGCGGACGCCGCGGTGTTTCCTGCGTATCCGGAGAAGAATCCGGTGCTGACGATAGCGGCGCTGAGCTGGAGAATGTCGGAGTTCCTGGCCGCGCAGGCCAGGAAAGGAGCGCTGTAAATGGATCGCCGAAACCTGTTTCAGATTGTGGGTGCGACGGCGGCTGCCGGTCCCGTGGAGGCCATGCAGCGCGCGTTGCCGTATGTGCCAAAGTTTTTCAACGGCGATGAGGCCTTCCTCGTCGAGCGGCTAGCCGACATTATCATTCCCAAGGACGCCAAGTCAGGCGGCGCGGCCGATGCTGGCGTAATCAAGTACATCGACCTCGTCGTTCACTATGGCGAGGCAGGGCAACAGCAGGCCTGGCGGAACGCGATTGCGGCGGTGGAGACGGATGCAAAGAAGCGCTTTGGCAATGGGTTTCGCCGGATCTCGCGTGAGCAGCAGGAGGAGATTCTCGCGGCGATGGCGCGCGATGAGGACCAGCGAACCGACGTGTTGGGGCGTTTCTTTGTGAACCTCAAGAGGCTGACCGTCGAGGCGTACCATTGTTCCAGCCTGCACTGGAAGCAGAATCTGGGACGGGGGTTGTCGGTCGCCCGGAGCGAGTTTCCGGGCTGCGAGCATAAGTCCCATGCCTGAAGCTGGCCTGCGTCCCCGACAGGGGTATTGACTTTCGCGCGTGGGCTGGTAGGCTGAATGGAGGGAAACCCCGCCCGTTGGCGGGCGGGGTAAGTTTACAGCTTAACCAAAGCGAATCGTGAAGACGATTCGCCCGATTCTCACCGTAAAGCTTGCGCGTATGCGGATGTGCATTCGGGTTTACCTCCTTTCCCGGGGCTTGACTCACGGTTGCAGCCGTGAGTCCCCCGGTCAGGAGAAAGGAGCGCTCCCAAATGCGTTCCGCACCTGCGGTATCCCTCCGAGAATATAGTGGCGTCTGAAGGGGATTCCTCTCATCCCACTTTTGCCAGTTCCTTTTTTGGCCACGGCGCATCCACCGTCAACCAAAATGGCCGTGGCGTCCCTCGCTCAAACAGAAAGGGGTATTGCGAAATAGGAATAGCAATCGTCCAGGACGGACAACAGGTAGGTCACACCAAAAGAAAACCGCCCAAACCGGGCTACCGCAAAACCAGCTCCGGCACAGGCTCAGCCGAAGCTTCCTGACGGAACCACGCAGTCATATAGTCCTAGCCAACACGCCGCCGCGCCATTATCTCCCGCCGCTTCGCCCAGGCCCTCCGCCAGCACTTCGCCAGATGCCAAAACGCCGGCAGCGATCGCAGTTCGTAGAACAAACACCCGCCCAACACCAGCACATCTCGCGCCGTCACCGACAGGAAATACTCCGTGTACATGTTCGCAGTGGTGTTCTTGATCCGCATCAGAAAACGGTTCTTCACCGAGTGCATGTTGATCATCGGCGACAGCGTCCGCCGAACCTCCGGCACCACTGTCCGCACGTGATACGCAACCGCATGTGGAGTGTACAGGCACCGCCACCCCAACAACTGCGCCCGCCAGCTCACATCCGCGTCTTCCCGATACGCAAAGAAGTCCGGATCAAAGAACCCGTCCCCTTGCGAAATATCCAGGATCATCTCGCGCCGGTACAGTGCCGCCGCCCCGCTCGCCCCAAACACATACTCGGCCTGGTCAAACTGCCCCTCATCCGCCTGGTGCCACCCGCGGTCGAAATGCCTGAAGTTCGGTGTAAAGTAGATGCCCGCCGAATCCAATTGCGGCCTCCTCAGCGGCGTGAAATCCGGCCCGATGCGCAGCAGTTTCCCGCACACGCTCCCGATCCGCTCATCCACCTGCGCCGCGTCCACTAGCCGCCTGATGAAGCCCGGCATTAGCAGCGCGTCCGGATTCAGCGTCAACACCCAGTCCCCCGTCGACGCCTCTATCGCCTGATTCTGCGCCTGCGCAAACCCCACGTTCCGCTCATTCCGGATCACTCGCACGCGATCGGCGAACTCCGCCAGCACCAGCCGCGTCCCGTCCAAAGATGCATTGTCCACCACCACCACCTCCAGCGGCCGGTAGGCTTGACGGAGCACGGCATCCAGACAGCTTGCGATGTATCGGGAGCTGTTGAACGTCACGATTGTGACTGAGACCGAGGGGGGCTTCTTACTCATTTTCCGCTTCCGACTGCTAAGACCTTGACAGGGCGGATTTTCACTACACCAGATTAGTATTTTTTTCCTCCAAAGAGCACTCTCAAAAAATATTTTTTTGAGGTGTAGTGGATTCCCACCCTTCGTGGGTCTTTGAATCGAAGTGACGCGTTTACGCTCATGTGGTCCAAACCGTTTCACAAGGAACTAATATGGGTTGGAACGGAACGGACCTCAGTGGAAACGTTGCAGGATCAAGTGGCGCGGCTGTTTGAGGAGACCAGAGAGGACGTGTACCGTTATCTACTCACCATCGGGCTCTATCCCCCGCAGGCGCAGGAGACCGTCCAGGAAGTTTTCCTCCGTTTATACGCCTCTCTTAAAAAGGGCGAAGACATTAAGAATGTGCGGGCGTGGATCTTCCGCGTCGCGCACAACGTTGGCCTCAAGGTCAGGGCCAAACAGAGTGGATTGCCGTTCGACCCGGAGTTGGAAGCCTCGCTCGCCAGCCCCGCTCGCAATCCCGAACAGAGTTTGCTCGAGCGAGAAAAAACGGTTCGCTTCCACCGTGCCGTGGAAGGTCTTTCCGAGCAGCAGCGGCGTTGTCTCTCGCTGCGGTTGCAAGGGTTGCGGTACCCCGAAATCGGGGAAGCGTTGGGTATCAGCGCGTCGGCTGTCAGTGAGTTCCTCCGCCGCGCCGTCACACGCTTAAAGAAGGTTGGCGGCTCCGCCAAAACGGACTCCGCCGAAGAGGGTAAGGCTTGAGAATGCTTAGCGCCAATCACATCAACGAGGAAACCCTCCTGCGCTACGCCGATGGCGAACTGCCGTCGCAGCAACTTCCTCAGGTGCGGGATCACCTGTCCAGTTGCTGGCATTGTCGTGCCGCCCTCGATGAACTCCAGCAGGTTATTACGGAATGCGCTCGTCACCACCAGACGATATCTGATCATTTCCCTTCTCCACCTGCTCCCTGGTGCGACATCCGCAAAGGCTTTGCCCAAGTGGATGCCGCGCTAGGGAGCCGATCTTTCCTCGAGAAGACAAGGCAATGGTTCTCCGCTGGTTTCGTGTCGAGACCGGTTCGATGGGTCCCCGCCGTGGCTGGCCTCGCCGCCCTCGCCCTCATCGTCCAGCAGTTCATCAACGTGCCGTCCGCCAAGGCAGCGGAGATCCTCCGCCAGGCCGTTACGGCATCCGAATCGCGGCCCAACCTGCCGCGTAAAATCGAAATTCGCGCCCGCGGCCGCAATCTCACGCGCATCGTAGCTGCCCCTCTTCCGGTTACGAATACTGCCGAGGCTGCGGCCTTTGCCGAAGTGGAGTCCCTCTTCAAAGCAGCTCACTACAACTGGGACGATCCCCTTAGCGCAAGGTCTTTCAACGATTGGCGCAACACGCTCCATTCCAAGTCCGATGAAGTACTCACCACCGGCGCCGGCTACGAAATTCGCACCACCGCTGAAAACAACGAAATCACTCTCGCCACTCTGAAATTGCGCCAGGCCGATATGCGCGCCATCGAAAGCACTCTCCGCTTCCGCAATGACGACGTCGTCGAGATTCGCGAGATCCCGCAAGATCCGGTGCTCTCTTCAGTTCCTCCAGCCGGGATGAGCAGTACGCGGGCTGCTTCACCCGGTTCGGCGAAACTGGAGGGAGCTCCGGCAACTACTTCTACTCCGGCCTCCGTGTACGAAGAGCTTCAGGTTTGGGCCTCTCTCCACCGCATCGGCGCAGACCTCGGCGACCCCGTCGAAGTCTCCCGCGATGGCCAACATATCGTGGTTCGCGGCATCGGGGTACCTCCTGCCCTCCAAGCCAGAATCCGCCAGGAGTTCGCCGCCAACAGCCGCGTCGATATTCAATTCGCCGATCCCGCATCCAGCCTCCCGGCTACTGAGCCGCGCCGCGTGAACACCCCTGCGGCGAATCCCGAGCTCGTCAAAGTGCAGGAGCAGATCGCCCGCTATATCGGCGGAAGAGCCTCTTTCGATCAATTCACAGACGGTGTGCTGCGCGAAAGCGAATCGCTGCTTTCCCACGCGCACGCACTCCAACGCCTCGCACAGCATTTTCCCTCCGAGTCTGAGTCGCAGCTCAGTGCCGATCAGCGGCATCTCCTCCAGAGCCTTTGCCAGGATCATGCGGAGACCTTGTGGCAGAAGATCGCGGTAATTCAGGCTAGAATGAATCCGGTGTTGGCCTCCCTGGGTGTGTCGAACTCCGGCGTCAACCTGGATGCCGCAACTTCGTCGTCGGGCTCCGCATCCTGGCAGATGGAAACGGATGAAATTCTCCGCCAGGCCCGTAACACCGATTCCCTCCTCGCTGTTATGCTGATAGGTGCAACGGGTGACGCCTCGCTGGAACGGCTGCCGCAACGGGTCTCACAAGACCTCGCGGCACTGAAGGCCAAAATCTCTTCCTATCGGAGCCGGCGCACCCAGTAAAGGGGTCGCGCGTGCGGTTTCCGGGGAACATCACGGGTTACGCTCTCCTCGTCTCGCTGTTCCTCCCACACGCCCACTCCCAACAATACACCCACCTTTCCGGCCTTATCCGCGATCCCACCGATGCTGCCGTTCCCCACGCCTCCATCACCGTCGTCAGCGAAGACACCGGCTTCCGCCGCTCCGCCGAATCCAATGGCGATGGCGCCTACGTCGTCGCCTCCCTCCAGCCAGGACTCTACAAAATCACCGTTCGCAAAGAGGGATTCCGGACCGTAATCCAGCTCGGCGTCAAACTCGATGTCGCCCAACCCTCACGCGTCGATTTCATTCTCCCCCTCGGTAGCCAGCAGGACGCCATCACCGTCGAAGGCACCCCCGCCCCCGTCCACACCGACGACGCCAGCGTCGGCACCCTCGTCAGCCGCGACCAGGTAGAGCGCATGCCCCTTAACGGCCGCGGCATCCTTTCCCTGCTCGAACTTGCACCCGGAACCATCGTCACTCCTGCTACCCGCGGCGAAGCCGGTCAATTCACCGCGAACGGCCAGCGCCCCAACATGCACTACTTCACCGTGGATGGCGTCAGCGCCAACACAGGCGTCAGCGGCGGTGGCTCGGCCGCCCAGGTCAACGGCGGTGCACTCCCCGGCATGACCGCACTCGGATCCCTCCACAACCTCGTCCCCCTCGAAGCCCTCGATGAGTTTCGCGTCCAAACCTCCACCAGTTCCCCCGAATTCGGCCGCCTCCCCGGCGCGCAGATCACTCTCAGCTCCCGCTCCGGATCGAACGAGTTCCACGGCTCCGTCTTCCACTATTTCCGCCACAATGTGTTCGATGCCAACGACTGGTTCGCCAACCGCGCCGGGGAACGCCGCGCCGCCTTGCGCATGTTCGACTACGGCGGCTCACTCGGCGGCCCCATCCGCCGTGACCGTACGTTCTTCTTTCTTTCCTACGAAGGCATGCGCCTCAAACAGCCCTTCGCCTGGCGCACCCCTTCGCCTACCGCCGCCGTCCGCTCGGGAGCTAGCCCAGGTGTGATGGCTGCTTTGAACCTGTTCCCGGTTCCTAATGGACAGCCCCTCACTGAAGGATTGGCGGAATGGACAGGGCGCAACAACCGTCCCGCAAGCCTGGACACAGGTGGCCTCCGCATCGACCATGCCCTTACTTCACGCGTGAGCCTATTCGGACGCTACCAGGAGTCCCCTTCTCGCAACGAATTCGGCAATACGCAGATTAGCGCGCTCGATCTGTCCTCGCGCAGTGTCACCATGGGCGCGAATGCCCGCCTCAGCCCGCGTGTCATCCTCGATGCCCGGTGGAACTACTCGCGCTCGGCGGCCGATTCTCTCTGGCGCTCCGCTACCCCGGCCGCCAATTCCCGCTGCGCTCTGGAGCCTGTGGCCAACCAGTTCTTTGGCGAGCCAGGTCTCTGTGACATTCTCCTCCGCGTTCAGATTGCCGGCGTCGGCACAGCGGTCCACGGACCCGAACCCGACCGCCAACAATCGCAATGGCACATTCTCCCGTCGGCTGTGGCAAACTTCGGGGGACATCAGCTTCGTCTCGGAGCCGACTATCGCCGCATTCGGACAGCAAAGCAGGATTCCGCCCGCGCCTTCAGCCTCATCGCGGATAACTTGCGCGAGCTACTCACTCTCAACCAGAACCTCTGGCGGGCCGCCGCCGACCCCGTCAGCGCCACAGCCTTGCTCAAGGAGGCGTCTCTGTTCGCTCAGGATACCTGGCGTATCGGCTCGAAACTCACGGCAACCTTCGGGGTCCGCTGGGAGTTTGCCGCTACACCTGAAGCGACGATCCTCGGCTACGACACCCCCGATCTGCTCCCACCAGCCGGCTTTGAAACCGTTTGGTCCGATCAGGGCTCGAACATTGCTCCCCGGGTCGGCATCGCGTTCAGTCCTCGCGCCGGCAGCACCGCAAGTCGTGGCGGTTTCGGCATCTACTTCGATTCCAGCCTCAGCATCGGTACCGATCTCGTCAACGGAGGCCCGTTCACCCTTGGCCAGTTCATCAGCGCCCGAAACGCTCCTTTCTCCACGCAGCTCCGCTACGGCTTTCTTCCTGGCCTCCGGCTGCCCATTATCCGTCAATGGAATGTCTCTCTCGAGCACGCCTTCCGAGGTCGAGAAGTCGTCACCGCAAGCTACGTCGGCTCCACCGGCCGGCGCCTCCTTCGCCGCGAAATCGGAGCAGACTCCACTGATTCCAACCAAATCGTCGTCGCCACCAACCACGGCCAATCCAACTACCACGGCCTCCAGCTCCAATACCGCCGCAAACTCACCCACGGCCTCCAAACCACCGCCTCCTACTCCTGGTCCCACTCCATCGACGACAGCTCATCGGATTCCTCCCTCCACTGGGCGCGCAACGGCCTCTCCGCCCTAACCGACCGCGGCCCCTCCGATTTCGACGTCCGCCACAGTTTCTCCGCCGCCGCAACTTACGAGTTAAACCGCAAAGGCAAGTGGGCGCTCGACGGCATCTTTCGCGCCCGCACCGGCTTCCCCATCTCAGTCCTCAACAGCGAAAGCTCCCTCGGACTCACCTTCGCCAACATCTACCGTCCCAACCTCATTCAAACGGTCCCCCTTTGGCTCAACGACCGTAATATCCCCGGAGGCCGCCGCCTCAACCCCGCCGCCTTCGAAATCCGCCCCTCCACCCAGGGCAATCTCGGCCGCAACGCCATCTACGGCTTTGGCATGTCGCAACTCGACCTCGCACTCCGCCGCGAATTCCCCTTCAAGGACCAGCGCCTCCTCCAACTCCGGCTGGAAGCCTTCAATCTCTTCAACCAGACCAACTTCGCCGACCCCATCCGCTTCCTGTCCAACCCCTTGTTCGGCCAACCCCCGTCAATGTTGAACCTGATGCTCGGCACCGGCAGCCCCGGTAGCGGCCTCACCCCCATCTTTCAAACCGGCGGCCCCCGCTCCATCCAACTCGTCATCCGCTACCGCTTCTAAACACCGAAACCTATTGATCTGACACGGAGGCAAGCGGAAGCATCAGTTGCCTTGGCACACACATCAAGCAGGATAGAAGCTCTCACTCGATGAACTTGCGCTCCTCGCGAAGCGTGGCAGGTATCCGCCGATACTCTACCCTGAAAAGAGCAGAAGGTGGAATTCGGCCGGTCCATCGGTATGCCCTATTGTCGGAATCTCGGCGACGGGCTCTGGGAGGTACGAAGCGACGTGACGGATGGAAAGATTGGGAGGGTGATTTTCTGCGTGACGAAAGGCCGCATGGCGTTGCTCCATGCCTTCATCAAGAAGACGCAGAAGACGCCGCCGCAGGATTTGAAACTCGCGCTCAAACGCATGAAGGAGGTGCTCTGATGGCGAGGAAGAAAGGTAAAATCGGATCGTCCTTCGATGACTTTCTGGCTTCACACGGTGTGCTGGAAGAGTGTGAGGAACTGGCTATCAAACAAATACTCGCCGACCAGATCAAGGCTGCGATGGAGAAGGACAGCATCACCAGGTCCGCCATGGCCGAACGGATGCAGACCAGCCGCCGCGCCCTCGACCGGTTGCTCGATCCAAAGAACACCAGCGTGACGCTGCACACGCTGCAGCGGGCCGCCGTCGCGGTCGGACGGCAATTGAGGTTGGAACTACTTTAGCGGTACGTGATCCACATCGGACTCACCCACACCAACTCCCCGTCCGCCTGCTCCCCGCGAACATAGTAGTAGCTCTGCCGGCCCTTCGTCGCATTCGCATCGCGCCACGTAAAATCGACATTTTTCGTCTTCGGCTCCACCGTATAAGCGTACTTGCCGTCCTTGATCACATGCACCTTGGCGAATGGCGCCATACCCCACAACTTCACGGAAATCGCCGGCGCTTCCGTAGTGGTGAATTCCTCCCCCATAAAGTGACTCCCTGACCGCACATCCGCCAGAATGTTCTCGGTCGATCCATAGACGCGCCGCTTGTGGAACGCCTCCATGATCCCTTCCCGCGTCGGCTTGGTCACCCACAGGTTGCAGTACGACATGTGCGTCGAGATGTGATCGCTCGATGCCTGGAACGCCAACTTGTAGCCCTTCTCCAGGGCCAGCGAGACGAAGCCCAGCGGACGCCATCCACCAATCGAGTCCTTGGAATTATTCGAGCGCGGCGCATCCGGCATCTCGTAATTCTGCCGGTCGCCCTGATAGATCTCCACCACCGGCTCGACGATCGGATCGTTGTCGCGCCAGTCGGTTCCCATGTTCGTCCCCGACGTGTGCATCGCCACGATGCCGTCAAATTTGCGCAGGTACTTGTAGAGCATCTGGGTATCGGGAGCGTGCGTGGGCGGCGAATCGTCAGCCATCTTCTGCAAGCGAGGCAGCGGCCGCACGCCGCGCCGCGCCATCACCGTATTGCGATGCCCCTCCGGGTAGGTGACGCTGCGCTCATAGGAGAACATCGGCACAAATCGCGTTCCCAGCTTGTAGGCGTCGGTCAGCTTCTGCATTGTCCACCACGTGTACTCGCGTCCGCCACCGTTGTCGTGATCGCAGCAGCCGCCCCAATCCATCGCAGCCGCGTCCACCATGTAGCGGTAGGCATCGATGAGCGGGCCGTCCCGTCCACCGTCGTTCGACATCTCGGTGTGGCGATGGAACTCGCCGCGCATGATCTGCAGCTTCTCGCCGCCGAGCGCCGTGCGGTAGTCGTGCATCTGCTTCACCTGCGCTTTCTCGGCTACGGCGTCGGAATCGGACGGCTGCGTGCGCGCGGAATTGTCAGCCTGCAATGCCGGCGTCCGGATTCCGGTGCCGGCCGAGAACAGCGCCGCATAGATATCGGAGTTCAGCGTTGCCTGTGGGCCCGCGGCTTTCTTGCCCTTCTTCGCGGCAGTCTGCAGGCCGCCTTCCGCGCCACCGCTCTGACGGCCGTCGCTCGCCGCAATCAAAATCACCTGACCCTGTCCGATCGGTGTCAATGCGGCGCGCGCATCCAGCCAGTAATCCGAATGCGGCACCGGAACCGGCCCCTTCCAGTCGTTGCCCTCCAGCAACAACACATGCTGCGTCCAGGCACTTCCCAAAGCTGTGAATCCCGCCGAAGGCGTGCGGAACGACAGATACACCACGCCGTTCGCATCGGCCGTCAGGCGCGGAAATGCATTGAGCGGCGTCGGGCCGGTTTGCGGTGTTCCGCTGGCCGGGCGCATGCCGGCGAGTTTCGGATCGGGCAACTGCACCGGCGTGGTTGGCGCCGCTTTCAACTGCCGCCGCCGCAGCGCCGCCGCACCTGCCGCGCGCCCGGGCATCGCCTCTTTGAGATCTGCGGTCGTGGTCATGGCCTGCTGACCCTGGAAGCACCGCAACCGGATGTCGTGGTCCTGATACAAAGCCACACCGCTTGTCTCATACGCGCCGAAATCCTTACCCCACTTGACGCCCGAGGCCTCATACGCCGCCCACAACCGGTTCTGTTTGTCGTAGGCAACCGACACGCGCGCTTCATAGAAAGTGCTCGCCGCAATCGCCACTGGAGCTTCCTGCTTGACGCCGCCGTCCCACTTCATCCGCCGGAAGTAGACGTCGTAGTCGCCCTTATCGTAGGTGTCCCACGCGACGGCCACTTCGCCGTTCGGCGCTGCTGCAATAGACGCGTCCCAATCGCTTCCCTGCGCGGAATTCGAAACTACACTCTCCTTTGTAAACCCATCGCCACTCTGGGCCGCGACGAGAATGTCGAGGCTGTTGCCGCGGAAGCCCTGCCAGGCCACCCACACACGGCCTTGCGCATCGGTGGTGGCAACCGGATTCACATCGGTGCCCGCGTCCGTAGTGACTCGCACTTCCTTTCCCCAACTGCCGTTGTTGTAGGCCTTCGCGTAGATGTCGTAAATGCCGTTCAGGTTCGCTGACCAGAACACCCAGGTCCGCTTCTGTCCATCCACCGCGACGGCTGTGCGCATCACGTCCTGTCTTTCCGCCGAAACGGGCATCGGAGCGCTCCAGCTTTTCTGCGCCTTGTTGTAACGCAGCATCATCACCTGATCGCCGCCCGCGGGCCGCGCCAGATAGTCGAAGCTCGCCGGCTCACGATCCATCTGCCCGCGCGTCTCCAGTTCAGGATTGGCATGGTGGAAGTTCACATACGTGACCCACACGGCATCATCGCCATTGGCAACCGCCGGATAGTCCTGATCGTCGGCCGACCGCGTCAACCGCGTCACCGTGGGAACACGGTCCACCATTACTCGCCCGTCGAGGAAGCTCTTTTCCTCGCCAAACGGAATTTCTTTCGCGGTGAAAGCGAACGTGCCCTGAGTGGTCTTCAACTCCACGCGCGCCGCCGGATCGTCTTCCGCCAGATTCACCAGCACGCCATTCGGAAAGATCCCCTCGGCCTTCTTCTTACGCCCATAGGACACGCGGGTGGAAGCTCGCCACGTAAGTCCGTTCACGCGATCGCCGTCGGCAAATCGCCAGCCCGCCACCGAGGCAATCCGGCTCGGCGACGACACGGTGCCGTCCCAGGTGGTGACGCTCCGGTCGCCGACACCTAACAACACACGGAAGGTCGGGCCGGCTCCGGGCTGCGCTGCCGCTGCACCGGGAGTGGGACGTTGCGGATACAGAGTCCACGTGGCGGCGCCAACCAGAATCAAGGCCGCGCCAAAAAGCCAGATTCTCTTCATAAGAGGGGTTCTCCTTCGCCCACTCTATCGCAATGGCGCGGTTGGCGCCGGATTCCAGGCAGGCGATCTCGCGTATGATGCCGACGTTGGGCACCCCCGGGAACATCATCGGGGAACGAGGACACAAAGCAGCTTCATAGCGTTTCTTCCTCCTCCTCAAGTCAAGCCTACATTGTCTCCCCGGTTGACGAAGCGAATGCCGCGAGCCCGGCTGAGCTTCAAGCAGAGCTTGCGAGTGATACAGTCGAGCGATGCGAAACATGCTCGCGATCGTCGCAATGGCGCTATCGGCGGCACCGGTCTATTCCGCATCGTGTGAAAGCCTCGCCCAATTGAAACTTGCGGATACCACCATCACGACCGCCACCAACGTCGCGGCGGGCTCCTTCATCCCTCCCAACGCCCCAAACTCAAGGCCAATTGGCGATCTGGCGGCCTTCTGCCGAGTCGCAGCCACACTGAAGCCAAGCAGCGATTCCGACATCAGGATTGAGGTGTGGATGCCCGCGGCTGGTTGGAACGGCAAGTTCATGGGCGTGGGTAACGGTGGCTGGGCCGGTCAGATTTCCTATGCCGCTCTGGTCACTGCATTGAAAGACGGATATGCCACCGCGAGCACGGATACCGGCCATGAAGGTGCCTCGGCGCGCTTTGTTCCCGGTCATCCGGAGAAGCTTGTCGATTTCGCCTACCGCGCGGTCCCCGAAATGACGGTGAAGGGCAAAGCGATCACCGCTGCCTTTTACGATCAGTCTGTGAAGCGGTCGTATTGGAATGGCTGCTCCACCGGTGGACGACAAGGTATGAAAGAAGCCCAGATGTTCCCAGGCGACTATGACGGCATCATCGCAGGTGCTCCGGCGAGCAACTGGGTGGCGCTGATGACTGGCATTGTGTGGGGCGCGCACGCGGCCCATAGGAATGAGCCCGGCAATCTCACAGAAGCGAATCTGGCACGATTGCACGACGCCGTTCTGAAAGCCTGCGATGCGTCGGACGGCCTAAAAGACGGGGTCCTCGAGGACCCGACGCGCTGCAAGTTCGATCCGAAAGTACTGGAGTGCGGCAGCGAACCGGGATGCTTCACTCCCGCGCAAGTCGCGGCCGTGCGGATGATGTACTCAGGTCCTGTCAACCCGCGAACCAGGCAGATGATCTACCCCGGGATGGTTCCCGGGAGCGAGCTCGGCTGGGATCCCGCCGTGGGTCTGCAGCCATTGGGAATCGCAGTGAGCCACTTTCAGTACGTAGTCTTCAACAACCCGAAGTGGGCGTATTCGCAACTAGACTACGATTCCGACGTTGCGCAGGCCTGGAAACTGGATACGGGTTTGATCACCGCGATGGATCCAAACCTGAAACCGTTCTTCGATCGCGGAGGCAAGCTGCTTCAATATCACGGTTGGAACGACCAGCAGATCTCGCCGCTGAACAGCGTGAATTACTACAACAGCGTTTTGAGAGCGCTCGGAAGACGGGCCAGCCAATCTTCCTACCGGCTCTTTATGCAGCCGGGTGTCAAGCACTGCCGCGGCGGCAACGGAACCGATCGTTTTGAAGCCGTTCGAACGTTGGAGGAATGGGTGGAGCAGGGAAAAACTCCCGAGCGCATCTTATCCACACACATGACCGGCGGAAAGGTGGACCGGTCAAGACCGATGTGCCCTTATCCGCAAGTGGCGGTGTACAAAGGCAGCGGGAGCACGGACGACGCAGCAAATTTCGTTTGCCGTTTACGCTGATCCAACAAAGCGCTGAACGCCGGCCATTCCATGCGACGTTCGTGCATGGATCATCCCGTGTCGAGTCAACAGATCGCCCGTTAACCACCGGCAAAGGGGCTGGGCTCGGAGACTTAGCCTACCTGTTCCGAATAGACGGTACGCAGGCGATCTATTGCACGTTAATGGCACTGAACGCAGCCGCAACAGCATTGTATTCCGGCGATCCTGCACCGTAGAGAGCAGTGGCTGCGTTGAGGGCGGCGGTTCGACCACCGTGGTAATTCGTCGAAGATGTCATGTAGTCGGTCAATGCCTTGTACCAGATCGCGCCGGCTTTTGGACGACCAATGCTGCTGACATTATTGCCGTTGCATTTGCTCGTTCCGCCGTTTGCGAGCAGATAAAACATGTGGTTGGCTGGGCCGGAGGAGTAATGAACGTCCAGTGTTCCCAGATTAGAGGACCAACATGCGGGACTGCGGCCGTCTTTAGCCGGATCATCCATGTAGCGCAGGGCCTTGTTCTGGGTAAAGATGCCACCAGACCAGTTTGCGCGATAGATTCTCTCGCCGATCCAATAATCGCCCGTGTCCTGCGCGTTGCCCGCGTAGTATTCCACCAGCGTTCCGAAGATGTCGGACGTAGCTTCATTCAAGCCGCCAGATTCCCCTGAATAGGTCAGGCCCGACTCCCTTTCCGTGACCCCGTGAGTCATCTCGTGCCCGGCAACGTCGAGGGAGACCAGTGGCAGGAACGTACTTCCCCCATCCCCATAGGTCATACAGAAACAGGAGTTTGACCAGTACGCATTCTGGTAGTTGCGGCCGAAGTGCACGCGGCTGTATGTGGATTTGCCGGCGCCATCTATGCCGTTTCGGCCAAAAGTGTTCTTGTAGTAGTCCCACGTCTTCATCATGCCGAAATGCGCATCGGCGGCCGCCGTGTCCGGATCACTGGAGTCGGCGATATTGTTTCCGAACTGATTCGCAGGGTCGTCAACGAGCACACCGGAGCCTCCCTGTTTGTTCCTCATGTCGACTGTCCTGTTGTTTGCCCGCGTTGTGTCCAACAGCGTATAGGTGGTGCCGGTGAAGTTCGTGTCCAGGTTTACGTTACCCGAGAACATCGTTAGGCCAGCGCCAACAGCAGCCGTCGTTTCGAGTGAATCGAAGCTCCACACCACCGCGCCGGTGACCGCATCGACGAAAATGTCCCAATGTCCGGGCTCGTCTACGTCATTCTCCACGGCAATCTTGAAGTGCCAAACCAGACGTTCCACCGCGCTGCGCTCTCCCCTCGCCAACACCTGGAGGTCGCCGCTCTCCACATCCGGTTTTCCCCGAAGCCCAAGCCCGGTGGAGGCAATGTTAAGGGCAACTCCACGACCCACGCGCGGGCTCACGCCGATGGTTAGCCCCTTTTGAATGGAATCCGTTACGGTTACCTCGCCGCCTGGCCCGACGTGAGCGATTGCGTCGCCCTCGAAGACGCTGACGTTTCGAAAGTACTGCGAGAACCGAATGTGAGTGACGCCCTGTGGGTCTCTCCGGCTCTTCTTTTCTTTCAACTGATTATCCGCGCCCAGACCGTATGCGCCGGCATTCGCCTGGAAATGAGCCTTCGCTTGCGCCACAGCCACCTGGTCCTCGGGTCGAACTTGCCCCCACAGGATCGCTGACGCGAGAAACGTACCCACAAAGAACTTCACCATAGCCAACCTCCTCCTGTTTTCCCCGATTTGTCTCGGGCCGATGTTTGAGATCGCATACACCTCACACCTCTGGAAGTGAAATTTCCGGGCGAAATCCGTCACGACCCGAGAAGGTAATTGGGGAACTCCAGGATTCTGCACGGCGCGAAATCGGCGGTCGTGGTGAAACAGCTGGCGTTCAATGGGACCCGTAGGGCGGCGGACTCCAGAATTGCAGCGCGCCGGCGGCCGTCCCAAACGCCAGGCGATTCCGCACAGAGTCGTAGACCAGATTGCTTGTCGTAACAGCCGAGGCGATCTCGCGTCTCTCTCCGCTGCCGGCGTTCCAGAGTTGCACCGCGCCCCCCGATGCGGCGTAGGCCACCCAACCCGTCTTGCCAAGCACCACAATGGTCCTGACATACCCGTTCACGGGCGCGGAAGCCCGCACAAACCCGCGCGTCTCCAGGTCCCATACCAACACGCGTCCGTCCTGGCTTCCCATAAACACGCGATCCCCATCCACTGCAATCGGCCCGAACGGGATGAACTCGCGCTCCCTGGTAAACCGTGCGATCAGCCGCCCGGTTGCGTATTCCCAAATCCCAGGCCAATGTCCCGCCGCCAGAAACGTCCGCCCGTCCGGAGCGAAAGCGACTTCCCCATAGATCGTCGAGCAGCAGGCTTTGGGCGTGATACGCCCGTCCGCAAGATTCACAACGGCGATCTCGCCTCTACCCGTGACCGTCAGCAGCGCGGCCTCCGTGGGGTGACGGCGGATAGTTCCGTAGTTCGCTCCATCGCCCCGCAACACACGCCGCGTCTTGCCTCCGCCGAGCCCGCGGAGGACGAGGTTGCGGTTCGCCACCACCAACGCGTTCTCATCCAACAGCAGGTCCTTCAGCGCGCCGTCCCGCTCCTCCATCTCCTGGACCACGTTCGCGCTCCCGGCATCCCACACTAGGATGTGGCCCGGCGAGGTTCCGGAGACGATAGTTTTGCCATTGCCGCTAATTGCGATCACCGCTATGCTGCGCGATTCCGGACGCACTGGCAGCCGCGATACTCCGAACCACACTCCCGCGCCCACTAATAAAGCGAGCCCGAGCGAAAGTGTGATCTGCCGTGTCACCGGTTCCGGTGCTGCTCCCGCAGAAACGCAGGATCGTCCATCCGCGGGCCGGGCTTTGGATCCAGCGGATCACGCGCGGTGGCCGGATTGAATACCTGCGTCGCCGCCGGTTTCAGTTCATAAGGCGCGAAATCGGGCGTCGCGGTGAAACAGTCGCTGAGGTCCGACGCCGACGCGTCAAACAGATTCAACGCCGGAATCCCCAGCAGTCGAAACACCGTCTTCAACATCCCGGGAAAGCTGGCGTTCACATGAGACACGTAGTTCTTCTTCGCATACGGGCTGGCAATCATCATCAAGGTCCGGTGCGAATCGATGTGGTCGACGCCGCCCTGCGCATCGTCTTCCGTGATGAACACGGCCATGCTCTTCCACCACGGCGATCTGCTCAGGTACTCCAGTATCCGCCCCATTGCATAGTCGTTGTCGGCGACGTACGAGGCCTCGTGAGGATAGCCGTCCTCGGGCCGCGGCTTCGCCATGTGATCGTTCGGCAAGTGAATGAACACCAGCCGTGGAAACGCCTGCCCGCCTTTCACAAACAGCCTCTCCACATCGGCAATGAACTGCGTCGCGCGGTATTGATCGGGGATGTTCGTGTTGTACTGCGGATAATCGCGGGCCGTGTTGCGGTACAGCGGATCCGGCATCGGAACGTTAGTGAAGAAGCGCGCGCCTGTCGGCTTTAACCCAGGCCCTTCATCCACGCCCGTCAGCTCAAAGCCCTCGCCGTAGTTGCGGAACGGAATCCCGTGCCGCTCCAGATGGTGCCACAGCGTCCCCGCCTCCAACTGATCGTCCGGGTGCACGCTCGAATTCGACCCGACGTTGCGCAGCCGTCCCGGTGCAGTGGTCGGCATACGGAAATCCTTATTCTTGCCGCCGGCCATGATGGTGGTCTCCAGCCAGGGATTCGGATAGCTTCCGACTAGCCAATGGTGCCCATCCACGCTCATCTCCGAATCGGCGTAGAAATTGTCGCTGAACGCGTACCGGCGCGCCACTTCGTGATGGTTCGGTGTGATGCTGACGCCACGCAGACTCAACCGCGGCTTTAACCCTGGGGATCGCGTCCGCCCTTCCACAGTGCCGCTGGCCGCCCCAAACCTCGCCAGGTCCCAAACCCCGGCCGCCGGCCCATTCGATGCATTCGCAATGTCGCCGAAGACCTCGTCGTAGGTGCGATTCTCCTTCACCAGGATCACCACATGCCGGATCTCTTCCGGCAGCGGCAGCGGCTTCGTCTTCGACGGCAGAAAACCGTTATTGGCATAAACCTTCTGCGTGTGACGCGCCAGTTCGCTCTCATCCGGCAGCGGAAAAACAGTCAGCACGCCACGCCGCATGTCGCCCTGGAACGTGCGCGTGGTATGTCCCTCCCGCGCCGCATTCGGTCCCGTCCCGTGGCCCTTGGCATTCGCCACATGTACCGTATCCCGATCAATCACTACCTTTGACGGGAACCACGCCGCCGGAAGCTGGCCGATCACCTCGCCCTTCTTCGTGTCGATCACACCAACGGCGTTAATCCCCGACTCCGCCACCAGCAGCCAGCCCGACGCGGCGTGCAGCGCCATCCCAATCGGCATCACTCCGCGCACCTGCTCCAGTCCCGGAATCCGGATCTGAATCTCGCGCACCACCTTGCGCGTCGACGCATCGATTTCGGTGATGGTGTCGTTGTGGGCATTCGATACGAACACACGATCCCTGGTGGCCAGCACCCCCGAAGGACTGCTTCCCCCGAAGCTCCGCTCGCCAAACGGCAGCCCCGTTCGGATATATTCCTCAATCTTCGGCGCCGCCGGATTCTCCACATTCACAAACGCCACCGAGTTCGATTCCACCGCATTCGGATCGCCCAGCGCCGGCACGTCGATCATCTCGCCGGAAACGCTCATCCGCCGCACTCCATTGCGTGCCTCCGGAGAGGGAAATCCGAACGCCGGGAACGGTAGCCCCGTACGGATAGGATTCTTCGGGTCCGCGCCCGGCAGCGGCTTGTATTCGAACATCCCGACGTGGGTCACGTAAGCGCGCCGCCCATCGGGCGACAGCGCCACCGCGAACGGCATGAATCCCACTCGCAGGCTCGCCACATTACGCCTCTTCCTTGTGTCGAACACCACCAGCCGGAAGTTCGCCTGATCCACCACGTATAGCAGCCCGCGCTCGCCATCATAGGCGAGATCGCCGGAGAAGCTGTCCTTGTAGCCGTCCGTGTTCAGCCGGAAAAGGTGCTTCTTGCGCCCGGTCTTCAAATCGAGCATTCGGACACGACCCGTCCCACCCTCGCTCGCATAGACCGTCCTGTCGTCCTCAAAGGCGACACCCATGAAGACGCTCGTCCAGTCCTCATCATCATCGCCGGCCTTCTCCACTTTGTACGGCTCGATGGTCTGGGTCCGCCATTTGTTCCGGCCAACATCCTGCAGCACCGTCATCGAATAACGCCGCGGCCCGCCGTCGGAGCTCACAATGGTCTTTCCGTTCGGGCTTACCGCCAGTCCGAACGGACCCGGCCCCGTGCTGTACTGCCTTCCCAGCGGTGAGAGAACCCGTCCACCGGGCAGAATGCTCTCAGCTCCAGGACGGCGCACGGCCGGTCTCGTTCCCGCCGGCGCGCTGTAGTCAGCCGCCGCCAAATCCCATGTCCAGACAACCAAACAGAACAGGAGTTGCATATACAGTTCTCAAGGTACCAGTAAACACACCCCTATGCGGGTATCGATCACCACCACATAAGAGTTTTGATGTAGTACAGGATGCGGGATTGTTCTTAGTACAAACTTCCTTGTAGATTAATTCTTCGGTCGCAGCACTATATCAGAGAGAGCCTTCAAAACAGGTTGCGAAATGGAAAATAAAAGCGAAAGTAAATACAACCTGAAGGAAATTCTCAATCTGAACCGGAAGCCCGCCAATCGAGCCGCTCGATTCGCTGCAGTTCGGCTTCCCTTATGCGCGCGTGCATCGGTTATCGACCGCAGCGCGGAAACTCGGGAGTGGGATCTGACATGTTCTCTAGCGTCCAAGCTTCGCAACAAGTGCTGGTTGGGGATTCGTCCCGTACACGGCAGCTCATGCGGCTCATCGACAAGGTGGGTGAGAGTCGCTGGCCGGTCCTGGTTTTAGGAGAGACCGGCACAGGTAAAGAGGTGGTCGCCAAGTCCATCTATCAAAGGAACCCTGCTGGGCCGTTTGTCACCATTGATTGCTCTTCATTGGTGGGTACCATCATGGAGAGCGAGCTGTTCGGCCACGCCAAAGGTGCTTTTACCGGGGCTGCCGGCATGAAGACCGGGCTCATTGAATCCGCCGACGGTGGCACGGCATTCTTCGATGAAATTGGCGAACTGCCATTGGAAATGCAGGCGAAGCTGTTACGCGTGCTGCAAACCAAAGAATTCCGCCCTGTCGGGTCGCTCCAGTCGCGCCGCTCTGATTTCCGCATTATCGCCGCCACCAACCGCGATCTGGCCAAGGAGGTTGAGCGCGGCACCTTCCGCCGCGATCTCTACTATCGCTTGAACGTCGTGTCGCTGAAGCTGCCTGCCCTGCGTGACCGCAAGGATGACGTCCCGCTGCTGGTGGACCACTTCCTGCGGTTGCATGGTCGCGGCCACCGCCTGGCCCAGGAGGCCTTGGACGCTCTCGTTGCCTACGATTGGCCGGGAAATGTCCGCGAACTCGAAAACTGCGTGCAGAACATGGTCGCCATCCATACCGGCCCACTCCTGACCGTCAGTGACCTGCCCTCCTGCTTACAAAACCACATCGCCGCCCGCCGCGCCCAATCCATGTCCGTTGCCGTCGGATCCACAGCGCCCGCGATCGCATTGCCAATGCCCGCCGTGGCGCCGTCCCTGCCGCAACCCATGCCTGTGGCCTCCAGCTCGTCTCCATTCGCCGACAGGCTTGCCTCCAGCGCGCCAGTCATCCCCCTGCACGACGTGGAGAAGAATGCTATCGTCCACGCCCTCGAGTACACGCGGGGCGACCGTGGCGTTGCCGCGACTCTGCTCGGCATCGGCCGCACCACTTTGTACCGGAAACTGAAGGAGTATCAATTAGCGTGCTAAATAGTCTGAGAATTATTTCCACCTGCCGCCACTAACCAAATGGGTGGTGCAAACTAGAATGACCGATCGTGCAATCCGAGTCCTGCTGATTGACGGGCAAATAGAAGATGCCCACTGGGTGGAAGAGCTTCTCGCCGACCTTTCCGAGAGCCGCTTTGCCGGCGGCTGGCGTCACGGCGTGGAGATCTTCCCGATTGACCGGCTCTCTGACGCCCTTATCATACTTGGCGATTCCGGTTCCCGCCGGCAGATTGATGCGGTTCTGCTCAATCCCCGACTGCCCGATAGCAACGGGCTCCATTCCCTCCTGAAAGTCCTCGCCTATGTTCCCGAGATGCCTGTGGTCGTCCTTTCCGATGTCGATGATCCCGACCTTGCCGTGAGCGTGATTCGCGCCGGAGCCCAGGATTTCCTCGCCAAAACCGAATTGGACAGCGTTCCGCTGGCCCGCGCCCTACGGCTCGCTGTGGAGCGCGGGCGCATTGTCCGTGACCTTCGCGCTACATCCCCCCGCGACGAAGTCACCGGACTGCTCAACCGCAATGGATTTCTCAGCGCCTGCGCGCAGGATATAGAGACTGCCCATCGTTTGCGCCTCTCGCTGACCGTTGGCGTTTTGGAAGTAAGCGGAATGGACAAAGTGGCGAAACAGTACGGCCGCGAAGACGCCCACCTCGCCTTGATGGAAACCGCCGATATGCTGCGGCAGGCCGTCTCCGAAGAACGGCTTCCGCTGGCCCGCATCGCCCCGGGCCGCTTTGCCTACAGTGCCCTCGCGGCCTCCCCCGCCGATGCGGAAGTGCTCCATACCGGCGTGGAGCGCCGTTTCCGCTTGTTCCTCCAGAAGGTGAACCGCGGCGCATTGACCATTCGCGGGTCCGCTGCCCGACTCGATCCTGCCCGCCCCACTTCGTCCGAGGATCTGCTCACGTCCGCTGAACGTGCGTTGTGCGAGAATATGGGGCATCTTGCCGCCGCCACCGCAGCCAATAGCGCTCGACGCAACTTATAGTCTCGGCCGCAACCTGAGCGGGGTCGGGGTCTACTCGCGGGAGCTTCTCACCGCATTAGCTGCGCTTCATCCCGGCCAGCCCTACCTGTGGGCCTACCGACCGCACCGGTTCTTCAAGTCGTTTCAAGCCAAATTGCCGCCAAACTGCGGACGCCGTCCCCTGCTCGACAACTGGCTGCCTCCCTGCGGGCTCTTTCACGGCCTCAACCAGCGGCTGCCCGCCGCCCGCGCCCCTCGCATGGTTGTCACCTTCCACGACCTGTTTGTCATGACCGGCGAGTACTCCACCCCGGATTTCCGCGCCCGGTTCATCCAACAGGCAAAGGACGCCGCTGCCCGCGCCGATTTCATCATCTGTGTATCGGCGTTCACCGCGGCCCAGGCGGAGGGTCTGCTGGGCGTCCCCAAAAGCAAGCTGGGTGTCGTGTGGCATGGCGTTCATCCGGTGGCCGACCCTCCCCCCGACGCGCACCGCGAGCCCATCGTCCTCCACGTCGGCGCCATCCAGGCTCGCAAGAACATCGTCCGGTTAGTCGAAGCGTTTGAATTGATGCCTCCACCGTGGCGTCTGGTGCTCGCCGGCTCCTCCGGCTACGGCTCCGCGGAGATCGTCCAGCGGATTGCCGCCAGCCCCGCGCGAACGCGGATCCAAGTCACCGGCTACGTTAGCGATGACACTCTCCGGAGTTTGTACCAGAAAGCCTGGATGCTCGCCTTTCCTTCCCTCGATGAAGGGTTCGGCATCCCGCTGCTGGAGGCGATGGCGCACGGTCTCCCCATATTAACTTCCAATCGGTCCGCCCTCGCCGAAGTGGCTGCCGGCAGCGGCCTCCTGGTCGACCCCTTTCGATCCGACGACATAGCCGCCGGCATGTCCAGGCTCGCCTCTGATTCCCACCTGCGCGCCGAACTGGTATCCGCTGGCCGGCAAAAAGCCGCCTGCCATAGTTGGACCACCGCTGCCCTTTATACCTGGGATTACTGGAACACCCTTCGCTGATGTTCGCCATCCAGATGCTGGGATAGCGACCAGGTCTCTTGTGGAGCGGGGATCTAAGCGGCTATCTCTCGTAGCACCTCAGGGTGCTTTTCTGCGACCTGAATCAAGGTCTTCGCCGCGCCGCTGGGAGTACGGCGTCCTTGCTCCCACTGCTCCAGTGTGCGACGCGATACGCCAAGTAGCGAGGCGAATTGCGCCTGTGTCAACCCCGACTTCAGGCGCGCCCTAACGACTGGAGAACGAGGCTGGACCAAAGTCCGCTTTCCCCGGCCTGCCTTGATCCCCGCAACTCCTTCCGCGACCTCTTGCCAGACGTCGCGGCTGGCCTCCAATCGGGCCAGTGCCCGCGCGGTCAGTTTCTTAGCCATGCTCGAAGGTCTCCTTCAGTTCTTTGAGAATGTGGGCGGGAACATTCTCGGTCTTCGCCTTCGCATAGAGTGTTAGCATCCAAAACTGGTTCGGCTCATAACGCACGTAGTAGATCACTCGTAACCCGCCACGTTTTCCCGTCCCGCCCAGTCGCCAGCGAAGTTTTCGCACACCACCCGAACCAGGGACGGCTTTTCCGGCTTCCGGATGTCGCATCAGGAACTGCTGCAACTCGCCAAATTCGTCGTCATCGAGGTAGTACACCCGGAACCGTTCGAAGGCGGGCGACTCGATAAACTCGAACACCTTTCCATACTACGCCTTTGGCGTATCCCTGTCAAACAGTACCCGCGCCCGTGCGCCCATGCACGTAGTCTTACGTTCTTGATCATTACCCTCATTGCGTTCCAGTTCACTGACGGATACGACCGGCTTCGGCTTATGCTCAGCCGGTGACTCTTCAGCCTGTCCATGTCGGGCGATGAAGAGGTTCTCCAGCGTCGTCGCGTCGGTGGTTGTCAAAGAATGAGCTTTTGATCACTTACCCGCAACGATGGGACTACAATAAATTGGGGAGGCCCCTCTGGCGCAACTTTTTTCCCGCGCCACGGGTTTCATACAAACGCCAATGTCCCGGGTAGTGTCTTTCTTTATCTTGATCCTTGCGGCCTTACCGGCCTTCGCTGCCACTTTCGGCACCGTCACAACGGTTGTCGGCAGCGTTTCCGACATCCTCCTCGACGAGCCGCGCCGCCGCCTCTACGCCGTCAACACTAACGCCAACCGCCTCGAGATCTTCTCCCTTCCGCCGAATCCCATCCGTATCATCGGCACCGTCGCCCTCGACTCCCTCCCGCTCACGATGGCCATGTCTCCCGACCGCAACACCATCATCGTCACATGCCACAACGCCTCCTCACTCAACATCGTTGACCTCAACACCCTCCGTGTCATTGCCCGCCCCAACGTGCCGGCCCGTCCGGAAGGTGTCGCCATCGGCAACGATGGCCGCGCGCTCGTTTCCACTATCGGTACAGGCCCTAATAACTCCCAAAACACGTTGTTGGTCTTCGATCCCTCCACCGGCAAGCTCGACAACGTCGTCATCGTCCCCCCGACATCCCAGGCGCCTCCGGGATCCCCTCCCGCCGGCCGCGCCTTCCTCGCCAATCGCAGCATGCTCGTCCCTACTCCCGATGGCAGCCTCATCGTCGGCGTCAACATTCCCAACAACACCACCCGCACGGTGTTCGTCTACGAAGTCGCCTCCGGCATCGTCCTCCGCAGCCGCACCATCAACAATATTTCGTCCGTTCTGACGGTATCTCCGGACGGGCAGAAATTCATGTCCGGCCTCTCTCTCTTCGATATCAACACCCTGGAAGTGCTGGCGCAACAGAACCTCGCCAACGCTCCCTACCCCATTCCCAACAACACCAATTTCAACACCACCACCAACCAGGGCGGGTCCGTGTTCGCTCCCGACGGCCAGAACCTCTACGCCGCTTTTAATGTGGCTCCCACCCAGAATCCGCCCGCGCGGCCCAATATCTCCCAGTTGATGGTGAACGATCCCGACAATCTCCTCATCAAGATCGGCTTCCAGATGGCGGAGAACCTTTCCGGAAAGATGCTGATCACTGAGGACGGGTCCACCATATACGCCATTTCCGAGTCAGGCTTCATGCAGATCCCCATCGGCTCAGCCGATCGCAATCCCATCCTCGACCTCTCCGATACGGTTGCCTTCCTCGCCAACGACCAGTGCGGAGTCACAGCCGATCAGCGCCGCACCACCGTGCAGGCCAGGAATATGGGAGCAGGCCGCTTGACCGTCACCGCCACCGTTCTCCAACAGACCGCCACAGGTCCAGCCGCTCTTGGTGGCGCCGGTGGCGCCGGCGGAGGCATCATCGGTGGCGGCGTCATCATTGCCCTCCCTGGTATTCTCCCAGGCGTTCCCGGTCAGCCCGGTGTCAATGTCGGAGGCACCGTCAACAACGCCACCAACGCGGTCACCCAAACCGCCCCAATAACCCGCACCACTAACACCCAGGAGGGCGCGGACATTGACCTCCAGTTCAACATGATTAATACCCGTACCACCGGGACCGTCTCCCCGTTCCACGATTTCCTCATTCAATCCGCTCAGGCCATCAATATCCCTCCCCGGCTCCGTGTCTACCAGAACAACCACGACGCCGAAGCCTCCACCGACATCCGTACCATCCCTATCGGAATCTCCGCCAACGAAGCGTTGGAAGACATCACCTACGATGCCGTTCGCAGCCGCGTCTACATCGCCAATTCCGGCAGAAACCGCATTGAAGTCTTCGACGCCCGCACCAAACAGTTCATGGCGCCCATCAAGGTCGGCCAGCTTCCGCGCTCCATGGCACTCACACCCGACGGCGGTACCCTCTATGTCGCCAACAGCGGCGGCGAAAACATCAGCGTCGTCGACCTCCTCGAAGGGCGCGTTTCCGGCCGTCTCAAGTTCCCTCCTCTCCCCTTCAATGCAACGTCCGCGCTCGTTACCCCTCGCGTAGTTGTGGCTACCACTCGCGGCCCGCTTGTTGTGATGAGCAATGGTTCTCTCTGGCGCGTCGTCGGCAACGACCTTGTCCCCCGCGCCATCAGCCCGGTCATCGGAACCGCTACCCTTACCAATCCGGTCTCCGCCGTGGCTACTCCCAACGGCGAATACGCCATCGTCATGGCTGGCAACGGCAATGTCTACCTGTACGACGCCGCAGCGGACGAGTTCGTCCAGGCCCGCCAGATTTTCACCAATCCCATCCAGGGCTACTACGGACCCATCGCGGCCGGTCCCAATGGGCGCTATTTCCTCGTCAACGGAACCGTCCTCAACCCTGCGCTGACGCCCGTCGGCTCGGCTGGCGCTATTCAGATGGCGGGTGGACGTGGCGGCGCCACGACAACCGTCGCTCGCCCCATTTCCAGCGTCGCCGCTGTCAGCGCCAATCAGTTCCTTCGATTCGCCCAACCCATCCAGCAGCAACAGCAGGCCGCCATCGGACTTAACCCCCAAAACAACGCGCAGGCCCTTGCCGCTCTCGGTGGCTCCGCACCAGTGCTGGAACTCGCCGATGCCTCCAGTGGCAATGCCATCCGCCAGTTCACCACCATCGAAGGACCCATCACCTCCACTAACGGAACCAACCGCGCCAACATCTCCGGCCGCCAGCTCACCGTGGATCCCCAGGGCACCACGGCGTACGTCATCACCACCAGCGGTCTGAGCGTAGTTCCACTCAACGTCGCCCTCCCCGCCGACCGCCCCGTCGTAACACCTCAGGGTGGCATCCTCAACGCCGCCAGCGGCAAGACAACGGTCTCTCCAGGCAGCCTCATTTCCATCAACGGACGCAATCTCGGCGATACCGCGAAAGCGGACGCTCCGTATCCCACCGTCCTCGGCGGCGTCTGCGTCACAGTAAATAACCAACCCGTTCCGCTCGTCAGCACCTCGGCTACCCGGATCACGGCGCAGCTTCCTCCTACACTTGCCGCCGGACGCTACCCGCTCGTTGTCCGCGCGGTCGAAAAGAAAACTTCCACCCAAATCCCCTCGACGGTTACCCTCACCAAGTACGCCCCCGCCGTCCTTGTCGATCCCGACACCAAACAGGCCTCCATTTTCTTCGCCGATTCCAACCGGCCGGTCACCACCCGCGAGCCCGCCACTCGAGACAAGCGGCTCATCATCTACGCCGTCGGCCTTGGACCGACAAAACCCGTCGTCCCCGCGGGAGCCATCACTCCCAGCAGTCCGGCTTCGGTCACCGATCCCGTTTCCGTCTACTTTGGCGATCCGCGCTACAAGCAGGCTCAGGTGATTGTCGAAAGCAGCCAGCTTGCCCCGGGAATGGTGGGTATCTATGCCATCCGCATATATGTCCCAGGGGAGCACATGAATGGCAACAACCTCGATGTGACGATTCGCGTCGGTGGTGTCGACAGCCCCACCAAAGGCCCCCTCGATCCCACCATCTCCCTCAAGTGACACCGGCCATTTACCCCGTACTTGACCCAGGGCCCTAGTAAGTTGCGCCTGGTAATTTGGGAATCTTGTTTTGATCGCAGTTTTGTGTTGAAGTTGAAGAGAGGCCGAAAATCCAATGATCTCCAAGCGCTTGGTGTGTGTTCTGTTGCCCGCCATGGTGGTGTCGCTCTCCTGCGTCTCCGCCGAGAAGCAAAAACTCAATTATGTCAACCGGGGTAACGAGTACTTTAAGAACGGAAAGTACAGAGAAGCCGCCATCATGTACAAAAGCGCCCTCAAAAAGGACCTCAAGTACGGCGAAGCCTATTACCGGTTAGCGCTCACCGATGTCAAGCTCGGCCGCCTTCAGGAAGCAATGTCCGATTTTCGTCGTGCTCTCGACCTCCAGCCCGACAACATGGAAGCCGCTTCCAACCTCGCCGATATCTACATGCTCGCCTACATGGGCGCCCGCAAAGCCGCCGACCAGGAGCCCTGGAAGAAGCTCCTCATTGAAGTCCGCGATATGATGGCCAAAAAGGCCACCAACAGCTTCGCCTATCACCGCCTCCGCGGTGTCGTCGGCGTCATTGAAAGGAAGAACGACGTCGCCATCGACGCTTTTGCCGAATGCCTCAAGCAGAAACCGTTCGACCAGCGTGTCCTTGTTCCATACCTCGAAGCCCTCTTTGCCTCCGGTCGTTTTCCCGATGCCGAACAGCTCGCCCTCGAGGCCATAAAGAAGGATCCCAGCTACGCCCAGGCCTACGACTGGCTCTACCTCCGCTACGCCGGCCTCAAACGCGTCCAGAATGCCGAGAAAATCTGGCAGGTGAAAGTCGCCAACAACCCCAAACAGGCGTTCTATGTCCGCCAGCTCGCTTACCACTACTTCCTCACCAATCAGCGCGATCAGGCCAGGAAAGTCCTCGAACCCGTCTCCTCCAACACCGCCGACTTCCCCCTGGGTAACATCCTCGTTGGCGACTTCTACATGAGCATCGGTGACGTCGACAACGCCGTCATCCATTACGAAAAGGGCATCAAGAACGAGCCCAAGGAAAAGATCCGCTATCAGAAGAAGATCGTCGAAACCCTCGTCCATCGCGCCCGCAATCACGAGGCCATGGAACTCGTTCAGCAGATCCTCAAGGAAGATCCGAAGGACAACGAAGCCATTGCGTTTAAGGCCGCCCTCTGGCTTCAGGAAGGCAACAAAGACAAGGTCGCCTCCGCCATCCAGGAGTTGAACTCCGTTATCCAGAAGAACCCCGACAATGTCGTCTTCCGCTATAACCTCGGACGGGCTTACGTTGTCGATGGCAAAGTCGATGCCGCCATTGTCCAGTTCCAGGAAGCCCTCAAGTACGACCCCCGCTACACTCCGGCTCGTCTCGCCCTCGCCAATATCCACGTCAGCAAGCAGGAATGGTCAAAAGCCCTCCAGGCCGCCGATGAAGTCCTTTCCTACGACACCCGCAGTCTCCCTGCCAGCCTCCTCCGCGCCGCCAGCCACCTCGGCATGCGCGATGTTGTCACCGCGCGCCAGGAACTCGGCCAGATCCTTCAGTTCGCCCCAAACAACCCGGACGCTATCTACAACCTCGGCGTCCTCAACTTCAGCGAAAAGAAATGGGCCGAGGCCAGCGCCTCTTTCAGCCAGTTGCAGAAAGTTGCCCCCAACGATCCCCGCGGGCTGATCGGCCAGGCGGAAGTCCTGAGCAACACCGGCAAACACGCCGACGCAATCAAGATTTTTCAGGATGACCTCGCCAAGAATCCGGAGCGTATCTTCTTTCGCCTCGCGCTTGCCAATACCGCCGTCCAGGGTGGCAAATTCGACCTCGCCATTGACGAGTACCGCAAGCTCCTCGATAAGAATCCCAAGAACTTCGACGTCCAGATCCGTCTTGCCGAAACCTTCCGTCTCAAAGGCGATATCAAGACCTCCATTGCCGAGTTCCAAAAGGCTCGCGAGATTCGTCCCACTGACCCAACAGCCTATCAGCAGCTCGCCATGCTCTATGAGAGCCAGAACCAGGCCAGCCAGGCCAAGCCGCTCTATGAGCAGATCCTGAAAATCCAGCCCGACAATCCCATCGCCCTCAACAACCTTGCCTACATGCTCGCCGAACAGGGCACCGATCTCGACCAGGCCCTCACCCTCGCCCAGCGGGCCAGGGCGAAACTACCTCAGGCCCCCGACATCGCCGACACCCTTGGCTGGATCTACGTCAAGAAACGCCTCACCGATCAGGCCATCCGCATCTTCAGGGAAATCTCCGAAAAGGATCACAAGAACCCTATCTTCCGCTACCACCTTTGTGTCGCCCTCGAACAGAAGGGTGACAAGCCGACCGCGAAGAAGGAGTGCGACCTCGCCCTCAAGAATAACCCCGACAAAAACTTCGAATCCAAAATCAGGGAGCTGTTGAGCCGCCTCTGAGGCCTTCGCGCCCAGCTTCGCTTTAGTAACGCGGACGCACACAATTCTCCCCTGTGGTTGCCATGCGAAATCCAACCGTCGCCTACACCGCCCCATTCCTGTTGTTTCTGGTTTTCCTCAGCCTGGATGGAAAACTCGGACTCGCCCCCGAAGTCGAATACCCGGTTCGCGTGATCTTCGTGGCAGCCGCCATCTGGTACTTCTCTCGTGGCGTCCTCTCGTTCAAGACCGTGCAACCCGCCATTACTGTTGGCGTGGGGATTCTCGTCTTCGTCCTCTGGGTCGCGCCCGATCTCCTCTTCCCCGGCTACCGCGCCCATTGGCTTTTCTCCAACTCCCTCACCGGGGCGGCCCCCACTCCCGCGGGCGGCTACCAGCACCTTCACCCGGTCGCCATCCTGTTTCGCGTCATCCGCGCCGTGATCATTGTCCCGATTGTCGAGGAGCTCTTCTGGCGCGCCTGGATCATGCGCTGGCTCATCAAACCGGATTTCCTGAGCCTTCCGCTCGGCGCTTACAACGCGCAGGCCTTCTGGATCACCGCGGTACTCTTCGCGCTCGAACATGGAGCCTTCTGGGATGTCGGACTCATCGCCGGCGTGCTCTACAACCTGCTCATGGTCCGCACCAGGTCCCTTGGCGACTGCATTCTCGCTCACGCCATCACCAACGGCATCCTCTCCGCCTACGTCATCTACACCGGCAAGTGGCAGTACTGGTAGAACCAGCCCCCGAGTGCGACAATAAGAGATTCAACTCTCATGGAAATACTCACTCCCGGGGCACATGCCTCTAATGCCAAGATTGTGCTCTTTGACTTCGACGGAACCCTCTCCGTCATCCGTTCCGGTTGGGTGGAAACCATGGTTCCGATGATGGTGGAAGTCCTCGCCGAGCTCAACACAGGCGAAAAGGAAGAGGACCTCACCGAGCTCGTTCGCGAATACGTCGGACGCCTCACCGGCAAGGACACCATCTACCAGATGATCGAGCTCGCCACCGAGGTGACCAGGCGCGGCGGCACTCCCCTCGATCCTCTCGTCTACAAGCGCCGCTACCTCGACCTCCTCTGGGTCCGTATCAAAGACCGCGTCGAATCTCTCGCGGCCGGCAAAGCCAACCCCGAACAGTACCTCGTCCCCGGCGCCCGTGCCCTCCTCGAATCCCTCAAGGAACGCGGTCTCAAGATGTATCTCGCCAGTGGTACCGATGATGCCGACATGAAGCGCGAGGCCCAGCTCCTCGACGTCGCCCGCTACTTCGACGGCGGATGCCACGGCGCCCTCGACGCCTATAAGAGCTTCTCCAAAGGCATCCTCGTCCAGCGCATCATCGACTCGGCTGAAGCTCGCGGTGAACAGTTCCTCGCCTTCGGCGACGGCTTCGTCGAAATTGAATGCGTCAAGAAAGTCGGCGGTCTCGCCGTCGGTGTCGCCACCGATGAGCCCGAATGCCTCCGCGTCGATGAGTGGAAGCGCAAGCGCCTCGTCGGCGTCGGCGCCGACTTCATCGTCCCCAACTTCCTCGCCCTGGACCACCTCAATGCAACCCTCTTCCCCAATTGACCGCCCGCATGCCGCATCGACACTCATGTCGATGCCCTGCAGTTTGTACATTCCGCCGTCGTGTGGGGCGGCCAATCCTGGCCGCGGCTGGCCTTTCAGGCCAGCCATCGCATCGACACTCATGTCGATGCCCTCCGCGTAAACGCTATGCCCTCCCGCTACCCCCAATTCGATCGTGCCCGGCTCTCCGTACTCCCCTTGGCCGAGCGCATCCACGACCTCCCTCTCGCCCGCTGGATCTCCCTCGACGATCCCACCCCCGAGTTCACCCACCCCCAACTCCCTGAACTCGCCGCCCACATCCAAATCGCCAAAACCAATTCCGCCTCGCGAATCCTCATGATGGGCGCGCACCTCCTCCGCGCCGGCGTCAACCGTCACATCATCGACCTGATGGAGCGCGGCATCCTCACCCACATCGCCATGAACGGCGCCGGCGTCATCCACGACTACGAAATTGCCCGCATCGGCGCAACCACTGAAAGCGTCGCCCGCTACATCCGCTCCGGCCAGTTCGGCCTCTGGAACGAAACCGGCGAGCTCAATGATTGGATCCGCGACGCCGCCCGCTCCGGCGAGGGTCTCGGCGAAGGCGTCGGCCGCCGCACTCTCGAAACCGGCTGGCCCCACGTCGATCTCAGTGTTCTCGCCGCCGCCTACCGCTGCTCCGTTCCCGTAACCGTCCACGTCGGCATCGGCTACGACATCCTCCACGAACATCCCAATTGCGACGGCGCGGCCCTCGGCGAAGCCAGCTACCGCGACTTCCTCATCTTCGCCAAAACAGTCGAAAACCTCGAAGGCGGCGTCATGCTCAGCTTCGGTTCCGCCATCATGGCCCCCGAAGTCTACCTCAAGGCCCTCGCCATGTCGCGCAACGTCGCCCACCAGCACGGCGCAACCATCCGCGACTTCACCACCGCCGTGTTCGACCTTGTCCCCATCCGCGGCGACATCCACAAGGAACTCGACAAATCCGACCCCGGCTACTACTTTCGCCCTCACAAAACCATCCTCGTCCGCACCGTCGCCGATGGCGGGCGCAGCTATTATTTTTGTGGCGACCATCGCGCCACCTTCCCCGCATTGCGCAAAATGGTTCTATGACGGTTGCCGAAATCCTCCAGCAGTTCCCGTCGCGCCGTGCCCTTGTGGCCGGCGACATCTGCCTCGACCGCTGGTGTACCTACGATCCCGATGAGGCTGAGCCCTCTCGTGAAACCGGCATCCCCCGTACCGCCGTCATCGCCACCGAGACCACTCCCGGCGCCGGCGGCACCGTCGCCAACAACCTCGCGGCCCTCGGCTGCGGTGAGATCGCCGTCCTCGGTGTCATCGGCAACGATGGCAACGGCTACGAGCTCCGCCAGGCCCTCAAAGCTCGCGGCATCCGCTTGGATCTCCTCATCGAAGCGGACGGCTGGTCCACTTTCACCTATACAAAACTCCTCAATCGCGAAACCGGCAACGAAGACCTTCCCCGCATCGACTTCATTAACACCCGCCCTCTCCCCGATCTTCCGGAACGCCGCGTCGCTGCCGAACTCCTCGACGCCGCCCCCGATTTCGACGTCATCCTCGTTTCCGATCAGGCCGAAACCAACGCCGGTGGTGTCGTCACCGCCGCCGTGCGCGATGCGGTCTCCCAAATCGCCCTCCAGTACCCCGAAAAGGTCGTCTGGGTCGATTCCCGCCTCCGCCCCGAACACTTCCGCTACACCGTCGTCAAGCCCAATGAGGATGAAGCCGCGGCCGCCTGCCGCCGCGTCTTCGGCGAAGTCGACTACGCCCGCCTCCGCGCGCACACGCAGTCCCCGCTCCTCATCGTCACCCACGGCAAACGCGGCGCACTACTCCACACGACCGCCGCCGATCCCCAATGGATCGACTCTATCGCCATCGACAACCCCATCGACATCTGCGGTGCAGGCGACAGCTTCTCCGCCGGCGCATCGCTCGCCTACTCCGTCACCCGCGACCCCGCCGCCTCCGCCAACATCGGCAACCTCGTCGCCTCCATCACTATCATGAAGAAGGGGACCGGCACCGCCACCCCCGCGGAAGTCCTGATTGCCTCCGCCCATCCCACGTCATGAACACCCTCGCCATCGACATCGGAGGCACCAAATTCACCGTCGCCATCTTCAACGGCGAAACGATGCTCCACCGCGAGTCCCAATCCACAGACCGTGAAGGCGGCCGCGACTGGATGCTCTCCCGCATACAGCAGATCGTCTCCACCTGGGCGAGCGAAACACCCATCCACAACTGCGGCATCGGCTTCGGCGGCCCCGTCAATTTCGCCACCCAGCGCGTCACTCTCTCCACTCACGTCGGCGGCTGGCAGGATTTCGACCTCACCGGATGGGTCCAATCCACGCTCGGCATCCCCGCTATCATGGACAACGACGCCAACGCCGGCGCGCTCGGCGAAGCCCTCTACGGCGCTGGCAAGGGCTACACCCCCGTCTTCTATATGACCCTCTCCACCGGCATCGGCGGCGGCATCATCCACGAAGGCCGCATCTGGCGCGGCGCCGATTCCTACGCCGGCGAAATCGGCCATCTCACCATCCGTCCCGACGGCCCGGATTGCCTCTGCGGCTCCCATGGCTGTTTCGAGCGTATGTGCTGCGGCCTCTGGCTCGAGAAGGATCACGGCCGCCCCGCCCACCATCTGCTCAACGACCCCGCCTTCGTCAACATCTACGTGGTCGATCTCGCCCTCGGCCTCAAAGCCTGCATCATGCTCCTCAACCCCGCCCGCATCGTCATCGGCGGCGGCATCGCCAAAGCAGGCGACAAGCTCTTTCTCCCGCTCCGCCGGGAACTCCGGAATCAAATCACATCCTGGTCGCGCGCCCGCATCGACGTTGTCCCCGCCGCTCTTGGCGACGACTCCATCCTCTACGGCGCCCTGGCGCTGGCCAATGAAAGGACTACCCAATGAACTTCCCTCAAACCTACAAACAGGACCTCACCAAGACCATCGACACCATCGACGTCGACAAGGTGCAACAAGCCATCGACATGTTCCTCGAAGCCCGTTCGGCTGACAGGCAGGTCTTCGTCTTCGGCAACGGCGGCAGCGCCTCCACCGCCTCCCACTTCGTCTGCGACATGGTGAAAGGCGCAAGCTTCAACCGCCCCACCCGCTTCCGCATCATGGCCCTGACAGACTCGCTCCCCACCATCACCGCGTATTCCAACGACGTCGCCTACGACGCCATCTTCCTGGAGCAACTGAAAAACTTCGCCCGCCCCGGCGATCTTGTCATGGGCATCAGCGGTTCCGGCAACTCCCCAAACGTCCTCCGCGCCATGGAGTACGCCAATTCCATCGGCTGCAACACCATCGCCCTTACTGGCCGTGACGGCGGCAAACTCGCCGGCCTCGGCAAGCTCAACATCCACGTCCCCAACCCGCACATGGGCCGCATTGAAGACGCCCACATGATCGTCTGCCACATGATCTGCTACTACTTCATGGACACGGAATCAACAAGATAGCCTTGCAGAGTGTCTATTGCTTGTTGCAGGCGGTACACCGTTGGCGACAATGGAGTTCGATTGCCATCACAACCGATATTGGTCATACTGGCCATGATGGGAACGGACAAGCCGATACTGAACTTCGTAATCGACACTGACTGCTGAAGCGGGTCGATGACTTCAGGTTCAAACACCGCTTTTCCACGCGAGCCGCTGCGGTCAAGTGGCTGCTGGAGTGGGCGCTGAAGCAGAAGCCGGCACCGGAGAAGGGGGAGTAAGGTCCCGTGAAGCGCATCGTCCAGTTCGCGATCTTCGCTGTTCCATTATTCGCGCTCGTATTTGGAACGCGTCAGTACAGCATCGCGGCGTATCGCTACCTGGCCGGCAAAACGGGCGGATGTAGTTTCCCACTTTCGATGGAAGCCGCTACGGTGTCTGCGAAACAAGCCGGTCGCCTGCGGGCTCTTGCTGCCGGTTCGCGGGTCATGAAACGAGAGGGGCAACTCGTTCTTATGAGCACGCCTCGTGGACAATGGTGGATCAGCGCCGGCAGTGAACAGGCACTCTACCTTGAACTCGCGGAACAGGAGCGCGACATTTACCGCACCGGCGAATATGTTCAGCCGGGCAACCTTGTGTTGGATTGCGGCGCTAATATCGGAATCTTCGCTCGAACAGCGATTAACCGTGGCGCCCGGGTGATTGCCATCGAGCCCGTCCCTATAACTCTGGAGGCGCTGCGGCGGAATTTAAAGGCCGAGACTGAGGACGGAAGGCTCATCATCTACCCAAAAGGCATCTGGGATAAGAACGATGTTCTCCATATGAACCTGGACGAAGCGAACCATGCGGCCGATAGCTTCATCCGCCCGCGTGGTACCGGAACAACGCTATTGTTGCCCCTGACTACAATCGACGCCATGGTCGAGGAACTTCATTTGGAGCGGGTGGACTTTATCAAGATGGACATTGAAGGGGCGGAACGAAGGGCGGTCGTCGGAGCGCGGGAGACGATCAGGCGCCATCGGCCGCGGATGGCGCTCTGCCTGTATCACCTGCGCGACGATCCTGCTGCCATTCACGGTGCTGTCAACCTGATCGACCGTAATTATCAGTCGCGCTGGCAATGCGAACAGACGGACGTTGCCATCAACCCCCAAGTCGCATTTTTCTATTGAGGCGTTGGTATATTCGAATGGCTGCCAAACCACATCAGGCGTAAAATGTTCTCGATGCCCCCAAGCGAAACCAGCCTAACCGTGATCTGCTACTACTTCATGGACACCGAAAAGTAGCTCTCCGATGCCGCCCCCCCGGCTCTGTGTCTCGGCCACCTATCGTCCCGGTGTGCGGACGCTATGCCGCGCACTCGACGAAGGCGTCAACTGCTTCTTCGGCTTCCCCATCGACACGCAGTTCACCGCCTTCGCCCGCTCCCTCACCGCGGACCAGCGCGACAGAGTCACGTTGGCCACCGGCGGAGCGAATTGGATCGTCGGCCACGCACCATTCCGCCGCGCCCTCGACAACGCCTTGCGCCGCCTCCGCACCGATCGCCTCGATATCTTCTTCTACCTCGGCCTCCTCAGCGCCAACCACTTCCCCGCCTCAATTCAGGACGAGCTCCGCACCCTCCGCGCGACGGGCAAAGTCCGCTCCCTCGGAGTATCCGCGCACGACACCGCCTTCGCCGCCCTGCTAGCCGCGCAAGGATTCCCCGATGTGCTGATGATCCGCTACAACGCCGCCCGTCGAGAAGCCGATTCCGTGCTGTTCCCCAACCTGCCGCCCAATCCACCACGCCTCTTCGCCTTCACCGCCACTTACTGGACCCGCCTCCTCCGCCGTCTCACCGCCGCGCAGTGCTACCGCTTCGTGCTCTCAAACCCCGCGGTCGATACCGTCCTCACCTCACCTCGCAGCGAAGCCGAACTCGTCACCACCATCCGAGCCATCGAACAAGGTCCCCTCGACGACGAAGAACTCCAATGGATCCGCCGCACAGGCGACGAGATCCGCGCCGCCTCGCCGTGGTTCCTCGACTGAAGGCACTTACGGCTTTCTTACCGTTTCCTTACCGCCCGCTAACACGCCCATTGACGATTCGGCCTTATAGTGGGATTCATGAAAACTCTTTTGCTGCTCGCTGTCTCCGCCGGTTTGGTGCTGGGCCAAACCAGCAATCGCGCGGCCGTGCGCACTACTGGCCAGTTTGAACAGGATGGCTATGTCGTCTATAGCATCTATGTGGCGAGCGGCCAGGAGGACCTGGAGCAGTTGTCCATCAGCGCCGCGCTTCCCGCCGGTACGCGGTACCTGGAATCGGTGCAAACCCCCTTGGAAGCGACCTACGAAGGGGTGCGGAGCGACACTGTTTCGTGGAGTGTGGGCAAGCTGGAACGAGACACTGTCATGGGGCCATTCGTCTTTCGTATCAAGCTCGACGGAACCGTGAGCGAGGTACCTGCCACCATCCAGGCCGCGGTTGGCTATGAACGCCCCGTCCCGGAGCTGGTGGAATCACCCGCCCCCCAGGGGACACTGATTCCGCTGGCGAACACGGGTTCCATCTCCTTTGATCAGCGCGGAACTCTCAACGCGAGCGGAGCGAACGGGCCGGTTCCGGTTGGCGATACGGGCGTCGTGCTGTTCATCCCGGAGGGAGCCGTGTCGGAGCGGGTCACCCTGACCTTCACCCGTCTCAGCGTCGGCGCGAACAAGCTGCCAACCACCGATCCGCCGACCTGGTGGTGTTCGTTGTACCAGATCACTTCCGAGCCGCAGGTGCGATTTGCGAAGTCGATCAGCGTCGCACTACCGGCGCGCCGTGCATTGACTCCAGGAATCGAGACATCGGTTTTCACCACCAATGACCTGGACAACTGGCAAAAGGCCGCAGGGTCCCCTTCGCTGAAGATGCCGGCTGAGCGCTCCATCGGATTTGGGACCGGTGGGTTCAGCCAGTTTGGCGGCGGATGCATCTCCCAGTTCGGCTTCACCTCGTGCGGCTTCAGCACAGGATTCGGGTTCGGCGGTTTTGGCGCGTTTGGCTACGTCGAGCAGGACAATCTGAAAGGCAAGGTAACGGGAAGCACGATTGGTACTTCTGCCATCGGAGCGCTGACTACGCCCCCCAGCATCAACACCGTCCTGATTGGGGCGCGTCCGTAACGCATCCAGTGTATTCAGGAAACAGCAGCCCTACTTCACACTCAAACCCCGGCAGCAAGGGCGTAGTGAGAAGGTCCTTCTCGCGCAGAACTGTCTTCCCACCAAAACCACCGGTCCGCAAGGACCGGTACACTTCAATCATCTTGGCTTCCGGATCGGCGATCCAATACTCCGAAACGCCGTTCTCGCTGTAAAGAACACGCTTCACGTTCCGATCGCGCTGCTCGTTCCTCGAGCCCTGTGATACTACTTCCACCACCAGCTCCGGCGCGCCACTCAATTGCACGCTCGCGATGGTGCGCTTGCGTTCATTTGTGTAGAAGACAAGATCGGGGATCACCCCGTTGAACTCATCAAAAATGACTCCAATCCCCGCTAGCACTTCTCCTATCTTGTTCGTCTCCAGATACAGGCGCAGCCGGAAGCTCAACTCCATAAGGAAAGACTGATGCAATCTGGATGGTGATGTCGACACGTGCAACTCCCCGCTGATCACCTCATACCGGTTCCCGTCCTCCGGCATGGATTCGATATCGCTCACCGTCAGCATCAGTTCGCGTGGGCTCATAGCGACAATATTACCACCGGCTATCTGCCGAAATACCCGCTCAACTCCAACACCAGATCCGTCCTCCGGTACGCGTATACATCAATGCTCCCGAACGGCCCCGCCGCCACGATCCCGGCGTTCGTGGCCACCTGCCCTTCAAACGCATTCAACAACGAAGCATTCGGCTGCGGCTGACCGGTGGGCCAGACGGTAAGAAACGGCATAGGCCCGAATGGGAGCGCAGTGGCATTCAACGCATAGGTCTTGGCACTCAGCGGAATACCGTTACACGTCGGCGCGAACGGAGATTGTCCGCCGTGTTGCTGACGCGGCACTGCTGGATCGGGTAGTACGACAAGCCGTTCTGTCCATCGTCCGCCGCAAAGTATCCCGTGATGTCGACAATCAAATCCGTGGCATCGAACGCCACCACGTCAATGCTGCCATCAGCGCCCGCAGGGAGAATCACACTGTTCGCCAGAATCCTGCCAGCGGGCGAATTGATGCTCGAAACGTTCGGCGTCACCGCATACGCCTTCGCTGATGCTCGTACCGGACAGCCCGTCGAACTCCGCACCGGAATCCGCCGGCTCGTATTCGCCAAAAGCGAACCTGGTCCGCCGAAATACGTGCCTGCCGCCAGTCCTGCCGGGGTGACGCGCACTTGCGTCCCGGTCACCGATAGCCAGGCGCCTCCACTCTGCGTGGCCGGCTGCAAGGTGTACGGTACTGCATAGCCCGAATAGATCTGAAGCGTCGCTGTGTTCGGATCGCCGGGCTGAGTTGTATTCGGAAAGTTGAGAACCGTTGGGGTTCGAATGCCGGAAGCGTGCACAGGAACAGGAGCAGAAATGCGGTCCACATTGCAGCCCCACTCTGGCAGGTTACTCAGGAAATAACAGCCCTAATTCGCACTCGAACCCCCGGCAGCAGCGGCGTAGTCAGAAGGTCCTTCTCCCGAAGAACCTTCCGCTCGCGAAATCCACCCGTCCGCAAGGACCGGTACACTTCAATCACCTTCGTTTCCGGATAGGCAACCCAGGAAGCTCCTCCACCACCAGTTCCGGCGCGCCGGTCAATCGCACGCCCGCGATGGAAACAAGATCGGGGATCACCGTTGAACCATTAAAAATGACCCCAATCCCCGTAACCCTGATCATCGCTCACCGTCAGCATCAGGTCGGGTGGGCTCATTGCAACAATATCCGCCTCACTTTAGCATCAAGCTATTCAGGGAATAATAACCCGACTTCGCACTCGAACCCCGGCAGCAAGGGCGTCGTCAACAGGTCCTTCTCCCGAAGGACTTTCCGCTCCCCAAATCCACCCGTCCGCAAGGACCGGTACACTTCAATCATCTTAGCTTCCGGATCAGCGATCCAATACTCGGAAACCCCATTCTCGCTATAGAGCACACGCTTCACGTTCCTGTCACGCTGTTCGTTCTTCGAACCCGGTGAGACGATCTCAACCATCAATTCCGGCGCACCGGTCAGCCGCACACTCGCGATCATCTTCTTGCGTTCGTTCGAGTAATACACGAGGTCCGGAATCACCCCGTTGAACTCATCGAAGATCACCCCCAACCCGATCATCAACTCGCCGATAGGATTCCGGTCCAGGTACAACTGGATTTGATGGAACAGTCTCCCCAACAGTCCTTGATGCAATCTTGATGGTGATGTCGACACATGCAGATCCCCACTGATCACCTCATACCGGTTCCCGTCCTCCGGCATGGATTCGACATCGCTCACCGTCAGCATCAGTTCGCGTGGGCTCATAGCGACAATATACCACCGCCTACTTCCGGCCAGAATACTTGTTCAACATCTCCAGGATTTTCCCCGCCGACGCCGGCGGCTGGTTGCCCCCGAAGATGGCGTCCTTGTTCTCCATGTCCTTCCCGTACATCCCTTTAATTGCATCCTTGTCCGGCCGCAGCGTCGCCCCTTGCAGCGAAATCCCCGCGAACACGCCTCGCGACCGCGACCACGTCAGCAACTCCGCCCGCATCGTCGCATCCGTCTCCGCCGACGCCGTGCGTCCCACCGGACCCGCTGCCGCCGACGCATCGCCACCCACGGTGAATTTGCTGCTCAACAGCCGGTTCACCCCGCCCTCATTCATCACCAACATCACTACGTCCGTCTCCGACCCGCCAATCTGGAACCCGACACTTCCGCCTTCCACGCGCACAGCACCCGGCCCGGCCCATCCCGGCCCACCCTTCTTTCTGCAAAACACGAACCCGCGGCCAAACTTCGCCCCGATAATGAAAGCGCCTTTCTTGAGCCCGGGCACAAACACCGCGCAAGCGGCCTTGTCCAGCAGGTCCTGAGGAATTTCCTTGTCCTTCACCCCCATGATCTCAGAGAACATCGTGGCCGTATTTTCCAGCCGCTTGTCCTCGTCCGCTCCCGCAAACAGCAGCCCGCTCAAAACGGGCAATAAGATAAAGTTCCGCGTCCTCATACGCCTATCATAGCCTTTCCCACATCCCTCCGCCGCCTGCTCCAATCACCACTTGGCGGTGGGTTATACTCGATGGATGGAAGCCGCCTCGCCACAGTCGTTGTGGGACTCCATCCGCGAGGCCCTCCGCGGTTCCCGCCGCGACCACACCGCCGGAGATCTCGGCCACTCGATTCTCGTCCTGGCCATCCCGATGATCCTCGAGATGGCGATGGAATCCCTCTTCGCCATCGTCGACGCCTACTTCGTCTCGGGCCTCGGCACCGACGCCGTCGCAGCCGTCGCGCTCACCGAATCCCTTATGGCGCTCCTCTATGGCCTCGCCATCGGACTCAGCATGGCCGCCACCGCCATGGTCGCCCGCCGCATCGGCGAAAAGGACGAAAAAGGCGCATCCGTCGCTGCCGCCCAAGCCATCCTCCTCGGACTCTTCCTCGCCGTCCCCATCGCGATCCTCGGCTTCATCTTCGCGCCCAACCTACTCTCCATCATGGGCGGCCAGCCCAGCGTCATCGCCACTGGCGTCAACTTCACCCGCCTCATCTTCTGCGGCTCGGTCTCCATCTTTCTCCTCTTCCTCAACAACGCCATCCTGCGCGGTGCCGGCGACGCCGCTTACGCCATGCGCGCCCTCTGGATCGCCAACATCCTCAACATCGCACTTAACCCCTGCCTCATCCTCGGACTCGGCCCTTTCCCCCAACTCGGCCTGCTCGGCTCCGCTGCCGGCACCACCATCGGCCGCGCTTCCGGTGTCATCTTCCAGCTTTGGATCCTCTTCGGCGGCACATCCCGCGTCCATCTCCACTGGTCCGAAATGCGCGTCCGCTGGGACATCCTCACACGCCTCATGCGCGTCTCCGTCACCGGCATCGTCCAGTTCCTGATCTCCACCGCAAGCTGGATGGGCCTCATCCGCATCACCGCGACTTTCGGAAGCGCCGCCCTCGCCGGATACATGCTCGCCATCCGCATGGTGATCTTCGCCATCCTCCCCGCCTGGGGACTCTGCAACGCTGCCGCAACCCTTGTCGGCCAGAACCTCGGTGCCGGAAAACCCGAACGCTCCGAGCAAGCCGTCTACCGCGCCGGCCTCTACAATATGTTCTTCCTCGGCGCCATCGGTCTGTTCTTCGTCATCTTCGCCGAACCCCTGATGCACATCTTCTCCCACGACCCCGAAGTAATCCGCCTCGGCAGCATCTGTCTGCGCACCATCAGCTTCGGCAATCTCTTCTATGCGTGGGGCATGGTCGGCATGCAGGCGTTCAACGGTGCCGGCGACACCATGACCCCGACAATCATCAACTTCATCTGCCTCTGGATGCTCCAGATCCCCATCGCCTGGGCGCTGTCGCACGCCGGAGGCATGGGTCCAACCGGCGTCTATACCGCAGTCCCAATCGCCCAAGCCATCCTCGCCGCCGTCGCAATGATCATGTTCCGCCGCGGCTCCTGGAAGCGCAAGAAAATATAGTGCTCGCATCCACGGCGACTCCCCCGCCCGCGTGTTCAGGTGTATTGACATTCCCTCGTTCGCTGCGTACTCTGGTCTGGAGGGGAGCCCCACCCATCAAGGTAGGGCTCGTGGCTCTTAGCCAAGACGAATCGTGATTGCGAAACGTCCGAGCGTCAGTCGTATACTGACGCAAATGCGTATCTGCATTGGTTACCTCCTTTCCCGGGGTTTGGCTCACGGGGTTCAGACCGTGAGTCCCCCGGTCAGGAGAAAGGAGTTATTCCCCGCGCCTGCCTTCCCCGTTCATGCTATGATCCAAACAGGGCAATCCACGGCTGGGCTTTGACTGGATTCTTAGAGTCCATCCGTCTCCCCGAGAGCAAACTGAAGAGGGCGAGGATCATGAAGTCTGCAAAAATTCTTGCTGTTTCCGCAGTGCTGGCCACCGCATCCTATGGTGCCGGTCTTGGCAAATCGGCGCTGCATGGTGAATACGTGGAAGCACGCACGGCCGACGTTTTCACCGGCCCCTGCTTCGCAAACTCCGAAGCCGGCCTCATCGGTGAATTGGCCGTTATGGGCTGGCGCGTCAACAAAGGCGTCGTTGACGGCGTCAAGGTCGATGGCCTCGCGGTCGTCGGCGTCGTCCGCGCCAATGCCACCCTCGGCGACATCCACGCGAGTGCCTACCCCGTGAAATCAGTCCTCATCGTCGACGAGCGCGCCAACCCCGAGCAGCGCCTTGCCCTGCAAGCCCTCGCTAAGCGTATGGGCGGCGACCTCCTCCAGGACGTCGTGAAAGTCCTCTACGCTCCGGTCGACCTCACCATCGACGGCGGTAGCATCCACGCAGCCAAGGCCACCCTCAAGGCCGGCGGCCTCGCCGAAATCACCACCCGCGCCATTCGCGAAGGCGATCACATCTGCACCAACGAAGAAGTCTGGTATCCGCCACTCACCAAGCTCGACCACGCCATGCCCGCCTACGCCGTGTCCCACAAGTTCCAGGGCGAAGGCCTCGACACCCGCTGGTCCAGCCCAGATAAGCGCAGCGCCTTCCTCGGCACCTTCCAGCTAAACGACTAACCGATCTTTGTCCCGTTCGCAACACTGTTTCAGAAGAGGGCGGATGCTGTTCCGCCCTCTTACTGTTTATGCCAGCGCACTCCTGCAATACTCATAGCACTTCTTTACTTCCGACACCGTCTCCACGCCCTTGTATTCGTACTCAATCATCGCCGGAATCGGATACTTCTTCGTCTTCAGTACCTGCAGCACTTCCTTGATCTTTGTGTCCCCCTGCCCAAACACCACGTTGTCCCCCTGATCCCGCTTCCGGTCCTTGATGTGCAGCGTCACAATCCGCTGATGGTGCTTCTCCAGATACTCCACCGGATCGAAATTCGCTGCCGTGAAATGCCCGATGTCCAGGTTGACAGCAATGTACTTCGACTTGCCCTCCATCGCCTTCGCAAAGCTCTCCGGCGTGGCAAATTCATTTTCGGAAACCCGTGAGTGATTATGCATCCCAACCGGGATCTTCGCCTTCCGCGCCGCCCCGTCAATCCGCGCCGCCGTCGACACATTCGATGACGCCGTGATGCACTTTGCCCCCAGCGCCTTCGCAAACTCGAACCCGCGCGCAATCTCATCATCGTCGAAGTTATCGCGGAAGCTGTAGTTGTACGCATACAACACAATCCCCGCCGCCTTGAACTTCTCCCGGATCTTCGTGAAGTGGTCCAGCCCCACCGTCTTCCGCCACATCCGCAATTCCAGCGGCGTGATCCTCTTCCCGCCCATCTCCGCCGGCTCGGCATGCCCCTGCCACATTTCACAGTAGCCGATGCCGATCTCCTTCATTGCCGCGATGGCATCATCCAGCTTCCGGTCGCGAAAGCTATAGCTTTGCACCCCTACCATCACGCCATTGATCTTCGGCGCCGCCGCGAGCAAGGCCGGCGCCGCAATCGTCTGTGCGAACACACGTCGAGTCAACATAACCCAAAATAGTATCAAGTTCTTGTGGGGGCAGACGTCCCCGTTTGCGCTCTGGAGTTTGCCGTCTTGTGGGGCGGCCAATCCTGGCCGCGGCTGGCCTTTCCAGGCCAGCCACTCGCGGGGCCCCCTGAGTTCATCAGTGGCCATCAGAAAAGCAGTTTCAACGCGAACTGCACCACTCGCGACTGATTCGCCATCGCACTCACAACCCCAAACGAGGGGTTGCCCTGCGCAATATTCGGCGGATCAAACCGCGGCGTGTTGAACAGATTGAAGAACTCCGCCCGGAATTGCAGATTCACCCGCTCCGTCAGCCGCGTATTCTTCAACGCCGACAAATCCACATTCCGCGCCGGACCCGTCCGCAGCCCCGAATACGTCCGCGCCGAATTGCCAAACGTGTACGCCGGCGCTGTCGTGAACTGCGCAATATCAAACCACCGCTGCACCGTCGGATTGTCGAGCTTCGCGCTCACCCCGGTCCAATTCGGCCGCTGTCCGCCGCCCTGCGAGAACGTCCCGTTATTCGCGCTGTTGATCCCCAACGGCGCACCCGTGTACCCCAGCACAATCAGCCCCGTCTCCCATCCGCCAAACGCCTTCCCCACAAAGTCCTTCCGCCCCTTGAACAACGGCACCTCATAGACCGTGTTGAAGATGAACCGGTGCGTCTGATCCAGCGTCGACGGTGCACGCTCCCCACGCAGATTGTGGTTGTTCTGGAAGCCAGCGCCTCCCAGCACCTCGCCTGCGAACGCCCCAATCCCATAATCCATCGACTTCGAGTATGTATACGATCCCAACACGGTCAGCCCGCTCGAATAGCGCCGCTCCGCCTTCGCGGTCAACGCATGGTAAATCGAGCTCGACCATGTGGCGTTCGCCGAAGTCACGGCGTCAAACTGCGGATAAGGGCGTAATAGTTGCGCCTTGCTCACGGTGCGCTGTGCCAGGATCCCGGACGTGATCTGTCCAAAAAACGGATTGGCAACCTGCGTCCGCAAATCATCCTTCAACGCCAGCGCCGATTCCGGAATCTGATTCAACGTCTGGTTTTGCGGGAACTTCAACCCGTGGCTACCCGCGTACCCCACCTCGAACAACACCCTTCCCGGGAGTTCCCGCTGAATATCGAAGTTCCACTGCACGCTGTACGGCGTCACATTGCCCCGGTTCGTGAACGTCACCGCCTGTCCCAAGAGCGTCGCCGCACCCAGACTGCTTCCCGTCGGCGCAACCAGTCCCGCCGGATACGGATTTCTCAGGAAATTCAGCGGAGTCAGCCCGTCCAGGCTCGTCACCATCGTCGTCTGCGCCTGGAATCCCGAAATCCCAAACGCCGTCGAACCCGTCCCGATCCCGGTAATGCTCGAAAAGAACAGTCCTGTCCCGCCGCGAATCACCGTCTTCGGCGTCACCTGCCACGCAAATCCAAACCGCGGCGCGAAGTTGTTCCCGTCCACAATCGTGTTTGTGCGCGGCAATCCACCCACACCAACAAACGTCAAAACCCCGCGCGCATCCACGCCGTTCAACGGCGCTCTCGCCGAGAAATCAAAATTCGTCAGTTGATTGAAGCGGTCCGTGCGCGGCGTCTCCATCTCCCACCGCAATCCCAGATTCAACGTCAACCGCGTCGTCAGCCGGTAGCTGTCCTGCAGGAACAACGCGTAGTACTTGGTCGTCGTCGCCAGCGCCGGCACCGGATTCACGGTGCTGCCCGACACTGTCCCCAACAGAAACGAAGCCAGTGAATGCCCCGCCGTCGCCGTCGCCTGCGCCCCGTTCGGCCCTTGCGTGAACGCCTGGTTGAAATTGAAGATCGGCGTATTCGCCCCCGTTTGCAGGGTGTTCAACTGGATCGCGCGGTAATCAAAACCCGCCTTCAGCGTATGCTTCGCCATCGACTTCGACATTGTCGCCTGCGCCGAATGCGACGTGTTCCCCAGCAGAATAATGTCCGTCGAGCCCAGCGTCCCGCCCGTGATGATATTCGGAATCGACGACTGCGTCGTATATCCCGTCAATGTGAAATTCGGAAACGCCCGCGGTACCAGTTGCGGACCAAATTCCCGGGGGAAGCCCAGCGTCGAAATATCAAAAGGCTCGCTGAACGCCGTCCGCGTGTTTGACAACCGCGTCACCGAATACCGGAACGTCCCTAATAACGTCGGCGTAAACGTGTGCGTGTCCTCCACCACCGCATTGCGCCGCCCGAAGGTCTGCGGCCCCGTCCCCGGAGACCCAGGATTGTCGCGCCCATACGGCGCCGCGCGCACAAACGGCGAATCATCGGCCGAATAGCGCGCGAACACACGGTTCTTATCGTTGAAGTAGTGGTCTCCACGATAGCTCACGCTGTCCTTGTTCACGCGGTTCCCATCCACACGCGCGTAATTGTTCACGCCCGTATTCGCATTCGTCGGCGCCGCATTCGCCGCCGGAAAATACTTCGACACATTGCGAGCCACCGGATCAATCCGCCCCGCCGGAATCACGTTCCCCGCAAACGGCTGCCGCACGCCATTCGCCGTCGTCAGCGGATCGTAGATCGTGATCAGCGCGCCACCTGCATTCCGCATCCCGCTGAAGTCGCCTGTCAGCTCCGTTGTCCGCGGCGTCGTCCCCAGAAAAGTGATCCCCTGCACAAACCGCACCGATTCGACACTGACAAAGAAGAATGTTTTATTGCGCCCGTTGTAAAGCTTCGGAATCAACACCGGTCCACCCAGCGTCCCGCCGAATTGGTTGAACTTGAACGGTGGCGGCTTCTGCCCCTTCGAGTTCGCGAAAAAGTCATTCGCGTTCAATTTGTCGTTGCGCAAAAACTCATACAGGCTTCCGTGAAACGCATTGCTTCCCGATCGCGTAACCACGTTGAACACGCCGCCCGACGCGCGCCCATACTCCGCTGCAAAACTGTTCGTTTCCACCTTGAATTCCTGCACCATGTCCGGATTCGCATTGATCACAGGCTGGTTCTGCGATGCCGCCGAATTTGGTGCTCCATCCAGTAGAAACTCATTGGCACTCGCCCGCTGGCCGCCAATCGCGTACGACACGGTGCTGATCTGGTCCACCACCAACTGGTTGACTCCGCCGGAAGGCCGCACCCCCGGCACCAGCATCGCCAACGCATAGGTGTTCCGCCCCAGCAACGGCAACTCTGTCACCTGCTTGCTCGACACCACCTGTCCCACCGTCGCCGATTCGCTCTCCAGCACGATACTCTGCGCCTGCACTTCCACGCGATCGCTCACTTGCCCAACAGCCAACGCCAGATCCAACCGCGCTGCCTGATTCACCGACAGCTCTAAGCCATCCTGTTGCAGCGTCTGAAAACCCGCCTTTGTGACGCTCACGTTGTAGCGCCCCGGCAACAGCGCCGGTACAGTGTACAAGCCCTGCTCATTGGTCTCGACGGCAGTTTCCATATTGCTCGCCGTCGAGAGCACGCGTATCCTTGCTCCAGGAACAGCCGATCCCGTTTGATCGGTAATCCGCCCCGTGATCGAAGCGGTTTGCGCGAACGCGGAGGCTGCGCACAAAGCTGTCAATATCAGCACCCTGAATGTGGTCAACATGGTGACGGTAATCTTATTAGCGCCACCAGCCATTGTCAAACCGGCCCGTCACTCGCTATCCTGCTTGCTGCCATGCACGCCATCCAACACCGCGACATCCACACCAACGGCATCCGCATGCACATCGCCGAAGCAGGTTCCGGCCCTCTCGTCATACTCTGCCACGGCTTCCCGGAATCCTGGTATGCGTGGCGTCACCAACTCGCCGCTCTCGCCGAAGCCGGCTTCCACGCCGTCGCCCCCGACATGCGCGGTTATGGCCAAACGGAACAACCAGCCGCGGTCGAGGCCTACGACATCTTCCAGCTCACCGGCGACATCGCCGGTCTGGCGCACGCTCTGCACGCGGACCGCGCCGCCATCGCCGGCCACGATTGGGGAGCCGTAGTGGCGGCACACTGCGCTCTCTTCCGCGCCGACCTCTTTCACTCCCTCGCGCTCGTAAGCGTTCCCTATCAACCGCGCCGCGCCGTCAATCAAACCACCTGGGAACAGCAAACCTACCCTGGCAAAGTCTTCTACCAGGCAATCTTCCGCTCCCCACAAAGTGAGCCCTACTTTATGTCCGATATTCGTGGTCGTCTGCTCGCCGGCCTGTATACCCTCTCCGGAGACGCCGCCCCCGACGACCGCTGGAACCCCGTAATCGACCCCGCTTCTCCCCCGCGCCACGTCACTCCCAAAATGCCGCCGTGGCTCAGTGAAGACGACCTCTCCTATCTCACCACCGAATACACCCACGCCGGCTTTACCGGAGGTCTCAACTACTACCGCAACATGGACCGCAACTGGACCCTCACGCCATTCCTGGACCGCGCCAAAATCGTCCAGCCATCACTGTTTATCGCCGGCGGCCGCGACCCCGTCCTGACCTTCCTCCCCGAAGCCTATCGCGATCTGGCCATCAACATTCCAAACCTCAAAGCCAACATCCTGATCCCTGACGCGGGCCACTGGACCCAACAGGAACGCCCCGCCGAAGTCAACCACCACCTGGTCTCTTTTCTCCAATCTCAGTTGTAGGCGCGTCAGCTACAACTCGCCGCGTCGCGCCGCCTCAATCATGTACCCGCTCGCACGATACGCCAGTGCCTGAATGGTCGCCGTCGGCTGCTGGCGCGCCGATGTCACAAAATTGCTCCCATCCACCAGGAACAGATTCTTGACGTCGTGCGACTGGCTGAAGGCATTCACCACCGAAGTCCTTGCATCGTGCCCCATGCGGCATGTCCCCATCAAATGCACCGACATCCCGGGCTTCTCGTTCAACTTGCCCCACACCTTCTTCGCACCCGCCGCTTCCAGAATTTCGATCTGCTTCTGCCAAAGCCACTTCGCACACTTCACATCATCCGCATGGTAATCGAACGTGATCCGCGCCGCGGGCAGTCCCCACGCGTCCTTCACCGCCGGATCGAGCGTCACATTGTTTCGCTCCATCGGCAGCGACGGCGAATGCCCCACAATCATCATCGTCCGTGGAAAGTACCACGCCAAAGCCTTCTTGAACTCCGCACCCCAGCGAGGCACGTCCGGCGGCAACCCGCCCAATCCAAAACTCGCCGGAAACGAACCGAACCGCGCGTCCATCGCGCCGCCACCGTAAAACCCCCGTTTCGGATCGCAATCATAATAATCCTGCAACACCCGCGTCGCGCGAATGCCCTTATAGTCGTTCAGCGGATGCTCAAACACACACTGCACGCCGGCCGAGTTGTCCCACATGAGACACTTGCCCAACATGCCGCTCGAATTCGCCAACCCGTGCGGAAACCGGTTGGTCTTGGACATCAGCAACAGGCGCGGCGTCTCCACACCATTTGCGCAGACCACCACAGCCTTCGCCCGCTGTAACACCTCACGCCGCCGCGCATCAAAGTACACCACGCCTGTCACGCGCCCATCGCGCGCCATCTGAATCCGCCGCGCGTAGCTATTCGGCCGCACCTCGCAGCGCCCAGTCTTCTCCGCCATCGGAATCACCGTCGCCAGCGTCGACGACTTTGCCCGCATCTCGCATCCGAACCACTGACAGTATCCGCAATGCGTGCACGCCCCACGCCCGTGATACGGCTGCGACAGAATCGCTACCGGCGCAGGATACGGATGCAGCCCCAGCTTCCGCGCGCCTCGATCAAACAACACACCCGAGGACTTCACCGGCATCGGCGGCAGTGGATACGGTCCCGACCGCGGAGAATCAAACGGGTTCGCCCCCGCCAATCCGGACACGCCCATATCGCGCTCGGCCTTCGCATAGTGCGGTTCCAGATCGGCATACCGCAGCGGCCAGTCTGCAAACGCAGTACCCGGTATTGCCCCCCACGACGACCGTTCGACAAAATCGCTTTCATGAAACCGCCAGTAATTGGCGGCGAAGTGTACCGTGCCGCCACCCACCTGCCGGCCATACGCGATCGCCTTGAAGTTCACCGCCGGCTCGTTCTCGCTGCGGCGGAACGTCACCGGCTGCTGCTTCTGATCGTTGGTTAGACCCTGGTGCCGCACATAGTGGATCTCATCGTGCGTGAAATCCTTCTCGCGCAGATACGGTCCCTGTTCCAGCACCACAACGCGAAACCCGGCCGCGGAAAGCTCCTTCGCGACAACGCCCCCTGCCGCGCCCGCGCCCACCACCACGAAGTCGACAACCTCCGACGGCCGGTACTTCACCGCGTACCCTCGGCATCGTAGTAACCGAAAGGTGGCTCAAAGATCATCTTGTCTTCTACGCCGATGTGCGTCCACCCCACCTTGCCGCGATTGCCGCCATAGCTCGGCGGTCCGCTGAATCCAAGGATCGTGTGCGTGCGCAACGCCTCAAAGAAAGGTGTTGTTTCGATACCCTGCAACAGCGCCACTGCCTGTTCGGACGCAAGCCCCGCAATCGACGCCGACAATGGAAACGCCGCCCGCCGCCGCTGCTGCAAGTCGGCCAGGCCCGCGCGATACACCTCGCGCTGCCCTCGATCCCACGAGGCCAAAGCCCGGTCAATAAAGTACACCGCCCCAGCCTCTTTCGCCCCGGGCGTGTCATCGGAAGGAATGATTTGCGAAACCAGCGCTTCTATCTCAGAAGCATCCGCTGCGGAAAGGTACTCCAGCTTCGTGCCACCGGCCGCCGCATCATGCGCGTGTTGCCACGCCGCCGCCAACTCCTCGGCACTCGCCAGCCCCATCAAACCCAACGCCAGATCCCGTCGTGAAATCGACATGGGATCATTATGGCAGGCTAATCCGTGTAGCTCTCCTCATTCGAACGCATGGCCAAGCCCGGAAGCAGCAGAAACACCGCGCCCAGGATCTCCCGCATCGTGATCTGCTTGTTGTCGGCTGGATCGATGAGGGCGACGCTGAGCAAGATACCGACACCTAAAGCGACCGAGAAACAACACGCGATGGGACTAACTCTAAGAAGTTCTAGTACTCTGTTCATCGAAGTCCTCCTGAATCCATTTTCATGGTACTCGGAGCTTTTTGGGATCAAGGAAAAACCCTTGTTCGCCCACGGAAATCACCTTAAGTGTTTCAGTACCGTTTCATACGGCTGCGGATCCGCTTCGCCAGTTTCTCAATCTCTTCGGTCTTCTTCACCAACCCCATGCTCAACACGTGCCGGTCGTTCTTCTCCAATTCCGCCTTCAGATCCTCCGACATCTTCACCAGATCCGCCGCGTCTTTCAGATTCTGTTTGTGGTCCGCCTTCAGAATCTCCTCTGTTTGCGACCGCCCGTCCGGCAGCCGTACCGGTTCGTCCTTCTTCTGTCCCTGCCCGGACAGAAAGGCCATCCCTGCCAATAGCAAACCCACGCTCACGATGCGGAAAACAGGACTCATAAAAGCTCGCATTGTTATCATATCCTTTACATGCAACAAGTGAATGTCGGTATCGTCGGGTTGGGCAATGTCGGAATGGGGACGCTCACCATCCTGGCGGAAAACGCCGCTGAAATCTCAGCCAAACTTGGCTTCCAACTACAAGTGACGGCCGTGTGCAGCCGTTCGGTAGCAGAAAAAACGCTTCCCCCTGGACTCGAAACCGTCCTCCGCACCGCCGACTGGCACGATGTGGTCAACGATCCCAACATCCACATCGTAGCCGAGCTCGTCGGCGGCACCAGTATTGCCAAGGAGATGATCGATGCAGCCATCGCCGCGGGCAAGTCCGTCGTCACGGCCAACAAGGAATTGATGGCGTTACAAGGCCCCGGCATCTGGGATCGCGCCATCGCCAGCGGCATCAACCTCGCCATGGAAGCCAGCGTCGCCGGGGGGATTCCGATTCACGCCGTGCTGCGCGAAGGCATCAGCGGCGACCGCGTCGTCGCCCTCCAAGGCATCCTCAACGGCACCAGTAACTACATCCTCACCGAGATCGAAAAGCACGGTACCGATTTTGCCGTAGTCCTTGCGGAGGCGCAGCGACTCGGTTACGCGGAGGCCGATCCTTCCGCCGACATCGACGGCTACGACGCGCGATCGAAACTCGCTATTCTCGCAGCGCTCGCCTTCGGCCTTCAGGTGGTCCCGTCCGACATCCACACCGAAGGCATCCGTCGCATCGGCCCGATTGATTTCCAGTACGCTCATCGCCTCGGCCACACCATCAGACTGGTTTGCGCGGCACGCCGCACGCAGGACGGCGTCTTCCTCTCCGTCCGGCCGGCGCTCATCGCGCAGTCCACCATCCTCGCCAGCGTCCAGGGAGCCTACAACGCCATCTGGGTGCGCGGGCAGTACGGCCAGGACACGTTCTATTACGGACGCGGAGCCGGCCCCAACCCCACTGGTGTCGCCGTGGTCAGCGACCTGATGCGTGTCGCCCGCGAGATCCGGTCGGGAAGTCCCCAGCGTGTGTCGCCCTTCGCCCACGAGCGCCTCGCCACCAACCGCCCGCTGCCCATCGAACTGCAAAAGAGCGCCTACTACCTGCGCTTCCGTGTGCAGGATCGCCCCGGAATCATCGCCGCCCTCGCCAGCATTCTCGCCGAAAAGCACGTCAGCCTCGACGCCGTTCTGCAGTTGCCCACCGAGGACAAACACAACCTGCCCTTCGTCATCACCATCGAACCCTGTGAAGAGAAGGCCGTCGCCGAAGCCGTCGCCAAGATGGCTACACTGGATTTTATGGTGGAGCCGCCGCTCGCTCTGCCAATGGAGAGACCGCTATGAAGATGTCCGCCCTGCTCTTGATCCTTTCGTGCGCCGCCTGGTCACAGGTCGCCACCAACGCCAACACCGGTTATCGTACCGAGGAGGGGCGAGCCCGTCTCGCCAATACCCTCGCCGCCAGCGATCGCGACGGCCGCCAAAAGCCCGTCGAGCTCGTCGCAGCCATGCAGTTGAAGCCCGGCCAGACAGTCATCGACCTCGGCACCGGCGTCGGCTACATGCTGCCCCATCTGGTGAAGGCCGTCGGACCCACTGGCAAGGTCATCGCCATGGACATCTTTCCTGACTTCCTCAAGAAAGCCCGCGAGGCTGCCGCCAAAGACCACCTCACCAACGTCGATTTCGTCCTCGGCACCGACCAGGACCCCAGGCTCCCCGCCGACTCCGCCGATGCCGTCCTCATCCTCGACGCCTACCACCACTTCGACTATCCGGAGAAGTCCCTTGCAGGCATTGCCAAAGCCCTCCACCCCGGCGGCAGACTTTTCCTCGTCGACTTCTACAAGAGCGGCTTCCGCGACCCCGCCCACATCCGCCTCGATCAGGCCGACGTCATCAAGGAAGTGGAAGCCAACGGCTTCACCTTCGAGCGCAAAATGGACCATCAGGAGAAGGTCCAGTACATCGCCGTCTTCCGCAAAAAGTAGCGGCTTCAGTGGCCCGCGTTCAAGCCGTCTTGAGCCGCTTCGGCGGTCGCCCTGCGGGCACGAACTTGACCTCTAGCCGTTGCTTCAGCGCGTCCGCAATCCTCTGCAGCATGGTAAGGGAGTGCCCCTCGTAATCGGCATCCTCGAGCCTGGCAATCACGGGTTGTCTGGATCCGACGAGGTCCGCAAGCTGCCGCTGAGACAGGCCAGCCTTGGTCCGCGCGTCATAGATCATTTGGGCAACCTGCAGGTTGAAGCGCGCCTCCCCAATTCCGGCTTTGACAGCGGCGCTTTCAGCGGTGACCTTCTCCAGAATCTTTAGGGCGTTCTTCGTTCTTCCCATAACTATGCTTCTTCCTCAGAATAGGTGTGGCGCTCCTGGTCCGCCTCGAACACTCTCTTCCGCCGGAGAGCGCGCTCGATATCAGACTCGGGCACCAGGTCTTCTTTCACCAAGGCGTGAGCCAGAACCGCCAGGCTCCTCCCGTAGAAGAAGTAGAGGATCCGATAATTCACACGCCCCTTTCGGATGCGCAACTCGTGGATCCCGTCCCTGAGAAAATCTGCCAGCGGCCTTCTCAGTTCGTGCCCCAATTCGCCGAGCCGTTCGATTGCGGCAATGCAAGTCTCGTAAGTCTTCAGGTTCGAGCAGCGAAGCTCCTTCAGCCAGTCGAGCACCGGAACCTCCTCCTCAGCTTCCTGGTAAAAGACAACCTCTACACGAGGCATCCAGGCTCACCTCCACAATATCACAATATTGTTATCACCGGACAAGTAAGCGAACTCTACTCGCTGTTCACCGTTACCCGGCCACGCAAGTTCTTCCGCACATCGTCCGCGTAGTAGTGCACCGTCTTAAACCGCCGGCCTGAATACAGCGGCGCCTGATCCAGATGATGGGGTGACTTCGGGTCGGCGCTCTGCCCAAACACCAACTGCGATCCCGCGCGCAAACGTTTCCCAAACTCCACCACCGCGACATACGTGTTGCCCCTCGTCCCATAGAGCTTCTTCTGATTCCGCGGTTGCGACGCATAAAAGTTGAACACGACCCCAACCGTGCCGGGCGCGCCTGGGACACCGAAGCTCGCCCGCGTATCCGAGAACGGCTCCTGGCGTCCGCTTGTGTGCACGCGTTGCATGCGGTTGATTTCGCCCCAACCAACACGCCACTTACCAAAATCCTTCTCCAACCCGCTTGCCGCTTTCGCAAACAGCTCCGGCGTGAGAAACGCCTCATTGTCGTTCCCACGACCCCGCGAAAGAAACGCCGCCATGAACAGCGCCATCGGCACGGACTCAACAGTGCTCCGCCCATCCCAGGCCAGAAACATCTCCACCGCTTCTTTCAGCTTCGCGCCCCGCTCCGGATTCGCCTGCGCCCATGCCGGCCAGAGCTTCCGCAGATTCTCCTGTTCACGCCCCGCCAGGTAGATCCCCGTATCCAGCGCCGCATCGCTCCATTCCTCGAACGTGAACCTCTCGCGCGACGTCAGCACCTGCCTGCTGCGCTTCGAACGGAAGTTGTCCAGTTCGGGAACGAAATAGGCAGGCCACGTCGCGCCGGTGCCCGGATCTCCCGCTGCAAACGAAGGATTCGAATTGCAGTTTTGCAGATAGCCGGAAGCGGGATTGACGAACTGCGGCAGATCCGCAAACGCGTGCAGACCCTCCCACTCGGTCTTGGGGTCGGCGCCATCCACATCGCGCGCCCAGTCCCTGCTGCCATCGCGCTTCGGAATTGCATTGCCGTGCAGGTAGAAGATGTTGCCCTTGGCATCGGCGTACATCGTGTTCGACCCCGTGATGGCGCGCTGGCTCATGACCTTCTGAAAGTCAGGCAGCGACTTCGCCTTCGCCATCGCCACGCGCTGCCGCATCAGGTCCAGGGGCGTCCGGTCCACACCTCGGGTCGCCAGCGGATGCCCATCGCGCACACCGCTGATAGGCCCGTGATGCGTGCGTCGCATCTTCACCACCGCCTTCTCGATGGCATCCCCCTTGCGCACCGGAATCTCAGCAGTCCACGATTCCGCCTGCCGGTACGCCGTGCCGTAGCGATAAGCCATGGGATCGCCGGCGCGGTCAAATGTCTCGCGGTAAACATCGACAATATCCGCGTTGTTGTTCGTGTGACACCAGCCGTAGGAAGCGGTGAAACCCGACCGGATGTAGGGCGTGCCGAGAATGGCAAAGCCGTTGACACGCAGCCCCTGCTTACTCTCAAGCTGCGCCTCAAACCGCTGACCGCCTCCAAAGAAGCCCACATGCGGATTCAGAAAAAGCATCGCCTTGCCCGAAGCACTCTTCTTCGGCGACACCGCCCACATGTTGGAGCCATCCTCGTCCTCACCCGCTTCCGTCTCCAACGGCACGGTGGCGAGCATGGGGAACTCGCGCGCGACATCCTCGCGCCGCACGCCTCCCGCATACAAACTCGGGCTCCCATCCTGAAACGCCAGCACGTGCCAGCCCTCCATCCGGGTCAACAAGCGCGCCTTCTCCGGATGCTTCTTCAAATACGCGTTGTACCCGGCTGCGAACGCATCGCACATCGACCGCAGATCAGGAGACGCGCTCGCATAAGCCTTCTTCGCCCGCTCCTCCACGCGCCACAAGCGATAGTGAATATCACCGGCAAGCCCGCGAACACCATTCATCTCCGCGGCCCGTCCCAGCGCGCGAATGTAGTCTTCCTCCAACTGCCAGAAGTTGTCCTCAGCCTGCGCATAAGCAAGCCCAAACGTAACATCGGCATCGGTCTTCCCATAGATGTGCGGAACACCGTACTCGTCGCGAAGAATCTCAGCCTGGTAACCGGCGGCCCACACCGGGGCCGCAAACAAGAGGAGCGTTGCAAGGCGCATGAAGACCATTCAACCGCAAACGGCAGGCCCCGCGCGATTCTTCTTAAAACGTATACCGCAACGCGAGCTGCACAATCCGCGCCGAGGCATCGCTCTGGGAAGCCCCCACGTAATTGAACGGATTAAACGTGCTCGTGATCTGTCCGAACGCCAGGCTGTTGGTTGACCGCGACGGCAGCCCGAAGTGCGGCGTGTTCGTCGCTCCATACATCTCGGCGCGGAAGGTCAGCTTGTGCCCTTCGGTGATCCGGAAGCTCTTATAGAAGCCAAAGTCCACCTTGAACAGTCCCTGCCCGTGGAACACGTTCCGCCCGACAGAGCCGGTCAGCGCCCGCCCCGGATCGAACGGCCGCTGCGTGCTCGGCGTTCGGACCGTCGGGAAGAACGCATCCAGCGGCAACTGGGTGGTGGATATGATCTGCCCGCTCTCGTTCCTCCGCCCGTTGTCCACCGATGCCCCATAGTACTGCGGGTTCAGCAGCAGCGGACGGTCGTTGGCAAGGCCGTCGGCATTGGAATCGAGGCCGCTCGTTACCGTGAACGGCGATCCGCTCGCCATCGTCATATTGCCGCTCATGGTCCAGCCGTAGAACATGGCGCCACGCAGACCACGAGGATTCTTGTAGAACGGCAGCAGCCATCCATAGTTGAGATTCAGATGATGCCGCCGGTCAAAATCGCTCAACCCGCGGTTGTTGATCGCAGCCCCGTTCTCGCTGATCGGCGACCCCGCGGTCACATCAGACCCCGTATCCACCGTTTTTGCCCACGTGTAGGCGATGGCCCAGTGCAAGCCTCCGGAGTACCGCTTGTTCACTGACACGCGCATCGCATTGTACTGACTCCACGCGCCATTGCTGATATAGATGACGCTGCTGTACCGCGCGTCCGGCCGCCGTTGATTCGTTCTCGGCTGGGCAATAGAAATGTAGCCTGGCGCTGGGTTCGTATTGCCCAGGTCGGGATCGATCTTGTCATAGAGCACGCCATCCACCGGAGACAGGAACGGGAACCGCGCCCGGTTGTTGTACTGATTCTGTAGCAAGCCAACGCCGTGAGTATGGTTGTAACCGACGCTCAACGCGACCTTGCCCGGCAACTGCCGGTCGATGGTGAAGTGCAGTTGCTGGATCTGGGGCATCCGCAAGCCCGGATCCACTGCGCCCAGGGAAATGCGGCCCGGATTGTAGCTCGCCGGGTCATAGAAAAACCCGTTGGTCGGGTCAGCCACGTTGAAGCTCGCATTGAACGAGCGGTAAACCCCATATGGCGGCTGCGAACGAAGGCTCGCCCCACCTTGTGAGAAGATGCTCTGGAACAGACGGTTGTGGAACAGCCCAAACCCTCCGCGTACGCTCATCCTTCCCGGTCCGCCTGTAATGCGCCCCAACAGCGTATCGCGAGCAACGGATGGCGACCATGCAAACCCAAATCGCGGCTCATAGCCGCGGGTGAACGTGTCAAACCCGTAGCGGACCTTGCCATCTCGCTCACTCGGCGCAAGCACCACTTCATACCGGAAGCCGAGGTTCAGTGTGAAGTTGGAAGTCACCTTGATGTCGTCCATCACATACTGATTGAACTCGCCCAGCCGGTTGTACGTCGTAAAGTTCCCGTAGCCTTTTTCAAACGAAGTGTAGTAGCCGCGCATGAAATTCTCCCAGCCTTCAAAGAAGGTGGGCTGCCCGCGAATGCCTGTCGCCCCAAACGTCCACCACCCCCGCGAGTAGTTGTCCGCCAAATCATCCAGGTGCTGCCGCCGTATGTCCACTCCGGCTCGCATCACGTGTCGCCCGCGCACATGCGAAAGGTTGTACACAAACTGGTAATCCGTCTGGTATCGGTTGATCGGAAACTGCCCCGCGCTGCCCATCGTCGTTGTCGTGTAAGCCGACGGGTTCGAAATTCGCACGATCGGTGTATCGTTACCCGACGCAATGTCCACCAGCGTCGTCCGCAGACCCAACCCGAACCGGAACTCGCCCCACGTGGAAGCGTTGAACATGTGCGTCTGGGTCACACCAACGTTCTGCTGCCGGTTGTTCTGAAACGCCGTCTCCCCCTGTATCAACGGATAGGGAAACCGCTTCTGCCGCGAGTACTGATAGCGGATCGCCAGTGTATCGCGCTTGGTCGCATTCCAGTCGAGCTTGCCGCTGTAATCCTGATCCGGATAGCTGGCCTGCTTGGTCTCCGTCAGGCAATGGTCGCAGAGGTTCGGATTGTTCGGCTGCACGCGCGGAAACCGGTCGAGGATGGACTGCAGGAACTTCAAGTCGGCCTGTGCATTCGGATGGTCCGCCGGATTGATGCACGTCCGGCATTCCCCGATCTGCAGCTTGTCGCTCGGCAGAAAGATCCAACGCGTGAACGTGTTGTATTGGATCAGCCGCGTCTGCTCAAAACTGTGATAGAGGAACAGCTTGTTCTTGAAGATCGGCCCTCCGATCGTGTACCCAAACTGGTTGCGGCGGTACGGTGCCCGCGGCGACACCAGCGTGCCATCCGCTCTCTTTCCGCTCGCGTTTCCATAGAAGCTGTTCGCATTCAACTTCTCGTTCTGCAAAAACTCATACAGGTCCCCGTGAAAGCGGTTGGTACCGCTTTTGGTCTGCACAATCACCACGGCGCCGCCGGCCCGCCCGAACTCCGCCGAATACGAATTCGTCAGAACCTGAAAATCCTTGATCGAGCTGATATTCACATTCTGCCGGCTGCTCCCTTCCGAGCTGTCATCATTGTTCACGCCATCGATCTGGAACGTCGCCGACCGCGACCCCGTCCCGTTGAACGAAACATAGCTGCCCGAAGACAACGTCGGGTTGTTGATTCCGCTGTAGCCGCCGCTGGCCTGGAAGCCGGGCAGCATTTCCACCAGCGACAGCATGTTGCGCGACGACAGCGGCCGGTCCTCAATCACCTGCTGTTCAATGTTGTTCTTCACCTCGCCGCGCGAGATCTCAATGAGCGGCACCTCGTCGGTTACCGTGACCTCGGTGGCAACGCTGGCCGGACGCATCTCAAAATCGAGCGTGCGTGTCGAGTTCAAATCCACCAGCGCCGCCCGCCGCAACATCCCCATGCCTGCCATCTCCACGGTCACCGTATAGGGACCAACTGGCAGAAATGTAACCTGGTAGTAGCCGGTGCTGTTTGCTTCCGCAGTCCGTACGAGACCGGTTTCATCGTTCGTCACCGTCACCTTGGCTCCGGGAATCAAAGCTCCCGTCGGATCTTTGACATGTCCCTCCAATGTGCCAGTGACCGTTTGTCCAAAGGCAGCCAAAACCATCACAAAAAGTGCGAGCGCTAACCGCGCAAAATGAAATAGATTGTCGAATCTCATGTCCGGACCCCCATGTGGTTAATATAGCGCCTCCGTACTCGCCGCACCCGGATCTTCACTTCCACACGCGAACCAAGACGGTTGAGGACGGACATTAGCCGGTCAACGGTACACCGCCCAAGATCCGCGTTGCGGCTGCGCGAGAAATCGGCGGCGACGATGCCCGTGCGATCATGCGCCGCACGCACCGTGAGCTGGTCCTTGTCGAGCGTCTTGAGTCGCTTCAAGCGGGCTTTTATCAGTCGATCCTGTTAGGGAAAGATTGTCAATCGGCCCCCGCACTGCAAGTGACATTGTTATTTCTCAACTGAGCCTCAAGGCTCGATCTCTAGGCGGCAGTCCGCGGCAGTACTTCCTTTTCGATCCGCGGCTGAATCTCCTGCCCGGCCACCTCGAGGTCGTAAGCGACCTGAAGATTCAACCAATACTGCGGCGATGTGCCGAAATATCGCGCCAGACGCATCGCGGTGTCGACCGTGATGGCCCTCTTGCCGTTGACGATCGCGCTGATCCGGTTCATCGGAACGCGGAGTGCGCGCGCCAGTTCGTTTAGGCTGACACCAATCTCACCGAGTTCATCCCGAAGTAACTCGCCCGGGTGGATGGGCGGAAGTTTCCTACGCTGCGCCATGGTTCTCCTCTCTCAGTGGTAATCCACTATCTCGACTTCGTGCGCGTTGCCGTCACGCCAGGTGAAGCAGATCCGCCAGCGGTCATTGATCCGAATGCTATGCTCGCCTGCCCGGTCCCTTTTCCGTGCCTCTAGATGGTTGCCCCGAATAGCTCCCAGATCGGTGAGACTCGTGGCGGCGTCCAGCGAGCGCAGCCGCTTGCGTGCCTGCTCTTCGATCCCGCGTAACTTCCGGCTGCCAAATCCTTCGTGGATCGCCTTGGTTTCCGGACATCGGAACGAGCGAATCATACACGCTAAACATACTACGCGCCGCGTACGGGGTCAACAGCGCGGTAAGATCGGATTGTGAGAACCATGGACGACTCGCGCATTACCATCGAGCCCGGGAAGCGCTCCGGCCAGCCCTGCATCCGGGGTCTGCGGATAACCGTTTGGGACGTTCTCGGCTGGCTGGCCGCCGGTAAGACTGAAGACCAGATCATCGAGGATTATCCCGAATTGGAGAAGGATGACTTCCGTGCCGTGTACGAATTTGCCGCTCGGGTGGGGCGGCGCGTTGCTCTGTGAAGCTACTCTTCGATGAGAACCTTTCCCGCCGGCTGGTCGCGCGCATCGAGGACTTGTTTCCAGAATCCTCCCATGTCGTGCGCGAAGGATTGCTACAGAATCCGGACATTGTGATTTGGGAGTACGCGAGAGCGCGGGGGGTCGCCATCGTGACGGCAGACGCTGATTTCTACGAGCTCTCCACGGCTTTCGGACCGCCTCCCAAGGTGATCTGGCTGCGCGGGTGCGATTATCCCACCGAAGTCGCCGAACGGCTGATTCGCAACCAGACGATTCGGATCGCCGAATTCCTCCAGAACGAGGAGCAGGGCGTGCTGGTCCTTACGCCCTAGGGCGGCTCGGAGACTGCGAGCCCGAGTGTTTCGTGTTTCCGGCGCAACGATCGTCGGACGTCGGCATGATGACCGCCAGACTTCGTCACGGAGTTCGCCGAATCGGGGCCGGTGACGAGTTGATTGTGAGCATCGCCAGCTACGTCTCTCGCGTTCATGCTCTCGTGCACTCCCACGTGCGGATGGACGCAAAGCGGCGCCAAACGTCATCGCGCGTTTTGCGGCAACTCAAATGCGGTCTGCCGCCCCGGGCTGGTGACCGGAAGCCATTTGGCTCAAATTCGGGTAGATCTCCCTGACGCCGGCCGGTTAAGAGGCCGGCTTGTGCAATGATGCTTTGATCGTCTACAATTGTTGGTAATCTAGGCATATGGCAAAACCAACCGATTCTGTCCAAGGCACTCTTGATCTGTTGATCCTCAAGACCATCTCGCTCGAACCTAAACACGGTTGGGCGATCGCCTGGCGCATCCAACAGGTTTCACACCGTCTGGAGCAGCAGGCCTGGATCAACGCCGAGTGGCGCCCGGCCGCCATCAATATAGTGACCAGGAGGCTTAGCAATGCGGATTCTAGACATAGCCCGTTTGCGGCTTCGATCGCTGTGCCGCCGTCCGAATATCGACTTCGAGCTCGAATCGGAATTTCGTTTCCACCTGGATCAGCTCATTGAAGAGAACATTGCATCCGGTTTGTCGCCCGAGGAGGCCCGCCGGTCCGCGCAGCGCATGATCGGAGGCATCGCGCAATACAAGGAGGAGTGTCGCGATATGCGCCGCGTAAACTTTGTCGACGATCTTGTTCAGGACGTGCGTTACACAATTCGATCCTTGGCGAAGAGTCCAGGGTTCGCAGCAGTTGTCGTCGCCACCTTGGCGCTTGGGATCGGAGCAAACACTGCCATTTTCACGATCGTGCATGGAGTGCTGCTGCGGCCCCTCGACTATCCAAAACCCGATCAGTTGATGTATCTGACCGCGGAATCTCCGGCCATTGGCGGCACCCGAAATCCGCTCTCCGCGCCAGAGTACACGGAGTTCCGCCAGATGAACCGGTCGTTCGCGGCGGTTGGCGCTTATTCCACCGGCGGCGCGGCGTACACAACCGGCGAAGTCAACCTCGCCGCCGGGGATCAGCCTCTGCGGGTGCGCTCAATCTCCGTCGACGCGCATTTGCTCAAGGCGCTCAGTATTCAGCCGGAGCAGGGACGGTTCTTCACTGACGAAGAGACCACGCGTTGGACCGGGACGCTGCCGCCGCCGATCGCAATGCTCTCGCACGAATTGTGGCGAACAGCATTTGGAGGACGACCGCTCGTTGGACAAAAGGTGGAAATCGAGGGCCGCCCTCACGAAATCGTTGGCATCATGCCGCCCGGGGCCGACCTCATGGATAACCACACACAGGTTTGGTTGCCCCTCTGGCTCCACCCGAGTATGGCCCCGTACCGCGCGGGCCACGTCCTATACGTCGTTGGCCGACTGAAGGACGGCGTTACCTTCGAGGCTGCACAAACAGAGCTGAACGCATTCGTCGAGGACTGGGGCGAGCGTGCCGGCACGAAGGGCCATGTCCCCACCAACCGTCCCGTGCGCGCAATAGACCACACCCTCCAATTGCGGTTGTTACAGGATGCGATCGTTGAGAGTTCTCGCCGCCCGATCTGGGTTCTGCAGGCCGCCGTGGGATTCGTGCTGCTCATCGTCTGCGCGAATCTTGCAAACTTGACGATGGCTCGCGCCGCGTCACGCAGACGTGAATTTGTACTGCGCGCTGCTCTCGGCGCCAGCCACGGCAGGCTGCTCCGGCAGTCGGTGACCGAAGCCGCGGTGATGTCCGGAGCCGGTGGCATTCTGGGTCTGTGGCTAGCCGGCGCTGGCGTGCGGGCGCTGATCCGCGCTTACCCGGCTAGCATCCCACGAACGAGTGAGCTTACCATCGATTTGCCCGTTCTGCTGGTTGCACTCGGCCTCTCCACTGCGACTGCCCTGCTTTTCGGATTCGTGTCGCTCAGGCGCGAGAGAACGACTAGCATGGCGACTGCACTCAAGCAGGGCGCAAAGGGCTCGAGCGGCGCCTGGCGTCATTACGCCCGTCGTGGACTCGTGATAGCCCAAGTCGCTTTCGCGGTGATGCTGGTTATCGGAGCGGCTTTGCTGATTCAGACAGTCTACAACCTCATGCGGATCGATGCAGGATTTGACCGCTCGCGGCTGGTGACTTTCTCGATGACACTGCCAATGGCGAATTCAGAACCCGACACACGCGCGCAGGCATATGAACGCGTCCTCGACAGGCTTCGCTCCGTACCTAGCGTGCTGGGGACGGCTGCCATGTCCGGCCTCCCGCCCAATCGAACTCCGGATGCGATCGCTACTCCTATCGAGAACTACACCTCCGGCGACGGCAGGCACTTTGAAATCATCGACTACTACCAATTCGTCATGGGCGACTATTTCGCGACGATGGGCATCCCGATCGTTGCCGGCCGCGGCTTCGAGCGCACCGACTACGCGTCGCAAGGTAAGGTGGCCATCGTCAATGAGACTTTGGCGAAAAGGATCTGGCAGGGGCGGAACCCGATTGGCCAGCGCTTGCGGCCTCCGGGTGGTTCGTTTGGCGCTGCCGCTGATGTCTGGCATACCGTGATCGGAGTAGCCAGAGACGTCAGGCAGCGCGGAGTGGAGCACCCACCAGGAACTGAACTTTACTTATCCCTTGACCAGCACCGTGTCTCTCCCCCGAGTATGAATGTGGTGATGCGGACCACTCTGCCACCGGCCGCACTCTCAGCCACGATCGAGCGAGTGGTTCGCGAAGTCGACGCCGCGGTTCCCGTCGTGCGGCTGCGCAACATGGATTCGGTGTTCGCCGAATCCATTCGCCGGCCGAGACTACTGGCGCAGCTATTGGGCGCCTTTGCCGGACTGGCGCTGCTACTGGCAGCCATCGGCACCTACGGCGTGCTCTCCTACATGGTGACGGAGCGGCGGCGCGAGATCGGCATCCGGGTCGCCCTCGGTGCAACTCGCTCCAACGTGCTCTCACAGATCATCAAGCAAGGGCTTCAATTCACAGCGTTGGGTGTCACTATCGGCCTTGCAGGTGCGCTCGCCGTAAACCGGCTCATTGCGTCCCTGCTGTTTGGTGTGCAACCGGCAGATACCGCGACGATCGCCTTTGTGATCGCGACGATTACCGCCGTGGCGGTGCTCGCCAGTTGGCTGCCGGCCTGGCGCGCATCGCGGCTAGACCCGAACGTCGTCCTCAGAGATGAGTAACTACCCGCGATCAACGCGGCTCTATTCACTCCGCAGGGCGATCACTGGATCGACCCGCGATGCACGGCGCGCGGGAACAAAACAAGCCAGAGCCGCCACCACCAGCAGAATGAAAGATACGGCGGTGACAGTTAAGACGTACTCCGGCCGGAAGCCGTAGAGCAGGCTGGTCATCGAACGTGTCGCAATTGCCGCCAGCGCCAGACCAATGATAAGTCCAGTGAGCGTCAGAGCCAAGCCTCTTTTTCCGAAGTGGAGTGGTATCTCGCTGGACCTCGCGCCTAACGCCATGCGCACCCCGATCTCATTGACGCGTTGCGTTACCGCATAGGAGAGTACGCCGTACAGCCCGAGCGATGCGAGTAGTAGCGCGAGCAAAGCGAATACGCTCAACAGCGTTGTACTCTGCGTCGGCGTCGACAATTGGCCATCCACGATGTCCTCAAGAGTCCGGACACGCCAGAGGGGCTGGTTCTTATCCACCGACCAGATGGCTTGACGGACCGCTGAAACAATCGCCGCCGGCTCAACCGCGGTGCGAACCACGATGCCGCTCGGCTGGTCTCCGCTCTGGTTGGCCTGTTCATGCAGGCGATAGATCGTGGGCTTCAACTCTTCCGTCACCCCGCGATCGCGAATCTCCTTCACCACCCCAGTGATCGTGTACCAGTAGCCCTTTTCGTTAAGATTCCCGAACTTGAGTCGTGCGCCCAGGGGCGAGCGCCCTGGGAAGTTGCGATCTGCAAAGCTCTCATTCACAATCGCCACCGGCGACTCCGAACGCCGGTCAAATATTTCAAAGAAGCGGCCTTCGCGCAGGCGTGCCCCGATGGTGTGGAAGTAATCGCGAGTCACAACCCTCGTAAGGGCCACCTGCCTCCGCGAGATATTATCCCTCGACTGACCAGCAAGCAAATAAAATGTCGCCTGGTCGCCTGCTGTCAGCGGAATTCGAGAGATTGCCCCCGCATTGACGACGCCGGGGATTGCTCGAATCTGCTCCAACTGTGCGTTCACAAAGGCCACACGCCTGTCGAAGTCCCGGTACCGGAATAGCGGAGTCTCAAAGGTCAGCAGCTTTTCGCTCCGGATGCCAAGGTCGGTATTCCGCAACTGTTGAAAAGTCTGCAGCAGCAGGCCGCCGCTCGTCAACAGCACCACCGCAAGGGCAGTCTCGATGACGATCAGCGAATGCTGGAGCCAGTGGCTGCGCGCGCCCGCCGTGCCACGCCCTCCTTCGCGCAGCCCCTTCTGCGGAGCGAGTCGCGACCCGCGCAGCGCCGGTGCAAGTCCGAAGATCAATGTGGCAACCATAGCTACGCCACTGCAGAACGCCAGCACGCGCCAGTCGAGCACCAGCCGCACTCTGCCCATGGTCTCCGGCACAAGCGTCTCAAGAAATCGCATCGCCGGCATGGCGAGCACAAGCCCGGCGACGGCGCCGAGCACGGCGAGCACGAGGCTTTCCGTGAGGAATTGCGCGACCAGTCTTCCCCGCTCCGCGCCAAGCGCCGTGCGCAACGCCACCTCCCGTCCGCGCGTCGTGCTGCGCGACATCAGCAGATTCGCCAGATTCACACAGGCGATCAGCAGCAGGGCCGCCGACGCGCATAGCAATACAATGAGCGCCGTTTGTGTCTTGCCGGCCATCTCTTCCCGCAACGGCTTCACGACCACCGCGTGAGGGCCTCTGAAATCCTTCGCCGTCACCTGCCGGCTCAATGCCGCCATTGATTCCTGCGCTCGCTCCAGCGTCACGCCAGGCTTCAGCCGCGCCACTACCTGCGCATCGTGCCACGAAAAGTTCGTTTTCATCGCGGCGGGAAATGAAGCCGGAATCCAGAGGTCGATGTCGCGCGCGGGCATGAAGAAGAACTCGCGCGGCATTACCCCGATCACTTCGTACGGGCTGTCGTTCACGCTGATCTTACGGCCCAATACATCGGGCGCGCCGCCGTAGCGCCGCTGCCACAGTCCGTGGCTGATGACGGCTACCCGCACGCCCTTCTCGTCTTCTTCCTCGGTAAACACCCGCCCGATCAGCGGGCTCACACCAAGCACGCTCCAAAGACTCGCTGTCGCTTTCCGCGCCGGTACCTGTTCGGGCTCGGAATCGCCGGAGAGTGTGGCATCTCCCGGTTGGGTGGCCGCGATGTCAGTGAAAACCACGTTGTGGCGCCGCCACTCCAACCATTCGGCAGGCGCGGGCATGTGCCCCGAGCGGCCCTCACCGGTAAAGTCGTCCCAGAGCATGACGAGACGATCCGCGTCGCCATAGGGCAGCGGACGAATCAGCACCGCATCCACGGCGCTAAACATCGCCGCAATCCCGCCGATGCCGAGCGCCAGCGTCGCAATTGCGATGGCGGAGAACGCTGGATTACGGCGAACCTGGCGCAAACCGTAGCCGGCATCGAACGCGAGCTGCTCCAGGCGCGTCCAGCCCCACGCCGCCCGAGTGTTCTCCTCCACTACGAGGAGATTGCCCAATTCGCGGCGTGCCGCCCATCGCGCTTTGTCCTCGGTCAGTCCGTCTTCTTGACGCTGTTTCGCCTCTTCCTCCAGGTGGAACTGAAGCTCCTCCTTCAGTTCGGCTTCCTTGCCTGACCGTCGCGTCAACCAACGCAGTTTGCGAAAGAAGGAGTTCATTGTGTCCCCTGATCGGCTGGATTCAAGACCAGAGTCATGGCGCGGGAGAAGGCTTCCCACTTGGATCGCTCGGCCGTGAGCTGTTTGCGCCCCAGTGGCGTAAGCCTGTAGAACCTCGCGCGCTTGCCTTTCTCGGAGAGGTCCCAGGAGGGAGCTATCCAGCCTTTCGCCTCCAGGCGGTGGAGAGCCGGGTACAACGACCCGGTCTCAACCTGCAGCAGGTCTTCCGACGTGCGCTGAATGTGCTTGGCAACCGCGTGGCCGTGAGCGGGTCCGGCAAGCAGCGTGCGGAGGATCAGCAGGTCGAGCGTGCCTTGCAGCAGTTCGACACGGGAAAGTGCTTCACGACGCATTATGTAGACATTCTACAATGTTTTATGTAGAGTGTCTACTACGGATTGGCGCTGGTGACAGTAATCGCACGGCGGAGTGATCCGCCCGATGCGGCGGCTACAACTGCACTCCGCGAGCCGCCTGTCCTCGCAGCGGGAACGTGCTAGGAAATCGCCCGTTGCCGCAGCTTGAACGTACCGAACTCCTGGTACCATTCGCCAGGCAAGTCAGGATCTTCCCGATAACATCACGCCGCCACGGAGATGTAACAGCCGCCCCACGAATGCGCGATGGTTCCTTCCGAAGCTGATCGCCGAAAGCTGAGAGCTGAGGGCTGCCAAGAATTTCAGATGTTTTGGCTAGGTCTTCTTGTGAAACCCGGCGTGGCGGCCTTTTTTGACCCGCACCAAATGGCCAGTGCGCATTCCACTGTGGAGGCTCAGTGACACCCCGCTCACTCGCTCTGCTACTGGCGATTTGCCCTGCCGCCTTTCCGGCTCAGATGATATCCAACATAAGCCCATTTGGCGTTTTCCTCGTGGACCCGCGCTTTAGTGATTCGTCCGGGGTGCTGGTCAATCACTTGGCCCAACTCACACGCTTCAACCCGGCATTGGGGACGCTCACGTCAGTGGACCTTACGTGATGACCGTTTCATTCTCCGGAAGCAGCACGCTCACCACCGGGGACGCTCTCCCCTGCACTCTCGATGAATCGTTTGGCGGAACCATTGACAACATGCCTTTCACCATCGTCAATGCCAGCGCCGCCGGATCTGGCGACCCCTGTACTGCCACTGTCACCCGAGGTCCGTTGGGCAACTCTGCCTTCTTCACTCCGGCTTTGGCCCCTTACATTGGCACTGGCCTCATCACGCTGCCCATTCAGGCAACGCACTCCGCTATAGCGGCGCTGGTCAACCAATACGAGTGGTCGGCGATCACGTGGGCAACCTACACCTATGACCCGGTTCCGGAGCCTGGCTCATGCGGCTTGGTCGCCGTGGGTTTCTCGTTGTGTGCCCTATGGTTTCGGAATCAGCGCGGCGGCCTCCTGTGTGTGCGCCGCCTTCGCCGGCCATCGCCCGTCCGTCATGATAACGGCCAACCTCTACGGCAAGGCTAGCGCACCCGGAAACGGCGCCCCAATCATCCACATCTGGTCCGGATGCCGCGGACTGTGTACCCTACCGACTCGGCTATCTCGTTATGTCGGGACTACGGCGATAATCTGTCGCGGATATGGGGTGAAGTTGGGACATCAGGTTCCGCAAAGTGAGTCGCATGTGCTAACTGCGACGTGAAACCCCGGGACAACAAACGCAAACCACCGCATCCACCTCGCCACACCCTCGCGGCGGTCCCCCCGCCAAACCCCACACCGATTCTGAAGCCGGCGACTTCACCACGACCCTCTCTTCGGACGCAGTACGCCGGGCACAGCGCGCCCCTGCCACCCCGCGGGACCCCAACTGCTCGCCTACGGCTAACCCGCAAGAATACGCGCTACCAACGCGGCATTCTCCTTCACTTCGTCTTTCACCCGTGGGCACATCCCTACATACACACCGTCGATGGGCTTCAGACTCTGGAACGCCGTGCGGAATGCCCGCTCCACGTCCGGCTGGCTCGCTATCCGGCCCGCCGCCAGTATCTTGAATGCAAAACAGGGCCGCCTGGTCTGCCGCATCACTTTGTACATCCGCGGCGGGTCACTCGCCAGATACGCTTCCCGCGGCATTTCCATGATCTCGCCGCCAAGCACACTCCGCCATTCCTCCGGCGTCCGCGTACGGTTATACACGCACCCCGCGTAGAAATCGACGTCCCAGCCTTTCTCTTCAATGTGGGCAATCACCTCCGGCTTGTGCGTGCCCACCCCCACCAGTACACCCAACTGCCGCGCCTGCTTGCACCATTCCTCCACAGACCGCATATCGCCGTTCTGCCACGCCGTATCTACTACCTCTCCCTGCCTCTGCAGCGCGATGGGCTTCAACTCCTTCACCATCTTTGCCGCATCCACCCCGGCGGTCACCTGCGGGATCAGGTGCATCCGGCCACCTTCGGCAACAAACCGTTTCCAGTCCTGCGGCCCCCGTCCAAGCTCCACGTAGTTGAAGGCGTTGATGCCGAACTCCGCGGCCCTGCGCATCACCTCTATCACCTTGTCCTGCGAGTACCAGTCCCGCATCATCTGGGCATAGATGTTGTTAAAGTGGGCGAAGCCGTAAAACGGGTTGACACCCAATACAAGCCGGCTGATTTCGACTCCACCGAATTTCATTCGTGGCGACTGGCCAACCGCTGAGGCAGCGCTCAAGGCGGTAACAGCCGGCATCAAAGCGGCGCCGGCCTGCAGAAAGTCCCGACGGCTGCGAGGTATCACGCGCACCTCCCGCCAATCGTTTGCGATGGCTACCCCACGTTGTAGCACATGGGCCTCCGCCCCGCACATTACCGCTGCTCGAACATCCTCGCCGCGGGAGCGTAGCCCGCAAATCGGCCCCCATCCGGATTCTCCGTGCCAGCATTCATCCGAGCCAGGCCGCGGCTCGACAGCCAGCGCCAAATCGCAGCGTCCTGTCCCGTAACTCCCGCCGCTTGACGCAACGACGCCTCCGCCTCCGCGCGCCGTTTTCCCGCCAGGTGCCATCGCCCTTCCACCAGACCCAGCCGCGCGCGCATCGGCGCATTGGCCTTCGCCGCCACCGGGCGGAGCCGGTCCAGTGTAGCCTCTACGCCCTTCCAATCCCCCGCATCGGCGAACGTCTCCGCCATGCCGATGAGTCCGGTGAGCCGCGACAGAGAGGCACTCTGGTTGCGTTTCTCCGCGATCCCCACCATCCGTTCATAGATTGCCCGCGCAGCCGCGAAGTCCCCATTTCCCTGATGGGCGATGGCCAGGTAGCCCTCCACTGCTAGCACGCTGTCGTGCTCTGGTCCTTGCGCCTCCGCGCGAATCCGCGCAGCTTCGCGAAGCTGACTCGCCGCCTCTCGAAACCGCCCGCGATCCAGGTCCAGCACCCCGCCCAGGTACGCTGCAAACGCGCCCTCCAGAGTACCGCGCCCGCCTATCTGCTTCGCAATCTCCACCGCCTCCGCGATGTGCGACGCGGCCCTCTCTACGTCCTCCTGACGTCTCCGCGTCTGCGCGAGATTCGCCAGCGCCGCCACTACGAAAGGATGCCGGTCTCCATTCAAAGTCCGATAGATCCGCAGCGACTCCATGTTCGCCAGCGCCGCTTCGTCGTATTTGCCCTGCCGCGAGTAGATCACCGACAGATCGTTCCAGGCCGTCGCTACATCCTGCTGCTTCTCTCCGTACAGTTTCAGAAACGTGGCCAGCGATCGCAGCATGTTCTGCTGCGCTGCCTGGAACTCCCGGGTTTGCAGTAGCGCGCTGGCGATCAGGTTCAAGCGCAACGCCACCCGGCGGTGTACAGGCCCGAACGCTTTCTCCTCAATCAGCAGCGCCTGCCGGTGCCGTTGCAACGCGCCCGCGAAATCCGCGCGATCGTAGCGGATCTGCGCCAGGATGCCGAGGCAGTCCGCAGTGTCCTGATGTTGCTCCCCACGCAAACGCCGCATCAACGCCAGCGCCTGCTGCACGGTGGACTCGGCATCATCCAGCTTGCCCTGCATGCGCAGATTCGAGGCCAGCGCGGCGAGCACGTCCGCCTGCTCCACCGAGCTCGATTTCATCCAGGCGGCGGCCTGCCGCAAACTCCCTTCCCCTATCGACCACTGCCCATTCGTGGTCTGCACCGCCCCCAGGCGCTTCAATGCCGCCGCGCGCTGCCCGCGATCGCTCTGCGCCGCAACAGCCCGTTCCAGCAGTCTCTGCGCCAGCTTCTGTTCTCCCACGACGCCATAGACTTCGCCCATCGTCGTGAGCATGCGGCCCATCGTCTCTGGCTGGTCCTGCAATTCCGATTCGATGCGCGCAACGCCGTTGTCCAGTATGTCGCGCGCAGTAGCCTGCCTGCCGCGGTTCATCGAAGGATCGGCCACCGAGAACGAGCCCACCAGGAACTGCACCACTCGCTCCGCCGCCGCACGCTCGCGCTCCGTCGCATTACGTTCGCGCACCAACAGCGTGAGGAAGGTCGCCAGCGCTGCCACCGTCATCGTGAGTGCCGCCATCGGGAGTTTGTGCCGGCGCGCGAACTTCCCCGCCTTGTACCACGCGCTATCGGCCCGCGCTTGCACGGGAAACCCATCCAGGTAGCGCCCCAGGTCCTCCGACAACTGGCCCGCCGAACGGTAGCGTTGCGCCGGCTGCTTCTGCATCGCCTTGGCGGCGATGTTTTCCAGGTCCCCCGCAAGTTCCTTTCGAACCTGCCCCAGTGGGCGCGCATCCTGTTCGGTAACGATGCGCTCCATCTCGCCCAGCGTTTGTGTGCCCAGCGCGTACGGACGCTGCCCCGACAGCATCTCGTAGAGCATCGCGCCCAGCGAATACACGTCGGTGGCTGTGGTCACCGGCTCGCCCCGAATCTGCTCCGGACTGGCGTACTCCGGCGTCATCAGCCGCTCGAACGAACGCGTCTCCAGCGATCCTGTCCCCGGCTCCTGCTCCAGCAGTTTGGCAATCCCGAAATCCAGCAGCTTCGCAGTACCGTCACTGCCAACAATCACGTTGGCCGGCTTCAAGTCCCGGTGCACCACCAGGTTCTCGTGAGCGTACTGCACCGCGTCGCAAATGGTCCGGAACAGCGTCACCCGCTCCCGCACATTCAGCTCGGTCTGAGAGCAATGTTGAAGTAACGGCAATCCCGGAACGTACTCCATCACCAGGTAGGGCGCGCCCTCAGGTGTAGATCCGCCATCGAGCACGCGCGCGATATTGCGATGGTCCAGCGCCGCCAGGATCCGCCGTTCCGTTCGGAACCGCTCCACCAGCGCCGGGCTCGCAAACGCCGCCGGCACCACTTTGATCGCCACCTCTTTGCGAAACACATCATCGTCGCGGCGGGCCCGGAACACCTGTCCCATTCCACCTTCACCGAGTTTCTCCAGAATCTCGTAGGGCCCCAGCCGCGCGCCCGGCGAGATGTCCCCGCCAGCCAGCCCCGCCTGGATCGCCGGTGTGATCGAATCCGCAAACCACTCATCGGACCGTGTGATCGATCCCAGCAGTTCGCCCACCAGGGCGCGCAGCCGGTCGTCACCGGCGCATTCCCCCGCCACGAATGCAGCGCGCTGCTCGCGCGGCAGGTGGGAAGCCCGGTCGAACAGATCCTGCACTCTGTCCCACTGCTCCAATGACGGTCCCTTAGTCATAGCTCGCGCTTCAGTTCCCGGAAAAGCCACGCTTTGGCGAACTTCAGATCGCGCTCCACAGTGGAATCGGATACGCCCAGCGCCACCGCCATCTCCACGTAGGAGAGCCCCCCGAAGTAGAACAGCTCAATTGTCTCCGCGGCCCTGCGATTCAACGTGCGCAGCCGCACCAGGGATTCGTCCAGCTCGAGCAGCGTCTCGTCCTGTTGCGCCACTATCTTCTCGGCATCTTCCAGCGGCCGCACGTGCGCCCCTCCACCCCGCTTCTCCGCGCGCCGCGCTTTGGCATGATCCACCAGAACCTGCCTCATGATCCGGGCTGCCACGGCATAGAAGTGCGCCCGGTCTTCCAACTCCCCATCGGCCCCTACCAGTTTCAAATAGGCCTCGTGCACCAGCGCCGTCGGCGAGAGCGTGTGCCCTTGCCTTTCCTTCGATAGACTGCGCCGCGCCATCCGGTGAAGCTGATCGTAGACGTGCGGGATGAGCGTTTCGAGTGCGCCTCTATCGCCGCCGCGCCAACGCGCCAGGATCTGCGTGACAGTGGCAGGATTCAATTCCCCCTGCAGTTCCTCCATAGCGCCCGATCATAGCAGACTCACCCGGATTCTTTTCAAATTCATGAGGGTGGCGGCCCACACACTTCGCTAACCGGATTGAACACGATTCTCAACGACTGAAGGAAGGACACTCATGCGCAACTTTGCTCTCATTCTGGCGGGCCTGTTCACCAGCGCACACCTCGCCGCGTCAACCGTCACCATCTACGGTGACAGGGCGGACACACAGGTTCATAAGTTCGGTATTCACGGCGGCGATCCGGGACAGAACCAGGGCCAGAACGGCCTCAATGGCGGATTCGATTACTCCATGATCTTCGTCTTCCAACTGCCGGTGGTCGGCCTCAACCAGATCATCACAAACGCGGAGTTCAGCCCCTACGTGCTGTCCTCCGGCCTCATCAATCCCACCGACCTCTACGGCATCGCCTACCGCGCGCTGCCCACGGTGCTGGCTTCCGACTGGTTTACCGGGACCGGCGATCCAAACAACACCCTCATCCAATCATCCTTCCTCACGCAGAACACAGTCACCGCCGACCGCGCCGTCACTTCGCCGAGCGGCAATGCCGCCCTCACCAGCTTTCTCAACGCCCAGTACGCCGCCGGCGCCGATGACGGTGATTCCGTCTTCTTGCGCCTCTCCACCAATGCAACCACCCTCGTAAACGGGAGCGTCAACTTCTACTACACCGCCGATGTCGCGCCCTTCCTCGCCGCTGCCACAGGTCTTTCTCTGGACTTCTTCCAGGAGCAATTCAGCCCGATCCTCAATGTCACGATCGAGGATAGACCCCAGGACACATCGGTGCCCGAGCCGGCCTCGGTCGCGGGTGTGGGCCTCGGCCTTGGTTTGCTGATCCTTCTGCGCTCGCGCCGCCAACGCCCGATTGCGGAACTCCGACTCCAACGCGCTGTCGAGCAAGACATTCTTCCGCTGGGATCTGCGTGAAGTGACTGGTGCCGCCACCATCGTCGACCGCGAAATGGATATCCTGGTCGCGCGTTGGAGAACCGGTGGGCCTATGGTGCGAACATCTCCTGCAAACGCTCTAGAACGTCCGCGATCGTCTCCGCGTCGAGCCGTCCCAGCGACTTCGCGAGCCGTTCCGCATCGACCGTCCGAAGTTGATCGAGCGCGACAAACCCGGCCTTGTTCTGGAACCGGCACGCGGGACGCCACGGATACGCCGGACCGCCCGTCGTCATCGGGGCGACGATGACGGTACGCAGATGATCGTTGAGTTCGTCGGGTGACACGACCACACACCGTCGGGTCTTCTTGATTTCGCTTCCGAGAGTCGGGTCGAGGCGTACGAGATAGACTTGGCCGCGAGCGGCGGAGGATCGTCCTACCGCCATTCCCAGCCCTCTCTATCGAACTTCGTCGGCGTAGGCTCGTCGAGCAGCGCATCATCCCCTCCGGTGTGCATCTTCTTTGCTGCCTCAGCCCAACCGCTGCGCGCATGGTGGGCGGCCTGAACGATGAGGCGCCCTCGCTCCGCATGCAGCTCGACCTCCTCGGGCAATTCGGCCTCGTCAAGTAGTGTCTTGGGGATCCGGATCCCTTTGGAATTGCCGATCCGCACGATGCGCGTCTTCGTCAACACGGTGACTACATTGTAGCCACGTCCTGCCGGCCACGCAGCAGCACAGGCCGGACCATCGATGCTATGCGGTTCGGGTGTCTGGCGCGAACACTCGTGAATGACGGCAGCCGTGTGCCACGAAACGGGGTTTTGGCTGGGACGCAGGGACTCGAACCCCGATACGCAGATCCAGAGTCTGCAGTCTTACCATTAGACGACGTCCCAACTGGAGTACAAAACTATATTATCAAACGGAGCCCCATTACGGTAGCGCGCGCAGGATAAATGCCGCCACCAACTCGCCCAGGAACCGGTACCCCTCCGGCTTGTAATGCACGTTCACCGGCGTCTGCAACTCGCCCAACTTCGGCAGCACCGCCTCATAGAGGTCGTTCACCGTTACCCCGTTGCGCTGCATCACCGCCACCGCCACCGCATTAAACTTCGCCACATCCGCCGGATTCCGCGGCGGACTCACCTTGCCCTCCGGCACCGGCGTCGTGGTGGCATAGATCAGCTTCGCCCGCGTCTTCTTCAACCGCCCCACCAGCGCCTCGAGGTTCTTCTCGTACTCCTCAATCCCCACCTGGTGCTTGCCGCCTTCCATGATCTTGAGATCGTGCAGACCCCAGTTCATGTGGATCACGTCCCACCTGCCCGAGCCGAGCCACTCCTCTATGTGCTCCAGCGAAAAGCGCGTGAACGCCGCATTGGTCGGGATGCGCAGCACGTTGGCCTTCCCCGTAAGCATCTCGCGAACGGGCAGCGTGTAGCCCATCGAAATGGAATCGCCGATGAGCAGCACTCGCGGCAGGCCCGGCGTTTCCGTGATCGGTGCAACCGCCGGATTGGGTGCCTGCCCAAACACCATGCCCGCCGCCATCAGGCACAAGGAGAGTCGACGCGTGAGTCCCATAAAGCTTGCAGTATACTTCATGACTGCGCATGATCGGGCTGCGCCGCAAAGTACTCCTTCAACCGCCGCGCCGCAACACGGCCCACCACCTGCATCCAATCGCCTTCAGTAGCTGCCCGCACGCGTTCCAGACTGCCAAAGTGCTGCAGGAGCTTCTGCACGGTCTTCGGGCCGACGCCCGGAATCTCGATCAACTCCGACCGCAGCCGGGCCGCATCGCGCCGGTTCCTGTGGAAGGTCACCGCGAACCGGTGCGCCTCGTCACGAACCTGCTGCACCAGATGCAGCACCGGCGAGAATTTATCCAGCACCACCGGCTCGTTCTCACTCCCGAACACATAAATCCATTCTTCGCGTTTGGCAATCGACGCCAGCGGCTGGTTGATCACTCCGATGGCTTCCAGCGCCTCCGCCGCCGCATGCAACTGGCCGAGCCCACCATCCACCAGCACCAGCGTCGGCATCTTCGCATTCTCCGCCTGCAGCCGCGAATAGCGCCGCGTAATCACCTCGCGCATGCTGGCGAAGTCATCGTTACCAACCACCGTCTGGATGATGAACTTACGGTAGTCCGGCTTCTTCATCCGGCCCTCTTCCCACACCACCATGCTGGCGACTTTGTCGGTCCCCTGAATGTGCGAAATATCGAAACACTCGATGCGTTTGATGGGCTCGTCCACCCCCAGCGCGTCCTGCAGCGCTTCCTGAATCGCCAGCGAACTCGGCTTCATCACCCGGAAACGCAGATCAAAGGAGTGCTTGGCGTTCGTCTCCACCAGTTCGAGCATGGCCTTCTTCTGGCCCCGCTGCGGCGTGTGGATCTCCACTTTCCGTCCGCGCTTCTCGGTCAACAGCTCTTCCAACACCGCGCAATCCTCAAACTCCACCGGCACATGAATCCGCCCCGGCACATACTGTTGATCGAGGTACAACTGCAGCAGCAGATCGGTGAAGAACTCCGGCGGATCGAAGACGTGCTGGTCTTCCCAGAAGAACTCGCGCCGGTCCACAATGCGGCCCCCGCGCAGGTGAAACAGATTCACCGCCACCAGCGGCGGCTCTGCATAGTAGGCCAGGATGTCGGTATCGTCGCCCTCCGCCGAGGCCATCTTCTGGCGTTGTTCCAACTCCTCCACTGTCGTGATGAGATCGCGCAGCGCGGCGGCTTCTTCAAACCGCATATCTATTGAAGCCGACCCCATCCGTTCCCGCAGCCCTCCAATAAGATTGCGGTGCTTGCCCTCAAGAAACATCCGCGTATCGCGCACGGCCTGTTCATAGGTTTCAATCGAGACCAGCCCCTGGACGCATGGCCCGTGACACCGGTGTATGTGGTACTCCAGGCAGGGCTGCTTGTGATACTGCGTCAGATCCACCTTGCACGACGGCACCTTGAAATGCCGGTGGATGAAGTTCACCACCCGGTAGGCGAGGTTGCCTGGAAAGTACGGCCCAAAGTACGTACCGCCCTTGCGCAGCCGCCGCGTCACATACACCCGCGGATACTTCTCCTGCGTGAGTTGCACGTACGGGTACGTCTTGTCATCGCGCAGCAGGATGTTGAACCGCGGCTTGTACTGCTTGATCAGATTATTCTCAAGCGCCAGCGCTTCTTTCTCGTTATCCACCGTGATGTATTCAACATCGCGCGCCTCGGCGATCAACGAACCCGTCTTGGTATCCGCCAGCCGGTCGTCATTGAAGTAGCTCCGAACACGGCTTCGCAGGCTTTTCGCCTTGCCCACGTAGATCACTTTGCCCTTGGCGTCCTTGTACAGATACACTCCGGGCCCAAGGGGGAGCTGGGTCACTTTTTCGCGGAGTTCCATCTGTAGGCTGCATCCTCATTCTGGCACGCGCGCTCACCGTCGTATACTCGTGGTTGTGAGCCTCACCGCGTCACTGCTTCGCTCAATCCTCTTCGGCGCCCTGCTCTGTTCGGCCCAGCAGAAGGCCCAACAGACCAAGCCCGTCGAACCTCCGGAAGAGGACGAAAGCGCCAAACCCCGCGAGTATGGCTTCAACCCTCTCCAGGCCGCCAGCGACGTCAAGGTCGGCCAGTACTATCTGAAAAAGGGCAGCCTGAAAGCGGCAGCAAAGCGTTTTGAAGAGGCCACCAAATGGAACCCCACCCTCGCCGAGGCTTTCCTCTTTCTCGCCGAGACCCGCGAGAAGATGAAGGACAAATCCGGTGCCAAAGACGCCTACGAAAAGTACCTCGCCCTCGCCCCCGAGGCGAAGAACGCCTCCGCCATCCGCAAAAAGTACGGCCTCAAGGAACCCACCACCAAGTAGCGAACCAACCGCTCGAATCCTAAGAAGCGCGGTTCCAATACCACCTGCGCCCAATCGGAATAAACCCCCAATCGGAATAAACCTTAGATACGCACATCATCGTCACGCCCTGCGCAGCAGCCTGGCGCGGAGCAGTAGCAGACTGTCGCAGTAGCAGCTTGACATTCGCCTTGCCTGGGCGTAGTATGCCGTCGAGTGTTGTGACAATTTCGTTACAGCCATCCGCTTTTCAGGGGAGGTGTGAAATGCTTTCCACGATACTGATGATTCTGGCTTTCGCCGGAACTGCTTCTGCCCAGGTCGATCGAGCGATCCTATCGGGAGTGGTTACCGACGGGAGTGGAGGATTGGTGCCCGGCGCAGCAGTGGAAATGACTGCTAGTGAAACCGGATTTCGCCGCCAAACGCAGACGAGCGGAACCGGCTCGTATACGTTCCCGCAAGTTCCAATCGGGGTCTACCAGGTTACGGTTGCGAAGGCAGGATTCCGTTCGGTTAGCTTCACGGATGTGCGGTTGGGTGTTGGGGACAACCGGACTTTGGACATCACGATGCAAGTGAGCACAGTTGATACGGCGGTTACGGTGGAGAGCACTCTGGAGCCTCTGGAGAGCACGTCGGCCGTAGTCGGCACGGTAATCGGCTCGCGGCAGGTGCGCGAGATTCCACTGAATGGCCGCCATTGGGCAAGCCTGATGGCGTTGGCGCCCGGCGCGATCAATACCGGCGAAGGTAATCAGCAGTCCATTCGCTTTGTGGGGCGCGCTCGTGACGACAACAATTGGACTTTCGACGGGCTGGACGCGACGGGAGTGAAGGACCCACGCCAGGAAGCCGCTCTGCGCCTTGTCATCAGCACCGACTCGATCGCCGAGTTCCGGGTGAACTCGACATTGTATTCGGCCGAATCAGGAAGCGGCGCGGGTGGGCAGGTGAACATCGTGTCGAAGTCGGGCTCAAACAACTTCCATGGCGGCGTCTTCGAGTTTCTTCGGAACGACAGGCTCGACGCGCGCAACCCGTTCGACACCGGCAAGCAGCCATTTCGCCTGAACCAGTTTGGTGGGAACATCGGCGGCCCGATCGTAAGAAACAGGACGTTCTTCTTTGCCAATTACGAGGGTCTGCGGCAACGTGTCAGTCAGGATTTTCGCAACGATGTCCCGAGCGTGGCGTTTCGAACGCGTGCCACCAACCCCGTGATTCAATCGATCGTGAACGCTTACCCGGTGGGCAGCGAGCGCACATCGAATGCTGACGTTGACCGCGCCGTCGGTACGGTCAGCCAGGCGTGGCGCGAAGACGCCGGAACGTTGCGCGTGGATCACCGCTTCAACGACGCGAACTCGGTGTTTGCGCGATATAACGTCGACGACGGAACAATTCTCGCGCCGCGCACGGTGATCGCCGGCGATCGGCAGGAGAGTTTCTTCCGGCCGTCCAATATGGTTGTGCAATACCAGCGCATCTTTTCCCCCACAGTGGTGAACGAGGTTAAGGCCGGGTTCAACAGATCGGCCCTCAATCGTTTCTCTTACGCTCCATTCAAGGAATCGATCGCGGTGTCCGGCTTCACGACACTGAACAACTCGAGTTTGCTCATAGAGACCGGGACTTCCTATTCGATCATCGACAACGTGGTGCTGACGCGAGGACGGCACTCGCTGAAAGTGGGCGCCGAGATCCGCCGCGCCCACGTCAATGTGGCCGACCCGGCGGTAGATGGCATCTCGGTGACATATGCGAACCCGGCGATGCTGCTCGCCAACCGCGTGGATCGAGTGGCGGTGTCCGGCGCCGATCCTGTGCTCGGCACGCGCAAATGGTACTACTACGCCTACCTGCAGGACGATTTCAAGGTGAACAGCGAACTCACGCTGAACCTCGGCCTGCGCTACGAGTATTACGGAGTAAACAAGGAAGTGCGCGACCGCTACCGGGTGTTCGATCTTGCTTGCCGCGGCTTCTGCCCACACGGCACTCCGTGGTACTTCCGCGATGCGAACAATTTCGATCCGCGTGTCGGGATCGCGTGGGCTCCGAAAGCGCTTGGAGGGAAGACCGTGATTCGCACCGGTGCTGGAATCTATCATGGTCCAGGCCAGATTGACGATCAGAACGCCGCCCTCGACAACGTGTCGGACAATTTCTCGCTGACCGCCGTGGAGGCTCCCGGGCTCGCTTTTCCGGTGACGCCGTTCCTTGGTTTGGCGCAGGCGGTGGGGATCACGCCGCGATCGCTGCAACGCGACCGTCGGGACCTCTACAGTGCGCAGTGGGGACTGTCGATTCAGCAGCAATTACCGGCCAGTTTCATCGGGCAGATCGGCTATGTCGGCAGCAGCGCGAGCAAAGTCACGACGCGGAAATATATCAACAATCTCGACATTGTGACCAGGGTGCGCCCGCTCCCGAATTTCGGACGCATCGACGAGAAAAACAATGACGGCAAGAGCAACTTCAACGCACTCCAACTATCGCTGCACCGGCGCGTGGGGCGCGGATTGACGTGGGGAACCGAGTACATGTGGTCGCACTCGATCAACGACAACAGCACCGGCGGGGGCGAAGGCTCGCAGCCGCAAAGTGCACTGTGCCGCGCTTGCGATCGTGGCAATAGCCCCACCGACGTGCGGCAGACCATCACGAGCAACTGGCTGTATCAGCTTCCGTTCGGGACCGGCCAGCGTTACCTCGACTCAGGCGTGGCTTCGAAAGTTCTCGGCAATTGGGAGATGAGCGGCATCTGGACGGCTCGTACAGGACGCATGCTGACGATTGGGATCTCGCGCAGCGCAGCCGACGTGCCGGACGGCAACACTTCCGGGCAGCGTCCGGACTTGGTCCCGGGTGTATCCATCTATCCCGCTGGCGGATCGACCTTTTCGCAGTGGCTGAATCCGGCCGCGTTCGCGATACCGGCTCGCGGTACGTGGGGCAACGCCGGCAGAGCTATCGCCGTCGGCCCGGGGCTTGTTCAGATCGATTGGTCGCTGCAAAAGCGCATCACGATTGTTGAGGGCAAGACGCTTACTTACCGCGTCGAGGCATTCAACCTGGTGAACCGTACCCAACCAGGCAATCCCGGCACGACGTTCACCTCGCCGGCGAGTTTCGGGCTGGTGAACAGCGGCCTCAACCGCACCATCGGCACGGGCACGTCGCGGCAACTGCAGATGGCACTGCGATTTGAGTTTTGAGGCTACACAACATGAAAACTATTATCTGGGTCGTGCTGCTGGCAGGACCACCCGCTACGCTTGCTCAAGGGCCTGATCCCTCTTTGTTCGCAAAGCTGCTGGAGCGGCATCGGCCGGAGGCGCTTACGTTCGAGTTCGCGGCCATCGGCGACCAACAGTACGGCGCCGCCGGCGAAGCAAAATGGCCTGCGCTTCAGGCTTCCATCAATCGTGCGGATACCGCGTTCACACTTCACATTGGTGACTTTAAGAGTGGCGACACCTTGTGCAGCAATGAGCTGTTCGACGATCGGCTGCGAGCGTTCAACAGTTTCGCGATGCCCATGATCTATACTCCTGGCGACAACGAATGGACCGACTGCCATCGGGAAAACAACGGCGCCTTCGATCCTCTGGAACGGCTTAGCTACCTGCGCCGCACCTTCTATAACGGCAGGGAGAGTCTTGGAAAGCGAAAGCTCCTGCTCAGCCAGCAGAGCGAAGTCCCGCGGTATGCCGACTACGTGGAAAACGCGATTTGGTCGACTGGCAATGTTCTGTTCGCAACGCTGCACATCGTCGGGAGCAACAACAACTTCGGCCGCACGGAAGAATCCAGCCGCGAGGCGGCGGAACGAACCACCGCCAATATCAACTGGCTGGAGACCATCTTTAACCTCGCGTCGCAAAACGGCTTTGCCGGTGTCGTAATCGGATTGCAGGCAAACCCGGGATGGAGCGGGACGCCAGTGCGCACGGCCCAGTTGGGATCGGGTTTCCGCGATACGTTTTCCGTGCTCGAAGGGGAGGCGATCGGTTTTGGCAAGCCCGTGCTGATCATCATGGGTGACTCGCACATTTTCCGCATCGACAAGCCTATGATTGGCGATCGTTCGGGACTGGTGATTGAGAACCTGCTCCGGCTTGAAGTCCCCGGAAGCCTGTATGCGCACTGGGTCCGGGTGAGAGTTGATCCTGCCAAGTCCAGCCTGTTTGCCTTCCAGTACGAGGATGTCGCCGAGAACATCTTTCCACAGGAGAAGCCGTAGCAGGCATGGGCCGGGCTGAGCAGTTCCGCTACACCGCCGCGGTCGTCGCGATTGCCGTGTTGACGCTGAGCGCATCCGGATGCGCTACGGCACTGCCGGAAGCGCGGGTACAGTCGGCCCTCGCCACCGATCAAGTCTCCGAAGATCCCGACGATCCTGCGATCTGGGTGAATGCCGCCGATCCCGCCAACAGCTTAATCCTCGGCACGAACAAGAGTGCCGCTCCAAGCGGCGCGTTGGTCGTATTCGGCCTCGACGGGAAGACGCGTCAGACTGTCGATGGAATCGACCGGCCAAATAATGTCGACGTCGAATACGGTTTGTTGTTGCGCGGGAAGGCTACAGACATCGCTGTGCTCACGGAGCGCCTACAGCGGCGTTTGAGAGTATTCGCCGTCACCGCCGATGGAGTGTCGGAAGTCAGTTCGGGGGCGGGTGTTCCGGTCTTCACAGGCCAGGCCGGTGACGCTGCGGCACCCATGGGCATCGCGCTTTACAAGCGGCCTGGGGACGGTGCGGTGTTTGCCATCGTGGGGAGAAAGACTGGGCCGAAACGGGGTTATCTTTGGCAGTATCGGCTCGAAGATGACGGAGCGGGCAGGGTCACAGGAACCAAGGTTCGCGAGTTCGGCGTCTTCAGTGGTGTCGGCGAGATTGAAGCCATCGCAGTAGACGACGAGCTCGGCTACATCTATTACGCCGACGAAGGTGATGGCATCCACAAGTGGCACGCCGATCCCGATCACCAGGATGCGGGCCGCGAGCTGGCACACTTCGGCCGCACTGGATATAAGGCCGACCGGGAAGGCATCGCCATCTACACGCAGCCGCGAGGTGCCGGTTACATTCTGTGCACTGACCAGGTGGCGGGCGACAGCCGCTATTTCGTTTACCGCCGGGAGGGTGGTGCGGGCGGGCCGCACGATCACTCGGAAGTGCTGAAGGTGATCCGTGGCGGCGCGGATTCCACTGATGGACTCGATGCCACCTCAGCAGCGCTGGGGCCGGCGTTTCCGCATGGGCTACTAGTCGCGATGAACTCCGGGAAAAGGAACTTCCTGGTGTTCCGCTGGGAAGACGTCGCCGCCGCCGGCACCACCAGGCTGAGATAGTCCTCCCCGTCAACTCTTCTCCCTTCCCGTCCTATCCGTTTCATCCGTGACCCAACCAGGATGACAACCGCACCTCCGCTGTTGTAAGCTGGTTATTCGTGGCTGATGCGGGCACGCCGCCTGAGTGTGTGTCCACCTCACTAAAGCCTCCCAAATTTAAGCAACTACGAAGAGGTTTGCTATGTACGCAGTGATCGAAACGGGCGGGACGCAGTTTCGTGTGGCTCCCGGCGACGTTATTCACGTCAACAAGCTCGCCGCTGAAGCCGGCTCCGCTGTCGAGTTCGACAAGGTCCTCGCCATTTCCGACGGCAACGGCAATCTCGCCGCCGGCGCGGCTGCGGCCGCCGCACGTGTGCGCGGCAGCGTCGAAAAACAGTTCCGCGATGACAAAGTTATCGTGTTCAAGTTCAAACGCAAAAAGCAGTACAAGAAGACCCAGGGTCACCGGCAGTATCTCACGGCGGTCAAGATCGAAGAGATCGTCAGCTAGCTGTCAACACCGGGCAATTAGGAGTACAGGATGGCACATAAAAAAGGTTTAGGCAGCTCGAAAAACGGCCGCGATTCCAATGCTCAACGGCTCGGCGTGAAGGTCTTCGGTGGTCAGCTTGTCACCGGCGGCTCCATCATCGTACGCCAGCGCGGCACCGTCTATAAGCCGGGCGAAAACGTCGGCCGTGGCAAGGACGACACCCTCTTTGCGAAGATCCCCGGCATCGTCCATTTCCGCGATCGCGGCCGCATGGGCAAGTTCATCTTCGTCCAGGCCGTGGAGCTCGCCGTGGAAGCACCTCCCGAAATGGAATTGGCGTAACTGCAAGTTTCTCTCAAGTTCGTTGAGGCCCAGGGTCCCACCGGAACCTGGGCCTTTTCATTTGCTGTAAATCATGTTCATTGACGAAGCACGTATCTGGATAAAAGCCGGCGATGGCGGCAACGGCTGCATGGCGTTTCGCCGCGAGAAGTTCGTCGCCAGGGGCGGACCATCCGGAGGGGACGGCGGCCGTGGCGGCGACATCGTCATGTACGCCAGCCAGCACCACAACACCCTCCTTCATTTCCGCTATAACCCCGAGCATAAGGCCGACCGCGGCCGTCACGGCGAAGGTTCCAACAAAACCGGCCGCGATGGCGAATGCAAAGAGCTCCCCGTCCCAGTCGGCACCGTTGTCTACGACGAGGAAACCGGCGAAGTCCTTCACGATTTCACCATCCCCAACGAGCGTTTCACCGTCGCCCGAGGTGGCCGTGGTGGCCGCGGCAACCAGCACTTCGCCACCCCAACCCACCAGGCCCCAACCGAGCACGAGGATGGCAAACCCGGTCAGGAACGCCGCCTCCGCCTCGAACTCAAGCTCCTCGCCGATGCCGGCCTCGTCGGCTTCCCCAACGCCGGCAAGTCAACCCTCATCTCGCGAATCTCCGCCGCCAAACCGAAAATCGCCGACTACCCGTTCACCACCCTCGAGCCCAACCTCGGCGTCGTCCGCATGCCCGACGACAGCACCTTCGTCGTCGCCGATATCCCCGGCTTGATCGAAGGCGCGCATGAAGGCGCAGGCCTCGGCATTCAGTTCCTTCGCCACATCGAGCGCACCAAAGTCCTGCTCCACCTCGTCGACGTATCCGAATTCTCCGGCCGCGACCCCGTCCAGGACTTCAAGATCATCCTCGGCGAGCTCGGCAACTTCAGCCAGGCGATGGTCGAGAAGCCGATGATCGTCGTCGCCACCAAGATCGACGTCGCCCAGGACAAGGACCGCACCGCTCGCCTCAAACGCGCCGCCGCCCGCCGCAAAATGCCGTTCTACCAGATCTCCAGCGTCACCGGCGACGGCATGGAAAAGCTCCTCTTCGCCGTCAGCGAACGAATCAGCCAGGCTCGCCACGAATAACCGCCGCTTGGACATTCTGCCGCCCTGTGGGGTGGGCTTCAGCGAGGACGACTCGACGCGAGCCGTCACAAGTATCAGAAACTTGGGTTGTGGGGCTCGGCTTTAGCCGGCGCGGAACTTCAGTTCCGCCTGAGGACGCGGAATCGACAGCTTAGGAGTGGTTTCTGGAGAGCGAGGACGACTCGACGCGAGCCGTCACAAGTATCAGAAACTTGGGTTGTGGGGCTCGGCTTTAGCCGGCGCGGAACTTCAGTTCCGCCTGGGGACGCGGAATCGACAACTTAGGAGTGGGTTTCTGGAGAGCCCGCGCGGGACTTCGGTCCCGCCGTCCAGCGCAGGATTCCATCCATGCAAAGGCCCCTCTTTCCACCCATCCCCCCTACCGTCCCCGCAACCGGTGAATCAACCGCCGGTCCCGTTTCGACGGCCGTCCCTCGGCGAACACATCCAGCGGTCCCATCGCCTTCCGCTCCTCTGCCACCTTCGCCCGCAATTCGCGACTCGCCTCGGTCTCCCGGTACAGTGTCTGCGCCACCTCCGCCGGCCCCCTCATCTCGCTCAGCACCAGCACCTCCACCGTGAACTCGCCGCTGTCGTTCTTCACCACAAGCAGATCCCCCACCTTCACTTCGCGCGCCGGTTTCGCCTCCACACCATTCGACTGTACCCGCCCCAAATCGCATGCTCGCGAAGCCATCGACCGTGTCTTATAAAACCGCGCCGCCCACAGCCATTTGTCCATCCGCACGCCGGTCATACTACGGTGTCAGCAGCAGCTTCCCCGCCGATGCACGACCCGCCAGGTCCACATGCGCTTGAGCCGCATCCGCCAATGGATACGTCTTATGAACACTCACCTTCAATGCACCCGAGGCCACCCAACCCAGCACATCCCCCGCGCGCCACAGCAACTCCTCGCGAGTGGAAGAATAATTCGCCAGCGACGGCCGTGTCAGAAATAGCGACCCTTTCGCGCTCAGCAGCAGCGGCTCAATCGCCGGCACCGGCCCCGAAGCGTTCCCAAATGTCACCATCATCCCGCGCGGCTTCAGGCAATTGATGCTCTTCAGAAACGTCGATGCACCCACCGAATCATAAACGACATCGACGCCCTTTCCATCCGTCAGGGCCCGCGTCGCTGTCTCGAAATCCTGCTCGGCGTAGAGGATCACCTCGTTGGCTCCAGCAGCCTTGGCCCGTTCCGCCTTCTCCGCGCTGCCCACGGTCGCAATCACCCGCGCCCCGCGCATCCTCGCCATCTGCACCAACAGCACACCGGTGCCGCCGGCAGCCGCGTGAATCAGCGCTGTGTGCGCTTTCTCCAGCGGAAACGTGGAATGCGACAGGTAATGTGCCGTCATTCCCTGCAGCATGCACGCCGCCGCCAGTTGTGTCGTCACGCCATCGGGAATCTTCACCAGCACGTGCGCCGGAACAATTGCATACTCAGCGTACGAACCGCGCGTCATCGCATACACCACGCGGTCCCCCGCCTCCAGATCCTGCACCCCGGGCCCAACCGCTTCCACCACTCCAGCGCCTTCCATCCCGGGAGTAAACGGCAGCTCTGCCTTATACAGCCCGGTACGGAAGTAGATGTCGATGAAATTGACCCCTGTGGCTTCAATCTTCACCAGCACAGCGCCTGGACCGAGCGTCTGCAAAGACGTGTCCTCCAGACGCATCACTTCAGGCCCGCCGCACTGGCGGATGAGAATTGCTTTCATGGCTAGAAGCTCACTGTCGCTGAGGACGATGTCCCCACGCTGTTCGTTAGAGTGACCGCTGCCCCGGTGACTGACCCGCTCGTCCCCTGCACCGTAAACGGAATCGTCAGCCGCAGCAAACTGCCGAATGGCGCCGCCGCCGCGCCCTGATACCACGCACTCGTCGCCTGCGCCAGATTCACCGTGAACTCGCTAGCCGAGACGCTGCCGGTAGTCGTCAGCCGGATGGCCGCCGACGTGATCTGCCGCGTCGTGGCAAACGCCGTAATGACCAAATCGAATCCAGTTGCCGTCCGCGTCGCCGTCAACGACGAAATCACGGGAGCCGTGTTCGGAATCACAATCTGCGTCGACGGCGCCGGCGATGGCGTCACATCCGTCGTCCCCTGCGTCAACCGCGCCGTAATCGTGATCACACCCGCAACCGTACCCGTCTGCAATCCGAGCGTCGATGGAAACACCGCGTTCGTTTGATTCGCCGCAATCGTGAATGCCACCCGCCTTCCCCCAGTGGAGAACTGCACCGCCGGGTCGTCAGCCCCGCCCGTGGGAGCAAACGTCAACGTCAGTTCGCCAGTGAGCGGAAGCGGATACGCCTGTCCCAGCGCGACCCCCGGCGTCAACTGTTGATTCGCCCCACCGGTCGCGCTCACGCCGCTGAAGTTCACCGGTGGCGTCGGCGGTAGATTCACCAGCAGCGTCAACTGCTGCGAAGCGGAGACCTGCGCGTTGTCAGTCACTCGAACCGTGAACGGGAAACTCCCCGCTGTTGTCACCCGCCCGCTGATCGCGCCCGTTGTCGCATCGATCGCCAACCCCGCCGGCGCACCCGTAAGGCTCCAGCGGTACGGCGGAGTGCCGCCGCTCGCCACCACGGTGAACGCCACACTGCCGCCCGCAGTCACCGCCGGCAGCGTCTCCGAACTCGTGATCCGCAGCAACGGCGCATTGATCGAAATCGTCAGCGCCGCAATCGCCCGCGCACCCCGGCTGTCCGTCACCTCAACGCTGAAGGCAAACTGACCGGCAACCGCTGGTGTACCGCTGATCCGCCCTGTCGCCGCGTCAATCGTCAATCCCGCCGGAAGCGATCCCTCGCTCACCCGCCACTGCAGCGGCGCCACACCGCCGGTGGCGCTCAGTGTTGCCGCGTAGGCAACCCCGACAATCCCCGACGGAGGCGCCCCGCTTTGAATGCGAATCGCTTCAGCAATCACCAGGGTATAGTTGCGCGTCCCCTTGGAAGACGTGCTGTCGGTCACCTCAACAGTGAACGTCGAATTCCCCGCCGCCACCGGTGTGCCGCTGATCACGCCGGCGCTCGTCAGCGTCAGCCCTTGCGGCAATGATCCTGAAGACACCCGGAATGTATACGGCGCAGTGCCTCCCGAACCCGTCAGCGACGCCGTATACAACGTCCCTGCCACTCCTTCCGGCAAGGTCTGCGGCGCAATCTGTAAATTGGCCGCCGCTGCGATCACAACCGTGTAGTTCCGAACACCGACTTGCGAGAAAGCATCCACCACCCGAACCGTGATCGGAAACGAATTCGCCTGCGTGGGCGTGCCGCGCAGCAATCCGGATGTCTCCAGCGTCAATCCCGGTACAGCACCCGACTGAAGAACGAACGTGTACGGCCCGTTCCCTCCCGTGGCTGTCAACTGCTGCGAATATGCAACGCCAACCGTGCCGCCCGCCAACGACTCCGGCCGGATCTGAAGATTCTGCCCCACCACCAGGCTGTACTCTCGCGTCACCTGCATTCCCGTCGTATCCGTCGCAAGCACCGTGAACGGAAACGTCCCGTTCTGCGTCGGAATACCGCTCAGAATACCTGTCGACGTCAGCACAAGGCCCGGAAGCGGCGATCCCGAAATCCCCCACGTGTAAGGCGCGGTCCCCCCAGTCGCCGTGAACGCCACCTGGTAAAACACACCCACCGAGGCAGGCGGCAGAGGATCCAGCGTTATCCGGAAACCTGGATTCACCGTCAGTACGAACGTTCGTGTCACCGTCAACCCCGTCACGTCCGTCACCTTGATATTCACGTTGAACAGCCCCGCCAATCCGGGCGTTCCCGACAGCACCCCGGTAACAAAATCCAGCGTCAGGCCGGGTACCGTGGAATTCACGATCTGCCAATTGTACGGAGCCGTCCCGCCAACCGCCGTCAACGTCTCCTGATACGCCGTCCCGACGATGCCCGTCTTCAGTTGGCCATTGGTGATCACCAGCCCGTTGCCGGTCACCAGCGTTAGTGCCCGCGATGCCGTTTGGTTCACACTATCCCGCACGCCCACCGTGAACGTAAACGATGCGTTGCTTTGCCCCGTCCCGCTGAGAATCCCGCTCGATGGATCCAGCGTGAATCCCGGCGGCGTGAAATCCAGAATCGACCACGTATAGGGAGGCACCCCTCCCGCTGCGTTGAGCTGCGTCGAATAGAACGTCGACAGCGGAGCCACTGGCAGCGTCAGTGTCGTGATTTGCACCGTACTCCCCGTCGTCAGCGTGAGCGTCGTTTGTGCCGTCAATCCCGTAGCGTCGCGCACAAACACAACGATTGCGAACACACCAGACTGCTGCGTCACACCCGAAATTGTCCCACCCGGATTCAAGACAATCCCGAGCGGCAGCGGGCTCGGCGTTGTCCACGTGTACGGAATCGTTCCCCCGCTCGCCGCCAGCGTAGCCGTGTAGAAGACTCCCGGCGTAAGCGCGGGCAGCGTCGTGGTCGTAATAGTCAAAGTGTTGGAAACCACCAGCGAGAACGAAGCAGTCGCATTCTGCTGCCCATCCGAAACCGTCACCTGGATCAGGAACGAGCCGCCCTGCAGCGGTGTCCCCGACAGCAATCCATTGCTGTTCAACGTCAACCCCGGCGGCAGCGCCAGCGGGCTCGACCATGTATACGAACCGCTTCCGCCCGTCGCGCTGAACGTGAACGAATAGAAGATGCCCGGCGATGCGCTCGGCAGCACCTGCGTCTGGATCTGCAGCGACCCCGAAATCACCAGCGTGAAACTGCCCTGCACCGATGCCCCACTCCCGTCCCGTACTGTAACCACCAGCGGAAACGAGCCCGTTTGCTGCGGCACACCGGATAATGTCCCGTTCGATAGCAGGCTCAGCCCGCCCGGCAACGTGCTCGCCGTGGACCAAGTGTAGGGAATGGTTCCGCCCGCCGCCGCGAACGTGAAAGAGTAACTCGTGTTCGGCAGCCCCGAAGGCACCGTGGTCGTCAGAATCCGCAGCACGCTTGAGATGTTCAGCGTGAGGCCTGCCTGCGCGCTCTGTCCCGCCGAATCCTGCACCCGGACCGTTAGCGGAAAACTCCCGCTCTGCTGCGTGGTCCCCGATAGCACGCCGTTTGCGTTCAACGTTATGCCCGAAGGCAGCGCGCTGTTCGTGCTCCAAAAGAGCTGCCCGGTCCCGCCGCTTGCCGTCAGATTCTGGCTGTAGAACACGCCCGGAGTGCCGCCCGGCAGCGAGGGGGTCGTGATCTGGAGTTGCGGCGCGGAGCTACGCACTTCCAGCGTCACGGTGCGAAACGTCTGCGACGTGTTCCGGTCCACCACCCGCACATTGATGTTGAAATTCCCCGCCAGGGTAGGAGTGCCGGACAGGAAACCAGTCGCCGCGAGATTGAGTCCCGGCGGCAGTCCGCTCACCACTGACCACGTGTATGGCGCCAAGCCCCCGCTCACCCCTAACTGCGTCGAGTAACTTTGATTCAGCAGCGCGAACGGCAATACGGATGACGTGATCTGAAGCGGTTGCCGGATCACGATCGTATACGGCACGCTGATCGATTGATTGTCCGACGACCTCACGCCCACCGTGACATCAAAGGAGCCTGCCTGCGTTGGCGTGCCTCCGAAAATACCGCTTTGAGAAAACAGGATCCCCGGCGGCAGTTGCCCGGTCACGCTGTAAATCAGCGGCTGGGCTCCGCCCGCGGCCTGCACCTGCGCACTATACGGAATACCGACATCGCCCGATGGCGGCGCCTGACTCACGATTCTTAGCTGGTCTCCGAAAAACACCTGAACAACGTTCGAGACTCCCGGAAAGTTACACCCGGACCCCGACGGGTTGATCAACTGTACCTCGTGGTTGCCGGGGGCTCCGGCCGTAAGAGCGCCCGGAACCGTGTAGATAATCTGGTAGAATCCGTTCGGCAGAGTCATAGGGGTTGGCGCGTCCACGGTTGTCGAGTCGAACCGTATCAGGGCGCCCAAGCAGAAGTTCTGGCCCACAATTGTCAGCACGGCATTGGCGCCGGCCGCGGGCGGTGTGGGATTCGTCGTCACCGATGTAATAACCGGTCCCTGACCCGGCCCCTGACCATAGGCAAACCCCGCAAGCACCGCCGTGGCGGCCACCAGTACTCCGAGCCTTCTCGCCATCAAATCTATTCCTCCGTTTGCGGTTCCGCCGGATCAGGCGGAACAAACACCGTTCTTAACCCGGAATCGCTCACTTCCACCAACCACAACGGATCCCCCGATACTTCATTCAACCGGAAAATACCGCCGTTGATCATTCGATTCAGACCTGTTGGCGTGCACGGGCACTCCGCTGACCGCGTCTCCGCCGTCTCCACATTCACTTCCGTTACCGCCGCTGTCGTCGTATTGATCATCAGCACCCGACGCGCGTCCAACAGCGCCACTGGCCCGTAGGAATCCCCCTCTGCCACGTTGCTTACCTCGGTCACCGCTGGAATCTCCTTCGCCAGCAACACCCCCTCAGTCGTGGAATACACGGCATCATGACTGTCTTCCAGAAACGTCATTGCGCGTACCGCGGTTTCCTGTGGCAGCCGGGTCCGGTTTCCATCGCGGTCGATCGCAATCAGCGCCGGCACATCGGGATAGGAGACCAGCACCAGCGTCCCATCATCGCTCACCGCAATCGCCGCCGGCGCGCCCTCATTGGTCAGATCCAGCTCCTGCCGGACAATGCTCTCCGTCCCTAGTCCGGTCAATAGCAGCAGTTTGTTGGTCTCCTCGAACCACAACGCCCCACTCCCCCCCTTGGGGCTCAACGTCAGACTCTTAGCACCAGACGGAATCTCCTCCAACAGCTTCACCGCCGGCGTCACATCCCGCAGGTCAACAAAATAGGGCGCTTTCTCATCTCCCCCCAATACAAACGCAAACTCCTTGCCCCCACTGATCGCGGCCGCTTTCACCACGAATCCAAGATCCGCGCTTTTGCCAAGTACGGACGACCCCGTAATCCCCAGGATGGGCCGGATCGACTGCTGACGCGCATCCCAAACCCAGCCCAACATCGGTCCGCGAATGGGACCTTGTGCGCTCATAATTGGTACGCTCACAATTGGTACGCTCGCAATCGCCGCGAACGCCGCCGCAAGCGCGATCTTGCGCATGAGAGAAACCGTCATACGAATCCTCACCTCTGCAATCATCTCATACCCGGCTTTGCCGGGGGATAGGGAATGACTCCCCTATCTCTCTTTGTGCGTTTAGGGGGTAGAACTTCTCTAACGATTTCATCCCTCTCCGCAGTTAATATGAATTTCATGCTCCTACTCCTGTGGCTAGCCACACTGTCGCCCGCTCAGACACTTCGCGAGGCAGGAATCCTGCCCGGCATTCTCCCCCCGGGCCCGCTCAACGCGATTACGGACGTGAGCGGCGTTCGTGTCGGGCATATCACGCTCCGTCAGGGCGATTCTATTCGCACCGGAGTCACTGCTATCCTCCCCCATCCCGGCAATCTGTTTCAAAACAAAGTCCCAGCGGCGGTCTTTGTTGCCAACGCGTTCGGCAAGCTTGCGGGAAGCACCCAAGTGGAAGAACTGGGCAATATCGAAACACCGATCGTCCTCACCAACACCCTCAGCGTGGCAGAGGGAATCGCTGGGGCCGTGGAATACACCCTCCAACAGCCGGGCAACCAGTCCGTGCGCTCTGTCAATGCCGTTGTGGGAGAGACCAACGATGGATTCCTGAACGATATTCGGGCCAGAGTCGTCACCAAGGAGCACGTTCGCCAAGCCATCAGTTCCGCCAAGGACGGCCCTGTGGAGGAAGGCGCCGTAGGTGCCGGCACCGGCACCGTCTGCTTCGGCTTCAAGGGCGGTATCGGGACCGCTTCCCGCAAGCTCCCCAAACCCCTCGGCGGCTACACCATCGGGGTTCTCGTCCAAGCCAACTTCGGCGGTATCCTGGAAATCCTTGGAGCACCGGTCGGACGCGAACTACGCCAGTACTACCTCAGGGAATACGCCGAGCCTCCGCCAGCCGGCTCGTGTATGGTTATCGTAGCCACCGATGCCCCGCTCGATTCCCGCAATCTAAAGCGCCTCGCTTCACGCGCTGTCCTCGGTCTCGGCAAAGTAGGCTCCTCCACTTCCAACGGCAGCGGCGAGTATGTAATCGCTTTCTCCACTGCCCAATTCATTCCTTTCTCCGGCCCTCGGGAACGCATGATGAACACCCTCTCCAACGACGCCGTATCCCCGCTATTCCAAGCTGTCAAGGAGGCGACAGAGGAGGCCGTTTATCGATCCATGTGGCACGCGGACTCCATGCAAGGCAACGGCCGTAAAGTCGAGGCACTCCCCCGCCAGCGCGTTTTGGAGATTCTTCGCCGCCACGGCTTGTTGCGTATACTATGAATTTGAACGAGTGCCCGTCCAACGACTATCTCGCTAAGCTTGCCTCCGCGGACCCTGCCACCACGGACCACTTTGTTCGCCACTACACAAATATCCTGCAGGTGAAACTGCGCGCTCGCACCATCTATGGGCACGAGGCCGAGGAGATTCGTCAGGAGACCTTTCGCCGCGTCCTGTCCGCCGTCAAGGAGGGCAAGATCCGCGATGGCACAAAGCTCAACGCCTACGTCAACTCCACCTGTAACCACGTCATTTCCGAGCACTTTCGACACACATCCCGTTTGTTGCCGCTGGATGCTTCGGCGAGTTGGCAATCCACCGACAACACAGAGGATGCCGTCCTGCTCGCGGAAAAACTGGAGCGCATCCGAAAAGTTCTCGATAAGATGTCTGTAAGGGATCGCGAGATCCTGAACGCCGTCTTTCTCGAGGAGCGCGACAAAGATGCAGTCTGCCTACAGCTCGGCGTCAATCGTGACTACCTGCGTGTTCTTGTCCACCGCGCCATCAACAGTTTCCGCCAGGAATTCCTCCAGTGAGTATTATTTTTGCCATGCAACGACTTTTTTTGAAACGCTCGGCCATGCCCAATCACTATATCGAGGAACAACCCCATGGACCATTCTGAAGCGGTTGCCGCGGGCATGGTGGAACGTTTCGTTCTGGACGAACTGTCCGGCGCGGAACTGGACGCATTTGAGGAGCACTACTTCTCTTGTGAGACTTGTCTGGTTGATGTGAAGGCTGCCCTGGATTTCCGGGATGCAGTCCGGATCAGCGGAGGAAAGCTACAGCCGGCAATAGCGGAGCCAAAGGTAATCCCAATGGTTCCGTCCACGAGAGAAGCGCATGCCAGCGGGATCCAGCGGTATTGGGGAGCATGGGCTGCGGTTTTGGCAGTCGCCTTTGCCGGGTATCAGTCGTTTGTGACGATACCCGGCCTCAGGGTAACGATAGCCGAGCTCCGTCAGCCTCATCTCTTCACGGGTGCAACGGTTTTTCGGATGGGCAACCGGGCAGTATCGCCGGACTCGTCCGTTAGTCATGCCGGGCAGCCGCTTCATTTTTTTCTCGAACTCAACACTGAGCCTCAGTTTCGGGAATACCACATTCGTATCCAGCCGCCTTTCGGACCGGACGTTGTTTCCCGGGTCCCGGCGGACCTCGCCAAGGATAACGTGATGCTGGTGATCCCCAAATCTGTGGCCGGTGCGTATAAAATCACCGTGTCCGGCGATACCGGACAAGGAGACCCGAGAATCATTCAGCAGGGCGAGATCTCGGTCCAATAGACGGGTGGTTCTTCGCTGGAGGCTGCCATGCACTTCTACAATGCCCAGGCGCATGCCCTGGGCGGCATTATCAGAAGACCTATTTCCCAGTCCGTGAACGGAGGGGCGGATTGCTCCCTGTCCACGGCCGGTGGCTATCATTCGGCCCAGGCCGGACCGTTCGCCATCGCCAACATCATCTCCTTCAGCTCGGCCAGCGCCCAATGCCTTGGCAGTTATGATGTCGGAGAAGTAGCGCACAATTCAACAGCCACGGCGGTGCTTGAGGGCTTCAACTTCCAGAACATTGTCACCTGCGATCGGATCGTGTCCCAGTTGAACATTCGTTTCTTCGATAAAGACACTGTCCCCGAGATCGTCCCCACCGGCTGTCAATTCATCGGCTTGCGTGTCAATGGTTTTCCAGTCAACGCCGAGCTGCACATCGGCGCATTTACCTCAGGCCACAATCTCAACAAGTTAAGGAACTCCTACGCTACTGATTCCGCTTTGCGCGCGAATCTTGATACCATCAGCCTCTGGAGGGAAGATCCGAACAGGCTCCCCGCCCCGCTACGGTGGCGGACGATGGGGAGTGCGCCGGACGTCTTGCCCGAAAGTCGCGGCATGGTGGTGACCAGCCTGCTAGCCGCGCCGATCTCCGTGCCCGGCGCCACCACCTATGGCAACGTTCTCGAGATCCCCGGCTTCGGGCTCGTCCACTTCGCGGAATTCATCCTCACGGAAAATTCGCGGCGTCTGAACATGCTGCGGTTCGAATTGGGGTGTCCAACGGATGGCGAAGTCGTCGGTGGTGGAACAGAAGGCGGAGGGTCGCAATACCCGTAACCGGAAACGTCTCCATTGGTTCGTGTACGGAGCGTGCGCTGTGTTCGCTGGCGGGTGCGTTCGTCCAGCAACAGAGCGCACCTTCTCCGCCTGTGTGGCTGCCGGGGAAGGGGCACTGGTGCGCGGGATGCTCACCCGCGCGGCCTCGATTGCCAGCGTCTGCAAAGGGCTCGCCGGTACACCGGATGAAGGCTTGCGAGCCCGCATTCTGCTGGGCGAAGTCGCCATTGCCCAACGCCGTTATCCCGCCTGCATCCGCGAGTTGGAAGCCGAACAGGTCGCCACCAAAGACGCTTTGCTCGAGGTTCGCCGGGCCATCGCGCTCGGCCTTGCGAAACTGCGCTCCGGGCAGCCGGCTGAAGCCCGCCAGTTGTTATACCCGGCGCTTGAGAATGCGCGTCAGATGAACTCGCACGAGTTGGCGGCGGAAACGCTGGTCCGCATGAGTTTCCCTGAACTCAAGGCGGCCGAGCGCGGCAACTACCTCGATCAGGCGCTCGCACACGCCCGGCTCACGCACGATCCCGCGCTCGAATCCCAGATCACCGGCGCACTCGGCTACTGGGAGCTCGATCAGGAGCATCCGACCGCAGCCCTTCGCTGGTTTGAGCAATCGCTGACGCTCGCCCGACGGGCTGGGGCTATGGGCTGGCAGGAGAAGACGCTGGGAAACATGGGCGAGGCGCACTACCAGCTCGGCAACTTCGAACTCTCCATCGAATACCTGCATCAAGCCGCCGAACTGGCGGGGCGGATCGGAAACCACGAAGACCAGGTGCGCTGGCTCAACCTGCTGGGCAACTACCAGAACTTGCACGGCAGACCCAACGCCGCCCGCCCCTACTATTCCACGGCGCTGTTGCTCGCCCGGCAGCACCACACCGGACTCGCGCAGACTCTCAACAACCTTTCCAACGTCGCGGTTCAGATCGACGATATAGCGGTGGCGTGGCGGTACCACAAGGACGCCGCCGAGGCACGGCAAACCGCCAAACTGCCCCCCGTACCGGACTTCAACCGAGGCTACCTTCTGGCAAAAGAACGCCGCTGGGACGAAGCGATTGCGCAGTTTCGCGACATCGCGACGAGCCCCGATGCCCGCCCCGCCACCAGGCGGCAGGCCCTCATCAGCCTGGCCGATGCCTGCTACAGCGCCGGCCGCAGGAAGGAGGCCTTTGCCGGGGCGGAATTACTACTCGACGATATCCGCGAGGAACGGTCGCGTGTCAAACAACTCTCCGTGGCGCTTTCCATTCAATCGCTCACCGCACGTTTCTACCGGGAGTACGTTCGCATGCTGCTGGCGGAGAACCGCGACATGGACGCTCTCCTCATCGTCGAGGAAGCCCGCGGCGGGACACGGCAAACCGCTGAGGCGCTGATGCAGATTGCGGCGCGCCGCAACGCCGTCATCCTCGATTACTGGCCCGGCGAACGCATGTCGGCGGTGTGGGTGATCACGGCTTCCGGCATTGTCCGTAAGCCGATCCCGAAGGAGTCCGCGTTGCGGGAACTGCTCCGCGAGCACGAGAGCCAGCTCAACGCGGGCAGGCGTACCGAGCCGGAGTACCTCACCGCCGGCCAGAAGCTTCACCAGGCGCTGGTGGGCGAAAGCCTGGGGAATCGGCGCGTGATCGTGATTGCAGATGACGTCCTAGGCAGATTGAATTGGGAGACGCTCGTCGCTGGTCCGAAGCCGCATTTCTGGCTGGAGGATGTGGTGGTCTCACGTGCCTTCTCCATCGCTTCACTCGCCGCGCGCGAGCCTGAGCCTGCCTCCGACGCGCTATTGATTTACGGCAATCCGGACCTGCCCGCGGCGAAGTATCCGGCACTGCTGCGCGCCGAGGAAGAGATTCGCCGGGTGCAGGCGGTCTACCGTCCGGGCCGCACCACGGTGGTGGATCACCAGCGCGCGGAAGCCGCGGCATTTGCATCGCATCGGCCGGAGCAATTCGGCTACATCCACTTTGTGACGCACGGCGAGGCGAGCCTGCGCAGTCCGCTCGAATCGGCGCTCATCTTCTCGGGTCAGCCGGAATCGCGCCTCACCGCGCTGTCGGTGGCCCAGAGGCCTATGAACGCGAAACTGGTGACACTGTCCGCGTGCCACAGCGCCGGCATCAAGGCGTATCGTGGCGCCGGGCTCGTCGGCATGGGATGGGCCTTTCTGCATGCCGGCGCACAAAGCGTGATCGCCGGATTGTGGGAAGTAAACGACGGCGCATCGGCCAGGCTTCACCCTTCGCTCTACGCCCGCATCGCCAAGGGAGCGAGTCCGGCCGAAGCTCTGCGCGAGGCGAAGCGCGAGCTCCTAGGCTCTGATACCAACTTCCGAAAACCCTATTATTGGGGCGCCTGGGTACTGTTTGAAGGCCGCCCGTGATGTACAGTAGTCTTCATGGTGCTAGGAGCGATGCTACTCTTGGCGGCCTCCACCGCCGCCGCTGAACCTTCGATTCACGTCAATCCCGACTTGGTGTACGGCCACAAGATGGGCATGGCGCTAACCATGGACCTGTTTGAACCCACCGTCAAAGCAAACGGGGCGGGCATCCTCTTCATGGTGTCCGGCGGGTGGCGCTCCAACTGGACTCCGCCGGAAACGGGGATGGCGCTCTTCCGTCCGTTACTCGAAAAAGGCTTCAAGGTCTTCGCCGTCCGCCACGGCAGCAGCCCTAAGTTCAACATCCCCGAGATTGTCGAAGACGTGCGGATGGCGGTCCGTTATGTGCGCACCAACGCCACCAGGTACGGCATCGATCCCGAGCGGTTGGGCGTGTATGGCGGCAGCGCCGGCGGGCACCTTTCGCTGATGCTCGGCACAACGTCCAGCAAGGAGGACCGCGTGGCTGCAGTAGTAGCCTACTTCCCGCCAACCGATCTGCGCGGCTGGGTGAGCGAAGATCCGAATTCGAATAAATCCTTCCCGGCCCTGCGCTTCAGCCCTACGAAGGCCGGTGATTACTCGCCGCTCCTGCACGTCACTCCGGACGATCCGCCGACTCTGCTCATCCACGGAGACAAGGACACGCTGGTTCCGCTCTCGCACAGCGAGAACATCCTCGGCGCATTCAAGAAGAGCAACGTGCCGGCCGAGTTGATCGTGATCCCCGGCGGCGGCCATGGCTTCAAAGGCGACGACGCGGTGCGGGCCACCACGGCGCTGGTGGCATGGTTCGAAAGGCATCTTGGGGCGAAGTAGGGAGGAAGAAGCAAGGAGCCAGAAGCAAGGAGCCAGGAGCAAGGAGCCAGGAGCAAGAAGAAGACCGCTTCAGACCATTTCGCCGCGGACCAGATCGTCGAAGGTTTCGCGCTGGCGAACGACGCGCCAGCCATTGCCGGCGACCATGATTTCACTCGCCCGCGGACGGGCGTTGTAATTCGACGACATCACGAACGAGTACGCGCCGGTGGTCGCCACGGCCACCAGGTCGCCCGGAAGCACGTTGGCCATCTCACGATCGAGCGCGAGGTAGTCGCCGGTCTCGCAGACGGGGCCTACGACATCGGCCTTCACCGTGCCGCGGCCGGCATCACGTTTCACAGGGAGGATTTCGTGGTGCGCCTCGTACAATGACGGCCGGATCAGATCGTTCATTGCGGCGTCGAGGATGATGAATTCCTTGCCGGCATTGACCTTGCGATAGAGGACGCGGCTCAACAACACGCCGGACTCGGCCACCAGCGAACGGCCGGGCTCCACCATCACCTTGAGATTCCGGTGGCTGGTACGGGCCTTTAACCGGGCCACGTAATCCGCAATCGAAGGCGGATCGTCCGTTGGGCGGTAGGGCACACCAAGGCCGCCGCCGAGATCGAGATGCTGGATGGCGATGCCCTTGGCACGCAGCCGGTCCACCAGCGACAGCACCCGATCGAGTGCGTCCAGAAGCGGCTCCGGCTTCAGCAGTTGCGAGCCGATGTGGCAGCTCACGCCTTCCAACTCCAGGTGCTGATGCCAGCGGGCGCGCTGGTAAATCTCCTCAGCTTCGTGGATGTCAATGCCGAATTTGTGCTCGCGCAAACCGGTGGAGATCTTCGGATGCGTTGCGGCGTCCACGTCCGGATTCACACGCAGCGATATGCGCGCCCTTGTTCCTAACCGTGCGGCTAGCGCATCAATCAACGACAGCTCCGTCTCCGACTCGCAGTTGAACGTGTGGATGCCTTTTTCGAGGGCGTATTCCACTTCCTCGGCAGTCTTGCCGACGCCAGAGAACACGACGTTCTCAGATGCGCCGCCGGCCTTCAAGACACGAAACAGCTCGCCGCCCGAAACGATATCGAAACCCGCGCCGGCTCGCGCGAGCAGGCCGAGAATCGCCAGGTTGCCGTTGGCCTTCACCGCGTAGCAGACCTTGTGCGGCTGCTCGCCGAAGGCACGGTCATAGGCACGGTAACGGCCGAGAATCCCGTTGGCCGAATAAACGAAGCAGGGAGTGCCGGCGCGGCGCGCGATACTGTCCAGCGCTACATCTTCCACGTGCAGCAGGTTATCCCGATAGGTGAACGGACGTTCCATCATTAGAGAACTCTCATGACGACGACGCTTTGGTCGTCGGTAATCGCGCCGCCGGCGGCAAATGCATCCAACTCATCGAACACGGCGCCGACAATGGCCGGAACGGGCTCTTTCCGGTTCTTCTTCAACAGAGTTTCGATGCGGTGTGTGCCAAAGTCGCGAGGCGCCTCGCCGTCGTCGGTAGGCTCATATTCGCTCGGACTCTCGGGGGCCGGCGCCAATTGATCCTGCACGCCATCGGAGAAGAAGAGGATGACGTCTCCGGGCTCGGTCTGGAAAACCAGCTCGTCGTACTCCACGTCGTCCAGCAGCCCGATGGGGATACCCTCCGCACGCGGGGTGAGGATCTCACCTTTGCGGCACACCACCGGCAGCGTGTTGCCGGCGTTCGCCATCGACAGAGTCTTGGATTTCGGATCCCACAAGGCAATCAGCAATGTGACGTACTTGGTTTCCACTTTCCGTTCCGACAAGGCTTCATTCAACAGGGCCATTAGTTCAGCGGGCCGTTTGTCTGTGATGGCGAAACTGCGCAGCAAGCCGGAGACGAGCGCGCCGTACAAGGCGGCGGCCGCGCTCTTGCCGCTGGAATCGCCGAAACAAAGCAGCATCTGCCCGCGCCCGCGTTCAAAGAAATCGTAGATGTCGCCGCTGATCTCGCGCGCCGGACGTGCGCCCAGCGCCATTTCCAGTCCTTCCGCCTGCGGGGCTTTCCGCGGAAGGAGCACCTTTTGCAGCTTGCGGGCGGCCCGGAGATCCTGTTCCATCCGCTGTTCGCGGGCGGCAATCTCTTCATACAAGCGCGCGTTCTCAATCGCACTCGAGACGTGCGGGGCAAGCAGCGAGAGCATCCTCACGTGATCTTCAGTGAAGAAGCCCAATTTGTCGCTCTCCAGATCGAGCGCGCCCAACACGCGGTCGCGCAGAATCAGCGGCACGGCGACTTCACTGCGAATATCGGGATGCGATGCGATGTAGCGCGGGTCAGTGAGCGTATCGTTCACGCGGATGGCGTGTCTCGCGGCCACGGCCGCTCCGGTGATGCCTTGGCCAAGCGGAACATTGTCGATCTCGACGCGCTTGTCGTAGCGCAGGCTGAACCGGTGGCGCAGGATCTTGCGTTCGCCGTCGAGCACAAACACGCTGAAGGCATCGTAGTTCACCAGTTGCCGGATGATCGCGGCAACCTTGCGCAACAGCTCATCGAGCGCCAGGATGGAGGAGAACTCCTGCGACGCCGACGTCAGGGTTCTCAGCAATTTGTTCTGGCGGTCCACGCGGCGGTACAGGCGCGCGTTGAATATCGCCGAGCCAATGCGGGAAGCAATCAACTGGAGGATGGAGCGGTCATATTCCGTGTACGCATTGAGACGGGTGGACTGAATGTCGATGACGCCTACCAGCTTGCTTCGCCATAGAATGGGCACTACCAGTTCACTGCGGACGGCGTCGAGCGCGCTCAGATAACGCGGGTCGTTGCGCACGTCGCCCACCAGCACCGGCATGCGCGACTCCGCAGCAGCGCCGGTCAATCCTTCGCCAAGAGAGATGACGAGGTTGCGTACAATCTCGGGACGGTGACCGATGGAGTGGCGGATGCGCAGCCCTTTGACCTTGTCGCTGTAGAGGAGAATAGCGAACAAATCGGACGGGATGACGCGAGTCACAACAGAGGTGACGTTCTCGAGAAGCTGATCGAGATCCAGCGTTTCCGCGGTGGCCGCGGAGACTTCGAGAAGGAAGTCGAGCAACTCAGCCCGCTCCTGAAACTTCGCCCGTGACTTGGTTTTGGTGGCCATGATTTGAGATAGCGCCGCGGGGTCAGGCGGCCGATTCCTGCATGATCTTGACGCTGGCGCTGGCGCCGATCCGGCTTGCCCCCGCGGCAGCCATGGTTTTGAGATCGGCAAGAGTCCGAATGCCGCCACTCGCCTTGACACCCATTTCGGGCCCTACGGCCGCGCGCATCAGCGCAATGTCATGAGCGGTGGCTCCGGACTTGGCGAATCCGGTGGAGGTCTTGACGAAATCGGCGCCGGCGAGCTTGCAGAGCGCGCAGGCCATCACCTTCTGCGAATCGTCGAGGAGGGCGTTTTCGAGAATCACCTTGAGGATCGCGCCGCCGCGATGAACGGCTTCGGCCACGGCTTGCACGTCGTGCTTGACGGCGTCATAATCGCCCGATCGCAGTGCCCCGACATTGATCACCATGTCGACTTCCTGCGCGCCGTGGTGGACCGCGTCGGTGGCTTCAGCAACCTTGATGGCGGTTGGATTAGCGCCTAACGGAAAGCCCACTACTGTACACACGAGGACCTTGGAACCTTTGAGCTCCGAGGCGGCGAGAGGCACCCAGTAGGGGTTGACGCAGACGCTGGCGAAGTTGTACTGGCGGGCCTCGGCGCACAGCTTGACGATCTCGTCGCGAGTGGCTTCGGGCTTCAACACCGTATGGTCGATCATCGCGGCGATATCGGGATCGACCTTGATGAGCTTGCCGGTGGTGGAGACGCGGTCCGCGCCGGCCGCGATGATCTCCTTAGTCTTGCGGGTGCACGTTTGTGCACAGCGCCGGGTGCATCCGGGACAGACCATATCGGCGACATTCAGTCCTTCGGCATTCGGAGCATGGCCGCCGGACACGGGTATCCGCGCGAGCAACTCCTCGCCAATCTGCGCGACTAACCGATCTAGCTGCGTGGCGTCCACGTGGAGAATCTCTTTTCGATCTGCGAAATTTTGTCGATCCGCGCCTGATGCCGGCCGCCGCCAAAGGCCGTGGAAAGCCACGTGCGCAGAACCTCTTCAGCCTGCGTGTAGGTCAATAAGCGGCCTCCGAGGGTCAGCACGTTGGCGTTGTTATGTTCACGGCTGTTGCGAGCCGACGCCTTATCGTAACATAGGGCTGCGCGTACGCCCGGCACCTTGTTGGCAGCCATCGCGGAGCCGATTCCAGCGCCATCGACAATGACGCCGCGAGTGGCTTTGCCTTCCGAAACCAGCTCAGCGACGGCAAGTGCAATATCGGGATAGTCGGCCGCCTTTTCCTCATGGACACCTACGTCGCGCATGGTGAAACCGTACTCACGCAAGACGGGTTTCAGCAGTTCCTTCATCGCGTAGCCGCCATGGTCCGCACCAAGCGCAATGGTCTTTTCCGGAGGAGCGATGCCGTTCAGCTCTTCCGCCTTCACTTCAATGATGGGAACGCCGCGGGCGCCGGCAACCTCGCAAGCCGAGGGCGTTACAATAGTCCCGACGGGCACTCGCAGTTCTCCTGCCAGAGGGACATCACTTGCTGTTACGACGTGGCGCATACATCCATTCCATTGTAATGAACCAGCGCTCCAAACTCCTACGGTTGACTTGCCTATTTGTGCTTGACGCGATGATGCTGTCCGCGCATCCGATGGGCAACTTCTCGATCAGCCATTACACGCGGCTGCAGCCGGGGCCGGAGCGGTTGGAGATGGTATACGCGCTGGACTTTGCACAGATCCCCGCGTCTGAACTGCTGCGCGATTGGAAACTGGCGCGGACCAGTCCGAGGGCGGACTTAGACGCCAGGGCGCTGGAACAGGCGCGTGTGTGGCTGGCCGCGGTGTCGTTGAAAGCGGGCGGCGCGGAGGTGAAGCCGGTGGTTCAGTCCGCGGAACTGGTGATCGCCGATGGGCCGGTTCTGCGGATTACCGTCAAGGCTGTTGCCGCCGTGAAGCCCGGCCGGCTCACCTATGAAGACAGGAACTATCCGGACCGCGCGGGATGGAAGGAGATCGTCGTCGCGGTAGCGCCCGGGGCTGCGTTGACCATGGCGTCGCATTCGGATAAAGACGTCAGCAAGGCGTTGTCGCAATACCCCGAAGACCCGGCGGTTGCTCCGCCGCAGGATCTGCGGGCACAGTTGGAATGGACCGCGCCAGGGACAGTGGAGAAGGGCGATGTGCTGTCGCAATTGCTCAGCCGGCAGTCGCTCGGGCTGTCGGCGATGTTGGTTGCGATCGCGGCCGCGTTCGGATTTGGGGCGATGCACGCGCTGTCGCCGGGTCATGGCAAGACGATCGTTGCGGCTTACCTTGTCGGCTCGCGAGGCACGTTCCGGCATGCGTTGTTTCTCGGAGGGATGGTCACGGCTACGCATACGGTGAGCGTGTTTCTGCTTGGCCTGGGAACGCTCTTCCTATCGCAGTACATTGTTGCCGACAAGATCTATCCCATTCTTGGGGTGATTTCGGGGCTCACTATCGTTGTTATTGGGGCGACGCTGTTCTACAAGCGGCTGGGGAAGCTGGCGCGGCATTCGCACCATCACCACCACCATCATGATCATCATCACCATGATCACGGGCACTCGCATGACCACCATCACGGTGTAGGAGGGCATTCGCACGTGGTGGAGGGCGACGTTACGTTTGCCAGCCTGACCGGCCTGGCAGTATCGGGCGGCCTGGTGCCATGCCCGTCGGCGCTGGTGCTGCTGCTGAGTTCCATTGCTCTGGGACGAGTGGGCTTTGGACTGGTCCTGCTGACGAGCTTCAGCCTTGGACTTGCACTGGTGCTTATCGCCATCGGCGGTCTTGTGCTTTATGCGAAACATCTACTGCCAGATACGCCGCGAGTGCAACGCAGTCCGTTCTTTGTGATGGTCCCGGTGATTTCGGCGGCCGTCATCACGTGCGTCGGAATTTTTATGACCCTGGTCGCGATGGGAGTGGTCAAGAGCAGCATTCCTGTGTAATGCTGACGAGATGACGGCGGAGGGCAAAAGCACCATCGCATCGATAACGGCTTTGGCAAGCGTGATTGCGGCCAGCACCTGCTGCTTGCCACTGGGGCTGTTTGTTGCCGCGGCGGGCACTGCCGGGGCGTCGGCCTACCTGCAAACGGCGCGCGTTTGGCTAATGCCAGTGTCGCTGGTGCTGCTCGGGGTCGCGTTCCATCAGGCTTATGCGCGGCGCAATCAATGCACACGGCGCTCGACGTGGAGCAAAGCCGTGCTTTGGATTTCAGCGGCAGTGGTTTTGGCGATGTTCCTGTTCCCGCAGTGGGTGGCGATCACATTGGCGAAGTTGGTCCGGTCATGAAGCGGCGGGTACTTATCGGCGCGCTGGCCTGCGGTGTCGCGGGTTACTGGGCCTACAACACGTTTTCCACGCATGAGACTCCGAAGGGGCAACCGCCGCTCACCGAGCTAGAGAACCCCTCGCCGTTGGTTCAGACGTTCAACGACAGCGCCTCGCAATATCGCGTGATTGCGCTGCTGAGCCCCACATGAGGAACCTGCGTACGGGGGGCCTCCGTACTCGCGGATCTGCTTGCGAAGAAGAACGACCAGAGGGTTCGCGCGCTGATCGTTTGGGAGAGGGTGATTGCCACGGATTACGGCACGCCTTCAGGCGGTGTGCTCGGCATTATCGGGGACGCGCGGGCGGTGCAGTTCTGGGATCCAACGCGTACTCTGTCCAAATCGATGGGCGAGGAACCAGGCCGCGAGCAATCCATCGTCTGGGACTGGGTGGCGCTCTATGCGCCAGGGGTTCGATGGGACCAGAAGCCGCCGCCGCCGCTGTTTGAGGGGCGGACGGTGGAATCCGCCGCCCCGGAGCTCGCGACGAAGCTGGACGAGGTGCTGCGGCGATAGGTTTGCTGTATTGGTCGAGATACAGCTATTCGATTTTCAAGGATCGGCGGGGTCGTTGCCCTTCGCAGGGGCGCCCCAAACTGTCGAACAGGGTTTATGAACTCATGGCTGACCTGAAAGGCCAGCCGCGGCCAGGATTGGCCGCCCCACAGGACGGCTAGGAGTTTGGCTTCGTTTCCGATTGCGCGACTCTTGCTCTGAGCGCGGCGAGGAGAGCGGCGATTTGCTGCTGTTGCTCCGGGGTTGCGCCGGAATTGGGTTCGTTCTTTGCGGCGAGGGTTGCTTTAAAAGCCTCGGTGTCCTTCATTGCTTTTACTACGTCGCGGAGACGCGCGAGGAC
>JACQZR010000048.1 GCA_016213775.1 Acidobacteriota bacterium
GCCCGCCTGTACCCCTGTCAACGCTTCAACTGCCGCCTTACGGCGACCGCCGCATGACTCGGGGCCAGGATGGTTGGCTACTCCTTTCCTGTAAGACTCTTTCATTCTCAACTCCATGCCGGTTTATCCCGGCGCACTCCGAGCCCATCCGATTTGATCCGGTACACCAGGCGTACGAAGCCTGGCTGATCTTGTGAATTGAAAGGTATTCACCATGTGAATTGCTCATTCATGCATGTAGCCGACCCGGAGCGGGACGGAGTAATCCGTTCGGTGGAAACCGGCGAAGCAAAACCTGTGAGCCGTAGCAAAAGCGAACCTGATTCGGCCTCGTTAACGAAATGGAGGCGGCCAGTCTTCCGGATTGGATGAAGCCTGTCATCGGTGGGGTTGTGATGAGTAAACCCGCTGAGCCTCTCGGGGTGATTGGGGACAGCGCGCAGGGAAAGATCAGGCCAGGGTCCTGGGAGATCCGGCAGGGTGGGAACGGGCAACCGGACCCAACGGCCCGAGGGAATCAATAACCAAAGGCTAGGCCCTGGCCGGAAGTCGGAGAGGCCCATAGTGCAGAAGCGGGGTAACGCCCGTGGAGCGAAGGGGACTCACTGAAAGCATTGCATCTGTAAGAGGTGAGGTAGAGAAGAAGTACAGGAGATCCGCCTGAAGGAAACTTCCCACTACGGGAAACGGTGAGCATATCGAGGCCTTGTCAAAGACGGGCGGAGACGGACTCCCGGAAAAGCTCTCCCTACTGAGGCAGAGGCAAAATCAAAAGGCCAAGCAGGAGCCGAAGTTCCGGTTTTATGGGTTGTATGTGATGGTGGTGGAGAGGCGGCACTGCGGCGTCTCGCTGGAGGCGCGGCGGTGGCGGCGGCTCGCCTGGCATCCTCGCTCGCACGCAACCGCCAGACGGGATTGCTGCTCTCTACCAACTCAACCCAGCTTCCCTGTCAGTTCACCTGCTCGAGAATGGCGAAGTCGCCCGGGTTCCACGCCTGCGCGATCACGTAGAGCTTGCCGTTCACGCGGCGCATGACGGCGTTGTGCACGTGGGTGAACTTCTCAAGCCCGAGGTCATCCTTCACCGAAATCGTAGAAACGAGCTCGTCGTTTTCCAGGATGTAGATTGGTGCTCCCTTGGCGCGGTTCGGACCATCGAGGGCGCCAACGACGGCCAGATTCCCCAAGTAGTAGATGTCGCACGGCAGAGATCCGTAGGGCATCTTTAGCGTGGAGATGTACTGTCCGTAGCGCGTGTAGCGGTCGATTTCGGAGTTGGAACGATCGGAGACGTCGACCCGTTTGGTGCCCGGCGGGATGGTCACGCCGTGGCCGGTGCCGAGTTGGCCCGCTCCCGGACCGCGTCCGCCAAACGCCAGATCATTCCATTCGGCCTTGAAGGGGCTGGTGCTGGTGACCTTCGCGGTGAGCACGTAATCGAGGCTGGAGTAGCCGGTGGTGACGTAGAACATGCCGTCCAGTTGCTCGACGTCGGTGGGGATGAAGTTGCCGCGGCCCATGAAGTAGTTGGTGGCGTTGGGGTGGCCGACATCGGTGCCCGGCGCAGGGGTCTTGAGCGTATGCACGAGTTTGCCATCCACTGTGGTGGTGTAGACCGCGTTCGATTCGTTGCCGGGCCAGGTGAGAAACACCTGCCCGTCCCTGGCGGTCCAGATCTGGGCGTTGTGCATGTTGGTGCTCTTCATCTCGGGTGGCGTGCTGATCATGCGTGTGCTCTTCAGATCGGCGCTGATCTGAATGATTCCGGCGCCCTTGAGATAAAAGTACGTCTCGCCTTTACCAGGGCGCATGTCAACAGCGAAACCGCCGTGAGCGCCTTTGAGCACATTCTGCGCTTCCGTTGGCAGGTGGCTGGAGTTGTAGAGCAGGCGGAACTTGTACTTGTCGCCGGTGACGCCCGCGGAGCCTTGCATGGCTTGCGAGGCTTTCGGCGTCGCCATCATCCATCCCAGGGCCAGCAGGCCGGCGAAAATCGCACTGATCGTGAGTCTCTTCATAATTTCCGTCATTACAATATACAGCGGTCAGCCATCAGCGGTCAGCTATCAGCTTCGTTTCCCAAAAGAACAGTGGCTGCGAACAGTGCGTGGAGAAAGGCGTCTCCCCGCGCTGAAGTTCGCAGTCTACATGAAGTCCCTTAGGTATGGTCGTCTATGTGTGCTTCGGGGCGGCCCGCGGGGCGGAACTCTGGCCCGTTTGGCCACAAGCCGACTATTGTCCAACGACGTCCACAATCCTATCAGCGTTCATCGATTCTAACTCGCGGGCCTGGATGTAGGGACAGAACCCGCGAGATGGCAATTGCGGTAACGATGACCGAACGGCTTTCAAGCCCGGCGGCTCCGAGCCTGGAGCCACTTCCCCGTTGCCATTTGGCCTCGATTGAATGTCGTTGCTTATGCGCCGCTGTTCCGCTCGCCATCCGATGGAGATGTTTCGACGTTGCCTTGCAAATGACAAACCACGCCGGACACGCCAGCGCCTGGACCGCGCCTATTGGCTATCTTCACTGGGTTGGACCAACTCGCGCCGCGGAATAATGAGGATCAGCATGATGCTGTCAGGTTGATGTCGTCCACCGATCGGATGATGTGCGCGATCTGCGTCATATACTGTTCCAGCGTCGCGACAGCGTCCACCTGCTTGTGGGGAAGGTTGCCTTCGCGCAAGTCGAGCGCCTTCTGAAAGGGCGTGGCATCGATGCCAAAATGCTGCACGGCGTGGGCGAGGATTTCGCTGCGCGTCAACGGCGCCGGATGGCCCGCCAGGCGCAGCGCATGACGCGCAAGCAGCACGAAGGTGGAGACAGACTCAGCCAACAGGCGGCAGAGCAGATCGGGATCAAACATCACGCCGCCCGCCTTCTGCCGCAGGCGAAGGAACTTGGCGCGCAGTTCGTATTCGACGCGGGCGCGGTAGAACGATTCGTCGATGGCAAGTCCATCGATGACATCGAGACCCGAGAGGACTTTCCGGCGCTCGCGCATATCGTGGAACTCAATGGGGAAGCAATCGGTGGAGGCGCGGAGTTCCGATTCGCTCAGCAGTAGCGGCGACGGATTGCCTTGCTTGCGCCACCAATGAAAGATGGGCTCTGCGTCCTTCAATTCGCGCGTGGTGACAGTGGTGAGGACGCAGAGAATGTTGAGGTCGGAAGTGGCGCTGCGGGTTTCATCCGATGCGGCCGAGCCGTAAAGGATGAGCGAGACCAACCGGGTGCCGAAGGCCTTGCTGACGCGTTCGATCAAGGGGTCGAGCTGTTTGTCCATAGAATTACCAGTCACTGTTAGAGCCGCCGCCGCCAGAGTCTCCGCCGCCAAAGCCGCCGAAACTGTCGGAAGAATCATAGCCGCCGAAACCACCGCCGGAGGAACCGCCGCCGCCGAAGCCCCCTCCCCACGACGGGCCGTAAACGAAGAAGGGACTGCCTTGGCGGCTGGAGCCGTAACGTCTGCGATTGCGGCGGGACATCGCGAATATCAGAAGAACGACACCGGCAACGCCGAGCGGAACGATCATGGGCAAGTACGAAGATACGCGATCGCGCACGACGCGGCGCGAAGGAATCGTTGCGTCAAGCTTGACGTTCTTGCTGTCGGCGATTCTGGTGCCGATCTGATGCGCCGCTTCGAGCAACCCGCGACCGTATTCGCGCTGGCGCAGAAGGGGCCGCATGGCGTCGAGCAACTGGCCGGCGTAGCCATCGGGAAAGATCGCTTCGAGGCCGTAGCCGACCTCCAGCCGCATGCGCCGGTCATTGACCGCCAACAGAAGCAGCATGCCTTCGTTCTTGCCCTTCTGCCCGATCCCCCAGCGGCGGTAGAGCGAGTTGGCGACGTCTTCGATAGGCTCGTTGCCGAGAGTCGGGATAGTGACGATGGCCACCTGGGCGCCGGCAAGCACCTCCACGCGCTTGAGGTATCGCTCGATTTCGAGGCGGTGGGCGGTGTCAAGGACGGAGGCGAAGTCGCTGACGTAGCCCTGGGCGGTGAGGGACGAGAAGTCAGCGGCCTGCGCGGCGAAGCTCAGGATGGCAGCGGCGATGAGGGTGAGGTGTTTCATCGCAGTTGGAAGAGTTCGAGGAACCAGTTGACGAAGGGTTGGGCGGCAGGAGACTTCGCATCGAGGATTCCCTTGGTGAAGGCTCGTCCAGTGAGTTGGCCGGGTGGGTCCTGCCAGGCGAGCCAAGTATACAGTTCAGCCTTGGCGCGGTCCTTCTGTCTGTAAAGTGCCCCCTGCTTCCTGGCCTGCAACGTGCATTGACGAGCATACGACAGCAGGCTGCTGGATGGCGTTGTGGCTAGGCTTGCCAGTAACGATTCCATATTGCCTAATCCATGATTGTCCGGCATGATCCAGACACCGAAGCGCTTTCCGGCGTGCTCGTGAGCGAGGCCAGGCCGGGGAAGCGCTTTCGGCAAGTTGGGGAACACTTGAAGACATTCTGAACGAATCTGTCCATAGCGTCTGGAGGCAGGTTCTTCATCTGCGTCCACTATCACGGCGAGGACGTTCAAGTCCTGCCGAAGGGCGAGAGTGGAAAGGTAGTTCTTCTTCAACGCGGCCTCAACGCTGCCAGCATGCATGATCTCGACCGGCGGTCTTTCCGACGGCCAAGGGATATGCTCTCCGATCCAGTAGGCGATTGTGTACAGGTCATCCTTCCCCTCGACAACAAGACACTTCGGGTGCATGCTTCACCGAACCTCGATGTCGTGTTCGGCGGCGGCCTTGATTTGGCCTTCGGTATAGCGGACGGGCTCGGGTTTGTCCGCGGAGATCCGCTGGATGGTCACTTCACCGGGGGAACGGTCTTCCTCGCAAATGACGGCGAGGCTGCGGACGCAGTCGAGGCTGTGTGTGGTGGCGAAGACCTGGATGTCGAATTCCTTTGCGGCCTGGTAGAGCATGCGCCAGACATTGTCCATCACTGTGTAATGAAGCCCGGTGTCGATTTCGTCGACCAACAGATAACCACCCTTGGCATAGACGAGCGAAATGGCGATGGAGAGCATTCGCCATATTCCATCTCCAAAGCTGCCGATTGGCACCGGCTTATCCTGGCCCTTGATCTTCACTTTGAATGCGCCCGGCCCGACGGACCTCGATTGGGGGTGCGGCGCGATTCGCTCAATCGATGGATCCACGAACCGGAGTGCGCGTACAACAAGATCTTCGTCAGGAGTGAGTGCCAACTCTCCCCACATGTAGAGGAGGTTCTCTCCAGTGGATGAGAACGGGGTTACGAATTCGACGGGATGAGGCAATGGCAACGACAAAGGGATCTTTGGGCGAATTCCGCCGTTTTCCAGGAGCGCGATTCGCTTTGTGGCGCCGTTCTGTTTGATTTCCAGATCGGACTCCACTATGGAGAATCGAATCGACGGTGTTTGCTTGCCGTTGCCGCTGGAAATCGTGAATTTGGATTTGGCCGACAATTCGTGCCCGCTGAAGAGATGCTCCACGAGGTAGTCGGTTTTGTCGTCATCCAGATTCAAGAACTCGCCACGACGAGCGAGTACGGTTCGAACCTCGCGCGGATGCCCTTCCGAGGCAAGCAGCAGGATGGCTTCCAACACCGAGGTCTTGCCGCTGTTATTCTTCCCCACCAGCAAATTGACGCGCCCCAGGCCGGTCATCCGGAAGTCCCGGAAGCAGCGATAGCCCTGGATGCGGAGTGATTTGATCACAAACTACATTGTACCGGGAGCATTGCCGTAGTCACGGATTTTCATGGCGACGCCGCCTTTGAGTGCAGACTGGTGCGCGACGATTCCAGGCAGCGTGTAGGCGATCGCTTCCCAGATGTTCACCGCCGGATGGCGGTTTTCAGCGATGGCGCTAATGAACTCGTGCGTGAGGAAGGTATGGGACCCGCCATGTCCGCTCTTTACGCGCATCGGCGCGGGCAACAACTCGAAATGATCGGGCTCCTTGTGGGCGCGGCGCTCCACTTTGCCCTCCGGATAACCGTTGGAATCAATCACCGTCTCGCCGTTCTTCTTGATCTCGAAGATAGTGTTGGGCGAGCCTTCCGGCCGCTCCATGATGTAGCTCATCCGATCGCCATAGAAGAGGCCGCGTTCGGTGCCGCCGGCCGCCAGGTGCCAGAACACCGAGATGCGAGACGAGTGGCCGCCGCTGGTTTTGAACAAGCCCACCGTATTCCAGAACGGGTTCTTGTAGGTGTTGGTCTTGAGGATCTCGTGATCGTCGCCCCAACCGTGCGCGGTCACTTCCACCAACCGCTCGCCAGTGACGGGCACCACGATGCCGGTGCTGTGCGTCGGGTAATGCATTGGCGGGAAGCCGTGACGCCAGGTGGGGAAGCCGCGGTCGTCGTACATCAGCGGCAGCAGACCTTCGTGATGATACTCGGCTTCGCTGTAGAAGATAGTTCCGAACTTGCCCTGGCGCGCGAGCTCGCGGCAGGTGATCACTTCCGGGCGATAGAAGCTGGTCTCAGCCATCATGTAGCGTTTGCCGGTGGACTTCACCGTATCGAGGATCCAGGCGAGTTCCTCTTCCGTCATGGCGGCTGGCACGGCGCTGATCACATGCTTGCCGGCCTTCATCGCGGTGACGGCCATCCAGGCATGCAGCGGCGCGGGTGTAAAGACGCCGACCGCGTCGAGGCCTGGGTGCTTCATCATCTCTTTGAAGTCTTTGAAGGTATTGCCACAGCGGTACACCTCGGAAAGGCGCTGCAGGCGATCGGGGCGGATGTCGCACACCGCGGCTACCGTGCAGCCCGGGTCCAGGTGCCATTGAAACGTCGATCCGAAGCCGCCGCCCACAATGCCGATGTTCACCTTGGCTGCTGCTCCGGCGGACTGCTGCATGGCCAGCGCGGTGACGCCCGTTAATGCCTCGCGACGTGTCATACGAGAAGCTCCTTCACGACATCTCCGGAAATACCAGTGAGCCGTGCATCCAAACCTTGATACTTGACGGTGAGGCGTTTGTGGTCGATGCCCAGCAGATAAAGCATGGTCGCGTGGAAATCGTGGACGCTCACCGGGCTTTCCACCGCCGCATAGCCGAGGTCATCGGTGGCGCCGTGAATGTAGCCGCCCTTGATGCCGCCGCCGGCGAGCATGTAGGTGAAGCCTTTGATGTGATGATCGCGGCCATCGCCTCCCTGCGACATCGGGGTGCGGCCGAACTCGCCGCCCCAGATGACGAGCGTGTCGTCGAGCATGCCGCGCTGTTTCAGATCGCGGATGAGCGCGGCGGTGGGGCAATCGACCTCTTCGGCCTTGAGCTCGACGTTTCGTTTGACGCCGCCGTGATGGTCCCAATCGCGGTGGTAGAGCTGAATGAAGCGGACGCCGCGTTCGGCGAGGCGGCGGGCGAGCAGACAGTTGGAAGCAAACGAACCATCGCCGGGAACGGCGCCGTAATCATCGAGGACCTTTTTCGGTTCCTTACTCACATCCACTAACCCCGGCACGCTGGACTGCATCTTGAACGACATCTCGTACTGCGAAATGCGCGTCAGGATTTCCGGATCCCTGGTGACGCCGTATTCCAGCCGGTTCAGCGCGTTGATCGCGTCGATGGAGTCCTTCTGCGTGGCGGCGCTGAGCCCTTTCGGATTATGGATGTGGAGCACCGGATCGCCGATGGAGTTGAGCTTCACTCCCTGGAATTTGCCCGGCAGGAATCCGGCGGACCACTGGCGCGCCGCGATGGGCTGCATCTGCCCGCCGCGCCCCGCGGACATCAATACGACATAGCCGGGCAGGTCTTCCGCGTCCGCGCCGAGCCCATAGAGCAGCCAGCTTCCCATGCTGGGGCGGCCGGTGACGATGGCTCCGGTGTTCATCAGGGTGTGCGCCGGGTCGTGGTTGATCTGCTCGGTCCACATGGAGCGCACGAGGCAGATGTCGTCTGAGATGCTCCCGATTTGCGGGAACAAGGAGCAGATGTCCATGCCCGCCTTGCCGAACTTCTGGAACGGAAGCTGCGGCCCGTAACAGACCAGCGGGCGGCCTTGAAGCTGGGCAATCTGCTGACCTTTGGTGAACGATTCGGGCATCCCTTTGCCGTGCATTTCGGCGAGTTTCGGTTTGGGGTCGAATGTCTCCAGGTGCGAGGGGCCGCCGGCCTGATACAGGAAGATGACGCGCTTGGCCTTCTGCGGGAAGTGCAGCGGCTGGACAACACCGCGCCAGCGATCGCCCGCTTTCGGCTCCGCGGCCTTGAGGAGGGAATTGAGCGCGATGAGGCCCAGCCCCGCGGCGCCTCGGCCGAGGAACGACCTTCGCTTGATGTCCCGGATGATTTCGTTGGTCATGTCAGTTCCTCGTGATGGTCTCATGCAGGTTGAGAACCGCTCGTGTCACTGTGGTGAGCGCGGCCAGTTGTTCGACTTCGACATTGGCGGGCGCGGGGGCATCGCCGGTCTAGAGCAGATCCCTGGCATCGGCGGGAGCGGCCTTGTAGCGAGACAGCGCCTTCTGATAGAGCGCTGTGAGCGTGCGGCGTTCCGCTGCCGTCGCTTTGCGATTGAGCGCGCGTTGGAACGCATAGTCGATTCGACCGTTGAGAGACTTGCCGCCCTTCTCCATGGCATTTTGCGCCAACACGCGCGCCGCTTCCACGAAGATCGGATCGTTGAGCAGCACCAACGCCTGCAGCGGCGTATTGGAATTCACTCGATTCACTGTGCACTCTTCGCGGGTCGGCGCATCGAAGGTCTGCATGGTGGGATGCAGGAAGGTTCGCTGCCAGATGGTGTAGACACCGCGCCGGTAAAGATCGCCGTCGCGGCTGGCCGAATAATCGCGTTTGGGGAAGTTGAGGGCCGACAGATAGCCTTCGGGCTGATACGGCCGCACGCTGGGTCCACCGAACTTATCGGTGAGCAGCCCGGCGGCCAGCAGCGCGACATCATGGACGGATTCGGCATCCACTCGGTAGCGGCTCTGGCGGGCGAGCAAACGGTTGTCGGGATCGCGCGCGGCCAACAATGGCGGTGCATGGGAACTCTGCTGGTAGGTGTAGCTCGTGACAATCGTGCGCAGCAGCCGCTTCACATCCCAATCCTTCACAAACCCGGCTGCAAGCCAATCCAGCAGCTCGGGGTGCGTAGGCAGCTCGCCTTGCGAACCGACATCCTCGAGCACTTTCGAAAGGCCTGTTCCGAAGAACTGCCGCCACATACGGTTTACGAATACCCGTGGTGTGAGCGGATTGTCGCGGCTGATGAGCCAGTTGGCCAGATCCAGGCGCGTGGCCGGGCCGTTGGTGGGCAGCTTGCCAAGGAACCCCGGAATAGCGGGTTCGACAACATCGCCGGAATCATCCATCCAATTGCCGCGAGGGAGCACACGGGTAGGTTCGGGGGACACCGATTCCGCGACCACAACTCGCGGAATTGCCGCGTCCAACAAGCCGAGTTCGGCGTCCAAGCGGGCGATCTCCACCTGCGATTCCAGCGTCTCGCCGGAGGCCCAGGCAAAGTGGGTGTCCAGGGCTTCGTTGTCGGCGGCTGTGCGCTTGTCTGCGGCTTTCTTCAGGGCATTCAGGACATTGTTGGGAAGGCCGTTCACGCGCCCGCGCCGCGCTTCTTCGGGCTCGGGCCACGAATGCTCGCCCGCGGAAAGCGCCAGCCGGAAGCGTCCGATGGTGGCACGGCGGAAGGCGGAATCCTGGCGGATGCGAACGGTGAGCTGCGCCGCCGAATCAGTGGTCACCTTCTCGGCAAAGCGCAGCGCAAGAAACAGATTGCGGTTCTCGCCGTAGGTGGCGATTCCCCAACCGGTCTGGCTGTTTCCGTCGATGGCGCTCATGGCGTGATACTCGAGGGACACGCCGGAGAAGCTGGCAGAGGCGAGCGAGAACTGGATGCGCCGGCCACCGAGATCTGCTTCCACTTCGGTGACTACCAGGCGGTCGGACCCGCGCGCCACACGGATGCCGGGAAGTAATTCGTCGGCCACCACTTCCAGACCAAGCGCTGTCCAGGAGCCCTCGCCAGGCTTCAACGTGACTGTGTAAGTCTCGTTGTCCGGATTCGGGCCGCGCACGATGACAATACCATTGCCCGCTTTCTTCGCGGTTTGCAGGCTGGCTCCGGTGTAGGACTCAAAGTCGATCGGCTCGTCGTTGTAGACCTTCAGAGACGCCCCGTTCTGGGCAATGGCCGCAACGGGCCGTTGAAAACGCCATGCCAGTGTACCAGCCTCGTACGCAGCGAGCGTGGCCTTCTCCCACTCGGCGCGTTTATCCGCCATCGCTTGCGTGCGCGCCGCAAGATCCATGCGGGCCTGTTCCAGCTTCTTCTCCAATTCGTCTTTGCGGGCGCGCTGTTCGTCGCTCGGCATCGCCAGTTGAGAACCCCAGGCCTTGGGTCCGCGATCGGGTACCAAGCCGGTCTCCTTCACATCGGCGAAGAAAGCTTTCAACGCGTAGAAGTCACGCGAAGCGAACGGATCGAACTTGTGGTCGTGGCATTCGGCGCAGCCCATGGTGCTGCCGAGCCACACGCTGGCGGTTGTTCGCACGCGGTCAGCGCCGTATTTGGCGAGATACTCTTTGGGCTGGATGCCGCCCTCGGCTGAGGTTCGATTCAACCGGTTGTAGGCCGATGCCACCTTCTGCTCCGTCCCGCCGCCCGGAATCAGATCGCCGGCAAGCTGCTCGCGAGTGAACACGTCAAACGGCTTGTTGTCGCGAAAGGCGCGGAGGACGTAATCACGGTATGGCCAGATGGGGAAGAGGTTGTCGCCATGGAAGCCGCATGTGTCGGCATAGCGCACCGAGTCCAGCCAGTGCATGGCCTGCTTTTCGGCATAGCGGGGCGAGGCAAGAAGCCGGTCCACGAGCTTTGCATACGCATCGGGCGACTTGTCGTTGAGAAAGGCGGCGACTTCCTCCGGGGTCGGGGGAAGACCGGTGAGATCGAAAGTCACACGGCGTATTTGTGTTCGCCTGGCGGCCGGAGGCGACGGTTTCAGTCCTTCCTTTTGCAGCCTCTGCTGGATGAAGGCGTCGATTGGGTTGGAGATGGTTGCTCCGGCGATGGCGGGAACTTCGGGGGGCCGGACAGGCTGATACGCCCAATGGCCCTCATAGTTGGCGCCCTCGGCGACCCATTGCCGGATCACGGTCTTCTGCTTATCGGTCAGATCCTTGTGGGCGGCTTTCGGCGGCATGACCCGAGCGGCGTTCGTGGAAAACACCCGCTGCACGATTGCGGATTCTTCAGGCTTTCCCGGCACGATGGGAGTGACGCCGGAAGCGGTCTTCTTGATCGCCTCGTCGCGAAGATCAAGCCGGAGTCCAGCCATGCGCGAGCTCCTGTCCGGACCATGGCACCGGAAACAGGTGTCCGACATGATGGGGCGGATGTCGCGATTGAAGCTCACGGCGGCCGCCGCCGGCGGGGCGGAGAGGAAGGCGAGGAAGAGGACGAGGACGGTCATACTGTCTCCACAACATCATATATGTAGCGAAAGCTCGTGGAAACCCAACAAAGCTGTGTACAAGCGGCGTTGTCAATCATACAATACAGTTGTGGGTCGTATAGTTTTTCGGGTTGGTCTTTTTCTACTTAGTTTTCTTATCAGTTGCGGATCCAAATCCGCCGAACATCAACAACGAGTAGACGAACAGAGGTTTCGCGTGCCCGTGTCCGCCGCCGCGCAGGACGCCGCACGCTTTTTTGCGGGAATGGAGGGCCGTGCCGACGGTCCATTCCGCGAATTGGAGAAGGAAAAAGCCTGGACATGGCACCGCAAGGAGTCCAACGCCATGTGGGCCCGCGCCGACAAAGAGCAGTTTCCGGCGTTGCGTGCGTTTCAGCAGAAGGAGATCGCCGGGAAGGAATTTAGCCGCGGTACGGTGTTCTATCCCTTCGGCGGGCCGGATATATTCACGGCCTGCACGCTCTTTCCGAATAACAACACGTACGTGCTGGTCGGTCTGGAACCACCAGGGACGGTGCCGGATCTGGCGGCTGTGAAATCCGCGAAGCTGGAGAAGTATCTTGCGCGAGTGCGTCTGATGATGGACAGCCTGCCGCGGCGCAGCTTTTTCATCACCGCAAATATGGACCACCAGGTTCGCGGTCAGATCTCCGATGGTCTGGCGCTGCCGCTACTCATGCAATTGGCGCGGCTCAACGCGGAAATCATCGGGCATGCGGCGGTGACAGTAGACAAAGACGGCAAGGTGATTCCGCGCAAGGAGGAGAGGCAGGCGCCATCCTCGCTTCGGAACGACGGGATCGCGGTGGATTTCAAGCTGCCTGGGGACGCGGCGGCGCGGCACTTGCTGTACTTCTCGGTGAACCTGCACGACAGCCATCTGCCGAGCAACGCGACATTTCTCGCGTTTCTGAAGGGTCTGCGGCCTTATACGGCATTCTTCAAATCGGCGAGCTATCTGCCACACCAGAAGGGGTTCGCATCCATCCGGCAGGAGGTACTGGAAAACGGCGGCGCCATCGTGCAGGACGACACGGGGATTCCGTATCGCTTTATCGACCAAGCTGTCTGGAATGTGAAACTCTACGGCGCCTACACACAACCCTACGGCAGCTACAAGTACCTCGTTCAGCAGGATTTGAAGAAGGCCTACGACGAGGGGAAAGCCACTCCCCTGGACTTCTATATCGGGTATGGGTACAGGAAAGCACCTTCGAGCCTGCTGGTGTTCTCAAAAAAGAAGAGCTAGTATGGTGTATTAATGAAAGGCCACGACGCGATGGCCTGGGCGCGCAACCAAAGTAGCGGCAGACACGTCCTTGGCAAAAGGACCGTCGAGGGGTCTGGTGTACCCGCACCATGCCCGCGGATTTTAGCTGCGTCCGGCAAGGAGCATAAGAGAACAGACATGAAGTGGATGGTAGTGGCATTTTTCATGGCCGCCAGCCTGTTGAGTGCACAGGACGTGCAAACCGTGGTGACGCCCCTGGGCGTTCCCTGCGAACCAGGTCAGGCGAACCCGCTGGGTGACAACTTTCCGGTGATTTGCCCGGCTGCGGATCAGCAGGGCGCATTGGTGTTTGTGGGCGCGCCGGGCAGCACCAAGGCCGGCTTTAAGGTGACCGTCAACTACACCGATGCGGACGGCGGCTCGCAGACTGCTACGCAAACCGTGGCCCGCAATGCCGAAGGCGACTGGACGGTGGTAGTGTTCCAGATCGGCCGGCTGCAAACAACAGCGCTTTCCGGCAATCAGATCACCTCGGTAACCGCGGAAGGGGTTGATTCGCTGGAACCGGCCGACGAACCCGAAGAATAGCCAGGCACAAGCAAGTTCGATAGTTGAGAGCACCCGCGGTTTGGGGTGCTCTTGCTTTTTTGGATGCGGCTAGAGTGGGGTGATGGCGGACCTGAACCGGATACGGCTCCAGTAGCTTTCTGCCCGGTATCTGGCAGACAACCGGGCTCACGATCAGGGCGGCTGCTTCTACAGATTCGAGCCACGAAGTTTCGCGGAGGCCTCCTAGTATAGCGTTTCACTAAAACATATCCAGTGTGATTTGTTTTTTGGTAGACTCGTTGCATGGCGAGTCATTCGCGGCATCCGAAGCTCTTCTTGTTTGAGGAGGAGCAACACATGCTCGATCAGTTACGGAATTCCAA
>JACQZR010000193.1 GCA_016213775.1 Acidobacteriota bacterium
CGCTTCGCTCAGATCGAGCCGCGCTTGATGCCGCGCACAAAGCGCGCGGTAAGGTGTTTTTCAAAACAAGAGAGAAGCAACAACACTCGAAATGGAATGTTCTACTGCTTCTGTTCAACAATGAAGAGGTAAGAATCTAATCACAAACCATGGATGCGACAGAGACAATAGCGACATCCCACGTCGTTTTCGGGTGGAATCCTGCGATCGTGGCCTGCCTGCTGTTTGTTCTGGTGTATGTGCTAATCGTTACGGAGAAGATCAATCGCGCGATTGCCGGGCTGCTCGGCGCCGGGCTAATGATATTTTGCGGCGTGGTGAATCAGGAAATGGCAATTCGCAGCGTCGATTTCAACACACTGGGCCTACTGCTCGGGATGATGTTGATCGTTGGCATCACCGGCGAGAGCGGCGCGTTTCAGTATGTTGCCATCTGGTCGGCGAAGATCGTCGGAGCGAGGCCGATGGGCGTTCTGGTAATGCTGTGCATCGTGACAGCGATACTGTCTGCACTTCTCGACAACGTCACTACTGTCTTGCTGGTGGTTCCCATGACGCTGTTGATTACAGAAGAGCTGAAAGTCAGGCCCTATCCGTACCTGGTGTACGAAGTCATGTTCTCCAATATCGGTGGTACAGCGACTCTGATTGGCGATCCACCGAACATCATGATCGGGTCCGCAGTCGGGCCCACCTTCAACCAATTCGTCACGAACCTGGCGCCGGTGGTCGTGGTGATCATGATTGGGACTATGATCCCGGCTTGTCTGATCTGGCGCAAGGACCTGATAACAACGGAAGAGGCGCGGCAGCGGGTGATGAAGTTCAATGAGATCGACGCGATCAAGGATTGGCGGTTACTGAAGCAATCGCTGTCAGTGTTGGCAATCGTGCTTGCGGGCTTCGTCACAGCTCGGCTACTGCATCTCGAGCCCGCGACCATCGCCATGTTCGGCGCCGCACTGCTATTCTTTCTCCACAACTACCGGCGCGAAGCGGACGAACAGACGCAGAACATTCACAAGGCATTCAATGAAGTGGAACGGGTGACCCTGATGTTTTTCGTCGGACTGTTCATTCTCGTGCACGGGCTGGAATCAACCGGTGTAATCAGGGCAATGGCGGACAAGCTGCTCTCGGCAACAGGCGGCGAGTTGCATACGACGACGCTGGTGATTCTTTGGAGTTCCGCAGTTCTCTCGGCGTTCATCGACAACATTCCCTTTGTGGCGACGATGATTCCGATGATAAAGAGTATGGCGCCGACAATGGGTGGCGAGCAGGGCATCATGCCGCTTTGGTGGGCGCTGTCGCTGGGAGCGTGCCTAGGCGGAAACGGTACGCTGATCGGTGCGTCGGCGAATCACGTCGTGGCTGGCATCGCGGAACGTGCGGGACAGCCGATTCGCTTCTGGGCGTACTTCAAGTCAGCGTTCCTGTTAATGCTCCTGTCAATGGTGGTGTGCTACCTCTACCTCATGGCGCGCTACCTGTAGGGGATCGCATCAGCGATGCGAGAAACTGTTCGCACGGGTGGCTTGCGCAGACGTTTGGACCACAACGAAGGGGACGGAAGGCCGAGTTCTTGCGAGGTGTGGATTGGGCCAGAGTGTGCAGATGGGCTTTATTCTCTGAGCTTAGACAGGATGTGGGTCAGAACCGCATCTGTTTTGCACGAAGGGATCGTGCTTTGCCAGATTCTCACTGCTGCCTCCATCTTCTGGTCCGATACTTCGAGGCTGAGCGTCCGCTTCTTAAGCAATGGCCCTGCCCGCTCCGTCTCCTGGGACTTTCCGCAAGTATCAGTGGCGGCTAGAACACGCCTGAGGATTTCGTCCCAACGGCGGGCGCGCTCACGGACGGACAGGCCGCGGCGCCCCGGATCAAGCTTGAGCACGTCCTCGACACGCGCCACTGCCTGTTGCGCTTCAAGGTTCTCAGGATCGGCCTTGGCGGCGCGGCGATAGGCATCCAGAGCGGGCCGGTCCTTCCCTGCATCGAATCGCACGCCGGCCAGACGCAACCAGACACTGGCATCCGCGGGAAAGCGGGTGGCGAGCATAGTGTAGGCCTCCTCCGCCTGCTCCGGCGAACCGATGACTTTCACGGTATCTGCAGCTTTTTTGGCGACGGCCGGATCGTCTCCACGCTGCTCGATCATGGTCAATAGCAGGGCAATCGACTCGCTTCGCCGGCCGGTATCGGAAAGAAGAGCAGCGTAGTCGAATTGAGTGCTCCTACGCAACGACTCCTCCTGGGTGGGCCATTCATTGGAGAGCGACTGGCGAAAGAGGTGCAGAGCCCTCTCTTTCTCGCCGCCGACGAGGGCGATCTTGGCGAGGCCCATCGAGACCGGGCCATTCGAGGGATCAGTGCGGACGACCGCGGACAGATAGGCCAATGCTTCGCTGGAGTGGCCGGACTGGACGAGAGCCAAGCCCAGAGCGGCCCGTAGTTTCACGTTTTGCGGAGTGTGCGCCAAGCCGTTTCGAAAGGCCATGACGGCCTCGTCGATTCGTCCCTGGGCTCGGAGCCGCTCGCCAATCAGGTAAGCCTCGATGCCCCGATCGGAGCGCCGGGAACGCTGCCAGAACACGAGTCCGGACAAGATGAACACGGCCGCCACCGTAATCGCCGCCACTGCCGGCAGCCAGTTTTGGACGGGGGCGCCAACGTTCAGGCGTTGCTCGGGGCGTGAGAGCGAACGGTAGGCGTTGAGGGCGTCTTCGGTGGCGAGTAATCCGACCTGCCGCGCACCGGCTCGGCTGATCACGGGAATTTCGCCCACACTTGCTTTGCCCATGCTCTGCAAGGCCAAATCCAGCGGGTCGTCCGGATGTACGTACGGGCCGTCCGCGAGGAGCGCAGCGCCGCTTTCGGGCGGCTCCAGCGGCCGCATTGCCACTTCCACCGTGAGTGGCTCGGGCCGGTGCGCGGCGGAAGGCATCGTGATTCCGTCCTGCCGGGATAGCGCCTCGTAGATCGGCAACTTCTGAAGTTTCTGGGCCAGGAAATAGCTGCACAGATTCGCGATCATCAGCGGCACGATGATGGTGTAGTCGCGCGTCACCTCGAAAATCATGATGACGCTGGTCATGGGAGTGCGAACGATCCCGGCGAAGGCTGCGCCCATGCCGACGAGAGCGTAGGCTCCGGCGTTTCCGGTGTGATCCGGCAAGACCGAATGAACGACTTGCCCCAAGGCGCCCCCGAGCATCGCGCCGATAAACAGGCTGGGGCCAAAAATGCCCCCCGCGTTTCCTGAACCGTAGCTAGTTGTTGTTGCCACGACCTTCAGCACCAACAGGAGCAGCATCATCTTGAGAGCCATCTGGCCGTTCAGCGCATCGCTCACCAGGTTGTAGCCAACTCCGAGCACACCCGGTGCCACCAGGGCGAGCAATCCGACGACCAGACCACCCGCGGCCGGAGCAAACGGTTGCCATCGCCGTGGAGTCTTCAGAAACGCAGCACGTTGCCAGAGCAGCAGTTTCACGAAGGCTGTCGATACTAAACCGCCCAACAGGCCGAGGAGCCCGTAGACCAGGAATTCCAGCGGGTGCACCAACTGATACGCGGGGACGTGGAAAAGAGGTTCGTCCCCCAGAATCAACCGGAGCACAATCCAGGAGGTAGCGGCGCCGATCACAACCGAACCGACAACGCGGGCATGGAGGTCCGCCAGGATCTCTTCCAGAGTAAACAGGACAGCCGCCAATGGAGTGTTGAAGGCTGCGGCGACTGCGGCTGCGGTGCCGACTGGTATCAGCGACTTGATATTGTCTTCGCTGAGACCGAGGCGGCGGCCCGCCACCGATGCGATACCGGCGCCGATGTGGACCGAGGGGCCTTCGCGGCCAAGGGCAACCCCGCTTCCCAGGGAGATGGAGGAGCAGATGAACTTCCCGATGACCGCACGCAGGTCGATGACGCCTCTATGCAAAACAAGAGCCACGCGCGTTTGTGGGATCCCGCTTCCCCGGGCGCTGGGAAAGAACCTGAACAGCAACAATCCACCCACCAAGGAGCCCAACAATGGACTGAGGCCGCGCTGCGCAGCTCCGGCGGTCAGCAGGACCGCGCCGAGACGTTCGGTCAAGACCACAAAAGCGACAACGATCAGACCCACCAGGGCGCTGATGACCAGCGACAGAAGTAGGAGGATCTTGTCCTCGTGTTCTCCAAGATCGACGCTCGCCAGCCACCGCCGCCATGGCGCCAGCAGCTTGCTGAATCCCTGCAAACCGGCAGTCATCTCACCACCATTGTCCCAGCCAAGCCCTTGACGATAGGCCGAGGCCCATCGAAATAGCGCCCACAAAGGAGGCGGCTAAAGATTCAATCAGAAGCATCATGGTACCGTCACCAAGGCGGTCAGCGGAAACTGGGGCGACAACCGGGCGCTCCGGAACCGCTCGGGGCCAGGAAACGCGCGCAGCCCAACTCGGCATCACCGGCATTCTCCTACACTGCCCAGGATAACGGACAGCGCGCGAACCGGATGCGAATCAGCCCTTTTGAGAGCCTAATTCACCCTTTGTCTGGATGTTGGTTCTTCCGCTCAGCCCGTACCTTAGGATCAGGGCACGCGTTTCCCGTATGCAGGAGAGCCCGAGGAGAAATATGGATCAGATCAACAGAAGCGAACTTCGGCGGTTAATCGAGATGGATCGGCAGCCGTGCGTCTCGATCTATTTGCCAACCCATCGCGCCGGCGCGGACACACTCCAGGACCCGATCCGGCTTAAGAACCTGGTACGCGAGGCGGAGCGCCTGTTGGGGGAGCGGAGTGATCAGGCGCCGTCCATCCGGGACTTACTCGACCCGCTGCGGGACCTTGTCGATCAATATCAGTTCTGGCAGCATCAGGAGGACGGCTTGGCGCTGTTCCGCTCGCGGGACATCTTCTGTCGCTATCGCCTGTCGTTCACCGTGCCGGAACTGGCCGTGGCCGCCCCACGCTTTCACCTGAAGCCACTGCTTCCCGCAGTGGAGGCGAACCAGCGCTTCCATGTTCTTGCCCTGAGTCAGGACGCGGCGAGAGTCTACGAAGGGAACAGCCAAAGCATCACTGAGATAAAGATTAAGAATATGCCCGAGGGTCCCTTCATCTCGTCCGTTTCACGGGGCACTGAGCGGCAGTTACAGAGTCACACGACGGGCCGTGAATCCTCCCGGCGGCGCGGCGCAGTTTTCCATGGTCAAGGAGCGGGTGAGGAGGATCGCAGACAGGCGCTGCTTTCCTACTTCCGCCGCGTGGACGAGACTGTGCGGAAATTGACTGACGAACAGGTTCCCGTTGTCCTGGCGGCGGTAGATTACCTGTGTCCGATCTACCGGCATGCAAGCTCCAACCCCAACCTGCTGGCCGAGGAGATTCATGGGAACCCCGAGGGCCATTCTTCCGAGGAACTTCACAGGCTGGCGTGGACAATCGCCTCTTCCCATTTCAAAGAGGGTCAGATCAAAGCGGCGGATGAGTATCACCAACTGTGGCATACGCAGCGCGCGTCAAAGGACATCCCGCAGATCGTGACGGCGGCCCGGCAAGGAAGGGTGAAGCTGCTCTTCGTCGCCGTGGGTCTCCAGGAGTGGGCTCAGGTGGATCCGCAGCGTGCAGAGATTGTGCAGAGCGATCAACGCTCAGCCCACGATGAGGATCTGTTGAACCTGGCCGCTATTGATACGTTCATTGCTGGGGGATGTGTGTATGCTGTACCTCCCGTTGAGGTTCCGGGCCGCGGGCTGGCTGCGGCCGTGTTTCGCTACTGACGGGAGGAGGCAAACGACATGAAACCAATCTGGGAGCATTTGCCGCGGTATTGGCCGCAGTTGGTGATTCCTCTGCTCGTACTGTTCGCCGTGGTAGCCATCGGCTGGTTCGCCCGGCGTTTTCTATTTCGCATTCTCGAGAGGTGGGCGGGCAGGAGCAAGGCTCGATTCGACGATCTGTTAGTCGGGGCTCTGCGCGGGCCATTCATGCTCTGGGTGTTGATATTAGGCCTGCATCTGGCCACACAATCGTCGGAATTGCCGGTCCGAGTGACGGCGCTCGTCAGCAAAGCGTTGCTGATTCTCTGGATCGTCTCCCTGACCGTGGTGGCGGCGCAGTTGGCCGGATCGCTGATCAAGTCTTACGGCGGCGGCGTAAGCAGCGCACTACCCGTGACGACGCTCACGCAGAACGTGGCGAGTCTCTCCGTCGCGACGATGGGGACGCTGATCCTGCTGAACATGCTGGGCATTCCAGTGACGCCGATTCTGACTGCGTTAGGCGTTGGCGGCATTGCGGTGGCCCTGGCGCTACAGGATACGCTTTCGAATCTGTTTGCGGGCTTCTACGTCAGTCTGGCGGGCCAGGTCCGGGTCGGAGACTACATCAAGATTGAGACGGGAGAGGAGGGGTACGTGACTGACATCAGTTGGCGGAGTACCACGATGCGTGCGCTGCCGAACAACCTGATCATAGTGCCCAACGCGAAACTCGCACAGGCGATCGTCACCAACTATCACCTTCCGGAAAAGAGAATGTCGCTGCTTCTGCCGGTCGGAGTCAGCTACGACAGTGACCCGGAGGCGATCGAGAGAATCCTGATCGAGGAGGCTGCCTCCGGTGCGCAGGAGATTCCGGGACTGCTGGCCGAACCGGCGCCTTTCGTCCGCTTCATTCCCGGTTTCGGGGACTCCTCGCTCAACTTTACGCTGATTTGCCAGGTGGCGGAGTTCGTGGACCAGTACCCTGTGCAGCACGAGTTACGAAAGCGAATCTTCAAGCGGTTCCGGCAGGAGGGGATCGAGATCCCATTTCCGATCCGCACGGTCTACATCAAAGACGGACTCAGCGGCGTCACGGCTTGCGGAGCGCCGCGTCAGGAGGTTCACGGTCGATGAATCACACAGAGCCCTTTATGTTTTACACGGAGCGAAGGCTGGTGGCTCTGACAGGGCTAAGGGCGAGCGACCTCAGCCAGCTTCTCGGACACCTGCGCGACGTTCCCGGCTCTTCGATCTTCTACCACACGCATCACATGTATCTGTCCCACCATTTCGAGACGCCGGTGTTCTCGAACGATTTTGCGCTGTGGGTAGCGGAGGCATTGCACGAGGAGGCGTTGGGCGAGAAGCTGGCGGCCATCGATCTTCTCTCCTTCACCTCGATCCGCGAACTGCGCGAGGCGATCATCGCAACGATCGAGCGCCGCATCGGCGACAACGGCCGACGGCTCCGCGAGTGCCCGCCAGGCGACGAGTTTTATTTCTGCCGGTCGAAGAGCTTCATCATGCCGACGGGTTTGACTGCCCGCGACCCCAAAGAGTTCTTCGAGGTGCTGTCGCGAGTGTCCAACGTTTCGTTTTTCTTCCACTTCTTCGAGGCGCGTCTGCGGCTCGGCAGGCCGACGAATGACTTCTCCCAGTGGCTGGCATGGCGCGGAGAAGAGGCTTTGGCGAAGGCGATCGACGCCACGGATCCCTACAGTATGACGCTGAACGAATTCAAGGAACGCATCATGGCGCTCGGCGGGAATGGGAGGTAGGTGATGGCGATCCGCTTGGGTGACTATGAAGAAATCGTAGGTGGCGATGTCATCCAGGAACTGCACGTCCTGGCCGACCGAGTCAAGAACCGGCGGTTGCAGAATATCAACTCGACGCCAGTCGGCGGAGGCGTTGCCGAGATCCTGACGCGCATGCTTCCGCTGCTGCGAGAGCTGGGGATCGAAGCCAGTTGGGACGTGATCAAGGGAGACCAGTCGTTCTTCAACGTCACGAAGGCCTTCCACAACGCGCTTCACGGAAAGAAGGAAGAGATCACCGATGAAATGCTGGAAGTGTTTCGGGAGACGACGCGAGCCAACCTCCGGGACATGAACATCCGCGGAGATGTCGTGCTGGTGCATGACCCGCAGCCCGCCGGCCTCATCGAGCGGAAGCGCGAGATTGGATGCCAGTGGATCTGGAGATGTCACATTGACGTCTCAGCTCCGGATGCGCGCGTCTGGGAGTTTTTGAGACCCTATGTCGAGCAGTACGACGCCGCCATCTTCTCGATGCCCGACTTCGCGCAACAACTGCCCATCGCTCAATACATGGTGGCGCCCTCGATCGACCCGCTGGCCGACAAGAACAAGGAACTTAGCCCGTCCTACGTAACTCAGGTTCTGGAGAAGTACCAACTCGATCCGGAACGGCCGATCGTCACGCAGATCTCGCGGTTTGACCGCCTGAAGGATCCTTTAGGGGTGATCGCGGCCTACAAAATGGTGAAGAGACGTCACGACTGCCAGCTCGTTCTGGCCGGCGGGGGCGCGAGCGACGATCCGGAAGGCGAAGAAGTGCTCCGCGAAGTGCAGCAGGAGGCCGCTGGAGACCGGGACATTCATATCCTCTTGCTGCCGCCGTTCAGCGATCTGGAGATCAACGCCCTGGTGCGTGGATCGACGGTGGTGTTCCAGAAGTCGATCAAGGAAGGCTTCGGCCTTACTGTAAGCGAGGCGTTTTGGAAACGCAAGCCCGTCATCGGCGGCGCCGTCGGAGGCATCAAGCTGCAAGTGATCAACGGCGTGACCGGCTTCCTTGTTCACTCGCCGGAAGGGGCAGCCAGACGTCTGGCGCGGCTCCTGGATGACCGTGCACTACGGGAAAGAATGGGGGATAACGGATACCAGCATGTGAAGCAAAACTTCTTGCTGACGCGTCATGTGAAAGACTACATGCTGGTGATGCTCGCTCTCGACCACCCGGACGACGATATTGTCCATCTCGGATAAGGAGGCAGCGCCGATCCGTGAGCAACGTGTTCCAGCGATGGCTTCTCTATTGGCATGCGCTCTTCCACAGAAGGTTTGCCGCCTGGCTCTGGCAGCGGGTGACGCTGGACGACATTCCAGGACGGGCGGCGCAGCTCTCCTATTACTTCCTGTTGTCGCTATTCCCATTGCTGATCTTCTTCTCGGCGTTGCTCGGGTACTTCTTCGCCGCCGAGACCAGGATCGAGCAGCGATTGCTGGAGTACATGGGGTCGGCCATGCCGAGGGCCGCCTTCGAAGTCGTCAAGGCGGCCACAGACGACCTGCTGAAAACAACGGGTGGCGGGAAGCTCTCATTCGGGCTGCTGCTGGCGCTGTGGATGGCATCCGCCGGCATGGAGGCCGTTATCGAAGGCTTGAACGTAGCTTATCAGGTCGGGGAGGCGCGCCCGTGGTGGAAACGGCGCCTGGTTGCTCTGGGGTTGACTGTCGCCGTCGCGCTGCTGACGGGATGTGCGTTCGGACTGGCACTGGTGGGTGGCTGGGGCGGGAGGTTTGTGCTGGACCTCATCGGCTTCAGCGACATCTGGAGCCCGCTTTGGCGCGCGTCGCAGGCAATCGCGAGCATCCTGGCTCTCCTGGCTGCCATCAGCCTGGTTTACTTCGCGGGGCCCAACCTTAGGGCGAGGCGAAGGAGCCAAGTCATCTTGCCGGGCGCCGTTGTGGCACTGGCGGGTTGGCTGACAGCATCGGCTGGGCTACGACTCTATATCGATTACTTTAGTACGTTCGGCAGAACATACGGCTCCCTTGGCGCTGTGATTGCGCTGCTGCTCTGGCTGTACCTTACAGGCGCCGCGCTGCTGCTGGGTGCGGAGATCAACTCCGGGATTCAGGTGCGGCTTTACGAAAAACCACAGTAATTGGGAACGAAAACTGCGCCGGCGCGAACCGCGTGCGGGGCGATGCTCCGAACCCGGCTATAGTTGCAAGCAGTTTTGCGATAATCTCCTGCTGGGCTTGTGTGAACCGCCGGACGGTGGGACCGCAGCGTGATTCCTGATCGCCGGCCGCGAGCGATGTCACGTGGCGATCTTACGCATGGCGAGCGCTGTCTCTTCCGGACGGGCCGTGTTGATGCGCATGCCGGTGCCGAGTTCGAATCCCGCGATCCGCGTCAGGCGGGGCACGATTTCGAGGTGCCACAGAAAGTACTCCTCATCCTCCCCATCCACGGGTGCGGAGTGGATCACATAGTTGTAGTCCGGGTCGTTCAAGAGCACCGCAAGCCGGCGAAGCGATTCCTTCAGAACGCCCGCCAGGTCCTGCAGTTCTTCCGTGCTTACCTGGCCGAAAGAAGGGCGGTGGCGCTTGGGAACGATCCACGTCTCGAAGGGCACCTGAGACGCAAACGGATGGAAGACCAGGAAACAGCCCGACTCCAGAATGACGCGCTGGCCGGACTGTCCTTCCGCCTTCTGAATGTCCACGTAGAGGCAGCGGCCGGTGGCGTCAAAATAACGGATCGCCTCCTCGCATTTTCTTCGCACATACGCCAGCACCACCGGGGTGGCGGCGATCTGCGAGTGTGGGTGCGTGAGCGATGTCCCAGCCGCCTCACCGTGGTTCTTGAATATCAGGATCAGCTTCACGCGCCGGTCCTGGCGCAGTCCGAGGTAACGGGCCCGATAGGCGTGAAGGACCTCTTCCACCTCGGCAGTGCTCATCAAGTGGATAAAGCGATTGTGAACAGGAGTTTCGAGGACCACCTCATGATGGCCGACGGCGTCCATTTGCCGGAAGAAGCCGTCCAGCAGATGGCGGTCCGTGTTTCCTTCGTCCACCAGGGCGGCGAACTTGTTCGGAATGACGCGGACCGACCAGCCGGGATCGTTAGCCACGCCTGCATTGCGCCGGGCCCACAACTCCGGTGGAGTGCGGGTTTCCAGTCCCGGGCAGAAGGGACAATCTGGATCATGTTCGGGTTGAATAGGCCGCGCGGCGGGACGGCAAAACTCATCAGGGCGCTGCATCCGTTCGGTGGCGATGATGACCCATTCTTTAGTCGCCGGATCTTGTCTGAGCTCTGGCATCGGCACGTGTCCTTCCTGCTCCTCAGGCGGATGGTTTGTTGACTGCAACCACATCCCCCGCACTCACGCCGGAGCGCACGGCAACGGCGATGTGGTTCGTCAGTCCCAACTCCAACTCCCGTTTCTCCCAACCGGAGGGGGTCCGGACATATGCAAAGGGTTGCCCCCGTTCCGGGTCATGGAAGACCGCTTCTCGCGGTACAATTCCTTCGCTCCGTTCGCTGTCGACAATGACATCGGCACCAACGGTGAGATTTGGAATCAAGCGCGCGTCGACACGATCCAGCTTGAGGAACACCTGAACTTCCGAGACGAAGTTGGCACGCCAGCGGCGACCCTTGGAGAGCGGGCCAATGGAGTACACGCGAGCCGGCAACTCGAGATCGGAGAAGGCATCGAAGTGGGCGTGGGCCCGGGCGCCGATGGAGAGGTTCTCAACGTCCGCCTGGTTCGCGACCGCCGCGACAATCATGGACTCGGAATCCACGATCTGCATGAAGGGTTGGTCGGGCCGGACCAGGTCGCCCGCCTGGATTTGGCCAAACTCCGCGCCGCGGAAGATTTCGCTGATGACGACGAGACCGGCGACCGGAGCACGCACCACCATTCTGGCGACGTTGGCTTCGGCGCGGCGCTCTTCGAGTTGGGCTTCCTGCAATTCGAGCTGAGCAAGCCGAAGATCGGCCTGCTCGCCCGCCGCGACGTACTGGGCCTGAGCCAGCAACGCTTCATGGGCAGCTTTCGATTCTTCGAAAGCCAGTTGAAAGAGCGCCACCTGGATCGCCGACCGGACCGGTGCGGTCTTCAGGTCCAGCGCTGCTTTGTCCATCCGCGCCTTGGCGCCCCGCACCTGCTGCCGGTAGGCGGCACGCTTTACCTCCAGGTCCGCCAGCATGGTGCGGAGACGGAGTTGACGTTCGAGCCGGGCCGCCCGGTAATCGTCGAGCCGGTTCAGCATGGACAGGCGGTCGAACGCTGCCACGATTTCGTTTCCGTTGACCCGTTTTCCCGAAGCGGCGAGTTCCTCCAGGACGAGGCCGAAATCCCCCGACCCGCCCGAGCGGCGGCCTCTCAGATAAGGGGCACGGAGGAGCATGCTATTCTCCGCCGCGGTGGTGCCCGTGAGCCGGAGTGTCTGCTCCAGGTTCCCTGACCGGACGGTAACCGTGCGAATCGCGACCGGCGAAGCGCGTCCCTGGATAGTGGTGGATTCATTCCGGTAGAGCAGTGCCAAGGCGCCGGCCGCGATCAACACCGCCACCAGCCATAACGCGAAACGGCTGCGCGGTCTGCGCGGATGCGGAGGGCTGACCTGGGCCGGCCGTCCATAAACGGCCATACGCTGTGCCGCTGGTACCGGCAATCTCAAGTTCCGTGTAAGGCGCATATCGTTTCTCCATCTAGCCGGGCTCGTATTCCGCGTGAGCAGGTTTCATCGTCTCGATCGTCGCCGGGCACTGGACTGCTGCAACGCCGCAGGTACGGTATTCATGTAAACGCCTCGACCGCTTTGACGCGGGTGCTGCGCCGGCCAAGGTACTCCACGCCTGCGGACTCGCGATGAACCACGACCAGCCCGGAGTCCGTAACGATGTGACCGGCGCGGATGTCGGTAGCCGAGTCTACGCCAATCTCGGTGGACTCAGGCAGCCTGATGTTCTGGTCAATGATCGCCCGTCTGATCCGGCTGTACCGGCCAACAACTACATTGGGGAACAAAACGCAGTTCTCCACAATGCAGTGGCTGTTGACACGCACGTTCGGTGACAAGACGCTATGAACAACGCGCCCACCGGAGACAATACACCCGTGAGAAACCAGGGAGTCGAGCGCGATGCCCATTCGCCGGCCCTCGTCGGCGAAGACAAACTTCGCCGGCGGATGCCTGGACGGTGCGGTGCGGATCGGCCAATCCGGATTGTAGAGATTGAAGATCGGCGTGACCGCCACCAAGTCCATATTCGCTTCGTAGTAGGCGTCCAACGTTCCGACATCGCGCCAGTAGCGGATCTCCTTCCTATTCTCGTCGATGAAATCATAGGCGACGACACGCTGGCGGCTCAGCAGCTTGGGAAGCACATCCCTGCCAAAATCGTGCGCCGATTCCAGATCTTCGGCGTCAGCCAGCAGCGCCTCCAACAACACTGCGGTGGAGAACAGATACACGCCCATCGAGGCGCTGCATACGGAGGGGTTGAAACGGGAACGTAGCGGCTGGTCATGTCCGGGCTTTTCTTCGAAAGCGTGGATGCGAAACGACTCGTCCATCCCTACGATTCCGAACCGGGGGGCTTCCTCAGGAGCGACCTGCGTCGTTGCCACGGACACGTCCGCGCATCGCTCGATGTGCCACTCCAGCATGTGCTGGTAGTTCATCTTGTAGATGTGGTCGGCGGACAGAACCAGGGTGTAGGGAGCGCCCTCCTCCTCAATGCTCTGAATGTTCTGATAGACTGCGTCGGCGGTTCCCAGGTACCAGGTGTCGCTGAGACGGCGGGTGGGAGGAACAGCTTCAATGAATTGCCCCAATTCCGGAGACAGGATGTTCCAGGCTTCTCGGATATGGCGGTTCAGGCTGAGCGCCTTGTGTTGCGTGACGACCAGAATCTTAGTCAGACCGGAATTGACACAATTTGACAGCGTGACGTCGATGAGGCGATAGATGCCGCCGAACGGCATCATTGGTTTGGGCTCCTCCACCGTTAGAGGGGCCAGACGCTCACCAACGCCGCCCGCCAACAGGATGGTCAATATCCGTTCCACGCGCTTTGCTCCTTGAGATCAACTGGCGACAGCGAATCGCGCGCGCCGCGCCATTCCGATAGGGCCGCCCCAACCACATGCTCCACTTCATCCGCATCGAGCGGTTTTGGCAGGAGATCGTATCCGCAGAGATTGATTACCTCGGCCCACATGCGGTCATCCGCGAGGCGGGAAACGACTATGAACTTCGGCGCGGGAGCGGCTTCGGGCGCCGAGATCCGTTCCAGCAACTCCCTCCACCAGAGAGCGGTCTTGTCGCCGTCCACGATCACGACCGCGACCGGCACGTTAGCCAGCGCCGCTTCCGCCTCCAGTGTACTGTTGGCGAAGTGAGTGTGACACCGGAGCCCGTCGAGAGCCGCCGTCACGATGTTCCGGTCGGCTTCACTCGCGGCGATTACGAGGGCAGTTGGGCAGTCGTGTCGGGCAAAGGACGGCCGGGCCTGATTCTGATATCTCGTCATTTCCTTCGCCTTATCACCGCCCGAACTAGCTGGCAAGCTCATAGGGGGACTCGAATTCGGGTGCCTCGTGCGGGGATTGCTCCATACGTTCCTGGCAGGAGACGCAGTAGGGAGACCATGGCACCGCTTCCAGACGCTTGACGGGAATGTTCGCACCACATCGGGCGCACACGCCGAACGTCCCCTCGCGAATCTCCCGTAAGGCGTTTTCAACCAGACGAAGCATGCCATGGATGCGATTCATGTCGCGTCCGGCGAAGTCGCGGTCCGCGATGTTGACCACGAGATCGAGGGGGTCGCTGGCGCGGTCAACGGCCAAGCTCTCACGTCGCTCGTCCATCTCGCGGATCAAATCCTGACGCCTCGCCTCAAGGACGCTCTTGAATCGGTTCGCCTGAGTCTTAGTCATGTTGTCCTCCTTTGCGTCTTCACTAACAGCTTTCGACATTCATCGCGTTTCAGCCATCGATCAAACGGGTCATGGCTCACTTGTCCCGGTCACGCTCTTGAGAGGGATTAGCGTCACCTGGTTGGCCTCGATGGTTACCTTCTGGTTTATCTCGCCGTAAACGGGTGAGGAGACGCGGAGATCGTAGACTCCTGGGGGAAGCAGCAGTCCACCTCCGGCGTTGTTCAATTCGTCGACGTACCCATAGAATTTGTTATTGAGATAAACGGCGCTGGTGTCGCCACTAGTCACCGAGATGAATGATTCGCTGACTCCACCCCCGAACCGGAGCCTTCCATACGGAGGCTTGGTGACTTCCGCACGCTCCATCCTGTATTCGAGCGTTGTGGTCTTGCCCGCAATGATCGTGACCTTTGCGCTGAAGTCCTGGAAGCGAGGGTCCTGCAAGCTGACTTGGTGGTCCCCCGGGGATAGCGGATATTTCTCCGCAACCGTGAAGCGGCTCGCCGGCCCGAGGTACTTGCCATCCACAAACACGCCGGCGCCCGTGGGCTTACCGGCCGCTTTCAAATAGCCGTCACGCTCGGCGGAAGAGAGTGAGGCTGGGCCGACCAGTAGTGCGGCCAGACAGAGTGAAAATGTCGTACAGAATTTGAATCGAATCATGATGCGTAAATCTCCTAACGGGACAACGCGTGCGCCGCACGGTCCGCCAGACTGGCGGCGCCTTCCGCAAGCCGCATTCCCTGCCGGCGCAAGTCATGGCCGGCATCGGCAACGGACTGCTCGCCGGCATCCAATCCCTCCCGGAGCATTCGCCGTGTTCGGCGTCCGGCTTGCGGCGCCATCAACAGTGCAGCGGTAGCGCCAGCAAACATACCCGCGAGAAAGCAGGCGAAGTTGTTGTTACATTCCTTTTGTTCCATGGTTAATGTCTCCACTCTTCCCTTTAGTTGTTCTTCACTTCCCATGTTAGGGCGCCAGCGCACGAAGGCCCATCCGATGGAGAGGTGAAGTTGGCGGCAAAACCTCATGATTTGAAGGTTGGAACCGCCGATGCCGGTCGCGATCATTACGCGCTCGCCGGCCCTGTTTCTGTCGCTCGATCACAGCGTCGCTGTAGGGCTCATCGGCTCCTCCGTCCAGCCCTCGGATCACAGCGATGTTCCTGGTGGTTTCGTTTTGCCCTCGCAGCCCGGGCTGGCGGCGTCACCAGCAGACACGCCAGCATGAGCACAATGCCGAACAGGATCCATTCGTTCACAGCGATCCCTCCTTGTCAGCCGTTACTTGCGCGGCCGGGATGCCGAGGCTCCCCGGGCGGCCCGGAGACGCTTCAGTTCCGATTTGGCACGGTTCGCCGGGTCCGAATTGGGGTAAGCGCGAACAAGCTTGTTGAGTGCGTCAACCGCTTGCGAGCGCTTGCCCTCCTTTTCGAGTACTCTTGCTTTCATGTACAGGGCGTCCGGCGCCTTGCCGCTCTTCGGGTACTGTTCGAGCAGAAGATCGAAGGCGTTTAGTGCCGATTCGAAGTCTCCCTGATAGAACGCGATTTCCCCGATATGAAACTGCGAGGCGATCGCCAGCTCCGTGTTACCGAAGTACCGGAGATAATCCTGGAATTCCTTCAGCGCCAGATCGTAATTGCCGCCGACTTGATCTCTCATCGCGGCATCAAACAGACTTTGAGCGGTGACACCGGCGGGCGGTCCGCCCAACGCCTCGGAGAACGACGGCGGGGGTGGGGCCCGCATGGTTCTTACAGCGCTCTCCACATCCACGAGTTTTTGCTCCAGCCGCCGCAGCCGGCCACTCAGATCAGCCGTGGCCTCGCGCCCGGCCAGCAATTCGGAAACCATCTGGTCCATCTTCGCGCCGAGCGCGGCCATCGGCGGTCCCACGCTCCGTTCCTGTTTGGAAAGCCCCTCCTTGAACGAAGCCTGCATCACTGCGTTGGCTGTATGCATCTCGTTCACGCGGTCCAGTGTTTGTTGCAACAAAGCCTTAAGGCCGCCCATCCGTTCGTCGATCGACCGTTGCAGCGCGCGCACGTTGGCGTCCAGTCTTGCAAGGTCCCGCTGCAACTGGATGATCTCCTTGTCCACTGCCAAGCCTGCCGGCGGCAGAATCAGCAGCAGCGGAATTAGCAAGCTTCGATAGGTCATGTTGGCCCAACGCTTCCTGGTGCGAAATGAACGCGCCGGTTCTTCTGCCAGCACTCCTCGTTGGATTCCGTGCATTGTGGCCGTTCCTTGCCGTAGGAAACGACTCTGAGACGGTCTGCCGGCAATCCCGACCCGGACAGGAAGTCCCTGGTCACATTCGCGCGGCGATCCCCCAGCCCAAGGTTGTACTCCGCCGATCCGCGTTCATCGCAATGTCCTTCAAGCACGATGACGACTTCCGGAAAGTCCTTGAAGATCGCCCGCAACGCGTCGGAGTTCTTCGATAGCGCGATGCGGGCATCCACACGGATGTCACTCTTGTCGAAGTCGAAGTATGCATCCTGGACTTCGCGACTCAGCCTTTCGCTGAGAGTCATTGTGGGTGGAGGAAGCGACACTGGCGGGGGCGGTGAGGGCGGGGGCGCAGCTACCATCACCATGGCGGTGGCGCTGGCGGTTCCGCCAGGCCCTTGAACGCGAAGCGTGTACATGGTCGAGGCGTTTGGAAACGCCTGCCGGTTTCCAGTTGACGGCACGATGCCGATTCCGGGTTCGATGGACGCTTCGGTTGCGTCGTTCGAGGACCAACGTAGCGTGGTGGACTGGCCGCGCTGAATGGTATTAGGGTCGGCCGAAAACTGCGAGATCACAGGCGCCTTCGGAGGCAGCGGCGCTTCTTTGGCCGGAGCGGGTGGCGGGGGCGGTGGCGGAGCAACCGCGACCTTCTTCCTGCAGCCCGTCGCAGCGAAGAAAGCGAAACACAAGACTGCGATGAGACCGATCGATCGTTTGCTCATTGTTGTTTGCCTCTACCTTCGAGCCTAGGTCCGCAGGGGCGTTCGAGATATCCCTTGAAGGCAGGAACTGCCTGACAGGATGTCATTAGGCTGCTGGCATCATGGCGCTGTCCGGTCCCTCTTGCGGTGCCGGTTTCGTCAAGAACGCCATGCTGCCGGGCTTCTGTTTGGTCTTCACGACACTAGATTCGACTGCGGAAGACAGGATTGCGTGCTTGCGTCCGGCCGAGCTTCTCCGGCTCTTCCTGCTGCTCAGGTTCGTCGTCTGCGTATAAGGTCCACTCCGTAGGGTACCCTCTGACCTTTGGAGCTGTTGGCTGCTGTCTTCTCATAACAATTCCTATCTCTATCCTGGTACCGTCCCAGCGGCGACTGCACCCGTTCGACGGTGAGGGAGCCTGGAGGCGTGTTACGCACAGGCTGGTGCCGGCTTCCCGGATTTCAGGCGCCGCATGCGGCGGCCCGCTCCGCGGGGCTCGGATCTGTTTCTGTGTTGTGCGGCGGTGAGCTTTTCTCCAGCTCACCCTGCCACGCCAGCCATGCGCCAGCCGTGACACGGAGCACTTCGTCCGGCTCGAAGGGCGTAACCAATACATCGTAGCCCCCGAGGTTCAGCACCTCTGCCCAGAGCCTCTCGTCCGCCACGAGTGACGAGACGATCAGGTTGGGTGGAGGCTTGAAGCAGGACAGTGCGTCGAGCAGATCCTTCCAAGAGCCATCCGGTAGTTCCACGTTCGAAATCACGACTCCAGCGGAATGTGTGTGCAGAAACGCCAAAGCCGCATGGCAGGTGGGGAACCATCGGACACTCGTGTGCGAGTGGCCGAGGAAACGCAAAAGGCTCTCCGGCTCGACAGGTGACACAAACACAACTTCAACCACGGTCTTGGGAATGGAGAAGCGCTGGGCAGACATATTCGTGCCCTTCCTGCTCCATATAATGCACCTCTCGACGCGTGCCGTCAATGGCAAACTCCGCAGTTTCGGACGAGGCTATGTCGGCACAAACACAACTTCCACCATCCCCGTCGCTTTCAGCAAGGTGCGGATGGTCTGCTCGGCGTTCCGTCGAGCGTCCCGGAGGATGCCCATCTGCTCGGCCTGCCCGCGGATGGAATCGATGGCCGCCACGCGCGCCTGCCGTTCGAAGTCCGGGTTGTATGGAAACCAAGACGTCCACCAGGTGACCTTACGATCCCAGACGCGGGTCTCTTTGTCGTCGAGATAATCGTGAAGAATGCGCGCGTACGGGAGCTTCAGGAAGACTTTGTTCTTCGCAACGCGAACGTCCCGCTGTTCCATCTCCTTCAAGTCGATGCCTGCAAGAACTGTACCCTGTACAACCAGCAGAATGGATTCGGAGCCAAAAGGCAGCTTGTCCTCCTTCAACCCGACCACCTTCTGGACGGGATACTTGACGCTCACCAGTTCGCTGAGTTGTTGCACCTTCCGGAGAAGGCCCCGGTCAACGGTCCGAACCGTGGACAGATTACTGGATGAGGACAGAACAGCGATGCACGCCCTGATAACCAGCACGAGTCCGATAAGTGCAATGAACGTCCCCTTGCGCATAGTGGAGGGGTGGTGCAGGTAATGCTGGAATCCACTCGTACTCGTGTGAAACCCGCGGATGCCAAGGGCAATTCCGTGGCCGATTTCATTGACGGAGGAAGAATTCGTAGACCTTCTTCTCCCCCGAGCCATCCTTTAGGGTCAACATCGTGGTTAGGGATTTTCCTTTCGTTCCCAATGTGTAGCGGCGGCTACGGGACGTGCTCCCTTTGTTCACGTCGACGACCAGACGCGTTCCTGTCCACTGATCCCAGCGCGCCGCCGCCATGCAAGGTTGTCCCTGTTCCAACTGGGATAGCTGCTTGCCGTCGGTGGTGAGTTCCAGCGTCTCGCGTGTTTCTCCTTTATCGGTGGTAGTTATCGCGAGGATTCTAATCTGGGGATCGCGGTGTTCGATCCGGATTACCAGACTCTTCGGCGGCGGAACCGCGCCAAATCGGGTTCTCAACAGATCCAGTTGCCACGTCCCACTGAAATCAGGTTTGTTGGGCTTCTGAGCCAACAACCCAAGACCCAAAACAACCGTCATCGCGCACAATCGAAGTGCAACGCTCATTTGCAGACCTCCCTTTACAACTGGTTCCCCGGCGCTGACCAAGACCGGATGGATTCAGTGCCGGCCGGAGTACTTGTTCAGCAGCGATATCAGTTCTCTGGCGAGCTTCGGGACCGGCACTTCTTTTTCGATAATCTCCCGGCTTTCAAGCGTTCTGCCGTATAGCTCGCGGTTGTCGCCTACGTCCTGCCGCAGGGTAGCTCCATCCAAAGAAACGCCCGCGAACACACCGCGGGATCGCGACCAGGAGAGGATCTCCGCCGTGAGCAATGCGTCGGTGGCAGCCCTTGTGCTACGCCCGACCGGACCGGCCGCCACAGCCGCACCGGCTCCCAGCGTGAATTGACTGGAGAGCAAGCGATCCATTCCACGCTCGTTCATGACTAGCAGAACCACGTCGGTTTCCGAGGCGCCGATTTGCAGGCCGAAGCTTCCTCCCTCGATCCGAACGGTGCCGGGGGCAGTCCATCCAACCCGGCTCTTCTTCCGGCAGGACACATAGCCCTTGCCGTATCGCGCACCGAGGATGAATGCCGCTCGCTTCAGGCCTGGCACGATGACGGCGCAATGCGCTCTGTTCAGCAGTTCCTGCGGGATCGCCTGATCCGGCGTCTCCATGACTTCCCGGAGCACGCTGGCCGCGTCGCGCACGCGTTCCTGGTGCGCTGCCCCCGCCCAAAGGAAGCCGCATGTCAGTAGGGAGAGTGTCAGCAATCTCATTTCCGGTTCGGCTCCAGTCGAGCTTCAGCCAGCACGGCCGGCTCCTTTTCATGCCGGGGCGCTCTCCTTACGATAGCGATGACGAACACTAACACGGTCCCACCGGCAAGCAGAATCGCCCCAAGGATGGGTGGCAGAGTGATCGTCCAGTTGGATTGCTCCGTGCCGGCCTGAAGGGGGCCGACATGGAGCAGTTGCCGCTCTGCGGTTGTAACGGTAACACCCTGATAGGTCAGCACCGCAGTTCCCCCAACGATCAGGACGATCCCTAGAAAGAGACTCAAGATGGTCTTCATAAGCAGCTCCAGGCGTCGATCGAGGCCTGACTTCGTTGTCGTGCCCCTCAACGCGTATGTTTCTACATGAACATTGTGGAGTCTGCACGGCGAACGCTCAATCCGCCTGGGGCATGAGTTTCGAAAGCTTTAGGCCGTACCCCGTGCGTTCACCCGAAAAGCGGCGGACGCGACTTTCACAGCGCGCGGCTTGTCATGCCATTCTCGTTCCCCGAATCAGGCATCGCCGTGATCGTGCATCCGCGCGGGCAGGCATACTCTGGATATAGGGGATGGCGACTTCCCCGAAGGAGATTGTCAGGAGGCAACGAATGACTACCACGAACAACGACACCACACTGCTGGTCGAGTATCTGGATGTGTGCAACACGGCGATGGCAGCTCAAAAGGACTCGTTCCCGCACAAGCAAGTGCTGGCGCTGTCCAAACTGGTATTTGGCGGCCGGAATTTCAGTCTGCTTTTCTACGACGAAGACTCCGACTTGCCGAACGCCTGCTACACTGTCCGCTTTTCCGGCGACCAACTCGAACTCGTGGCCGAAGGAAAGCAGAATGCGGCCTTCAGTTGCAAGGTGAAACGCGATTATTTGCGCAGCGTGGTCGAGAGGCGCCAGGAGTACATCGACCACCCGGAGAGACTGGATTGGGAGTGGCTGAAGAGCCGTTTGGGTTTGGGTCGCGACAGCAAGGACGAAAGTGAGTTGGTGAGCGAACTGATCACGCGGGAGTTGGAATGGGTAGCGCCCCGAACGAGCGTCCACGAAGCGGCCATGAGGATGCGGGACTCAAACCTGGGCGCACTGGCGGTGCTGGACGGTGGGCGTGCGATCGGCATGCTTACGGACCGCGATCTCGCGCTCCGCGTGATTGCGGGAGGCATGGACCCGAACCTTACCGTTGTTGAGGAAGTCATGACGCGCGACGTGCTTTGCTGCCCCTCGGATCTCACAGTAGATGCGGCTGCGGCCATCATGCAGGAGAGGTCTGTCCGCAGGTTGTTGGTTCTGGACAGCGGCAACAAATCGGCAGGCATGCTATCACTGGATGACTTGGCTACCCAACTGCCGGACAAGCGCTTGGCGGGTGAAACTCTGGCCAGGATCGCGGCGAAGTCCGGAGGTAGCGCCGCGGCGCCGTGACTGGAGAACATGGAGTCGGGAAGCAACGGGAAACCACGGGCGGTCTCCCGTTTCTTTTTCGATCGCTGGGCGGCGAAGAATCAAGGCTGATCCCAACTATATGACGGCCAGGGCTCCCATGTAGATCCCCCACCCGACGCCCGCCCAATCAACTGCGCATTTCACACCGATTACTAAGTTTATTAGCCTGTCAGCTTCAGTCTCGGAAGGGGACCTCTCACTCACCCTTCACCAAGGCCACGGGGAATCGATGCAACAGGCGGTGCAGCAACAGAGACTGTCCTCGGTCTGGCAGCGGCTCGGTGTGAATCTCCTCGCCGGCCAATACGTTGTGCCAAACCAGCGGCGCTCCATCGGGCAGCTTCAACGCTGTGTCCCGCCAGGCGCGCTCCCCAAGCGGAGCCCTGGGCGGCGAAGTGAGCTGCGTGGTCCAGCGCGGCGCCACCGTCAGAGCCCAGGTATTCCCGAGACGGCGGCAGAACGTGATCAAGTTGTCCTGGTTTGGGCCTGTCGCTTCCAGTGGAACATACTCGCCGTTGAGGAAGACATCCGCGTGAGCGCGGCGAAAATCCAGGGCTTTGTCGGTGAGGTAAAGTTTGATGCCGCCGTCTTTCCAGCCGGCGGCCATCTGTGTGAGCAGTGCCCGCCGATTCTCGGTCTCCTGCTTCCGCAACTGCTCTAGCATCACGATACGCTTTCGATAATCCACCGGGCGGCGGTTGTCGGGGTCCACCAGGCTGAAATCCCAAAGCTCGGTGCCCTGGTAGAAGTCCGGAACGCCCGGCGCGGTGATCTTGATCAGCACCTGGGACAGTGAATTGAGGGCGCCATGAAAGGCAATCCGCTGCTGAAAGCGCAGGAAGTCGGGCAGAAACTGGTTATTGTCCGAGGGGGTCAGAATGCTCTCGGCGAAGCGAGTCAGGGCGCTCTCGTGCGCTTCGTTCGGGCGCAGCCAGCCCGAGTAGGTTTTCGCCTCCCGCGCCGCCTTCAACAGGAAGACCTTCAGGCGTTCAACAAAGGCGGCGGTTTCGTCCGGGTCCAGGGGCCAGGCACCGAGCAGTGTCTGATACACGAGCACCTCCTCGGCCGGAGCAGGGACCTCGATGCCGTCCACAGTGGTCTTTTGATTGCGGTTCCAGCGGCTCCAGCGGGAGAGGCGCTTGCTCCATTCTTCCGGCAGTTCGCTCAGCACGTTGACTCTCGCCCTGACATCCTCGCCACGCTTGGTGTCGTGAGTCGCGGTCGCGTTCATCGAATAGGGCCAGTGTTCGCGCCTGTCCTGGAGAAAGCTGTGCAGTCCGGCCCGGGAATGGGGCGCGCCCTCTCGCAGCGGATCGCCCCCCACCTCGTTGCGCGAGATTAGGCAAGTGTGGGCGTAAAAGGCCGTATCTTCCAGCCCTTTGGCCATAACCGGGCCGGTGAACTGCTGCCACCTCATGACGAAACGCAACCAGGCCGCTTTCCGTTCAAGGGCGTACGCCGGCGGCTCCAACAGCAAGACTCGTCCAAAGAAGTCGAACGCGGGCGCGGCCGCGCCGTTCCCGGCGGTCCGGCGGCGAACCAGGTCCAACGTCCGCTCGATGTAGTGCCGGTCCCGTTCGTCGATGTCAAAACTCCTGTGGTAGGTCCTGTAGACCGGAAGGCAGGCGGTGGTTTCCACCAGGGCGTTCATCAACTCGGACAGGGGCACATCGCGGGCTTGCCGGTCCTGGGCCGCAAGGAACCCGAGGTGATGTCCCAGTTCATGCACCTCGCCGGCAAAGAGCTTCCACATCACCTGCTTGTTGCGGGCGTAACAGACCTCGGCGAAGGGGGTGTCGTCGCCAGTGAAGTTCGCGTAGGTTTTCTCCAGCGACTGTAGCCCCGCGGGATGCACAAACGTGTCATTCAGGATGTTCAGAAAGTCATAGCCGGTTGAGCCACAGGCAAGCCACTGCCGGGGCATGGGCTCGCCTCGGCCGAGAACCTTCTCCACCACAACGTAAAAGTCCGGCTGCGGCGCCGCGCCGCCGATCTCGGCCTGTAGCCGTTCCAGGTAGCCTTGCGGATCGTGCAGCCCGTCGATGTGGTCAACGCGTAGTCCGGTAGCCTTTCCATCCTTCACCAGCTTGAGAATCGGCTCGTGCCTCGTGCGGAAGACCCCTTCATCTTCGACCCGCAGCCGGACCAAGTCGTTGATGTCGAAGAAACGCCGGTAATTGATCTCCTCGTAGGCGATCTTCCAATGCGCCAGCCGGTAGCCCTGCTCAGAGAGAATCCGGTCGAGAAAGTCGGCGTTCTCCGGCCGGCCCCTGGTGTCACTGAGATCGCGTAGGGCCGCATCGATTGCGAGACGGACTTCAAGCTGGTCGCGGTAAAGGGCGAACAACCGCTGCTTCAGAGATTGCGATCGCGCCCGCCGGCGGCCCACCTTGACCGGTTCAGTAGCCGTGCGCGGCGGTATCGACTCGATCGAAGACTGGATCTGCCGCAATTGATTGATTGCCGGATGACCGGTTGTTAACTGTCCGGCGATCCAGTCGGTGCACCGTTCCAAAATCGGCGCGTAGGAACAGGGATCGAGAGGAAGCCGGCGCTCGTAGTAACGCAGGAAGAAGCCGGATTCATCCAGGTGAACCGTCAGCTCGCCATTCTCCAGCACATTGCCGTAGAGGTCACCGAGCAGCGGAAGCAGGACCTTGCCTTCCAGCAGGGAAGCGCTTTTCGAGGTGATGGGCTGCCAGTCAATGTCGAAGAAGTGCGCGTACGGCGAACTGGGGCCGTTTTCGAGGACATCCACCCACCAGGGATTCTCATGACAGGCGGCCATGTGGTTGGGCACGATGTCCAGCAGCAGGCCCATGCCATAGTGCCTGAGCTTCTCGCACAGATCGTCGAATTCATCATCTGTGCCGAGCTCTGAGTTTACGCGCCCGGGGTGTGTTACGTCATAGCCGTGAGAACTCCCTCGGCGTGGCCGGAAACGTGGAGAAGAATACAGATCGCCGATGCCAAGTTCGTGCAGATAGGAAACCAGTTCGCGGCAATCGACGAACCGGAAATCGCGAGTGAACTGAACGCGGTAAGTCGATATCGGAACACGGAGCTGACTCATTTCGCCGCCTCCTGAACGCTTGGCTCAATGTAGAATCCGAGTTTGGATCCCAAGGAATCCATGGTGTACAGCCAGTGCAGCGCGCCGGCATCCCCGTGGCTGGCCTTGGCCCGATACTCCTCGATCCGGATCTCTCTGGCTGCATCGTAGGCATTCCGGGCCGTCCTTAGATCTGCCTGGATCGTGCGAAGCCATCCTTGCGTGTCGCCATAGGTCGGGCTTGCCCTCGTGCGATACTCGTCAATCCGGGACTCCCTGACCGCATAGTAGGCATTCTGTGCCCCCCAGAGATTGACATCGAACGGAAGGTGCGGGCAGAGGCTGACAGCTTTGTCGAACCGTTCTAGCAGCCGAAGGTCGCCAGGGTCGGCTTGGAAGCCACCGGCCGCCCGCTCTACCGTCCTGCGAAATGTGAACTCCAGCGTGACCTTATCGAGTACAATCCCGGTACGACCGGCCTCCTCAAGGAGAGCCTGAACCTTCCGCAACTCCGGCTCATCGGTCGAGAGGGCTTCTCTCAGATCCTCATGCACTGTGAAATCGACGGCCATCTGGAAGCGGGCCGGGAGCGGAATGCCAAGCTCAGTGACAAAGCGCGCCAGGGTCGCGTACTGGGAGTAGAAGTCGCGGTACAGAGCAGCCGCATGATCCAACGCCTGGTCCAGAATCAGACCCATGATGCGGCGCTGCTCGTCCCGGAACAGGAGCCGCAAGGAATAAATTCCGCTACCGAAATTCCGGTCCACGGCCCGCACCAGTTCGGTGATCTCACCGCGGTGGAAGATCTCCTGGACCTCCGTCACCAGTTCGCCGTAAGCCTCCGTTCCCCGGTACTCCCGCACCCCGCCGCTGACGTTCTGATCGCCGAGGTGGAGCACGCCGAAACTAAGCGTGCTCGATTCCCCGGTGATGCGTGAGGTGATCTTTGCTCGTCCCAACGCAAGGTGCGCTTTTCCCTCTTGCGCCCTCTGAAAGTCTTCCCGCTCCACCTCGTAGGAGTAGATTCTGCTTTGGGCCGGATAATCCTCAAACAGCGAGCTAATAGCGTAGTGCGCCCCGACCTTCTCCAGATTCACCATCGCGGGTTTCACGAATTTGTCGAAAATCAGCCGGCCGTCACGGTTTTCGGGCAGGTTGCTCTTGGCTCGCTCCAGCAGGTTGAGGAAACCTTCTTCGAGCCCGTCACCGAACAGCTCTTGACCAAGCTGCAGGGCGCGGCCGGCGTATTGAATCACCTGCACGGTCTCAATGCCCGACAACTCATCGAAGAACCAGCCGCAACTGGTGTACATCAGCATGGCATGCCGCTGCAGTTCCAGCAACTGCAGTGCGCGGATGCGTTCGGCCGGTTTGAGCTCCCGGTTGGCATGAGTCTCCAGAAAGCGGTCCACGTTATCCGGCAACCGGTCCAGAATCACCTCGATATACGCATCGCGCGCCTTCCAGGGGTCGCGGAGGAGCACGCATCCCTCCTCTTCGAAGCGCACTGCCAGCTTGTCGCGCACCCAGTCGAGAGCATTCCGCAGCGGGGCACGCCACTCCTGATTCCAGCCGGAGTGCCCCCCTGAGTTGCATCCGCAGTTCTCGCGCCACCGCTCCACGCCGTGGACGCAACTCCAGGAACTGTTCTCAATGATCTGCACTTCCTGGGTTGGCGGATGCCGCTCCAGAAACTCACCGTAGTTTGTCAAGCGAGCGAGATTGTTGGTCTCGATGTGGTGTAGGGCGTAAGCGAGCGCCATGTCGCCATGGCTGCGATGGTGGCCATAGGTCTCGCCGTCGGTGGCGATGTGGACCAGTTGCGGCCAGGTACGCGAATCGGAGAAGGCCTCGCACAGCCGCTGCGCCAGGTTCTCGCCTCGCGCCAGGAGATCCTCAAAAGCCACTGCCTTCGAAATAGGGCCGTCATAGAAAAACAGGGTCATCGAGCGCAGTGACGGCAGACGAATCCGGTAGGCCATTGAAGGGTCGATCAGGCCGCCGCCCACGTCCTTCCAGGCATGGCCACCGAGCGGCCGCACCCGGCTCGCCTGGTACGGCGAGAGTACCGTAAACCTGGTGCCCATCTCAGCAAGAATGTCCAGCGTCTCGATGTCCACGGCCGTCTCCGGGAGCCACAACCCTTCCGGCTTGCGGCGGAACCGTTTCTCGAAGTCGTGAATGCCCCACCGCACCTGGGTCCGCTTGTCCCGGACGTTCGCCAGCGGAAGGATCATGTGATTGTAGGCTTGAGCCATCGCCGAACCGTGGCCGGAGTATCTTCGCTGGCTTTCCTCATCGGCCGCGAGGATCGCGCGATAGACATCCGGACAGTCCTGCTCCATCCAGGCCAGCAGCGTGGGACCGCAGTTGAAGCTGATCCTTGAATAGTTATTGACAATCTGCCGGATCCGGTTACCGGTATCGAGGATCCGTGAAGCGCCGTTTGGTGCGTAACATTCCGCGGTAATCCGCTGGTTCCAGTCGTGGTATGGGTAGGCCGAATCCTGGAGCTCGATCGCTTCCAGCCACGGATTCTCTCGCGGAGGCTGGTAGAAATGACCATGGATGCAGACGTATTTTTCCATTCAGGCCTCCACCCGCCGTCTGTATAATACTGCCGATCTTTTCTTCAATTCCAGCTCCATTTCGCCAGGAGAGTCAAGCTGCTCGGGCAGAGCGCCGGGACCGAGCCACCGCGCATCGGACGAATCGAGCAATTTCGACCAGCGTCCCGCCGGCACAGGCACGTTGACGGCAGCGCCGGCCTCAGAGAAACACAGTACCAGAACAACCTCGTCCTCGCCGTGCCAGCGCCTGACGAACAGGACCTGAGACACTTCGTCCGCCACCACCGACATCTGCTCTTTGCTGAGCACGGCCAGTGCCGCGACCTCACGGCGGAGACGAAACAACTCTCGGTAATATCGATGCAGTGCCTGGTGCTTGCCGGAATTGCGGAGTTCGAGATTGAGCTTACATTGCAGGAAGGTCTCCTCCGCCTGTGGATCGGGAGGCTCGCCCTGCCAGGCGAAAGCGGCGAACTCCCCCTTTCTTCCCCGGCGAACCGCTTCCACGAGATCCGGATCCGAGTGGCTGACGAAGTACAGAAAGGGCGCCGTCTCGCCGTACTCTTCACCCATGAAGAGGAGCGGGACGTGAGGTGAGAGAATCACCGCCGCTGCCGCTAGTTTCGAGTCTTCGAACGATACGAGGCTGCCGAAACGCTCGCCCTGCATGCGGTTCCCCACCTGGTCGTGATTCTGGGAGAAGACGACGAATCGATACGCCGGGATGTCACGTGTTGGCGCGCCGTGACGCCGCCGCCGGTACTGCGAGTACTCGCCCGTATGAACGTAACCTTCCTCGAACGCCTTGGTTAGATGGTGAACTTCGCCGAAGTCCTGGTAATACCCGCTGCGGTCGCCGGTCAGCAGAACGCGCAACGCGTGGTGGAAGCCGTCAGCCCACTGGGCATCCAGGCCGAAACCGCCTAGTTCCTTGGCCCGTATGAGGCGCGGATCGTTGAGATCGCTTTCCGGCATGACGTGAACGATCCGGTTCAGTCGGGTCGCCTCTTCGCGCACCTCATCGCCCAGTTCTTCGAGGAACGGGTAAGCGGAGCGGTCGAGGATGCCGTGGACCGCGTCAAGCCGCAGCGCGTCGAAGTGGAACTCGCGGATCCAATAAAGCGCGTTCTCGATGAAGAACCGCCTTACTTCGTCGCTTTCGGGACCATCGAAGTTGATAGCAGGTCCCCAAGGAGTCTTGTAGCTCTGGGTGAAATACGGGCCAAACCCCGGCAGGTAGTTTCCTTCGGGCCCGAGGTGGTTGTAAACAACGTCCAAAACGACGCCCAGGCCGAGCTTGTGACACTCATTCACCAGCCGTTTGAGCCTCTTCGGGCCGCCATACGTGTTCTGCACCGCGAATGGGTAGACACCGTCGTATCCCCAGTTGCGGCCGCCTGGGAACTGAGCAACCGGCATCAACTCGATGAAAGTGACGCCGAGGTCGCGAAGGTATTGGAGGCGAGGGACGATGGCGTCGAACGTTCCCTCCGGGGTGAATGTCCCGGCGTGGAGCTCGTAAAGGACGCACTGCTCAAGGGGCAGTCCGCGCCATTCTCCGTCCTGCCATTCGAACGCCGCCTCCACAACTTCGGAAGGTCCATGCACTCCTTCTGGCTGGAATCGTGAAGCTGGGTCTGGCCTGCCCGGCCGGCCGTCGATTTGGTAGAGGTAGTGGGCGCCGGGAGCACCGTTTTCCAGGCACACTTCCCAGTAGCCGTCCCGACACTGTCCCATGGCCGTGACCAGGGGCTCTGGATGAGTGATCCGCAGTGCGACATCTAATGCCCAGGGCGCCCAGACGCGAAAACGAGTTGTGCCTTCGCCGAGGTGGAGTGCACCATGGCGGAACGCAAGGTCTGCCGGCTTCATACAGTCTGCTCATTTGAGCTTAATGGGAGGACGGGACTGTCGAACATCCTACAAACCCATGGAAACCGGGCCTTCGATGCCGCAGTCTGCCCTTCCTCGCCCGATTCCAGACCGGAACGGGTCGCCGGGAGTGTATCACATGCTTCGGCCCCGAGGAGTCAGGACGATGGAAACTGCCGGTTTGCCGGTTCGACAAGAGGTGGAACTTGCCACGCAAGTCGAACTCGTCCGAGACTGTTTCGCAGCGGACCGAGCCGGGTTGTCCCCGCCGATGCGCACCTCCAATATCGTCTTGCGCCGGCGGCTTCGATGCCTTCCGCTGATCCGGTTCGAACAAACAGTGTGAACGCACATTGCGCTCACCGGGCGGATGTGAGGAAGCGCATGCCAGCGGCCGGTCGGCCCTGGAGCGTTGCCGCATGTTCCAAGACCCTTCTGGCATGCTCGGCCGCCGTGCGGACTCCGGCCTCGTATTGCAGATTCGGGTTTCCCGGACCACCGTTGTAGGCACCCACCGCGGTTGCCACATCTCCCCGGAAACGATCCAGGAGGTCGCGAAAGAACAGGCCGGCATAGGTCGTAAGGACCCCCGGCGGCACGTCGTTGAGATCGAGGTCCTTCGGCGGACGCAGGTGTTCCGGCAATGCCGAGTAATCGCGCTTCTGGGCAAGTGAGAGGCGATGCGCGTATCGCAGTGTCTCGCGCGTAATTTGCCAGATGCCGGAGGACTCGTTCAAAACCAGGACACCTTTACGGCCGCGCTTGAGGATCACATCGCCTTTCTCAGCGCGCCTCTTCCACACGGCGTTGCCGAGGTCGCCCTTCGCGTTCATGTAGTTGTTCTCCATCGCCCCAATGCCCAGGAAGAAGTCCAGGGGAAGTGAGAAGAAGTCCGCCACTGTGATGATATCTTCCGCCAGGCGTTGGGCTTCCGGCCGGCTTGGCGGATGGGGAATCGGCTCGATCCCACGGCGGATTCGTCCGTCCGTAGCGGCCTTGAAGCGGATGAATCGCCGGATGTAGGCCACCAGTTCCGCGCGGGGTACGGTCTCAAGCTTTTTGCGGGCTGGCAGATTGTAGGCGGTGTCGAAAACCTGTGACTGAGCCTCGTAGCGTGAGATCACCTCCGGGATTACCCACCGATATGAGACCTGTGTAATCCTGGTAACTACCTGTAATCTGAAGAGATATGGGAGTGCGGTCAGGAAGTCGTCGTGAAGCCCGAGTCTAATCACATAAGTGATCGCTTTCCCCTCCCTCTCGTATGTCAGCCACGCGCGACGCCCGTCGCGTGCAACCAGATTGCGCAGGTGACCGAACATCAGGTATGCGAACAACTCGTCGTCAAACGTTGCCAGGTCGGCGATCAGAGTCTGCCCTGGCAACCTGACGGCCGCACCGTTTGCGGAGAGAGAGACAAAGGTAGCCGGGGGCTTCACAGGTGAAAGCTGGAGCCTTTGTGGCCACAACCAGAACGTCAACCCAGCGAACACAAGGACCGCGACGGCGCCAAATGCCGTCAGCCAGATACGCATAGGCGTGAAAAGCCTCCCGAATCAGTATGTACCACGTTGACGGGGACTGGCTTAAGTTCAGACAGGAGATGCTCGCGTAATCTACAATTCGTAAGGATGGATTTCTCGCCAGCTTTCCGAACCCGTATTGAGCACCTGCTGGCCATCGACCAGGAATCGAAGCCGAAAGTCTACTTACAGGTCTTCGATTCCGCGGAGATCTTCAGCCTCAACTACACTCTGGAGCTCCTCCTGTCCGCAGGCATCGCCACGCTCGGCCTGGTGCTCGATAGCCCCGCGGTCGTCATCGGCGCAATGCTGATTTCGCCGCTCATGGGACCGATTTTGGCCGGAGGGCTGGCACTTGCCGCCGCGGATCTCTATCTGGGGCTCAAGTCCCTGCTGAGCATAGTGCTGAGCTCGCTGTTCGCCATCCTGTTCGCCGCCGCGCTCGTGTGGCTGCTGCCGTTCCACTCGCCAACCCAGGAGATTCTTGCTCGTACGCATCCGAACTTGCTCGATCTCGTTGTGGCGCTTTTTTCCGGGCTTGCCGGTACAATCGTGGTGTGCCGTGGCGGGGGCGGGGGCGGTGTCACGGCGTTGCCCGGCGTGGCCATCGCCGTTGCGCTGATGCCACCCCTGTGCACGGTCGGGTTTGGCGTTGGTGGCGGTTTCTCCTGGCCGATTATCACCGGCGCCGGGTTGCTGTTCCTGACCAACCTGGCTGCCATCATGGCGAGCGCCTTTCTCGCGTTCTATGCCGTCCGGATGGACGCGCCGGAACTCCGCATGAAGATCGACTATTCGATCCTGGAGCACGCGGGCTCCGACCGTCTCTACCGATTGCTGATGAACACCCGTCTGGCCCGGGCTTTCGGCGATATCGGCAAGCTGCGCTGGCGCGTGCTGATGCTGGTGGCCACACTCGGTGCGCTGTTCATTCCGTTGCGCCAGTCCCTGTATCAGTTGAGGGAAGAGACAGTGGCTCGGACTGCCGCTAACGAGGCGGCCCGATTGTTGGCGTCTCCGGCAATGACCCTCAGCCAGTTGCTGGATGTGACACCCGAGCGGATCATCCTCAGAATGATCGTCACGGAGACCGTGCCCCAGGACAAAATCCGGGAAGCCGAGAAACTGCTGCTCCGCCGAACGGGAAAGGAGGTTACCGTTGCCGTCCGCAAGGTGGCCAGTGAGGAGGAACTGGCGAGGCTCCGCGAGCGGTTTCGCACCCCGCCAGCACCGGCTCCGCCACGAGACCTGGACTCCACCCGAACCGAGTTGATTGCACGTCTCGAACAGCCGCTGAAGGAGGTCTGGCCCGCCGAGTCGGCGCCACTGCTTTCCTACGAAGTTGGGTTCACTTCGGAAGACATCGTGGTGCGAGTACGGTACAAAGCGGAAACTCCGCTGGACTCTACCGCGGAGGTGATGCTCACCAAAGTGCTTCAGTCCCGCTTGAATGTGTCAAAGCTGCGGCTCATCCTGGAGCACGAGGCACCTCCGAAAGCCGGAGTCCGCAAGGGAGCTCGGAAGTAGTTCCGCCGACTGTTTCCAGACTAGCGCTGGGAACGCGGGCCACCGCCATGCCGTTATGCTGATAGGCGTGACCGGCTTCACTCCGTTCTGACTCTTGCGTTCGTCCGGCAAGTTCCGGCGAAAATGGGCGCCCAGACCCAATCTGAACAAGAGGTGTTATCCGTCATGAGAGTACACAACTCAGTTCGCCGGCGTCGAGTGCCGAATTCAGTGAGCCTGAAGTGACTTAACATATGGGTGTTATGAAAATGCGAAGCTGGCCCTTCTTACTCATCGGCTTCAGCGCCTTGCTCGTGCTGATTGGACTCTCCTCGGCGGCTTTGCATAACCGCATGGAACAGGTCCGCGTGGACGTGCAGGCGCTTCAGCAGGCGAACGAGGAATCCAGCCGCGTGCTCGCGGTGTTGCGATCTGAAATCTTTCTCTTCGCGGTTCTGCTCCGGGATTACTTACTGGAGCGATCCCCGAATGTCTCCAATCAACAACGGCGGGTCCTCGAGGACCTCCGCAGGTCTGCTCAGAATCACATACAGACGTTGCAGGAGCAGTGGGTGCTGAAGGATCGCCCGGAAGTACAACGTCTGCGGAATGTCATCGAGGACTACTGGCGGGCAGCGGAACCTGTCTTCGGATGGTTGCCAGCGCAGAAGGCAGCGGAAGGCCCAGGGTTTCTCCGCCAACGAGTGGCTCCTCAGCGGCAGGCCGTCTTTCAACTCGCCTCCGAGATCGAAAATGTGAGTTCGGCGCAGTCACGACTGCGCCAGCAAGAGATTGTAAAAACACAAGAGGATCTGAAGAGTTACCTGAGGCACGTTGCTGCTGCAGCGCTTCTGCTGGGTGCCGTTGTTGCGTTAGTCAGTATCGTGAGAACTCGCTCACTCGAAGCCAGTGCTGCACTGCACCTTCGGCAAATTGAACGCGACGCTCAGGATCTGAGGCGGTTATCGTTGAGGCTTTCCAAGGCTCAAGAGGATGAACGCAAAAGCATTTCCCGAGAGCTGCACGACCAGGTGGGACAGATGCTGACAGCGCTGCGCATGGAACTCGGCAACATCGAGGAGTTCCGGCAGGACGCCGGCGGCGGTTTTGCAGAACATATGGCTGGGGCAAAGAAACTCGCCGAGGAAACGTTGCGCACCGTCAGGGACATATCGATGGGGCTGCGTCCGTCGGTGCTGGACGAACTGGGTTTGGGACCAGCGCTGAAATGGCAGGCGCGGGAGTTCACGCGCCGAAGTAGCGTGCCAGTCGAAATCCAGATCGATGGGAGTCTCGACAGACTTGCGGATACGCATCGCACGTGCGTGTATCGAGTGGTGCAAGAAGCTTTGACCAACTGCGCGCGTCATGCAAGGGCCAGCCAGATCAGGATTACCGTGCATGGGGGCGCCGGCACGATCGCTGTGACTGTGGAGGACAATGGCGTCGGCTTCGATGTTCCCGCGGCACGCTCGCGCGGATTGGGATTACTGGGTGCCGAGGAGCGAGTAAGAGAATTAGGTGGAAGGATAGAGATCTTGTCGCGGCCTTCGAAGGGCGCGCTGTTGCGTTGCGAGGTCCCGGCGTCCACGGAGGTGGCCGTATGACGAAGACCAGGATTCTGGTTGCCGATGATCATGGAATAGTGAGGAAAGGCCTGCGGTTCCTTCTGGAGAGGCAGGAAGATATCGAAGTCGTCGGTGAAGCCGGCGACGGCAGAGAAGCCGTTCGCTTGGCGGAGGAACTCGATCCTCACATCATCGTCATGGATATCGCCATGCCCCAGTTGAATGGGATTGACGCAGCGGAGCAGGTACTCCGGCGGAGCCCGGAGACCAGAATCATCATCCTGAGCATGTATACGGACGAAGAGTTCCTGACGCGCGCGTTGACGGTTGGCGTAAAGGGTTACCTGCTGAAAGACTCGGCTGAGGTCGACCTGGTGCGGGCGGTCCGCGCCGCGGCTGCTGGTAAGTCCTTCTTCAGTCCAGCTATCGCACAGGCCTTGGCTGAGGATTACGTACGCCAACTGCAGAGTAGAGGACTTCAGGACTCTTACGAACTGCTGACCGCGCGAGAGAAGGAGATCATCCAACTGTTGGCTGAGGGGAAATCGAACAAGGAGGTTGCCACGGTGCTCAACGTCAGCCCCTACACCGTTGAGACACACCGGATGCACCTCATGCAAAAGCTGAACCTGCACAACACGGCAGAGATCGTTCTTTACGCGGTGAGAAAGAAGATCATCACGTGAGGCGCGGTTTCAGCCTGTGTTGGAGGCTTCAAACAGTCGCAGGAGCGGTTCCAACCAGCGCCGGTCGGCGTTTACTCCGTAGCCTGCCCAGGTGTCGAGCACAGCGCCGATACGGGCGATCTCGGCATCCGTTAACTCAAACTCCCTCGCCGGTACGATGAGTGCAGGATTCCACGTCAGCCGCTCCTGGCCGAAGACGACTTCACGCTTGAATTCGATGGCCTTCTCCTCGTCGGGGGTGAGCGCGAGCTTGTCCTGGATGGCCCAGAGCGCGCGAATGGTGGCAACGTCGCCACGCTGAGCACCGAGGAGAGCGTGGAGATTCAAACGTTGGATGTGGTCCAGGTGGATCTTCATGGGTTTGTGTGGAGCAGGATGTAGCCGAGTATTGCGCCCGCCGGAGTTTTCACCTTAAGCACACCGGACCAGCCGCTAGGGCTGGTGGCGCTCATCAGTTCCGCCAGGCGGTAGCCGTTGCCGGAGCCACCTGCGATGATCAACTCACCGCCGCTCGTCACTTGGAGCAGCGTCTTGTCAGCGAGGTTGGAGCCGGGACCGTAGATGGTGAGCGGCGCTTCACTGCTGTTGATCGCGGTAATTACCGTCGCGGCGAGAGCGGCGCCGGCAGGGTTGCGAGGAACCCGCGAATCCCACGTGCGCACATGGGTGCGCCTCGGATCGTTGCCCTCCTGAAGGCAGGCGCCCCACAAGTAGATGACCGCGCCGTTCGTCCACTCGTCGCCGTTGCCGGTGTAGTTGCGGACCACCACCCAGAGCCCGGTCTGGCCGGCAGCGAGCGTGCCCGTGATCTTGAACCGTTGCCAGGAAGTGGTGAGCGTTACCTGCGTAGGCGCAGCCAGGTAGCTCGCGTAGGTGTTGTCCACGATGGCGAGCGAGACCTTGCGCGTGCCGCTGGCGACCTTTACCCACACATAGAATGCGTAGGTGCCGCCGTCGGTCAGACCGGCGACTTGCTGCTGGATCTTGGCCGAATCACCGTTCGAGGTCAGCTTGTCGGCGGTCTGGTTGCCATCCGGCGCCGGCGTATCGGTAATGTTCGCCGCCACCGAGCAGGAGCCGCCATCGGTGCTCCAGACGGTCGAGAAGTCCTCGGACCGCTTGAGCATGTTTTCCAGGTCGCCACCGATAGTCTGGAACGCGCCATATTGCTGCAACTGCGCGGGCAGGTCTGCCAGGGCGATGGGGCCGACGGTGACTGCGTTGCCGGTCGCGTCCTGGCGCAGGAAGCCGGGGCCTGTAGCGGAGAGATCCGCTCCAGAGCCTCCTCGCGCCAGGCCCAATGAGCCGGAGACGATGTCTGTTGCGGGATGGGAATGGCTCGCGTTCGCCTTCGCCGCGGATGTGCCGTCCACGAGCACACAGTCGCCGATGTTCCCGAGGGCCCCGTCGATCGCTCCGGCGGAGTTGATGACCGCCGCACGGGAAGGCGCGAAGCCAAGGCCTTTGAGCGGTCGAGCAGCCAAGTCCGACACGAGTCCAGTTACGTCGGACTCGGCATGGCTGTGGCTGCCGAGCGCAAGCACCCCTCCTGCGAGCGACAGACCGGATCCGATGCTCAACTCGGCGAGCGTATCTTGAGACGGTGAATAAAGGAGCTTGTTGGCGGCGACCGTGGTCAGCCCGGTACCGCCACGCGGGACGCCGAATGCGCCGCTGGCGATGTCGCCGGCCACGTGGGTGTGCGATGGCAGGTCACCGGCTGCGAGGGAAGCTCCTGTCGTGACGCGGCCCTTGGCATCGACCGTGACCTTGGTGTGGGTGCCGGGCGAAGCACCGGAGTTGGCGAGCGAGATAACGCCCGCGTTAACGGCGATTCCGCCGACGGCGTCGATCTGGACGATGCCCTTGCTCCCAGTCGTGGCATCCGGATACGAGAACGCGCCGAACGTCTGGCCAACCGCGAAGTCGATGATCGCTTCCATGGCGACGTGGTTCGCGGCGTTCAGGCTCATTCCGAGGTCACCGGAGTTGACTGCCTTGCGCCACCGCAACGCGCCGTCGTTGGGCAGCCGCACAAGGCGGTCGCAGCCTTGGCTCCCGCGCCAAACTCCGCGCCGTCCACAAAGGTCTTCATGCCGGTGATCGTGACCGCGCCGTCCTTGCGGACGTAGTTCCGCGCGGACGTTACGCCCACTTCGCTCTCAATGGCGAGCACTGCTGACTGGAGCGCGGTCAGGAAGCCGGAGACCATGTTCGCCTTCACCGCAACGCCGGAGGAGTGCTGCGCCGCCGACGTGCCGAAGGCTCCCCGCTGGCATCCGGTGAACTGCGTCGTGTTCTTCGCGGTGTAGATGATCAACTCGTCGTTGATCGAGAGAATGCCGTATGCAGCGGCGAAGCCATCAGTGGACGCGACGCTAACGGTCGAGTCGCCCGCGAGGATCTGCTGCGTAGCCGTGGTGTCGAGCGGCTTGGTCGAGAACGCATCCGCTGGCGAGTACAGGCTTGACGCGTCGTCAATCGCGGTCGGGTAGTTAGTCGCCATTGAGCTTGCCCTCGTTCAACTTGAATCGGTTCATTGCGCCCGATGCGGTTGAGACAACCGGCACCGCGAAGGTGGCCTCCAGCGCGCGCGCCGCGCGAGGCTTGTGGTAGGCGACCGCCGTGGCCCGCGCTTGGGTCCATGCTTCGAGCGGGATCGGCCTGCTGTTCAAGCAGAACTGATCGAACGCCCAGAAGCACATCGAGTAGAGCTTCGCCGCGCGCCACATCCCGTACGCCTGAGGGATCGGCGGGTCCGGCGGACCGTAGATGCCCGCCAGATAAACGCACTCCGCGGCGGGTCGGCCCAGGACCTGGTTCGCGTACGTGATGGTCTGGCGCATCCGGACGGAGTTCTTCTGCCACACGTCGTAATCGAATCCCTCGCACCGGAAGTACTTGATCCCGTACGAGGAGGTCTTCCACTCGATGGGCAAGTTGACGTGCATCAGAAGCTTCCGGAACGCAGCGTCCGGGGCGGGCTTCCCCTGGTTCGCGTCGAGCGGCCAGAGGCACTCGAACACGGCGGTCGGATGGTAGGAGCGGACGTGCGCCATCACATCAGCGCAGTACTGCCAGATGCGGTCGCGCAAGAAGTTGGCGGTCTCGTACGGATGCGCAGGATCGCCTGCGGGATCATCCGTGTTCGCCGTGAACGGCCAGATCTGGTGACCCTTCGCGGCTTGGAAGGCGTCGATGGTTTCCTGATCGTAGAAGCCCATCCCGCCGTTCGGGTCCTGCGAGGTGTTGGGGAAGTACCACCACTGGGTCTCGCCGAACTGGAGCACCACCGGCGCGCCCGCCGCCGCGATCTCGTCGGCGCATTCCTTATACATCTGGCGCAGGTAGTTCCGGACGCGTTGCCCGAAGTGCATTTGGTGCGACGGGATCTCAAGGAATACGTCCGCGCCTGGCTGGACCACGCCTCCGGTGTACAGCAAGTACTTCGCCCGCATCGCGGCCGGAGGATTGTAGACCTCCATCGAGAACGCGAACGACGCGGTGATGCCCGCCGACTGAAACTGGCCCGCGAGGTCACGAATCCACTTCCGCGCGCCCTCGGTCATGACCGGCGAGACCGAGTCGATCAACTCCCAATCGCCCTCGTCGCCCGCCGACCCGAGGTTGTCCGTAAGCGTGAGGGTTACGGAGTTCGGCTCGCCGACGGAGATCGATGGGAACGTCCACGAGGGAGCCTTCGACTGAATGCGCAGCGTCGCGCTGGTTCCGAAATTGTCGTCGGCCCAAACGCCCACGAACGTGCCGTTGAGCGCGGCGCGCATCTGGCTCACGACGCTCTGAAGCGTGTCGCCGTGGCCGATAGCGTGGTTGATGGTGGTCCCGGAGATCGTGATGGACGCCACGTCGCCCGGAACGGGGCTGCCCGAGAACTCGATGGTCGCATACGGGTACGTAGCGCCCACGCGCCGCCGCTTGTTGTTCCAGAAGACGCCCATGTACACGTCGGCATGACCCTGTAGCCCGAGCTTCTGAAGGTGCCAGAGGTGCCAGGCGGGCGGCTTCTTGTAGCCGTGGTCCGTGTCGAAGTCGATGGCGAGCGACACGTCCGAAAGAATCTCCGGCGCATCCGGAACGTCCTGCGGCACCATCGGCCACAGGTAATCGAAGTAAAAGTAGTACCCGGTGGACGCGGCGTTCTTCTCGTACAGAGCGGTGATTTCGACGGTGTGGTTTCCGGCGGTAACGTTGCCGCGGACCTTGAGGTTTGCCGTCGTGCCGCCGAACTCCGCGAGGTTGAGATCGTGCGTGGTGACGACGCCGTCAACCGAGACGTTGATCTTTCCACAGTCGGTGTACAGGAACGTCCCGAGATACAGATCGTGCGTTTCAGACTTCGAGTAGGTGATCCGCACCTTGCGAACGTCGAGCGCGTTGGCGGGTGCGGTTCGTTTCGCGTGGCCCGCGCTCCACCATTGCGTCGGGAAGCCGCCAGCGTATTTGTAGCTCTCCCAGAAGCCGGTGTACTTGCACCGGCCATCGGACTCCTCGATGCGTGGCGCGGCTC